>DASZIQ010000091.1:0-1578 GCA_035948945.1 Solirubrobacteraceae bacterium
TAGCTACTTGCCCCGGAAATAGTCGTTGGTCTGTCCGCCTCGATTAAGAGAATTGGTCCTGCAAATGGGCTGGTTTCTGATCGAGGAGGATGCTGATGTTGTGTCTGTCGGGCGGGCAGGTGGAGTCGTTGTGGGACGAGCTGCTGCCGGTCGGGGTGCGGGAGTTGCCGCAGGATCTAGCGGCGTTGGACGTGTTGCTGGGCGACCCGGCGTTGCTTTTGCCGATCGCGTCGTGTTGGCGGGCGGAGGCGGTGGGTCGTGGCCGTCCGACGAGCTCGATGGAGAGCTATGTGCGCTTGATGGTCGTCAAGCAGCGCAGCGGCTGGGGGTACGAGACGCTGGTTCGGGAGGTTTCGGACTCGTTGCATCTGCGCCGCTTCTGTTTGGTCGCGTTGGGGGAGCGCGTGCCACACGAGTCGACGGTGCGCAAGCTGACGCGGAGGCTGGGCGGCGAGGTGATCGAGGAGCTCACGCGTGTGGTGATCGCCAAGGCCCAGCACGAGACGCGCTTCAAAGCGCGGGCGGTGCGGATCGACTCGACGGTCGTGGAGGCCGATGTGCGCTATCCGACCGATTCAGGGCTGGCGCTCGACAGTGCGCGGGTGTTGGCTCGCCAGGCGCGCAAGCTTGGGGGGATGGTCGGCCGCGACGCTGGCTGGGTGCGGGATCGATCGCGCGCGATCGGACGTCGGGTGCGATCGATGTCAAGGACCCTCGGACGTCGCACCGGCGAGCGCAAACAGGAGGTACTGGACCTGACCGCGCAGGCGGGCCGGCTCGTCGAGCGCTCGATCGGCGAGGCGAAGCGGATGGTCGCCCTCGCGCGGACGCGGGCCCGCGGTCGTGGCGCGCGAGCGAAGCTGCGCCAGGCCGAGCGGCTTCAGGAGTTCATCGAGCGGGCCACCCGGGTCACAGTGCAGATCAAACAGCGCATCCGCGGCGAGCGGATCCCCGATCGGCTGGTGTCGATCTTCGACCCGGATGCCAGGCCGATCCGCAAGGGCAAGCTCGGCAAGCCGAACGAGTTCGGGTTCGTGGCGCAGCTCTGCGAGGTGACCGAGAACACCAAGCCCGGGGCGCGTGGCCTGATCCTTCCCGCGGCCATTCAGCTCGGCAACCCGCAGGAGAACCAGCTGCTCCCGAAAACCGTCGCGGAGCTCGAGCGTCTCGCCCTGGCGCCCAAGGAGATTGCGCTCGACGGCGGCTTCCAGTCCGGCCCGACAGACGAGGCGCTCGAGCGCCTCGCTCCAGAGCGGACGTTCATTGCCGGCCGCCAGCAGCCTGGCTCACGCCGCACACAGAGGCGAATGGCGCGCTACCGCACAGGGATCGAGGGTCGCATCAGCCATCTCAAGCGCGGCTACGGACTGCGACGGTCCCGCCTGAAGGGAGCACCGGCAGCGAAGGCCTGGACGGCGTGGGCGATCCTCGCCTACAACCTTGACACGCTCGCCATCCGGGCCAGCTGAGAGCATTCTCCCCGCTCGACCAGAGCACAAAACCATTTGCCCGGAACGGCCGTGCTCGACAACGAGCGCGGCCGTTTTGGTTCAACCGTTTATCCGGGGCAAGTAGCTA
>DASZIQ010000092.1:0-21208 GCA_035948945.1 Solirubrobacteraceae bacterium
GTTCATGGATACGACGCTCACGCTGTGGGGTGTCCCTGGGGATACCCAGCACGACAAAGCGCGCAGCGTGCAGTGCATCAACGCGGCCGCGGGGTTGGAAGCGGAAACAAGCTTGTGCGCGCCGGAGGGTACCACCAGCCCACCGCCGTTCCTGATCCTGCCGACATCGTGCACCAGCGAACTGCAGAGCGTCGTGGAAGGCGACAGCTGGCAGCAAGAGGGCGCCTTCAAAGAGCTCGGGACCTCGCTGATGGCGGGTCTCGGGGGGTGCTCGAGTCTGCCGTTCGGCGGCGAAATCGAGGTATCCCCGGATGAGCAGTCGGCGAGCACCCCGAGCGGGTTGAGCGTCGATGTCAAGGTCCCCCAGCAGGACGCGCTGAACCCGGCCGGGCTCGCGCCCTCGGCGTTGCGTGGCATCACGGTAGTGCTCCCCGAAGGGATCGCGCTGAACGCGGCCGCCGCGGATGGTTTGCAGGCGTGCAGCGAAGAACAGGTCGGGTTGGACAATGGCCTGGAAGTGGCGTGTCCGAATGCGTCGAAGGTCGCGACGGTGACGGTCCATACGCCGTTGTTGCCGAACCCGCTGAAGGGCTTCGCGTACCTCGCGCAGCCGCAAAACTTCCCCGGGTCCCCGCAGGAGAACCCCTTCCAGTCGCTGGTCGCAATCTACGTCGTCGCGAGAGACCCGGTGTCCGGTGTCATCATCAAGCTCGCGGGACAGATCACGCTGAGCCCGACGGGGCAGATCACCACTACGTTCACGAACAACCCGCAGCTTCCCTTCGAAACGGCGGAACTCTCGTTCTTTGGTGGGGAGCGCGCACCGCTCTCAACCCCCGCGCTCTGCCGGCTCCCCGGCGGTGAAGGGTATGTGACGCATGCGACGTTCACGCCGTGGGCGGGGACCCCTGCGGCGCCGGAAATCACCCAGGCGAGCACTGAATTCGATATCACCAGCGGCGCGAACGGCACCCCCTGCCCCGGCGCCAACCTCTCGTTCACGCCGACGCTGGAGAGTGGTGTGACGAACGTCAACGCTGGTTCCTTCAGCGAACTGACGACGACGCTGAGCCGCGAAGACGGCCAGCAGAGCCTCTCCGGCGTCCAGCTGCAGTTCCCGCCGGGGGTCTCGGGGCTCCTGGATGGCGTAAAGCTCTGCGGCGAACCACAGGCCAACGAAGGAACCTGCCCGGCGGAAAGCGAGATCGGGGAAACGATCGTATCGGTCGGCCTGGGTGGGGACCCGTTCACGGTCACCGGCGGGAAGGTCTACATCACCGGCCCCTACGACGGGGCGCCGTTCGGCCTCTCGATCGTCAACCCGGCGAAGGCCGGCCCGTTCGTGCTGTTGCAGGGCCGTCCGATCGTAGTGCGAGCACGGATCGAGGTGAACCCCCGCACAGCCGCGCTGACAGCCACCACCGACCCGCTGGGGTCGCCGCACGCGATCCCGACGATCGTCGAAGGGATCCCGTTGCAGATCAAGCACGTCTACGTGACCATCAACCGACCAAGGTTCGTGTTCAACCCGACCAACTGCGACCCACTGAAGCTCACCGGCAGCATCGAAAGCACCCAAGGAGCCCTCGCGCCACAGGCGCTGCCGTTCCAGGTCACCAACTGCGGGGACCTCTCCTTCAAACCCCAGTTCCAGGTCCAGACCGGCGCGAAACCATCACGCATCACGGGCGCCAGCCTGCACGTCACGCTCGACCTCCCCTACAGCCCGGGGTCGGGAGCGAACGTCGCGAAGGTCAAGGTCTCCCTGCCCAAACAGCTGCCCTCCCCGTTGAAAACGCTGCAGAAGGCGTGCACCGAAAAGACCTTCGAAGAAAACCCCGCGCACTGCCCCGAGGCATCCCGCGTAGGCGAAGCGAGGGTCAGCACCCCGGTCCTTGAAGGCGCATTGACCGGCCCAGCGTACTTCGTCAGCTATGGCGGCGCGAAATACCCCGAACTGGTGATCGTCCTCACGGGCGAGGACGGCGTGACCGTCCAGGTGCATGGGGAAACGTTCATCAGTAAAGCGGGGATCACGACCGCGACGTTCGCGACGGTGCCGGATGTGCCGTTCACGACCTTCGAAATGACGCTCCCGCAGCGCGAATACCCGGCGCTGACCGCGAACGGCAACCTTTGCCAGGCGCAGGCCGCGGGGAAGCTCCTGATGCCGACCGAACTCGTCGGGCAGAACGGCAGCAAGCTCAACCAGAACACCAAGATCGCGGTCACGGGGTGCCCGAAGAAGAGCAGCCACGCCAAGCACAAGCGCAAGCACGCGAAGAAAGCCAAACGAAAGCGGTAAGCGCAGACCGGCCTCCCCAAGGCGGGGGCGAAGATCACAAGGAGGCTGGTGTGACCTCCACTCCCGGGCCTCAACTCCCGACTGGCCGGCCGGCCAGGCGAGGCGACGAGCGTCGCCCTCGGCTGGGATACTTCCGCCATGAGCGTCGAGGACCCAGTGGTCATCACCTGCGCGATCTCGGGTGTGCTGGCCAACCGCGAGCAGTGCCCGGCGATCCCGTACACCCCCGCGGAGTATGCCGCCGAGGCGCGGCGGATCGTCGACGAGGGCGGCACGATGATCCACATCCACGCGCGCACCCCCGAGGGCGGGCCGAGCTTCGAGGTTGAGGATTACAGGGCGATCGGCGATGCGATCCGCGCGGAGGTCGGGAACGCCGCGATCGTCAACTTCTCCACCGGCGCGGTGGGGGTGAGCGTGGAGAAGCGCGTGGCGTACCTGCGCGCGTGCCGCCCCGAGGTGGCGGCGCTGAACATGGGCTCGATGAACTACGCCAAGTATTCGCGGACGCGCAAGGACTTCGTGTTCAACATGGTGTTCGCCAACCCCTTCGGCGAGATCATCGAGCTGCTGGGGGCGATGCGCGAGCTGGGCATCAAACCTGAGCACGAGTGCTTCGACCTCGGCCATGTGGGCAGCCTGGAGCCGCTGATCGACATGGGCGTGCTGGAGCCCCCGCTGCACGTGGACTGCATCATGGGCGTGCTCGGAGGCATCCCCCCGGGCGCGCGCAACCTCGCCGCGATGGTCGCCAACATCCCCACGCCCGCCCACTGGGCCGTCATCGGCATCAGCCGCCGGCAGTGGGAGCTGGTGGCCGCCGCGCTCACGCTCGGCGGCTCGATCCGCGTGGGCCTGGAGGACAACCTCTACCTCCCCAGCGGCGAGATGGCGCGCTCCAACGGCGAGCTGATCGCGAAGGCCCGCCAGATGACCGAAGACGTGGGCCGCCGTCCGGCGACCGTGCAGGAGGCGCGGGGGCTGCTGAACATCCCGCAGCGCGATGGGTGATCGAAAAAGAGGGGCCCGGCTCGCCGGCCTCCGGCCGGCTGCGCCACCCTCTAGGCTCCCGCTGGCGGGCATTAGCGTGCTCGATCTCTCGCGCCTTTTGCCGGGCGGCTTCTGCTCGCTGCTGCTGGCCGACTTCGGCGCGGAGGTGCTGAAGGTCGAGGACACCGGCATGGGCGACTACATCCGCTGGTCGCCCCCCTACGTGGAGGGCGCCGAGGAGAGCGCGAAGTCCGCCCTCTTCCTGGCGCTCAACCGCAACAAGCGCTCGATCCGCCTCGACCTCAAGCACGAGCGCGGCCGCGAAGCGCTGCTGCGCCTCGTGGCAGAGCACGACGTGGTGCTCGAGTCCTTCCGCCCCGGCGTGCTCGACCGTCTCGGCGTGGGCTACGAGCGGATGCGCGAGGTCAACCCGGGGATCGTGTACTGCGCGATCTCCGGCTACGGCCAGAGTGGTCCCAAGCGCGAGGCGTCCGGGCACGACATGAACTACCTCGGCCTCGTCGGCCTGCTCGGCCTCACGGGAGAGCGCGGCGGTCCGCCGGTGCAGGCCGCCGGGCAGATCGCCGACCTCGGCGGCGGCGGGCTGATGGCCGCGTTCGGGATCCTCGCCGCGCTGCGCGAGCGCGATGGCAGCGGCGCCCATCCGGGCTCCGGCGAAGGCCAGCTCGTGGACGTCTCGATGGCCGACGGCGCGCTCTCGTGGCTGGCGATGGTCGCGGCCGCCTACTTCGCCGACGGCAACCCGCCCCACCGCGGCGAGCTGCTGCTGGCGGGCTCGGTGATCTGCTACCGCCCCTACGAGTGCGCCGACGGCTGGGTCACGCTCGGCGCGCTGGAGCCCAAGTTCTGGCAGGCGTGGTGCCGGGGCGTGCAGCGCGAGGAGCTGATCGAGCGCCAGTTCGAAGCGCCCGGCTCCGACGCGCACGCGCAGGTGGTGGAGCTCTTCAAAGGGCGCACGCGCGCCCAGTGGGAGCAGTTCGCGCGCGAGCACGACTGCTGCCTGGAGCCGGTGCTGGAGCTCGACGAGGCGCTCGACTCCGAGCTGGTGCGCGCCCGCGAGATGGTCGTCAACCTCGCGCAGCCCGGCGTCGAGGGGGGCGTCCGCCAGCTCGGCCTGCCCGTCAAGCTGCAGCGAACCCCCGGCACCCACGACCGCCTCCCCGGCCCCGCGCTGGGCGAGCACACCGAGCAGGTCCTCGCCGCCGTCGGCTACTCCGCCGAGGAGATCGCCGCGCTGCTGGAGTCAGGCGCCGCCGCCGGACCCGCCGCCACGGCGGGGCAGGGTGCGACGTTTCGGGCGTAGGGGCCGGCAGTCATCCGGGGCTACGCAGTGCGACTCGCAGATCGTTGGTGAAAGCCTGAATGGTCGGGTCGGACCGTCCGGCTCGGTAGAAGTCCATGTGCGCGACGATCTCCTCTGCCAACTCGGCGCCACCCTGAACAACAATCTGACCTGCAGCCTCCAAGGTTTCTCTCAGCCGTGTCTTCCAGAAATGGCGGGCACCTGGCGTTCCGAGGGCGGGTTGGACGCCAAAGGTCTCGGCAAATGACACTGGGTCCGATAGGAGCCATCGCTCAACGCAGGGGTTCGGCGTCCCGATGACGTAGGACGGGAACACGGCAGAGTCGAGCACCCCCTCGATTTCGGCGCGCCGAGCGGCTGGGCCGATGGCGTTTGCGTCAACAAGAATGACGAGCAGGTCAGGGGTGCCAGAGCGATGGGAGACCCATGACTGGAATGCCTTCAGCTCGCGTTTGAGTCGTCCGATCCCAGCGCTGGCGGTTGCCGTACGGATGGAGACCTCGAGCTGAAGTTCCCCCGCGATCCTTCCGACAAGAGCACGCGCGCAGCTCTCGTGGGCACTGTCCTCGCAGAACAGCTCGACTTGCTTGGTCATTGCTCAGGAGTCCAGCCAGCCACGACGGAGCAGCGCGGCCACCTTGTCGTGATCGTCAGGTTCTGTCAAAAGCTCATTGATGGCTTTGTCCGACCACAGTCCCTCATCCTGGGTGAAGGGCCGCACTACGCTTCGTTGACCTTCTCGACCGACGCTGAAGAGGTCAATCAGGCCGCTGCTGTTCGCCCTGGCTCGCATCAGCATCGCGGCCACAAAATCCGGCGAATGGGTCGTGACGACGATCTGCGCACCTCCGCGGCGTGTGAGAGATGTCAGCAACTCGGCCACCCTGTCGAGACGCTGGGGTTGCACACCGTTCTCGGGCTCCTCGAACGCAATCAGCCCACGTGTCGCGGTCACTGAGATCACGCACAGGGCGAGCACACGCAGCGTGCCCTCGGAGATTACGCGCGAGGAGAACGTCGTCCCGTCCTGCTCGATTTGGATGTCGAGTGTTCCGCGCTTGGTGTCAAGATCTACATCGAGCCCGGTGACCGCGGGAATCACAGCTCGCAACGCGCGACGTACCGCAAGAAACTCCTGCTCTTTTCGCGTCTTGAGACCGTACAGAAAGGGCGCAAGGTGCTCCCCGTGCACTCCTATGTCGACGACCTCACGCGGAGGTGCTGCTCGACGCATCGCGGTCTGCGGGTCGAGGTAGTGCGTGCGCCAGCTCGCAAGCTCGTTGCGCACAAGGTCAAACAACGGATAGGAGGGGCCAGACAGGCGGGCATCCGAGAGATACGTGTGGTTGACGCCCAGCGGCTCATGTGGCGGCCGGCCGCCTCCACCAGACCTCCTCACGATCAGCTCCCCGCCGGTGGTTTCGATGCGCGGGTTGTTGATTGGCACCCACTGCTTCGTAACCCTGGTCAAGTACTCGTTGGCGAGCGAGAGGATGCCCGTATCCGGGTCGATCTCGATCTCGATCTGATAGCGAGCTCGATTGACATCACGACCGTTGCTGCCCGGTATCTCCAAGTCGGCCTCGATTGAGAACTGCGCGCTTGGTGTTTGGAGCAGCTCGGGCAAACCCCCTCGTGGAAACGTGAACGCCTCAGCTGGGAAGCCTCGAATGGGATCGCTCAACGCGTCTGCAAGCGTCCGCTGCGTTCCGGCACGAGCAAGCATCTGGATAGCGTCGAGGAGGTTGCTCTTACCAGCGGCGTTGGGCCCGAAGAGCACCACCACGCGCGGGAGCTCGAACCCGATGTTCGTGAGAGACTTGAACCCGTTGACCGATAGGCGCTTGAGCACCGACCTATGTTATGCGGAGGCCGCCGGCGGGACGTTCCAGCCCTACCATCGCGCGCGGTGGTGCTCTACCACGCCCATGCCGTGCGCCAGCTCGACACCCCCCGGAAGGGTTCCGCTGAAGGTCCCGAACGGCGCGCGGTAGTCGCTGCGCACCAGCAGCAGGTTCTCGCGGCGGCTGCGCTGCGCCTCGGCGGTGAAGCGCAGCTGCGAGCCGTCGGCGGACTCGATCCGCGAGAGGTCGGGCGCGAAGTGGACGGCTGCCACCTCGTGCGGCTCGCCCGCCACCCACACGGCGCGCTCGCTGCTGGCCGAAACGGGGATTCGCGCCGAAGGCGCGTGTCTCCCGGTTTCGGTCGAAACGGGGATGCTGGCCGAACGGGGGATGCTCGCCGGAGGCGAGTGTCTCCCCGCTTCGGTCGAAGGCGCGTGTCTCCCGGCATCGGTCGGGGGATCGTTGACGCCCTCGACGAGATTGAACGCCAGCGGCGTCCCCGCGGGGTCCACGCCGACGCCGGCTGCCCACCGCCACTCGGTCACGCGTGCGTGGTAGCCGGCGGTGTCGTCCACCACCGCCAGCCCCTCGATCTCGCGTGGGGGGCCACCGTTGAGAGCCACGGTGCCGTGCGCGGGGATCCCCGCCTGCTTGCGCGTCCACACGTAGCCTCGGCCGTGCGGGCACAGCGCCTCGATGCCCGCGTCTTCCTGCAGCGCGAGGTCGAGCGCCACGCCGCCGTCGCGCACGCGCAGGTGCCCCGGTGCGAGCTCCACTGCGCTGCGGCCGGCGAGCGTGTGCGTGCGCTCACGCAGTCGGCGATCCTCGCGGGAGAAGGTCGCCCAGAACGTCTGGCGCGCCGGTCCCACCTGCACGGTGGCCGCGCATGCCATCAGCTCCTCGCAGAAGATCCCCACGTAGCGCCAGCGCTTCAGCGGGCGCGTTCCACGGAAGAGAGGCATGCGGGCGGGCGGCACGGGCCCCGCCGGCGCTATGCTTGGGATAGTTGACTGACTAGTCAATCTATTCTGTGAGGAGACGCTCATGGAAGGAGTGCGCTTTTGAGGGTCGCCGCGGTCCAGCTCAACTCCACGGCCGTCACGGCCGCGAACATGGCCGCCGCCGATCGCCTCACGCGCGCCGCGGCGGCGGATGGGGCGCGACTGATCGTACTCCCGGAGAAGTGGTCCGTGCTCGGGACCGACGGCGATCTGCGCGCGGGGGCCGAGACGCTCGACGGGCCCGCCGTCTCGTGGGCGCGGGCGCTTGCGCGGGAGCTCTCGATCGACCTCGTGGCGGGGTCGATCGTGGAGACGCGCCGTGCCGATCGAGGGGCTGCGGGTGGGAAGCTCGCCACTTCGGTGCGCGCTGTCGGCGGGGAGGTGCTCGCCGACACGTCGGTGCCCGGCGACACCGGCGGGAAGTTGGCCAACACCTCCGTGCACGTCGGCCCCGACGGGGAGGTGCGGGCGGTGTACCGCAAGCTGCACATGTTCGACGTCGAGGTCGCCGGCCGCTCCTACCGCGAGTCGGCCGTCACCGAGCCCGGAGAGGAGGTCGTGCTGAGCGCCACCTCCGGGGGCGTCGAGCTGGGAATGTCGATCTGCTACGACCTGCGCTTCCCCGAGCTGTTCGGCGCGCTCGCGCTGCGCGGCGCCCGCGTGATCGTGTTGCCCTCCGCCTTCACGCTGCCCACCACCCGCGCTCACTGGGAGATCCTCGTGCGCGCGCGGGCGATCGAGAACGAGGTGTTCGTGATCGCGGCCAACCAGGTCGGTCCCCACCCTGGCGGGCACCACTCCGGGGGGCGCTCGCTGATCGTCGATCCCTGGGGGGTCGTGCTCGCGCGCGCCGATGCGCGCGAGGGCTTCGTCGCGGCCGACCTCGACCTCGCTCGTCAGGTGGAGATCCGTGCCCAGCTGCCCGTCCTTGCCCACCGCCGCCCGCAGGTGTACGGCTTTCCTGTGGAGGCACCCGCGTGAGCGCTTCTGCGATGGCTGGAGCACGGGGGAGACGCTCGTGTTGCCACGGACCCCGCGGTGGCGGCGGTTTTGGATGGCGACGCGCGTCGCCGCGGGGCACGATGCCCCGCGCCCACCAGCCCGGCGCCCAACCGACTCACGCGGACGATCCCACATGAGCACCTCCCGATCACCGCTCCCGCGGGCCAAGAACGGGCCCGACAAGCGGCGCATGATCCTCGACGCCGCCGTGCGGGTGTTCGCGCGCCAGGGCTTCCACGCCTGTCGCGTCTCCGACATCGCCGACGAGGCGGGGGTGGCGTATGGCCTGGTGTACCACTACTTCGCCTCCAAGGACGAGATCCTCGACACGCTCTTCCTCGAGCGCTGGAACGTGATGCTCGAGACGATCCGCGCGGTGGATGCGCAAGAGGAGCTGGGCGCGCGCGAGAAGCTGCACGAGATCGCCTCCTTCATCGTGGACTCCTACCGCCACGATCCCGACCTGATGAAGGTGATCATCGTCGAGGTGACGCGCGCCGCCAACTCCTTTGGCCAGACCCACCTCGCGCAGATCCGCCAGGCGTACGAGCTGATCGCCGAGATCGTCACCGCCGCGCAGGCCGAGGGCACGTTCAAGGCCGAGATCGACGCGCGCTTCGCGGCGATGTCCTTCTACGGGGCGATCGAGCAGATGCTCACCGGCTGGATCTTCGGGCTGCTCCCCTGCGAGGAGGCCCAGTACGAGCGCGCCAAGTGGCTGGTGGTGGAGACCGTGTGCGGCGGGCTGGAGGCTCCGCCTGCCGGCGCTTCGCGGAGGGGGACCTCAAAGACGACCACCGTGGGCAATACACTCCCCGGATGATGGAGAACGAGATGGTCAAGCGTCTGATGTGGTCGGGCATGCTCACCGCGCTCGGCGCCCTCGCGAGCGTCCTCGTGCAGCGCGCCGCCGGCGTGGTGTGGCGGCGGGTGTTCGACGAGGAGCCTCCGGAGTGAGCGCGGCGCCCGGGCCAGGATCCCCCCACCCACGCGAGGGGCAGCCGCAAAACATCGCCACCGCGATCACCGACGTCTCCGAGCGCGTGGCGGCGCTGGTGCGCGAGGAGGTCGAGCTCGCCAAGGCCGAGGTCACCGAGAAGGCCGGCAAGCTGGCGCGCGGCGCGGTGGTGGCGGTTGCCGCGGGGATCTTCGTCGTGACGGCGCTCTTCTTCGTGCTGATCGGCCTCGCCTGGCTGCTCTACTACGAGTTGCCGATCGGCAACTCCTTCACGTACTTCTGGGGCTTCTTCGCGATGGCGCTGATCCTGCTGGTGCTCGGTGCGCTCGCGGGGTGGGTGGCCGCCAAAGTCGTCAAAAAAAGCTCACCCCCGGTGCCCACCATGGCGATCGAGGAGGCCCGCCTGATCCGCGAGACGATGGGCTCGGGCTCCGAGCACGACGGCCAGGGGGGGCGGTGATGGCGCAGCGTTCGCCGGCGGAGATCCGCAACTCGATGGAGGCCAACCGCGCGGAGCTGGCGGTGTCGATGGAGCGTCTGCACGGCGAGGTGGCGCGGCTCACCGACTGGCGCGGCCACGTCGAGCGCCACAAACGCGAGCTGCTGATCGGCGCCGCCGTCATCGGTCTCACGCTCGGGATGCGCAGCCGTCGTCGTCGCCGTCGACGCGGCTGAGGCTCAGGCCAGCAGCGCGCGGGGGATCCCGCCGACGCCCACGAGGCCCGGGCCCACGTAGGTGCCGATCACCGGGCCGACCTCGGAGACGAACAGCGGCTCGGAGCCGTATATCTCGCGCCCGTGGTCGATCAGCCGCTGGGCCTGGTCGGTGGCCTGGATGTGCTGCACCACCCACGCATCCCCGCCGGCCTCGCGCAGTTCGTGCATGTACTGCACCATCCGCTCGAACGCCCTGCCGGCGGTGCGCACGCGCTCGACGGGCGTGATTTCGTAGCCCAACGTGAGGATCGGCTTGATCCGCAACGTTCCCCCCAGCCACGCCTGTGCCTTGCCGACGCGCCCGCCGCGGCGCAGGTACTCCAGGGTGTCGATGCAAAACCAGATTTTCAGCGCCGCGCGCGTCTCGCGAATGCGGGCGATCACGCCCTCCTTGTCGGCGCCGCCGCGCGCCGCTGCGGCGCCCGCGAGCGCGAGCAGGCCGAGCCCGCCGCAGGCCGTCTCCCCGTCGATCACCTCCACGCGCTCGCCTTCACCGCGCTCGGCGAGCAGGCCGCGGGCCTGGCGGGCCGCCTCGCAGGTGCCGGAGATTCCACCCGAGAGGTGCACCGACACGATGTCCTGTCCTGCCTCCAGCAGCGGCTCCCACACCGCGAGGAAATCTCCGATCGAGGGCTGCGAGGTGGTGGGCAGATCGGCGTTGGAGCGCAGCTGCTCGTAGAACGCGTCGAAGTTCTCCATCTCGCTCTCGCGCTGTTTGTCCTCACCCCACCCCACGTACAGGCTCACCTGATGGATGCCTTCGCTCTCCGCCAGCGCGCGCGGCAGGTACTGGGTGGTGTCGGTGACGATCGCTACCGGGGGCATGGGGTCGGCAGCCTACCGCAAGGGCTTGCCCGACCGGCCGCGCGGACTCGGATCTACTTCAGCGTGTCCGCAAGCTCGCCGGACTCGAACATCTCGGTGACGATGTCGCAGCCCCCGATCAGCTCGCCTGCGACGAACAGCTGAGGGATCGTGGGCCAGTTGGAGATCGCCGAAAGCTCCTGGCGGATGCGGGGATCGGGCAGCACGTCGACAGCCGCGAACGGGGCATCGAGCGCCTGCAGCGCGGCGACGGTGCGCCGCGAGAAGCCGCACGCGGGGGCGTCCGGGGTGCCCTTCATGAAGAGGATCACGCGGTTCTCCCCGATCGCCTGCTCGATCGCGTCGCGAATCGGGTTGGACCCGCTCTCCGCGGCGCCGGCGTGGGTGTCGAGATCGCTGTCGATCATGGGAAGCGGTTGATGTGCCGGCATGGGAGGCTCCTGGTTCTCGGGGTGGGGGTCAGTCGGGAGGGTCAGTCGTGGGGTAGTCGGGTGGCGATCGTGGGGTAGTCGGGGTTGGGGATCAGTCGACTTGGGTCTTCAGCGACAGCGCATGGATCGCTCCGCCGAGCTCTTCGCTGAAGACCGCGTACACGAGGCGGTGCTGCTCGATGCGGGTGCGCCCCGCGAACGCCTCGGCGGTGACGGTGGCCTTGAAGTGGTCGTTGCCGCCGCTGACCTCCGCGCGGGCGCCCGGGATCGCGGCCTCGATGCGCTGCTTGATCTCCTCGGTGGTGGGCATTCATGCTTAGGATAGCCGCCCGCAAGGCAGCGCTATACTTTGGATAGCGATGGTCGCATTCACCGACAAGGGAGCCGAGAAGGTGCGCGAGTTCCTCGACGCCCAAAGCGCCGACGTGGTGCTCGCGGGGCTTCGCGTCGGGGTGCGCGGCGGCGGCTGCTCTGGCTTCCAGTACCAGCTCGCCTTCGACGAGCAGCGCGAGAACGACGCCGTCTTCGAGAGCCACGGGTTGAAGCTGCTGGTCGACCGCTCGTCCCTCCAGTACGTGCACGGCTCGGAGATCGACTACGAGGAGAGCCTCCAGGGCGCGGGCTTCAAGGTGAACAACCCCAACGTCGTCGCCGCCTGCGGCTGCGGCTCGTCGTTCCGAGTGGCCGAGGAGGAGCAGGTCTCAGCGGTCTGACGGCCGGATGGCGCCAGACGGGGCGCTGCGGCAGCTACGTCGGCTCGTTGTCGAGTGAGCGCCACAGGTAACGGCAGGCCAGCGTGCGGTGGGGGCGCCAGGGCTCGGCGATCCGCTCGATCGTGGCGGCGTCGGGGAGATCGTCCAGGTCGTAGGCGCGCTCGATCGCGCGGCGGATGCCGAGGTCGCCGACCGGCAGCACGTCGGGACGCTGGAGGTGGAACATCAGGAACATGTGCGCGGTCCACATGCCCAGGCCCTTGACCGCGACGAGCTCGGCGATCGCCGTGTCGTCGTCCAGCTCGTCGAGGCGTTCGAGCTCCAGTTCGCCGCGGAGCACGTGTTCGGCCAACGAGCGCAGATAGCCGACCTTCGCGCGCGACAAACCCGCGGCCGCGCGCAGCTCTTCGGGCTCGTCCGCCAGCACCTGCTCGGGCGTCGGTGTGCGGCCGTCGAAGCGCTCGGTGAGGCGCGCGAAGATCGAGCGCGCCGCCTTGGTCGAGAGCTGCTGGCCGACGATCGCGCGCACCAGCGCGCCGTAGTGGTCGGCGGGTCTGTCTGTGCGCGCGTCGTTCAGCTTCGGTCCCACCGCCGCGATGATCGCCGCCATCGTCGGATCGGCAGCACGCAGATGAGCCAGGGCCATCCGTTCTGAGGGGCGGCGGCGCGCGGCGGAGCGCTTTGCGGGGGCTGGTGGGGTCACGCTCGGGCGCCTCGTCGGCGGCGCGTCGGTCTCACACGCTCGCCGCCGTCTCCAGCGCTACGGGCTCGCCGTCGAGCGCGTTCAGCGCGCGGCCCAGCGAGACGGCGAGGCAGGTGAAGCTCGGCGTGTCCCTCACGGTGTAGCGCGAAGCCTCGGTCGTGCGCAGGCGCTGCACGAGGTCCAGGAACGTGCTCACGTCGTCGGTGTCGAACGCGACCACGAACTCCTGATCGTCGAGGCCGAAGGAGTAGGTCGTGTGGTTGTCCACGCCCGGGTATTCGCGCCCCACCGCGATGTGCCCCTGCATGATCCGCCAGCGCTCCTGGGCGGGCAGGCCATACCACTCGCGCGACTTCACGAACGGGTACACGAACACGTACTTGCCGCGGAACGCGCGCGGGGTGGTGCGCTCGTCTTCGGAGTACTCCGAGCTCTTGCGCATCCCCAGGAACGAGTAGGGGGTGCTCGCCCACTTCATCAGGCCGCTCTGCAGCAGCACCACGTGGAACTCGTGAATGCGATCGAGGTTCTCCGCCTCGGAGATCAACAGCAGCTCCGCGTCCCCGCGAGTGCCCACCAGCGAGAAGCTCTGCAACAGGTGCCCGTCGGCGAAGTCCTCGCACGCGGCCATGAACTCGCGCTTGTCCTCGGCGCGGCGCTCGGCGTCCAGGCGCCGCCACGCCGGGTCGAGCTGCAGGAAGGTGTACTTGACGAAGTGGCGCTTGCTCACGCTCACAGGCTAGCGGCCTTCGGAGACCGGAGGGTCTAAGGTTCAGGCGTGCGGATCGCACTCGTCTCGCCCTACTCGTGGACCTATCCGGGCGGCGTCACCCGCCACATCGAGGCGCTCGCCGACGAGCTGCAGGCGGTCGGTCACGAGGCGCGCATCCTCGCGCCGTTCGACCCCGACGACGCGCTCGCGCGCAGGATGCACCGGGGCGCCCGCCCCCAGCCGATGTCCCTGCCCGGCCGCGTCGTGCCGCTCGGGCGCACCGCCGGGTTCCCCGCCAACGGGGCCATCTCCAACCTGGCGCCCACGGTCGATTCCGTGCTCGCGCTGTGGCGTGAGCTGCAGACCGGGGGCTACGACCTCGTCCACGTGCACGAGCCCGTCGTGCCCCTCGTCGGCTGGTATGCCCCCAACTGCGCGGGCGGGATCCCGATGGTGGGCACCTTCCACAGCTTCTCCGAGAACGCCTTCACCAACGGGATCGGGGTGGCGCTCGGGGCGCGCCGGCACATCAACCGCCTGCACGCGCGGATCGCGGTCTCCGAGGCCGCCGCGTGGACCGCACAGCGCTTCTTCGGCGGGCGCTACCGGATCGTTCCCAACGGGGTGCACCTCGACCACGATCGCGAGACCGCGGCGGCGTGCGAGAGCGAGGAGCTGCGCATTCTGTTCATCGGCCAAGCCGTCGAGCGCAAGGGGCTGCCGGTGCTGCTGCGCGCCTTCGAGGCGCTGCGCGAGCACGTGCCCGCCACGCTCACGCTGGTGGGGGCCGCGCCGGAAGAGATCGCGCCGCTGCTGCTCGACGACCGCGGGGTGCGCGCATTAGGCAAGGTGGCCGAGGACGAGAAGGCCGAGCAGCTGCGCCGCGCCGACGTGCTCTGCGCTCCCTCGCTCGGCGGCGAGAGCTTCGGCATGGTGCTCACCGAGGCGTTCGCCGCGGGCACGCCCGTGGTGGCCTCGGACATCGCCGGCTACCGCGACGTCGTGCGCGACGGCGTCGATGGCCTGCTCACCCCGCGCGGCGACGCGCAGGAGCTCGCGGAGGCGCTGCGCGTGCTGGCGCTCGACCCCGCCCGGCGCGCGCGGATGGCGGCCGCCGCCCGTGAGCGCGCCGAGCGCTTCGCCTGGCCCCGCGTCGCCGCCGAGGTGCTCGAGGTCTACGAGCAAGCGCTCGCCGTGGTGGGGCGGGACCCCGCCCGCCCCGGGCGGAGTGTGAGCAAGTCGGGGCAGTCCGCGGCTCTGAGCGAAGCGGGGCGGCCCGTATCTGTGAGCAAGTCAGGGTTGCCTGCGGCTCTGAGCAGATCGAGGCGGCTCGCCGTGCGCTTTGGTCTCGCCCCGGCCGACCTGCTGCCGCGGGTGCCCGCCCAGCGTTTGCCCAGCCCCGAGCCGGCGCTCGCGGTCGCACCGGTGCGGCGTGCGCTGCGCGTCGCCCGTCGCGGTGCGCTCGCCGCGGTGTCGCTCGTGAGTCTGGCGTTGGCGCTGACCGCGCTGTCGCGGATCGGCGTCGGCCGCGTGCTCGCCAGCCTGGTCGCCTCCAGCCCCGGCCTGATCGCAGCCGGCCTCGGCCTGATGTGCCTCTCGATGGTCGTCCGCGGTTTGGCCTGGTACGAGATCCTCAGCGCCGCCCCCACCTGGCGCCCGGCGCGGCGCCGCGACGCGCTGCAGGGGACGTTCATCGGCGTGCTGATGTCCGCCACGCTGCCCGCCCGCCTGGGCGAGCCCTCGCGCGCGCTGATCGTCGCGCGTCGTCTCGGGCGCCCGCGCGAGACGCTGCCGGTGGTGCTCGGCACGATGGTCTCGCAGACGCTGCTCAACCTGCTCGCGCTGGCGCTGCTCGCGGCCGCGATGCTCTCCGGCGTGCCGCTCCTGCACGGCCACGACGGTGCGCTGGCCGCCGCCGCGCTCGTGCCGGTGGCGGCACTGATACTCGTGCTGCTCACCCCCGTGCTGCTGCCTCGCTCAGCGATCTCCCGCTACGCGCGGCTGCACTCGCTGGTGCTCGGGCTGCGCCGTTCGCTGCTGCGCGTGCGCGAGGGCCTGCGCATCTTCCGCCGGCCGCGCCGCGCGGCCGTGGCCACGACGGTGCAGCTCTCGGCCTGGGGGCTGCAGTGCGCCTCATGCTGGCTGCTGCTGATGGCGCTCGGCCTCGACCACCGCGTCGGGATCGCCGGCGCCGCGGGCGTGCTGTTCGCGGTCAACGTCACCGCGGTCGTGCCCGCCACGCCAGCCAACGTCGGCATCTTCCAGGCGGCGTGTGTAGCGGTGCTCGCCGGCGCCTACCACGTCTCCACGCCCGACGCGGTCGCCTACGGGATCGTGCTGCAGGCGGTCGAGGTGACCGCCGCGGTGATCATGGGCATGCCCGCGCTCGTCAAGGAGGGCCTCTCCTGGAAGGAGGTCCGCCTGCGCACGCTGCACGCGGCGCCGGTGCGCCTGCCGCCGTTGTCCGAGCGGGCGGAGCGCAATCAGCGCGCGGCTGCGACCTCGGGGTCCTGATTTGCAGGCGGCGACCAGATCAACGAGACGGTAGGACTCGGGCACGGACGTGCCCGCTTCGCGCAGTCCTGCGATGTGCTGTCGCGATGATCTCCGATATGTGTCAGAGTGACACTGAGACGGTATCGGCCGCGCGGATGTGATGTTCCTCCACTTGCTCTGAGCCATCTTGGCAAGCCAGCGCGAGGGCTTGGTAAAAGATGCTCAGGGTTGCACGCAGCTCGCCGTCCCGCCCCTCGCAGTGAATGGTGGTGAGTCGCTCGAGTCCGTCTTGGGTGAGCAGATCCTCGCAGTGCGCAGGTTTCGCAAGGAACCCGGCGCGACGGGAGATGATCTGTGCGAGCTGGCCAGACTCGGTGAGCCGTGGTATGTGCTTGGTGACGATGCGGCCTGTGGTGAACCCCTGGAAGTCCTTGTGGGCCAGGTAGCTGTCATGGATCGCCAGAATCAGCCCACACTCGAGCTGTTCCGCGATCTCTCTGAGCACCTCACCGAAGAAACCACGAAACAGCTGCTCCGCCTCTTCGGGGTTGTCAGCGACGCGCAGAAGACGGTCGGTATCGTCGGCAAGCAGCACCGGTACGAGCTTGCTGTCGGTGATCGCCGCGAGCGCCTCTCTTGCGGCTTGGCGCAGGTCGTGCGTTGAGCGATAGCTTTCACTACCCGCAAGCGTACGCGTCACCTGCTTTGCTACACCTCCACGCAACAGCCAGAACGCGCCACCGAGTTCACCCCGCGTGAGAATCTCGGTACGTGGCGGGTTAATGGTCGGCGTTGTGTCGGCAAGCAGATCCTCGCGGAGCTTACGAGTAATTCTACCTGCGGAGTTCGCACGCGAGAGCAGCTGTGAAACGAGAATCTCGAGGAATCCGCGAACGGTCGCGATCTTTTTTCGATCCTCGGTCACGACGTTCAGTGCGATCATCGCCAGCTCGGGTGCGCCGAGCGCGTAGCGCGACACGCTGCTTTTCCCGGAGCCGATCGCGCCGACGAGTCCGACGCGTCCATGGTTCGTGACGTGCGTGCGCAACTCGCTCTCGAGGTTGCACCCAGAGACGAGTTGTTCATATGGCGTCAGGCAGACCGCGAGCGAGTCTGGCATCGGCGTCGGGTCGAATGCCTGTGGCGTTGCCTTTGCTGCGGCGAGCGCGTCGTGGCTCACGCTGGCTCCTTCAGACGGAATGTGTTGGCGGGCCGCCCGGCGCGGCCTGTGTGCTCGGCTGTCACTTCAGTCCATCCTGCGTGCTGGAGCGCCTGAAATACCTGGTAGGCGCGCGGACGCGACCAGCCAAGTCGGCGCAGTAGCTGAGGGTCAGATGGGCCAGAGGGCCCGTTGCGGGCGAGGTCGTCGGCGAGGCGTGCGGCGGGCTCGCCCAGTTCATCCTCGATACGCTCGACGACCGAGCCGCGCTCGATCTCCGCGATTGGGTCGGCGGCAACAAGTGCATGGCGGGCAAGCAGCAGCGCCCTGGCCGGATTCCCCTCGCAGCGCGCGGCGATGAGACGCTGCACGCTCACGCCGAGTTCGCTGTCGGGGTCGCGTAGGCCAAGCAACTGCTCGATCTCGGATTCCCCGAATGGAGCAAGTGTGACGATCTGATCGAAGAAGGCGTCGGCCGGCGGCGCCAGCAGGACGGGCTTGTTCTCGAGGTCGCCGGTAATCACCCATTGCAGGCGGAGCGTCCACATCTCATCTCGCAGGCGACCGAAGATCTCATGCACGAGGGCTGGGATAAGCCCGTCGACCAAGATCGCGGTGTTCTCGGGAAGAGCGCCCGCTGCGTCCGCAAGCGCGCGGTAGGCTCCCTCGAGTGGGTCAGAGATACTCTGGCGCATGGCCTCCGCGGCTGCGAGTGGGGGGACGGGTGAGCTTGGGGGAGGCTCTGTAAGGGCTACGCGGGCAATCCCCCAGAGTGCTTCTGCGGCTGTATTGAAGCGGCTGCCGCCGAGCTGTACGGCCGGTTGGCCCTGCTCCTCCAGACGCGCGGCCAAGAGGTTGATCAACGTAGTCTTGCCTGCGCCGCGCTCACCTAGGATCATGACGTTGAAGCCGTGTGAGAGTGCCGCGGCGAGCATCGCCATGTCTTTCTCGCGCTGCACGTAGAACGACGCGTCCGCATGAGTGGCGCGCAGTGGCCGTGCCCTCAGGTCAATCACGAACAGAACTATAACATAGTTTTGCTAGGCCTGAGGATTTCGGCCTGCCCCAAGAACTCCAGGCTACCGAAGCTGCACTGCAGGCGTCTGCCAAATCTCCATCCAACGCCACGCCGGTGAGCCTGCCGCCGCTGCCAGAAGGGGCACGCGCTACCTCGCGCGCGTAGCGGTGCTCAACCGGCCATCGCCGGCTCGTCCTCTTCCTCCACTGCCCCGTCCGGCGGGTCGTCGTCCCCCAGCTCGCCGAACAGCGAGGGGTCGCGGTGGGAGCCCTTGATCAGGTCGTCGGGGGAGCCGTTCGGCAGCAGGCGGCCCTGGCGGGTGCCGAAGTAGATCGCCTGCGGGTGGTGGGCGACGAGCGCGAGCGTGGACTGCTCCGGCTCGGGGGCGTACCCGTCGGTGATCTTCATGCCGATGTCGCCGAGTCCCAGCAGCTTCTCGACCTTCAGGTGCTCGGCCTGCTCGGGCACCGCCGGGTAGCCCCACGAGTAGCGCCGGCCCTGCGCGGCGGGGATGCCGAGCATCGTGCGGGCCTCGTGGTGCAGCCACTCGGCGAGGCCCTCCGCCGTCTGCACGCCGAGGCCGTGGACGAACAGCTGCTCGGCGAACTCGCCGTCGGCCTCCAGCTTCGCCATCAGCTCCGTCACCTCGCCGCCGACGGTCACGGCCTGCACGGCGATCACGTCGAGCTCCTCGGGCGGCCTGCCATCAGGCTTCGCCGGCCGGAAGAAGTCAGCCAGGCAGAGGCGATCGCCCTTCGGCTGGCGCGGGCAGACGAAGCGGGTGAGCTCTGTCGAAGGAGCCCGCCCACCCGCCGGATCGGTGCCGCCGGCGGGGTCCATGACCGCCGGGTCGAGCACGACGATCTCGTTGCCCTTGCTGTAGCAGGGGAAGAAGCCCAGCAGCGCGCGCGGGTGCAGGTAGGTCTGCTCGCTCCACATCCGCTCCAGCCGCGGGCGGAAGTCGCCCTCCAGCAGCTCCCGCCACGCCTCGCCCTTCACGCCCCTGCCGCCCCAGTGCAGCTTGAACAGCACGTGCGTGTCGAGGTGGCTGTACACCTCGTCGAGGTTCACCGGGATCTCGCGCACGCCCCAGTAGGGGGGGGTGGGGATCGGCACGTCGGTGCGCGCGGCGGAGCGCACCGAGTCGTCGCTCAGGTCGCCCGTCTCGCGGGGCTCGTCGCCCTTGGCGCGGAACTCCGTGGCGCCCGCGAGCAGCTTCTGCACCAGCGCTGCGCGCGTGTCCGTATCGATCAGCTGGTCCATCACCGCGAGGCCCTCGAACGCGTCCTTGCAGTAGAACACGCCCGGCTCGTACACCTCCTTGGAGTCTTTGCCGCCCGGGTACAGCGCGCGATAGCCGAACGCGCGGTTGATCGCGGCGCCGCCGATCAGCACCGGGTAGGGCAGGCCCTTGGCGTGCAGCTCCTGGATGCACGCGGGCATCTGCTTGGAGGTCGAGACCAGCAGGGCGGAGAGCCCGATCGCGGTCGCGTCATGCTCCTGCGCGGCGTCCACGATCGTCTGGATCGGCACCTGCTTGCCGAGGTCCACGACGGTGTAGCCGTTGTTGGTGAGGATCGTGTTCACGAGCGACTTGCCGATGTCGTGCACGTCGCCGAACACCGTCGCCAGCACCACGGTGCCCTTGGTGTAGCCCTCGATCTTGTCGAGGTATTTCTCCAGCTGCGCCACCGCGCGCTTCATCACCTCGGCCGACTGCAACACGAACGGCAGGATCAATTCGCCGGCGCCAAACTTGTCGCCGACCTCTTTCATCGCCGGCAGGAGCACCTCGTTGAGCGTCGGCACCGCGCCGATCTTCTGCACGCTGCGGTCGATCCACTCCTCCACGCCCTCCCTGCGCCGGCGCAGGATGTGAAAGTGCAGCGCCTCCTCGGGCTCCATCCCCTCGGTGGGATCGGCGGGGTGGGCGGGATCGGATCCGTCCTCGGGGCCCTTGGACTCGAAGTGCTCGATGAACCTCTCCAACGCATCTTCGCGGCGGTTGAACACGAGGTCGTCGGCCAGCTCGCGCTCCTGGTCGGGGATCTCCGAGTAGGGGGTGATGTGGTTGGGGTTGACCATCGCCAGGTCGAGCCCGGCCTGGACGCAGTGGTGCAGGAACACCGAGTTGAGCACCGCGCGCGCGCCGGGGGACACGCCGAAGGAGACGTTCGAGACGCCCAGCGAGGTCTTCACGTCGGGGATCTGCTGCTTGATCGCGGAGATCCCCGCGATCGTCTCCACGGCGGAGGGGCGCCACTCCTCGTCGCCGGTCGTCAGCGTGAATGTCAGGCAGTCGAAGATCAGCAGCTGCGGGTCCATCCCGTGCTCCTCGCAGCACAGGTCGCGGATGCGCTTGGCGATCTCGACCTTGCGCGCGGCCGTCTTGGCCATCCCCACCTCGTCGATCGTCAGCGCGATCAGCGCCGCGCCGTGCGCGAGCGCCACGGGGACGACGCGGTCGAGCTTGGCGCGGCCGGCCTCGAGGTTGACCGAGTTGACGATCGCCCGGCCGGGGATCTGCTCGAGCGCGCGTTCGATCACCTCCGGCTCGGTCGAGTCGACCTGGATCGGCGCGGGCTGCGTCAGCGACACCTTCTTGGCCACCAGTCGCATCTGTTCGTCCTCATCGGTGCGCTCGGTGAGCGCGACGCACAGGTCGAGCACGTGCGCGCCGCCGGTGACCTGGTCCTCTGCGATCTGCACGAGCCCGTCGTAGTCCTCCGCCAGCAGCAGCTCCTTGGCCCTGCGCGAGCCCTGGCTGTTGACGCGCTCGCCGACGAGCGTCGGGCGGGGGTCCTGGACGAGCGGCGTCGCCGCGATCATGCTGGACGCATGGGCCGGTCGGCGCTCCGGGCGCCGTCCGGGCTTGTTCGCCCGCGCCCGCTCGGCGATGGCGGCGATGTGGTCGGGCGTCGTGCCGCAGCAGCCGCCAACGATCGACACGCCGTAACGCTCGATGAAGTCGCCGAGCACGTTCGCGAGCGGCTCGGGCTCCTCGGGGAAG
>DASZIQ010000093.1:0-4184 GCA_035948945.1 Solirubrobacteraceae bacterium
TGGATTGACACGGGGGGAGGTCGGGAGGGGGGCCTGCCCCCTTCCCGCTCCACTGTGTAAGGATCTTCACTGAGCCGCAGACTACGCGGCCGCTCCGACAACGGACGTCGACCAGTCGATCACCGACGTGGGCCGCACCACGTGGCGGTTCATCCCCAACTCCTTGGGGGACACGCCCAGCGCGAGGCCGACCAGTTGGGGCAGGTGCAGGACGGGCATCCGCAGCTCGCGCGCGACGACGCCTTCGGCGGCGGGCTGCTGCAGGTCGAGGTTGAGGTGGCAGAGCGGGCAGGGGGTCACCAGGCAATCGGCGTCGGCGTCCACCGCGTCGCCGAGGTGGCGGCCGGCCTGCTTGAGCGAGGCCTCCTTGTTCATCGTGACGATCGGGAAGCCGCAGCACTTGCGCATCCCGGCGTACTCGATCACGGTGCCCCCGAGCGCCTCGATCACCTGCTCGAGGTAGTGGTCGCGGGGCATCTCGGCGTCGATTCCCAGGCGCTTGCGGGGGCGCACGATGTAGCAGCCGTAGAAGGGCCCCACCTTGAGGTTGGTGAGCGGCCGCTTCACACGGGAGCGCAGCTCGTCGAGGCCGAGCTCCTCGACCAGCAGCCACAGGAAGTTCTTGTTGGTAAGGCCCTTCTCGTAAGAAAGGCCCTCGGGTGCGAGCGTGGCGTTGACGTGCGCGCGGTACTCGGCGCTCGCGTCGAGGCGCTCCTGGCACTCGCTCTGGGCGCCCTGGCAGGTGGAGCAGATGTTCATCATCAGCTCCGCGCCGTCGACCTGCTGGGCGAGCGCGAAGGTGCGCGCGTTGAGCGTGTCGGCGAGCTCCTGGTTGTGCTCGGCGATCACGCCGCAACCGCTGCAGTTGGCGCGGTCGAGCTGGACGAGCTCGATGTCGAGCAGCGGCGCCACGCGCGCCATCGAGCCGTGCAGCTCGGGGGTGAAGCCGCGGCTGACGCAGCCCGGCCAGTAAGCAACCCTGAGCATCAGCTTGCGCTCCCTTCCCCGGCCACTGCCACCGGATGGTCCCCATTCGCCTCCGTGCCCGCGGTGGCGACGACCGGCGTGCCCTCGTCTTCGTCCTCACCGGAGATGTAGAGGTTCAACTCATACCGTTCGGGCCGGTTCTCGACTGTCTGGTAGATCCGCTTGACGGCCTGCAGGTCAGCCGGTGGGATCTTGTGACCGAGAGCGATCAATTTGATGCTCATCTTCCCACGCATGATCGCCTTGATCGCCGTGGGCAGCAGCGAGAGCAGCTCTTTGCCGGCCGCCGGATGGAATTTCCCGAACCACGAGTTGCCCCCGTAGGAGCGGGGTGGCAGTTCGGCCTCGTGCAGCAGCCCGTAGTCGCGCACCAGCGTGGTCAGGGCCGCCTCGTGGCGCTCGCCGTTGTTGGCGTCGACGATGTGCTGGTCGGAGATCGCGATGCGGCGCAAGCGCATGATCTGCCCCATCGGGTTGACGTCCTTGGGGCAGGCCTCGACGCACTTGAAGCAGTGCGTGCAGTCGAAGATCCCCTGCGGGTCTTCGGAGAGGTCCACGAGGCGCTCGCGCTGGCGATCGTCGCGGGGGTCGCCGACGAAGCGATATGCCTTTGCCAGGGCGGCGGGGCCGATGAAGCCGGGATCGACCTCCATCGCCAGGCAGTCCGACACGCAGGCGCCGCACTGGATGCAGGCCATCGACTGGGTCACGTCGACCATACTCTCGCGCGGCACCACATACTCGCGCTCGGGGACGGGCTGCTTGGCGAGCAGCCACGGCGTGACGCGCTGGATCTTTTTCCAGTGCACGGCGTCCATGTCGACGATCAGGTCCTTGATGACGGGCATGTTGCCCATCGGCTCGATCTCGATCACGCCGTCCCTGCCGGACGCGCGGGCGTGGTCGAGGTGAGTGTGGCAGGCCAGGCCGGGTTCGCCGTTGATGCGCACCCCGCACGAGCCGCAGATCGCCGCGCGGCAGGAGCAGCGAATCCCGATCGAGCCGTCGAAGCGGGCTTTCGCCTGCAGGATGCCCTCCAGCACGGAGCGGTGGGGCTCGAGCTCGATCGTGTGCTCGTCCCAGTAGGGGGCCTCGCCCGACTCCGGGTCGAAGCGGCGCACCTTGAGCTTGAACTGCTCCGGCGGGCGGTGGGTCTCAGCCATCGGCGGGTCGCCTCCTCAGGGGGTGGGCACTTTCGTTGCGCATCTAATACTTGCGCTCCTCGGGCTGCCACTGTGTGATCGTCACCGGCGAGTAGCTCACCTCAGGCGCGCCGTCGGCGCCGAGCGAGATGTCGATGTGCTTGAGCCACTGCTCGTCGTTGCGCTCGGGGAAGTCGGTGCGGAACTGCGCGCCGCGGGACTCCTTGCGCTCGATCGCCGCCACGACGGTCGCCTCGGCGCAGTCGAGCATGTAGCCGAGCTCGAGCGCGCCGAGCACGTCCTGGTTGAAGACCGTGCCGCGGTCGTCGATGTAGGCGCTGCGGGACTCCTCCTGCAGGCGCTTGACCACACCGAGCGCCTGCTCCAAGCCCTCCTGGTCGCGGTAGACCGCGACGTGCTGGTTCATCGTCTCCCCCAGCTCGCGCTTGATCTCCGAGATGCGACGTCCGGTGCGCTCGCGCGCGAGAATCGCGTCGATCGCGGCGACGTCGTCATTGAGCTGCCCGTTGGCGGCCGTCGGCATCGCCATCGAAAGCGCCCGCGCGGCGGCGTGCTCGCCCGCGCGGCGGCCGAAGATCAGCGTGTCCAGCAGCGAGTTGGCGCCGAGGCGGTTCCCGCCGTGCACCGAGACGCACGCCACCTCCCCGGCGGCGTACAGGCCTTCGATCGGCGTGGCGCCGTTTACGTCGGTCTTCACCCCGCCCATGATGTAGTGCTGGCCGGGGCGAATCATGATCGGCTCGCGGGTGATGTCCACGCCGGCGAAGTCTTTGCCGATGTTGACGATCTCGCGCAGCGCCTCCAGCGTGCGTTTGCGCGGCACCTTGGTGATGTCCAGGTAGATGCCGTCTTTATTGGCGCCCACGCCGCGGCCCTCGAGGATCTCCGTCTGCTCGGCGCGCGAGACCACGTCGCGGGAGGCGAGGTCGAGCTTGTTGGGCGCGTACTTTTCCATGAAGCGCTCGCCCTCGGAGTTGAGCAGCACCGCGCCCTCGCCGCGCGCCCCCTCGGTGATCAGCAGGCCGTTCTCGACCAGCGTGGTGGGGTGGTACTGCACCATCTCCATGTCCATCAGCGGCGCGCCGATGCGGTAGGCCTGGGCGATCCCGTCGCCGGTGACGATCAGCGCGTTGGTCGTCGGGCTGTACACCTGCCCGGCGCCGCCGCACGCGAGGATCGTGTTCTTGGCGTGGAGCACCTCCATCCGCCCCGAGCGCACGTCGCGCGCGATCACGCCACAGCAGCGCCCGGCCTCGTCGCGCAGCAGCGAGGTGACAAACCACTCCTCGTAGCGCTCGACCGTCTCGTGATGGCGCATCAGCTGCTCGTAGAGCACGTGCAGGATCGCCTGGCCGGTGATGTCGGCGACGTAGGCGGTGCGCTTCATCGAGGCGCCGCCGAACGCGCGCAGGTCGAGCAGGCCCTGCTCGTTGCGGTGGAAGGTGACGCCGATGTGCTCCAGGTGCATCACCTCCGCGGGCGCCTCCGAGCACATGATCTCGATCGCGTCCTGGTCGCCGAGGAAGTCGGAGCCCTTGACGGTGTCGTAGGCGTGCGAGTGCCAGTCGTCGTCGACGGAGATCGCCGCGTTGATCCCGCCCGCGGCGGCGACCGAGTGCGAGCGCACGGGGTGGACCTTGCTGACGATCGCCACGCTCGCGCCGCCCTGCGCGGCAGCGAGCGCGGCCCGCTGGCCGGCGAGACCCGCCCCGATTATCAAGACGTCGTGTGCTGGCATGGCGGCCGGGGACTTTATACGCCCGCGGCCGGCCGCAGCGCCTGGCGGATCTGCGCGACGGTCACGACGCCGCGCAGCACGCCGTCGTCGTCGACGGCGACCATCGCTCCGAGGCGGCCGAGGCCCTCGGAGCGCAGCAGGGACTCGAGCGGCTGGTCCTGCGCGATGCGGATCGCGAGGTTTTCCTCCAGCACGTCTGAGACGGGCAGCGCGGGGCGGCCGGCGGCGATCTCGGCGTCCACGCGTTCGGAGCGCACCACCCCGAGGAAGTGGCGGGCGGGGTCCACGACTGCGAA
>DASZIQ010000094.1:0-3133 GCA_035948945.1 Solirubrobacteraceae bacterium
GTATCCTGGAGCTCGGGCAAGGATAGCGCCTTTGCTCTCTACGAAGCGCAGCGCTCAGGTCTCGCTGAGGTCGTGGGCGTGTTGACGACGCTCAACGAGGCCTACGACCGCGTGGCTATGCACGGCGTGCGCCACAGCCTGCTCGAGCGCCAGATTGCGGCACTCGCTCTGCCGGCGCTCAAGGTGATGCTGCCGAACCCCTGCCCGAACGAGGCGTACGAGGCGCGCATGGCGCGGGCTTGCGCGCAGATGCGCGAGCACGGTGTTACCCACATCATCTTTGGTGACCTGTTCCTCGAGGACATCCGCGCCTACCGCGAGAAGCAGCTCGCCGCCGCCGGCATGAGCGGGATCTTTCCGCTGTGGCGCCGCCCGACGGCGAGCCTCGCCCGCGAGATGATCGCGAGCGGCATGATCGCGCACCTGGTGTGCGTCGATCCGCGGCGCCTCGAGCGGCGCTTCGCCGGCCGCCGTTTCGATGCGACGCTGCTCGCCGAGCTGCCGGCAGACGTCGATCCCTGCGGCGAGAACGGCGAGTTCCACACCGTGGTCACGGCCGGGCCGATGTTCGCCGCGCCCATTGCGGTGAAGGTTGGCGAGGTCGTCGAGCGTGACGGCTTCGTGTTCGCCGACGTCGAAGCCGCGGATGGCGACCCTCAGAAGCGCAGCGTCAGCGTGTCATAGAGCGTGCGCCGCGGGCCGTAGGCGGACTGGAAGATGCCGATGCCCTCGGCCGGACGGATGAGGTTGACGCGGTCGAGGGCATTGAGAACGGCGAGCCGGTTGCTGAGCGCTCCGACGCCGGGAATGCGCCAGGTGCGCTCGGCGCTCACGTCCGCCTGAAAGACCTTCGGGAGCTTCTGCAGATCGGCAAAGCCGGCGCGCAGCCCGCTGCTGTAGAGCACAGCGGCGCTCAGCGACCAGGCACCGGACTGCCAGCTGGCGCCGGCCGCGGCGCCGTAGAGCGGCTGGTGATCGAGCACGATCGCGTGGCTGTCGATGTAGGCGAGCTCGGCGGGGTCGAAGTTGAATTGCCCGGTGCTGACCCCCCGCTGCCAGTTGCGGCCCAGGGTGAGGTTGGCATATGCCGTCAGCCCCTCGCACTGGTAGCGCGCGCCCGCTTCCGCGCCCCAGACATGACCCTCCTCGTAATTGAACGGCGCGAAGATCGGCACGACGCCGAACTGGCCGGTGTCCAGATAGTGGGTGGTCCAGCGGTAGTACCCGTCGACCGACAGACTCACATGCTCACCGAGGTGGTGCACGAGGCCGCTGTCCCACTCGCGGTCGTCCTCCGTCAGCGGGGCCGGGATGCCCGGCGGCCCCTGCGCCGTGGTCCCCTGGAACGCCGCCTGCGCCGTCGGCGATATCCCGAGGAACGACGGAACCTGGAAGTACCGCGCCAGGCCGGTATGCACGGTGGTGGCGTCGTCGGGGCGGTACACCAGGGCGATGCTCGGGTCGAGCTGGTGGCCGGAGCTGAAGCCGCTCAAGGTATCCCAGCGCATCCCGAGAGAGGCGCTGAGGCGCTCGCTCAGACGCCACAGGTCGCTCACATAGACGCCGCCGACGTAGTTGTCCGCGTGGGCGTTGTTGACGACCGTCAGGGGCACAACGCTGGTCTGCTCGCCGGCGCCGTTGGCGGGAAACACCAGCGACGAGTCACTGGCACTGACGCGATACTCCGCCACGTAGAAGCCGCCGGCGAAGGTATGCGCGCCGCGCACGAAGCTCATATCGCCCTCGAGCGTGTAGTCGTGATCGTCGTGGCTGGCGGTGGAGGCCACCCCCTGGTAGATCAGCTCCCCTGCCGCATCGGGCTCGAACCGCTGCGTGATGGCGTGCTGGCTATAGGCGAACTGATAGGAGCCGTTGTCCCCGAGCGAGCCGCCGAGCGACAGCACCGCGAGCACGTCACTGAAGTCGAGGTACGAATCGATGACCGCCGACGAGGGCGGCTCGGGCACGTTGACCAGCTCGAACGCAGGCGCGAGTCCTGGCACATTGGGCAGCTGATTGCGGCTGCGCGCGGCCGACAGCAGCAGGGTAAGGGTGTTACCGGCAGTGATCGGGTAGGAAAAAAAGCCGAACGCCTGTCCCTGTTTGCCAAAATCATGAGTAGGCGTGGGACCAGGAGTGGCGGAGCTGAATGCGGTGTTGTTCTGCCCGTAGAGCCCGCTCACGTAGCTGCCGAGCCCCGCATGACAGGACGCATACTCGAAGCTCGGCTCGACGGTGTCGCGCTGCCCGGCAAGCAGACTGACATCCCCGAACAGGGGTTGCCCGCAACCGTCCTTGGTCTGGATGTTGACCACGCCGCCGGTGGCGTAGCTGTAGCGGGAGGGCAGCACGCCGTCGAGCAGGTCGAGCCGCGTGATGAACATCGGATTGATCATCGACAGGAAGGGTGGATTGGTGTTGATGTCGAGCGGAATCAGCACGCCGTTCACCTGGTACTGAAACTGCGGCCCTTCGGTGTTGCGGATGTGGATCTGCTGGTTCTGATCGATCGCGACCCCGGGCATCTGCGCCAGCACCGAGGTGAGCGGGGCGGTGCTGCCCAGGGGCGCCGCGGCGATATCGGCGGCACTTGCGGCGTACGCATTGGCCCCCGACGGGGCGACCACCGGACCACCGGTCGCGGTCGCTTCCACAACGACGATGCTGAGGTCGGAAGTCCCGGCATCGGGTGCCGCCTGTACCCCGGCGAAGCCCGGCACTATCAGGATCAATGCCGCGGTCGCGCGAGGGCTCAGCCATCTGATACAAATGCGAATCATTCTCATTCGCATCATAGGAGGTGAGCATACGGGCGGTCAACGCGGCCGTGGGCTTAAGGAGCGTGGGCGAAGGAGGGGCGCAGCACGCCGCCGGGAGGGCACACTGAGCGGCTGCGGGGGCTCTACTGGGCGGCGAGTTGTGCGGCGGTGCCGCCCTTGGTCCCCAGCGTGGCCGCATTCCAGCCACCGCCGAGTGCCTGGATCAGGGCGACACTTGCGGTGAGGCGGCTCTGGCGCAGGGTCAGGAGCGTCTGGGCGTCGCTGAGCGCGATGGTCTGGGCGGTGACGACCGAGGTGTAGGCCACGGTGCCCGCCTTGTACTGGTTGAGCGTGAGCTGCACGGCGAGATTGGC
>DASZIQ010000095.1:0-168041 GCA_035948945.1 Solirubrobacteraceae bacterium
GGCTTTTGAATTTTTTGTTCACTACCCCGCCCTCTTAATTGCTATACGGACTCCGCTGTCGTGAGGCTTGTCCCGGGCTCCGCGTGGGCCGCGAGGGGGTCACAGGTCGTACTTGATGCTGCTCGCCATCGCTTTGCGCCATACGGCTTTCGGGACGGCGCGCAGCGCAGCGTTGCGCACCGTGGCGACCGCGGGGTTCGACAGCGACAGCATCTGCCCCCGGCGCCTGGACGTCAGCACGATCTGTGCGCAGCGCGGCATCCGCTCCCGCTGGAATGACTCCAGGGCGCCGGCGAGCACCCGCTGATCGCGCAGGCCTTCGGTGAGCGCCAGCTCCTTGGCGAGCACCACCGCGTCCTCCATTGAGATCCCGGCTCCCTGCCCGATGAAGGGGGTGGTCATGTGCGCGGCGTCGCCGATCAGCACCACGCGGCCCTTCACCCACGTCTGCTCCGGGTCGCGGTCGCAGATGTCGGCTCTGATGATCCGCTCCTCGTCGGTGGCGCTCACCACCCGGCGCGTCACCTCGGGGAAGTCGCGCAGGTACTCGAGCAGCATCTCGCGCAGGCCGCTCTCGGGGTTCACGCCTCCCCGCGGCTCGCGCTTCAACAGCCCCCAGTAGATCCGGCTGGCGCCCACCGGGAACATCACGCACTGCTGCCCGGCACCGAGGAACGTACGCGAGGTGTCCGCCGGCAGCGTGTCCGGGCTCATCTCGACGACCGCCCGCCAACTGGTGAAGCCCGAGTAGCGGGGTGGGGTGTCGGCGGCTCCGTACACGTGCGTGCGGGCGACGGAGCGGCCGCCGTCGGCGCCGATCAGCAGCGCGCCCCGCTCGCTGTGGCCGTCGGCGAACGTCGCCGTGACCCCCTGCGCGTCCTGCTCGATCGCCACGCACTCCGACTCGAGCTGCAGCACCCCCGGCTTGACGGCGTCGATCAGCGCCCACTGGACATCGGCGCGCAGCAGGCTGATCGTCGGCGTCCCGTACTCGTCGGCGACCTCTCCCTGGGGGAAGGTGAACAGCAGCTTGCCGTGGATGTTGCGGAACTCCTGCGCGCGCAGCTCCGTCCCCGCAGCCTCGATCCGGTCGCCGATGCCGAGCTTCTGCAGGGCGCGCAGCGCGTTGCTCTGCACGCCCAGCCCCGCCCCCGCCTTGCCGAGCTCTGGGGCTCGCTCGAACACGCGCACGTCGATCCCGATGCGCGTCAGCGCGATCGCCGCGGTCAGCCCGGCCGGCCCGGCGCCGATGATCAGCACGCGGTTGCCGGAGTCTCCACCCGGCCTGGACTCGGCGTGGATTGCGGGGTCGGGCGACGCGGGCTCAGGCTCCATCCGCCGCCTCCGCCTCCAGGCGCTCCTTGATGACCTGCATCTGCACCTTGGTGTTCTTGTTCATGTACTCCTCTGCATGCTCGTCGTCGGCGGGCGCCTCCGGCTTCATCGAGAAGTCCTGCACCCACCGCATCGCGGTGCCCTCGCCGGCCTCCTCGAAGTACCACTCGATGTTCATGTACTGGAAGGGACCTGTCTCGATCCGCTTGGACTTCGAGCTGTGCGTCGTCGGGTCGGCGGTCCGCTCGGAGGTCCAGCTCCACACCTGCCCGTCGTAGTCGGGGTCGGGGTGGGTGGTGAGCTTGAAGCGGACCGTGTCGCCCTCCTGCTCGAGCACCTCCGCGGCGGCGTACTCGCTGAACAGGCTTGGCCAGCTCGCGATGTCCATCATCCGCTCCCACACGAACTCCAGCGGGGCTTCGATCGTGACTGAGTTGTCGGTGTGCGCGGCCATCCGCCTACTCCTCTTCGCCGAGGCGCCGGTTTACATAGTCGATCGCCTCGCCCACGCTGTGGATCTCCTCGGCGTCCTCGTCGGGAATCCTGAACCCGTAGTCCTGCTGCATGGCCAGCTGAATCTCCATGAACGCGAGCGAGTCGAGGCCCATGTCCTCGAACGTCGCCTCACGGTCGTCGACGACGTCGGCCTCGGGGAGGCCCACGCGGTCCACGAGGATCCGCTTGAGATCCTCAAACTCGAATTTCGTCTGCTCTGGCAACGTCGTCTCCTTCGGTAGTGGTTTTCAGATCGACAGGTGTACTGAGCGCCTGCAAGGCGGGCAGCTGCTCCAGCGCCGCGCGGCGCCCGGCGGCGAGAAACAGGTCGGCGAGGTGGAAGTCTCGCCAATGCGCCGGTCCGAAGCGTGGCGTGATCGTCACGTCGGCGAGCTCGGCGTGCCGGGCGCTGGTCTCCAGCTGGCTGAGATCCATCACCTCCAGCAGCGTGTCGAGCATGCCGCCGCGCGATTTGCGCTCCCGCGCGGGCTCCAGCTGCGGCTGCTCCGGCCACTCCGGGAGCACCTCGGCGCCGTTCAGGTTGATTGAGACGGCGAGGTCGGCTCCGTCTTCGAACACGGCGCCGCTGGGCACCGGCACGAGCGCCAGGCCGTCCACCAGGCGGTGCCCGCCGCGCTCGTAGGGGGGGAACACACCGGCCAGCGCCGTGGCGGCCAGCAGCGCCTCCCATACTGGCCCCTCGCGCAGCGGCGCGGGCGCGCGATCGGTGAGGTCGACGGTCATCACCGCCAGCGGGATCAGCGTGTCCGCGAACGATCGCTCCGCGGTGCTCTCGCGCATCAGCCTGCTCATCGCCTCCAGGCCCGAGGAGCTGCCGCTGCCGCCCATCGAGGTCTTGAACAGCTCCGCCACGTTGTCGGCGTCGAAGGCGCTGCGCAGGGTGGCGTCGATCGCCGCGGCGTCCATCCCCAGCGCCACGTAGGCGCCTACGATCGCGCCGATGCTGCTGCCCGACACATAGTCCACGACGTAGCCGGCCTCCTCCAGCACCTGCAGCGCGCCCACGTGGGCGTACCCCTTCGCGCCGCCGGCCCCCAGCGCGAGGCCCAGCTTGGTGCGGGTGAGATGGCGCGCCAGCCATGCCTCGTCCGCGGGGGGCATGCTGATGCCGGGCGGGGCGAGGAGTCCGGCTCCGTTCGCTTGTGAGCAGGTGCGCACCACGCGGATCGGCGCGCCCGCCGGCCACTTGTGGCTGGCCGCGACCGCCTCATCGCCGATCAGCACCGTCTCCACCTGCGCGCCGCGCCCATCCGATCCCCGCGCGAGCGCGCCCAGCCGCTCCGCGTCGCCGGCCGAGCCCACCAGCGCCACCACGCGATCGACTTCGTCGAGTAGCAGCGCCATCGTCTCGGGGTCGAGCTCGCCGGGCAGCAGCACCGTCGCGTGCTCGTCGGTCAGGTCGTCCGCCGCGGTCAGCGTCCCGGCGAACGACAGCCGCCGGTCCAGCCACATCACCGGGCGCGGGCTCGCGCGCTGAGCGAGCTCGGCGACGCGCGTCGCGGTCGCCGCCAATGCGGGGCTGCTGAGGAGCGCCACCGTCTCGCCCCGCTCGCGCTCGACGCGACGCGCGTTGGCGATCACCAGCCGCTCGCTCTGGATGCGGATTAGATTCACCAGGATCGCCGGGTACCGCTGCGCGAGCGCGAGGAAGCGCTCGCCGTCGAGCTCCATCGCCGAGGTGGGGAGGGCGGCCACCACGGTGGCCGTGCGCGGCTCGCCGGTGACCGCGCCCTGGGCGCCGACGACGTCGCCCTTGCGCTGGCGGGCCACGACCTCGCCCGCGGCGGCGTCCGAGTGCCCGGCGAGGATGTGCACGAGGCCGCCGGCTATCAGCCACAGCCGGTCGCTGGCCTCGCCCGCGGCGCAGATCTGCTCGCCGGCGGCGAACTCCCGCGGGCGCATCTGCTCGGCGACGGCCTCCATCTCCGCCTCGGTCAGTCCCGCGAACAGCGCGCTGGGGGGCAGGGAGTGCGAGGTGTGCGGCGTCACCACGCACCCGCCCGGTGGGCGTGGGGGCTCTGCCCTGGCGCGTGCCGCATCGTTGCCGGCTCCCCTTGGGCCTGCAAGCTCGTCGCCGGCGCTCGCCGTGTCATTGGGCCCCCGCCTGGTGGGCTTGGAGGCTGCGCGCCAGCTCGCGCCGGTCGGGCTTACCGGAGGCCAGCAGCGGCAGCTCGGGCAGCACGCTGACGCCGTAGGGCACCTTGTAGCCCGCGATCCCCGCGCGCGCGAAGCTGACCACGTCGCGTCCGGCGAGCTTTGCCTCGGGGCTCGGCACCACGAACGCGTGCAGCGTTTCGCCCATCGCCGCGTGCGGCACGCCGATCACGCTCGCCTGGCCGATGCCGGGATGGGTCAGCAGGAAGCTTTCGACCTCTGCGGGGAACACGTTGAAGCCGCCGACGTGCACCACTTCCTTGGCCCGCCCGGCGATCGTGAGGTTCCCGGCGGCGTCGATCCCGCCGAGGTCCCCGGTGCGAAACCACTCGCCGTCGAACGCCTCGTCCTGCTCCCGCGGGCGGCCGTGATAGCCGGCTGTCACGTAGGGGCCACGCACCTCGATCTCTCCCAACGCCGCCTCGTCATCCACCAACCGAACCCCACCCCTGACCCCCCTTGTGGGGGTCCTCCTTAAAGAATCCCTTTCCCTTTCCCCTGGAGCGTCCCCCTCGCCGGCATCGTCTCCTGCGCTGGTGGGGTCCACCACCCGGAACTCATAGCCGGGGAGCGGGCGGCCGACCGTGTGGTGGCGAACCGCGGGGGGATCCTCCGGACGGCAGCCGCTCGCCGCGCCGATCTCCGTCATGCCGTACACGTTGAGCACGCGCGCCTCGCGCCGGTCGAGCTCCTCCAGCACGCTGGGCGGGCACGACGACCCAGCGGTGAACCCGCTGCGCACCGGCAGCTCGTCCGTCGCCTTCAGTACGCGCGCGAACAGCGCCGGCGAGCCGTGCAGCACGCGCGCCCCGTGGCGGCGCACCGCCTGCGCGAGCGGCTGCAGCGAGGTCGTGGAGTCGACCAGGACGGCCTCGCCGCCGGCGGCCATGCAGCACAGCAGGCACGCCAGCCCGAACGCGTGCGAGCCGGGGACGACCACCACGCACGCGGCGCCCGCGTGGTCGCCGAGCAACTCGGCGAGGCTGTGCGCCTCGGCCACGCCTAGCGCGTGGGACATCAGCGCGCCCTTCGGCTCGCCGGTCGTGCCGGACGTGTACATGATCGCCGCGGTGTCCTGGTCCCTTGGTGCGGGTGCCGGGTCGGGCGGCTCGGCGCTCTCCTGCGCCGGCCACTGCAGCTCCTCGCGGGTCGCTCCCGCCTCGTCGACGATCACGGCGTGCTTCAGCGTTGGGATTTGCTCGCCCAGGGCGTGCAGCTCCTGCGCCAGCGAGAACCCTCCGTGTGCGGCCGTTGAGATCGCCGCCGATGGCCTCGCGTCGGCGAACACCCGCCGCAGCTCGAAGCTGCGTAGTCGGGCGCTCAGCGGGACGACGGTCGCGCCCGCGCGCCATGCGGCGAACATCGCCACCACGAGCGCGGGGACGTTGGGCGCGATCACCGCGACGCGCTCGCCCGGCCTGTCGCCCACACGCGCGGCCAGCCGCTCGACGGCGTCGTGCAACTGGCGGTAGGTGAGCTCTGTGTCGCCGTGCGCCAGCGCCGGGCGGTGCGGGCTCTGCGACACAGCCGCCTGCAGGAGCGCGCCGATCTGTGGTGGCTGGGGCATGAGCAGGGTGTCCCCGGTGGTCGCTCGGCGCTCAGCTCATGCGCCTGAGCACGAGCGCGCTGTTGAAGCCGCCGAAGCCGCGCGCGTTGACGAGGATCGTCGAGAGCTCGCCGCTGCGCTCGGTCCCCTTGACGAAGTCCAGCTCGCCGCTGGCCGGCTCGTCGAGGTTGACGATCGGGGGCAGGGTGCCGTCGCGCATCGCCAGCAGCGCCGCCGCCGCATCCAGCGAGGCGCCGCCTGCGTACATGCGCCCGACGCCGCTTTTCGGGGCGATCACGGGCACCCTGCCGGCGTGCTCGTCGAACACGGTTTTGATCGCCTCCACCTCCAGCGCGTCGATCTCGGGCACGCCGAACGCGTCGGCGACGACGGCGTCCACGTCGGCGGGGCCGATCCCGGCGTTCTTCAGCGCCACGGACATCGCCCGCGCGGATTGCGTTGGGTCCGGCGCCGGTTTGCCCCAGTGGTGGGCGTCGTTGGTGGCGCCGTAGCCAGTGATCTCGCCGTAGATCTGCGGGGCTTTGCGCTCTTCGGCGCTCTGCAGGCTCTCGACCGTCAGGATCGCCCCGCCCTCGCCGGGGACGTACCCGTTGGCGCCCGCGTCGAACGGGCGGTACGCCGCGGCCGGGTCCTGCTCGGTGCTGAGGAAGCCGGTGCCCAGCTGGCAGGTGAGGGCGTACGGGCCGATCGGCGCCTCGACGCCGCCGCTGAGGGCGCTCTCCACCCCGCGGCGGATCGTGCGCCGCGAGTGCGCCAGCGCCTCCAGCCCGCCGGCGCCCTCGGCGAGCACCACGCCGGAGGGGCCCTTCATCCCGTGCTTGATCGAGATCTGCCCGGTCGTGGCGGCGTAGAACCAGGCGATCGACTGGTACGCGCCGACGAACACCGGGCCCTTCTCCCACAGCGCCTGGATTTCCCGCTGGCCGAACTCGTTGCCGCCCGAGGAGCTGGCGGTGATCACGCTCATCGAGTACGGGTCGTGCTCGCTCGGGTCGAATTGCGCGTCGTCGAGCGCCGCCTGCGCGGCGGCGAGCGCCATCCACGTCCAGCGGTCGGTCTGCTTGATCAGGCGCTGGTCGATGTGGTCCTCGGGGTTGAACTCTTTGACTTCGCCGGCGAGCGTCACCGGGTAGCGCGAGGGGTCGAAGCGGGCGATGCGCTCGATCCCGCTGCTACCGGCGCGTGTCGCCTGCCACCACGTCTCGCGGTCCTGGCCGGTGGGGGCGACGACGCCGATGCCCGTGATCACGGCGCGGCGGTCCGGGGATGGGATCGTGGGGCTCATCGCGGGTTCACGCTCCTGTCGCGGGGGTCGGCGGGCGGGCATGGGAGGCTCGTGTCGCGGTGGTCGCTGGGCGGGCACGGGTGGCGGCGGGGGGTGGGGGAGAGGCTCATCGCGCTCACAGCCCCGCGTTGCGGCGCTCGCCGGGGACGGAGAAGATCATCGCCGACTGAAAGCCGCCGAACCCGCTGCCGGTCGAGAGCGCCACGTCGATCTGCTTGCGCACCGCCACTTTGGGGGTGTAGTCGAGGTCGCACTCGGGGTCGGGGTTCTCCCAGTTGGCGGTCGGCGGCACCACGCCGCGGTCGATCGCCAGCGCGCAGGTCGCCATCTCGATCGCGCCGATCCCGCCGAGGGAGTGGCCGACCATCGACTTGATCGAGCTGATCGGCACCTTGTAGGCGTGCTCGCCCAGCGTGTTCTTGTACGCCGCCGTCTCGTGCCGGTCGTTCTGCTTGGTGCCCGACCCGTGCGCGTTGATGTAGTCGATGTCCTCTGGCTTGGTCCCGCCCTGCGCCATCGCGTCGAGGATCGCCTCGCTCATCTCGCTCGCGTCGGGCTTCAACCCGGTCATGTGGAAGGCGTTGCCGCGGCTGGCGAAGCCCGTGACCTCGCAGTAGATATGGGCGCCGCGCGCCAGCGCGCTGCCCATCTCCTCGAGGATCAGCACCGCGCCGCCCTCGCCCATCACGAACCCGTCGCGGTCGCGGTCGAACGGGCGCGAGGCGTGCGCGGCGTCGTCGTTGCGCCGCGAGGTCGCCTTGATCGGGTCGAAGCACGCCATCGAGATCGGAGAGATGCCCGACTCCGCGGCGCCCGCGATCACGATGTCGGCCTCGTCGTCCTGGATCATCTGGTGCCCGTACCCGATCGCGTCGATCCCCGAGGTGCAGCCGGTGGAGACGACGACGGAGGGGCCGTGCGCCCCGAACTTCAGCGCCACCTCGCTCGCCAGGCTGCTGGGAATCAGTCCCTGGTAGAGAAACGGGGGGGCATAGTCGGGGTCCACCAGCCACTCCTGGCCGTGGTTCGACACCGCCACGTAGCCGTCCTCGAGCACCATCGTGCCGCCCACGGCCGAGCCGAGGCTGACGCCCGTGCGATCGAGGTCGATCTTCTCGCTCTCCAGCGCGCTGTCGGTCATCGCCTCGATCGCGGCGGCCACGGCGAACTGGATGTAGCGATCCATGCGGCGCTTCTCGTGCTCGCTGAGGCCGGCCGCCAGCGGGTCGAAGTCGCACTCGGCGGCGATCTGCGAGCGAAAGCCCGAGGCGTCGAAGAAAGTGATCGGCCGCGTCGCGGTGCGTCCGGCTGTGATCGCCTCCCAGAAGGTGTCGCGCGTGCTGCCGCCCGGCGCCACGACGCCCACCCCCGTCACCGCCGTCCTGCGTAGCGTTCCCCCGTTGCTCATCGCGCCTACTCCGTGTCCACGTGCCCGGCATCGGGGCGCGGCGCCAGCGGCCCGAGGTGGAAGACGATGAACGCATCCTCCGCGCCGTCGTTGACCAGGCGGTGGCGCACGTTGAGCGGGATCAGCAGCGCGTCGCGGGCGCCGAGGCGATGGGACTCGCCGTCCAGCTGCGCGTCGAGGCCGCCGCTGACGACGAAGATGAACTCCTCCGAATAGGGGTGGTAGTGCTCGCTGATCCGTTCGCCCGGCCCGATCGTCGCCACGCCCATGAAGCCGGAGGTCGATCCTGCCGTCTTGGGGCTCAGCAGCGTGCGCACGTCGCCGCCGCGCCGCGTGTCGGCCGGCATCTCGTCCACCTTGCGGATCTGCGGCTCGCCGGTGGGCTCGGATGACTGCTCTGAGGACATGATGCTTTCCCTCGTCTCTCGTTCGTGGGGACCGGACCCGAGAATCTATCCGACAGGGGTTATGCTTGCGCTGCGCTGGTGAGCCGGGAGATCAGGAGGATCGGGTTGGAAGTCGGACCGATGTCATCGATCGACGTGATCGCCTCGGCGCTGGGCGAGGATCAGCCCCAGCTCGGCGAGATGAGCTCGCCCGACGGAGCGCTCACGCTGCTCTTCTGCGATCTCGAGGACGCGGCTGCGATCGGCGCTGAGCTGGGGCCCGAGCGCTTCGCCGAGCTGCTGGCCGACCACCGCCTGATCGTCGAGCGGGTCGTCGCCCACCACGGCGGCACGGTCGTCAAGGCCCACGACGATGGCTTCATGGTCGCCTTCGACAGCGCCCACGCGGCGCTGCGCTGCGCGCTCGACCTGCAGAGCGCGCTCGCCGACAGCACCGTCCCGGGCGGCGAGCGTCCGCTGCGCCTGCGCATCGGTCTGCACACCGGCTTCGTGATCCTCAACGAGGAGGAGATGTACGGGCGCAACGTGGTGCTCGGCGCCCGCGTCGCCGGTTGCGCGCGAGGGGGCGAGATCGTCGTCTCCTCGACGCTGAAGGAATACACCGAGACCGATCCCAGCTTCCGCTTCGAGGAGCGCGGCGAGCACCGCTTCAAAGGGGTGCTCGGCGAACACCACGTGTTCGCCGTGGTTCGCTGAGCTTTCAGCCGAGCTCGCTCGCCCCGAGCCGGCGGCTCGCGTTGGTGGGCCGCGGAGTGGCCCGATCCCGCAGGCGGATATTGTGGCTGGGCACCGAGGCCACCTGTGACAAAGAGCATCTACATCACCGCGATGGGCCCGCACAGCGGCAAGTCCGTCGTCGCGCTCGGCTTCACCGAGATGCTCGCGGCGCGCCTGCAGCGCGTCGGCTTCTTCCGCCCCGTGATCCGCAGCGCCACTGACCCCGATCCGCAGATCGAGCTGATGCGCGAGCGCTACCAGCTGCCCTTCGAGTACGCCGAGCTGCACGGCCCCACGGCGGAGGAGGTGACGGGGCTGACCGCCGGCGGCGCTCACGAGGAGATCGAGAAGCGGGTGCTCGCCGCCTACCGCGAGCTGGCGAGTCGCTGCGACTTCGTCGTGTGCGAGGGCACCGACTTCGCGGGCGCCACTCCGGCGCTCGACTTCGACCTCAACGCCAACCTCGCCAACCAGCTCGGCTGCCCGGTGCTGGTGGTGGTTAACGGCGCGGGCGGCGGCGACGTCGTCGAGGAGGTGCAGCTCGCGCGCGAGGTGCTGCAGCGCGGCGGCTGCGAGCTGTTCGGTGTGATAGTCAACCGCGTGGCTCCCGACGCCGTGCGCGAGGTCGAGCTGCGGCTGGCGCCGCACACCGGCCAGGAGTGGGTGTATGTGATGCCCGAGCTCCCCGAGCTCGCCTACCCGAGCGTGGGAGAGGTGCAGGCCGCGCTCGGCGCCCGCGCCGTGCTGGGGGTCGATGGCCGGCTCGACCGCGACGTGCGCGAGGTGCGGGTCGCGGCGATGAGCGTCGAGCACTTCATCGAGGATCTGGTCGACGGCGCCCTGGTGGTGGTGCCGGCCGATCGCTCGGACATCGTCGTCGCCTGTCTGGCCTCGACGCTCTCGCCGTCCTTCCCCGCGGTCTCCGGGCTGCTGCTGACAGGGGGCTACGCCCTCTCGCCGACGGTGCGGGGGCTGCTGGAGACCGCGCCCTTCCCCGTGTTCGAGATCGATGCGCGCACGCACGTCGCCGCGGCCGCGATCGCCGGCGTGCGACCGGTGCTGCGAGCCGACAACGAGCGCCGGATCGCCACGGCGCTCGGCCTCTTCGAGCGCAGCGTCGACAGGGTCGAGCTGCAGATGCGCTTCATGGTCGAGCGCCCCTCGCGGATGACGCCGAGCATGTTCGAGTACGAGCTGATCGAGCGGGCGAAGGGGGCCCGGCGTCACATCGTGCTGCCCGAGGGCGAGGACGAGCGCGTGCTGCGGGCGGCCGACATCCTGCTGCGCCGCGGCGTCGTCGCCCTGACGGTGCTCGGCGACCCCGACGCGGTGCGCGGCAGCGCCGCCGCGCTGGGACTCGACCTGGATGGCGCGAGGATCGTCGACCCCCTGCACGCGCCCGAGCGCGAGCGCTACGCCTCGGTCTACCACGAGCTGCGCCGGCACAAGGGCATGACCGAGGCGCTCGCGTTCGACGCGCTCGGCGACCCCACCTACTTCGGCACGATGATGGTGCATCTGGGGGATGTGGATGGGATGGTCTCCGGGGCGGCCCACACCACCGGCGACACGATCCGCCCTGCCTTCGAGTTCATCAAGTCCCGTCCCGGCGTCTCGGTCGTCTCGAGCGTCTTCTTCATGTGCCTCGCCGACCGCGTGCTGGTGTACGGCGACTGCGCCGTCAACCCTCGGCCCGACAGCGCGCAGCTCGCCGACATCGCGATCTCCTCCGCCGACACCGCGGCGGCCTTCGGCATCGACCCGCGGATCGCGATGCTCTCCTACGCCACGGGCGACTCCGCCAAGGGCGCGCAGGTCGATGCCGTGCGCGAGGCCACGGAAACGGTGCGGCGGCTACGGGGTGACCTCAAGGTGGATGGGCCGATCCAGTACGACGCCGCCGTCGATGCGGGCGTTGCCAAGCTGAAGCTGCCCGATTCCGAGGTCGCAGGCGCCGCCACGGTCTTCATCTTCCCCGATCTGGATACCGGCAACGTCGCCTACAAGGCGGTCCAGCGCTCCTCGGGGGCGGTCGCGGTGGGCCCGGTGCTGCAGGGTCTGCGCCGGCCGGTCAACGATCTGAGCCGGGGGTGCTCGGTGACGGACATCGTCAACACGGTGGCGATCACCGCGATTCAGGCGCAGGAGAGCGGCTGAGGTACAGACCTCCCAGGAGAGGGTCGGCGCGGAGCGGGCCGAGGGCGAAAACAAGAGAGGGTAGGGGGGCGTGAGCGGGGCTCGTGCCGCGGCGACATCGACTCATCGATCACTGGATCTGGTAGGTGCGCTCCTGCTCCCACAGCAGCTGCCAGAACTTCTGCGGCATCGCCGAGAGGACACGCTCGCGCATGAACAGTCCCACCGGGTGCTTCACGTGCGAGAGTTTCGCCAGTTTCGCGGAGCGGTCGACGATCTGGCTCGTGCGCGGGATGCGCTTGCGCTCGTAGGAATCGAGCGCCGCCTGGATCGCGCCGGGGGCGGAGAGGCTGCCGGCGGCAGCGAGCTCCCGCCCGAGCACGACGCCGTCCTCGATCGCCATGCCCGCTCCCTGGCCCAGCGTGGGCGTCGTCGGGTGGGCCGCGTCGCCGAGCAGCGTCACACGCCCGTTGCGCCAGCGCTTGACAGGCTTGCGGTCGTAGAGGTCCTGACGGAAGAGCTGCTCCTCGGGGGTCGCTTCGATCACCTGCACCACCTCCGCGGGCCAGCCGGCAAACGTGTTCAGTAGGTCCTGCATGCGGCCGATCGGCGGGTCGATCGCGCCCTCGGGGCGGATCTGGCTGCCCCACCAGAAGAGCCGCTCGTCGACCGGGTACATGCCAAAGATCGATGCCGGGCCGTACACCTGCAGGGCGAAGTTGCGACCCAGGGCTTTGTGCTCGTACTCGGGCAGCGCCCGCCACACCGTCGCGCCCGAGTATCGCGGCCGCCCGTCGTTGATCAGCTTCGCGCGGATCGCCGACTCCAGCCCGTCTGCCGCCACCAGCGCCGCGCCGCGCTCCTCATGGCCATTCGCGAACAGGGCGGTGACGCCGTCCGCATCCTGGCGAAAGCCGACGCACTCCATGCCGCAGTGGACGATGCCGAGGTCACCCACGGCCCGCGCGAGCATCTCCAGCAGCTCGCCGCGATGCACGGCGACGACTTCGCCGTGCCACGGGATCGCTGCCATCTGATGCCCGTCGCGCCACGAGAGCAGCCGCAGCGCCTCGAACCCCGGCCCCGAGATCTTGCGCAGCTCCTCGCGCAGTCCCAGCATCGACATTGCCTGCGCGGCGACGCGCTGGATCCCCACACCCGTGCCCAGCTCCCTGAGCTCCGGCTGGCGCTCGAACACCTCGACGGGGACTCCGCCGGCTTTGAGCGCGGCCGCGGCCGTAAGGCCGCCGATCCCACCGCCGATCACGAGCACCCTGTCGGAGTCCTGCATCTTCGGGGACTCTACTTGCTGCGGTTCGCGGGCGGCATTCGAGGAGCGTCCGGTCGGCTCCGCGCGGGGTACCGCGCCACGAGTGCCCGCGCTCTGATTCAATTGGGTTGTGCGAGGTTCTCAGCTGGGGGGGCAAATCGGCGTTCGAGCGCGGGTGGCGCGGCTATTCGTGCGCGCTCTGCCGGTAGCCGTAACGATGCTGCTTGCGATCGGTTTCGGGCCGGGGCTCGCCTCCGCCGGCGCCGCGGCGCCGGAAAAAACCGACATCATGTTCGTCTTCGACACGAGCGGCTCGATGGGCGGCGTCCTCCAGGAAGCCAAAGAAGGGATCAAGAAAGTCATCGAAGAAACGCGCGCCACGCTCGGTCCGAACACCGCCTACGGGGTCTCGAACGTCGAAGACGTGCCCGGCTATGTAAGCGGCCAGACGGAATTCTCGCCCCAAAGCGAAGAATATTACGAAACGGACGCCGAAAAGCCGTGGCACTTGTGGCAGCCGATGACGACGGAAGTCCCCAAAGTCGAAGAAGCGATCGAAAAGCTCTCCGGCGACGAAGGGGTCGCGCACGCTGGCGGCGACGGTCCCGAAGCGTACGGGCGCGCGCTGTGGGAGACCGACACGAACCCGCAGGTCGGCTGGCGCGAAGGGGCGCGCCACGAGATCGTGCTGATCGCCGACAACGTCCCGCATACGCCGAACGTCAACGAAGGCATTCCGCCGGAATTCGCGTTGACGGAACCATTCAATGACGGCGTGGAAGCGTGGCCGAACACCGGGGAAGAACCCGGCGGCAGATTCGGCATTGCCGACACGCAGTGGGTCCCGGGCGACTCGCTCGCATTCCACAAAACTCTTGAAATGCTCGATGTGGACGGCAAGCCCCTGGCGATGGTGGACTACTTCCACACGGACGAGGCAGAAAACGAAAACTACATCCACTATTGGGAATACTGGGCCAAACAGACCGGCGGGGAAGCGCTCCAGGCCAAGGAAGGCGGCAAAGAAGAATTCTCCACCGAGCTGGTCAAAATCATCAAAGAAACGACCGGCAAGTCGCTGCCGCCGTGCCCCACCGGCTATGAGCCGCGCGTGGGGGAAGGAGCGTGCGTCAAAGTTCCTCCGCCTCCGCCTCCGGCGCCGCCGACGCTCGTGACGATCTCGCCACCGTCCGTTCTATCGACGACCAGCGCGGCGTTCACGGCGACGGTGAACCCGGGGGGGCTGGAAACGGAGGTGCACTTCGAATACGGGCCGGTGCTCGGCGGCGCGAGCGCGGCCAGCACGGCGACGATCGCCTACGGCTCGGTGACGCCCGACCAGTCGGTGGGCTCGAGCTTCGCCAACCAGACGGTCACCGCGACGGTGACCGGCCTGCTGCCCAACGTCACGTACAACGTGCGGGCCGTGGCCACCAACAGCGCGGGCAGCGCGACGGGTGCCAATCAGACCCTCGTGACGCCGGCCGATCCGCCGCCGCCACCACCGGTGCTCGGGAAGTCCGTGAACGTTACGCCGGTGTCGGGGATCGTCTACATCGAGCTGCCGCCCGGTGCCACGCTGGCATCGGCGGCTTCGGTATCGCCGTTCTCGCCCTTCGCGCTGGGAGTGCAGGCGTCTGAGGCGCTCACGAAGGGGCAGGCGTTCATACCGTTGACCGAGGCGCGTCAGATTCCCGTCGGGTCGGTGCTCGAAACGACTGGCGGCGTCGTGGGTATCACGACGGCCACCACCGCGTCGCGGAAGGGCAAGCTGCAGTCCGGCGACTTCGGCGCGGGGATCTTCAAGCTGCTGCAGGGGCGCAAGCAGAAGGGCCTGACCAACCTGGACATCATCGACAACCACAGCGCCAGCCAGGTGTGTGCTTCGGTCGGCAAGAAGGGCAAGGGCGTGGCCTACGCGGCCAAGCTCAGCTCGAAAACGCTCGGGCGGGTCAACGCCAGCGCGCATGGGCGCTTCACGGTGCGGGGGCAGTACAGCGCGGCGACCGTGCGGGGGACCGTTTGGAACGTAAGCAACCGCTGCGAAGGGACGCTCACGCATGTCACGCGCGGCGTCGTCTCGGTGCGCGACTTCGTCCGCCGCAAGACGATCACGCTGTTCACCGGGGAGTCCTACCTCGCCAAAGCACTCCGTCGCTAGGCCGGCTGCGATGCGGTCCGGCCTCGTTCCACGCCTACTTTCTTACCAGCGTAGGGCGGCGCTCGCGTTCACGGGGCTTGTTGCCGTCGTAGCGATGGCCGGGCTGGCCTCCTCGGCGCAGGCGGCGACCTACACGGTGGGTACGCACGAAGACCTCACCGGGACCTGTGCAGTTCCCACATCCGGCACCTGCTCGCTGCGGCAGCTGATCGAATACGAGGACGCGCTTCCGGAAACGCCGAGCCAGCCCGACGTCATCGTCGTTCCGAGCGGCAAGTACGAACTGATCCACGGCACGCTCACGATCACGCAGTCGCTCGTGATCGTCGGCGCAGGGGCACGCACCACGACCGTGGAGATGCCCTCCAGTGTCCGGGAGCGGGTGTTCAGCGCCCAGAGCCCGGCGGAAAGCGCGATCGGCATCTCCGGGCTCGAGATCGCGGGTGGGGTCGCCGAAGCCGACGAAAACAGCTACAGCGACTTCGGCGGCGACGTCCGCAACACAGGGTTGTTGCTCCTCAGCGAAGATTGGATCACCGAAGGCACCGCGTCCGGGGGGGCCGGGATCGCCAACGACGCCGGCACACTGGTGCTCGAACGCTCGCTCGTGTCGAACAACCACGCCAGCACCGGCAGCAAAGAAGCAGGCGGAATCCAGAACTACGGCTCCGCCACCTACGACGGCACCGTTTCCCCCGGCAAGAAGGCGGTCCTGGCCGTCGAGGACTCCACGGTCGCCGACAACGAAGCGACCCTGGGCGCCGGTATCTTCAGCTTGACCGAAGATGGAGTCGCCGATGAAAACGGGGTCTCGATCACCGACTCGACGATCGCCTACAACAACACGCAGGGGGAACTCGGTGCAGGGCTGCTTGCCTACGACGGGACGATCGCCGTAGATGGCTCGATCGTCGCCTACAACAGCGCGACGGCCGGCGGAAAAGTCACCTACACCAACTGCTTGGCCACCAGTCCGGCGACGATCGTCTCCCCCCTCGGCTACGACCTCGAGACCGGAACCGAATGCGGCTTCACATCCACCGGGGACCTGCAGAACATCTCTCCCGATTTCAGCTCCTCCACGCCGCAGAACAACGGCGGCAACACGAACACCTTCGCCCTGGAACCCACCAGTCCCGCGGTCGACGCAATCCCCGCCAGCGTCTCGTTGCTCTGCGAGAACGAGGACCAGCGCGACGTCACCCGCCCCCAGGGCTCCGCTTGCGACATCGGTGCGTTCGAACTCGCCCCATCCACGTTTCAGGCCGCCGGGGTGCCCGTGAGCGCGACCGCGGGCACGCAGTTTAGCGGCACGGTGGCCACGTTCACCGAGGCCGTTCCAGACACCGTGGCCTTGGACTACACCGCGACGATCAACTGGGGCGACGGCACCTCCACCACGGCGGGGACGGTCAGCGCGAGCGGCGGGGGCTTCGCCGTCAGCGGCTCGCACACGTACGCCAGCGGCGGTACCTACGCGACCAGCGTCAAGATCACCGACGTGCAGGGCGCCACCGCGACCGCTACAAGCACCGCCACCGTGGCGGCAGCTGCCCCGCCGCCGCGGCCGGCCCCGCCGGCGCTTGCCGTGGCCTCCCCACCGACCGTCCTGACGACGACCAGCGCGGCGTTCACGACCACGGTGAACCCGGAGGGGCTGGCGACGGAAGTGCACTTCGAATACGGGCCGGTGCTCGGCGGCGCAAGTGCGGCCAGCACGGCGACGATCGCCTACGGCTCGGTGACGCCCAATCAGCCGGTGGGCGCGGGCTTCACCAATCAGACGGTCACCGCGACGGTGACCGGCCTGCTGCCCAATGTCACGTATAACGTGCGGGCGGTGGCCACCAACAGCGCGGGCAGTGCGACGGGCGCCAATCAGACCCTCGTGACGCCGGCCGACCCGCCGCCACCACCGCCGGTGCTCGGCAAGGCCGTGAACGTGACGCCGGTGTCGGGGATCGTCTACATAAAGCTGCCGCCCGGCGCCACGTTGGCCTCGGCGGCTGCGGTCTCACCGTTCTCGCCGTTCGCGCTGGGGGCGCAGGCGGTCGAGGCGCTCACCAAGGGGCAGGCGTTCATACCGTTGACGGAGGCGCGCCAGATTCCCGTAGGGTCGGTGCTCGAAACGACTGGCGGCGTTGTGGGCATCACCACGGCCACCACTGCGTCACGGAAGGGCAAGCTGCAGTCGGGAGACTTTGGCGCGGGGATCTTCAAGCTGCTGCAGGGGCGCAGGCAGAAGGGCCTGACGGAACTGAACATAATCGACAATCACAGCGCCAGTCAGGTGTGCGCTTCGGTCGGTAAGGGCAAGGGCGGGGCGTACGCGGCCAAGCTGAGCTCGAAAACGCTCGGCCGGGTCAACGCCAGCGCGCATGGGCGCTTCACCGTGCGGGGGCAATACAGCGCGGCGACAGTGCGGGGGACCGTCTGGAACGTGGGCAACCGCTGCGAAGGGACGCTCACACACGTCACGCGCGGCGTCGTCCTCGTCCGCGACTTCCGCCGCCGCAAGACGATCACGCTGTTCACCGGGCAGTCGTACCTGGCCCGGGGACCACATCACTGAGCTCCGGCGCTAGGATTCTCAGCTATTCGACTATGGCTGCATTCGGGCCGGCGTTCGGCGGCGATCGTCTCCGCCACGGTGCTGCTCGCGTTCGCGGCCGCCGCGCTGGCCGCCTCGGCGGAAGCGGCGACCTACACCGTGGGGACGCGCGAAGACCTCACCGGGACCTGTGAAGTTCCCACGTCCGGCACCTGCTCGCTACGGCAGCTCATCGCCTACGAGAACAATCTCCTCGAAACACCCAACCCGCCCGACACGATCGACGTGCCCGCCCCCGAAGGCGTTGCCTACTACGACCTCGTCAGCGGCCCACTCACGATCTACAAAAGCGTTTCGATCGTCGGCGCCGGCGCGCGCAGGGTCAACATCGACCAGGAGTCGGAGTCCGAAACGGCGAGCCGCGTCTTCCTTGTCGAGCCGGATCCCCGCAACAAAGTCGTCCCGACCGTGACCATCGCGGGCGTGTCGATGGTTTTCGGCCACGCCAACGCCAGCAACGGCTACTACGGCGGCGACATCCGCAACGAGGCCACGCTCACGCTGAGCGAAGACGCCATCACAAACGGCACGGCCGAAGAAGGCTCGGGCGCCGGCATCTCAAACGACGGCGGCACGCTCACCCTGACGCACTCGCTGGTGGCCAACAACTACAGCACCGACCTCCCCGACGGGGCCGGCGGCGACTCGGGCGGGATCCAGAACGTCGGCCCCAACCCGGTGACCGGCACCGCCGGGAAGCTGACAGTCGTCGACTCGACGATCGCCGGCAACAGCGCCGCGCTCGGTGGCGGGATCTTCAGCTGGTGCAGTGGCACCGAAGGCGCTTGCTCCTCCAACGGCACAAGCAACACCACAACGGTCACCAACTCGACGATCGCCGACAACGACGGCGGCACCCGCAGCAGCGAAGGTGGTGGCCTGCTCGCCGGCGAGGGCACGATCTCCGTCGAGAGCTCGATCGTCGCGGACAACACCGTCGAAGACCCGCTCTCCGACGAACGCGTACCGTCAAACTGCGGAGACAGCAGCATCTCCTCGCTCGGCCACAACCTCCAGAGCGGGGCCGATTGTGCCTTCGCCGCCACGGGGGATCTCAAAGACGTCGAACCCGGGTTCCTCTCGGACGGCCTGCAGGACAACGGCGGCGACACCGACACGTTCGCCCTGGAGGCGGCCAGTCCCGCGGTCGACGCGATCCCCTCGGGCGCCCCGGGCTGCGGCGCCACCGACCAGCGGGGCATCGCGAGGCCGCAGGGCACCGGCTGCGACATCGGCGCCTACGAGCTCTTCCAGCCGGTCGAGGGGCAGCAGTTCTCCGAGGTGGTCGGCGCCGCCGGGGGAGCCACGCCCACGATCGACTGGGGAGACGGCACGTCGCCGTCGTCGGGCAAAGTCGAACCGATCACGGGGCAGATCACCGGCACCCACACCTACGCCAACGAGGGCATCTACCACGCGAGCTTCACCTATACGAACAGCGACGGCTCGCCCGAAACCCGCCCCTTCGACGTCAAGGTCCAGGACGCTCCGCTGACCGCGGTCACCGGGGTGCCCGTGAGCGCCACCGCGGGCGTGGCCGTCAAAGCCAAGGTGGCGACGTTCACCCACGCCAGCCCGGCGGGCGCCGCGTCGGATTACACCGCGACGATCAACTGGGGCGACGGCACGTCGAGCGCAGCGGGGACGGTCAGCGCCGCGGCCGGTGGAGGCTTCGAAGTCACAGGTTCGCACACCTACGCCGCCGCCGGCCAGTACACGACCAGCGTCACGATCAACGACGTGGGCGGCGCCAAAGCGAGCGCCACGAGCAGCGCGAACGTCGTGGGACCGCCGATCGTCTCGAACGAGAAGGCTCTCTCGGTCACCGAAACCACGGCCAAGGTCGGCTTTACGATCAACCCCAATGGCGCCGCCACTACCTACGTGGTCGAATACGGGCCGACCACGAGCTACGGCAAGAAGACGACACCAGTGGAAATCGGCGCCACCCCCGGCCCGCAGGCGCTGACACAGACGCTCACCGGGCTCGAACCCGGCAAGACCTACCACTTCGACGTGGTGGCCACCAACTCGGCCGCGCCGAAAGGCGTGAGCGGCGGAGACCAGTCGTTCACCACCGAATCCAACGCCCCGCTGAACGCGACCGGCAAGTCGGTGAGCGGGACGGCAGGTGTGAAGCTCAGCGCGACGGTGGCGACATTCACCGATGCCGACCCGAACGGGGTGGCGTCGGACTACATGGCGAGCATCGACTGGGGCGACGGCACGGCCAGCACGGCGGGGACGGTCAGCGCCGCGGCCGGTGGAGGCTTCGAAGTCACAGGTTCGCACACATACGCCGCCGCCGGCCAGTATACGACCAGCGTCACGATCAACGACGTCGGAGGCGCCAAAGCGAGCGCCACGGGCAGCGCCAACATCATCGGGCTACCCGCCGTCTCGAATGTCACCGTCCTCTCCGTCACCGAAACGACAGCCAAGGTCGGCTTCGCGATCGACCCCGACGGCGCCGACACCACCTACACGATCGAATACGGACCGACCACGAGCTACGGCCAGAAGACAGCGCCAGTGGACATCGGCGCCACCCCCGGCCCCCAGTCGCTGACACAGACGCTCACGGGACTCGAACCGGGCAAGACCTACCACTTCCACGTGCTAGCAACCAACTCGGCGGGCCCCGGGGGCGTGAGCAGTGCGGACCAGCCGTTCACCACAGTACAGCCGAGCCCACCCACCGGACAGACGAACCCTCCCACCGGGCTGCCTGCCCCCTCGACAAACAACCCCAACCCCACAGCCCCCGCAGGCCTGGAACCCAAATCGGGCGTGCTCGGCTTCCAGGCGACGCGGGCTGCGCTTCCGCTGCCGGTGCTCGGCAAGACCGTGAACGTGACGCTGGTGTCGGGGGTCGTCTACATCGAGCTTCCGCCCGGCGCCGCGTTGGCATCGGCGGCATCGGTCTCACCGTTCGCGCCGTTCGCGCTGGGGGCACAGGCGTTCGCGGCGCTTACGAAGGGTCGAGGGTTCGTGCCGCTGACCGAAGCGCGCCAGATCCCCGTCGGGTCGATCCTCGAAACGACTCATGGCGTGGTGGGTATCACTACGGCCATGACCGCGTCACCGAAGGGCAAGCTGCAGTCCGGCGACTTCGGCGCGGGGATCTTCAAGCTGCTGCAGGGGCGCAGGCAGAAGGGCCTGACTGAAATGGACATCATCGACAATCACAGCGCCAGCCAGGTGTGCGCCACGGTCGGCAAGAGGGGGAAGGCGCTCGCGGCCAAGCTGAGCTCGAAAACGCTGGGCCGGGTCAACGCCAGCGGCCACGGACACTTCGCCGTACGGGGTCAGTACAGCGCGGCGACCGTGCGAGGGACCGTCTGGAACGTGAGCAACCGCTGCGAAGGTACGCTCACGCACGTCGTGCGCGGCGTCGTCTCGGTGCGCGACTTCGTACGCCGCAAGACGATCACGCTGTTCACCGGAGAGTCCTACCTCGCCCGGGGGCCGGTCAAGCGCGGCTGAGAATCAAGCCGGCACGATCCGCGTCCGGCGCGCGCCGAGGCTGGGCATCGCCTCGCTGTCGGCTTCGATCGCGCTAACCACCAGCTCGGCGAACAAAGCCGCCCGCTCGGCGTCGTCGGGCCCGTAGTGGCCGCCGTCGCGGCGATCGAGCAGCGAGAGCACCCCGATCGGGCGGCCGAGGCGGATCAGCGGGACGACCAGCATCGTGTAGGGGACGTGGCCAGTGCCTGCGGCGATGCGCGAGGCGAAGCGCGGGTCGGTGCGACATTCGGGGACCGCCAGCGGCTGCCCGTTCTCCACGACGCTGCCGGCGAGGCCGTGACCGGGCGGCAGGCGCACCCCGACGATCTCGCGCGCGCCCGCGCCCCACGCCGACTGGTAGACCAGCTCGCGGGTGTTGGCGTCGGTCAGCGCGATCGAGGAGGCTGCCGCTCCGAACACGCCGGCGGCGGTGCGCGCGATTCCCTCCATCAGGCTGCGCCGGGCGGCGGGCGCCTCGATCGAGAGGGTCAGCGAGCCGCCGATCGTCGGTTGCGCGTGACCGCGGGGCTGGGTGTGGTCGCCCAGGGCGCGGGCGAAGGCGGAGACCGAGGCGACGCGCCGTTCGGGCACCATCTCCAGGCCCGCCTTCACCGCGTCGGCAATCTCGGGGGGCACGTCGGGGGCGAGCTCGCGCAGCTGGGTCGGGCTGGCGTACACCGGCGGTTTGCCGACGATCAGCGTCCACAGCGTGGCGGCCAGACCGAAGACGTCGCTGCGCGGCGAGACCGAGCCGCCGGCGAACACCTCGGGCGCCATGTAGCGCGGCGTGCCGACTCCGACCGTGCCTTCGTCCTCTTCCTCGTCCTGCAGCAGGCGGGCGATCCCGAAGTCGACCAGCACGACCCCGTCCTCGCCGAGGATCAGGTTGTGGGGCTTGACGTCGCGGTGCACGATCTGCTGGTCGTGCACGTACTCGAGCGCCTCACAGCTCTCACGGGCATAGTCGAGCGCCTGCTCCAGCGGCAGCCCAGGGTTGCCCTTCTGCGCCAGCAGCGTGTGCAGATCGGTGCCCTCCACCAGTTCCATCACCAGGTACTGGCCGCGCTCGTCGGCGAAATGGTCGGTGACCTCGACCACACGCGGGTGGCGCAGCAGCGACAGCAACTGCGCCTCGACCTCGAAGCGCTCGGCGTGGCGCGTGTTGTTGACGTGCTTGATCGCCACGGCCTCATTGGTGCCTGTGTCCTGCCCGCGGTAGACCGCGCCCATCGCACCGTGCGAGATCGGCGCCTGAACGGCGTAGCGGTCTGCCAGCAAGAGCCCCCGCGGCAGGACGAAGCGCGACTGGTCCTCCATCTTGAGAGCCAGCGTAACGCAGCCTCCGGTCCTCGCCCTCCGTCGATGCGCGTTACGTAGACGCAATGGCATGGTCGGCGACCGGGAACTCGGATAGCGTTCTGCCCGGGTGAAGCGATGAAACGCAAGCGCAGGCGCGCCGGGGCGGCACGCACGCGCCAGCTGCGGCGGGTGCTGCTGGCGGTCGTCGCGCTGGGCGCCACGGGTCTCGCGGTCGTCGCCTACGAGACCAACCTGCTGCGCTCGCTCGAACTGAGCACGGTCAACACCCGCTTCACGATCCGCGGCCACCAGCGGCCGCCGACGAACATCGTGCTGGTCGAGATCGACGAACGGACCTTCGACGAACTGGACCTGCAGTGGCCCTTCCCGCGCCGCGTGCACGCCAAGGTGATCGAAGAGATCGCGCGCGACCACCCCAAGGCGATCGCCTACGACGTGCAGTTCAGCGAGGCGAGCGCCTGCCCGCTCTCCGCCAAGGGCACCCAGCCGCCGCCGGGCGAGTGCCCGCAGGCGCGTAGCGACGAGACCGCGCTGCTCGAAGCGCTCGACAACGCCGGCGGGCGCACCGTGATGACCACCACTGAAACCGAAGGCGACGGCAAGACGAGGTTTCTCGGTAGCGAAGGCAACGCGCTGCTGGGCGAAGTCGGGTCGCGGCCGGCCAACGGGCTGTTGCCGACCGATCCGGGCGGCGTGCTGCGACGCGTCAGCTTCTCGGTCGGCGGGTTGAAGACGCTCGCGGTGGCGAGCACGGAAGTCGCCACCGGGCGGCGGGTGCGCGCGAGCGAGTTTGCCGGTGGGCCAGCCTGGATCGACTACTACGGGCCGGAAGACAGCTTTCGCCGCGTGTCGTTCTCGACCGTCTATCTCGGCCACGTGCCGCGTGGCTTCTTCCACGGCAAGATCGTCGTAGTCGGCCCCTCGGCGCCGACGCTGCAGGATATCCACCCGACCTCCACCGCCCGGCAGATGCCGGGTGCCGAAGTCCAGGCGAGCGCGATCGCGACGGTGCTGCGAGGTCTGCCGCTGCGCTCCTCGGCGGCGTGGCTGGATCTGGTGCTGATCGTGCTGCTGGGTTGCGCCACGCCGCTGGCCACGCTGCGGTTCGGCTCGATCGCCACCGTCGGGCTGGCGCTGGCGCTCGCGGCGGCATTTACGGTGGGCGTGCAGGTCGCCTTCGACAACGGGCACGTGGTGTCGTTCGTCTACCCGCTCGGGGCGCTGATCCTCAGCGCGGCCGGGGCGCTGTCGGTGCAGCTGGTGACGGTCGCCTTCGAGCGCGAGCGGGTGCGCGACCTGTTCTCGCGGTTCGTGCCCGAGAACGTCGTCGACGAGGTGCTGGCGAGCGCGGGCGGGGAACTGCGCCTCGGTGGGGTGCAGCGCGAGGGAACCGTGATGTTCACCGACCTGCGCGGCTTCACCTCGTTCGCAGAAACGCTGACGCCGGATCGCGTGATCGAAGTGCTCAACCGCTACCTGAGCGAGATGAGCGATGCGATCCTCGACCACGGCGGCACGTTGGTCGCCTACATGGGGGATGGGATCATGGCCGTGTTCGGAGCGCCGATCGTGCAGGCCGACCACGCCGACCGCGCGCTCTCCACGGCGCGCGAGATGCTCGCCGTGCGCCTGCCGCGCTTCAACGGATGGCTGCGCGAACAGGAGCTGGGGCAGGGGTTTCGCATGGGCATCGGCCTGAACTCGGGGCGGGTGATGTCGGGCAACGTCGGCTCCGAGCGGCGCGTGGAGTACACGGCGGTGGGGGACACCACGAACGTGGCCGCGCGCATCGAGCAGCTCACCAAGGGCACCCCCCACCAGCTGATGCTCTCGGGCGCCACCAAGGAGGCGCTGACCTCCCAGGCCGACGATCTCGCGTTCGTCGACCAAATCGAGCTGCGCGGCCGGCGGGCGGAGATTGCGATTTGGGCGCTCGCCGAGGAGCCCGAGGTGCTGGCGGCGCCCTCCTCGACCCCGGCGGCCGATCAGCCCGAAACGGTGTAGCCGGCCTGGCGCAGGGCCGCAAGCGCGCTCGTCGTGCGGGCGCCGGCGTTGTCGATCGCGCGCTGGGCCTGGGCGTAGGCTGCCTCGTTGCCGGCACGTGCGGCGGAGGCCAGCGCGGCGTAGTCGCGACTGAGCCCCGCCAGTGCGGCGGCGAGGTTCGCGTTGATGCTCCGCACCGCGGGGCTGACGGAGAGCTTGGCGAGCGCGCGCGATGCGGTGGTGTAGGCCGCGGCCAGCTGCGCTGCCGCGGCGGCCTGCGCGGTTGCGCTCGACGCGGCGCGCAGGCGGGCGGTGCCGGTGTTGACGGCGCCGTTCAGCGTCCCGAAGGTGCTCCCCAGCGCGCTCGCATACTGGGGGCTGGGCGCCAGCCCGAACGCGGTCGTGCCGTTCAGCTTCAGGGTGGCCGCGATCTGCGCGCATTGCGAACCCGATGCGGCGGCGGTGGAGCCCAGGCAGGCGATCGTGACGACGCCGCCCGTGGTGGGCACCGTGTAGAGCGTCAGCGGCAAGGCAAGGCCGTGCACCGAGACGCCGCTGTAGCGGTATGCCTCATAAGCGCCAAGCCGCACCGGTTCGGGACGGGGCAGCGTGCCTTTGAATGTCGCAGGCAGCAGCGAAGGTCCAGAGGCCCCCACCTCGCCGGCGAGGAGGCGTTGGCCGGAGGAGGCCGAGTAGGTGCTGGATGACCCGGCGGCGGAGCCGGTGCCCAGCGCGAGGGGCTGTGAGAAGGTGATTCCCGTAACCGCGGGGGCGCTCCCCAGCCGCTGCCAGCTGGAGGGGAAGGAGAGTTCGAGGTAGCCCGCCGACGCCGAGTGGGTGAAGGCTGCGCCGGAGCTACCTGAGCTTCCACCGAGCAGCAGCCCGGCGACGAGTGCGAGCACCGCGGCGACGATGAGCACCGGCAGGTATCTCCTGTTGGGAGCACCGTTCGCGGTAGTGGCGCCGCTGGGCGCGGGTGCGCCATGCTCGTCGTCGGATGCTCGCGGTGCGGCCTCCGGCGCTGTCACCGCAGCGCCGGCGAGCCGGGTCGCGCCGGGATCGCTCTTGGCGGCCGTATGCGGCGCGCGTGTCGGGGAGCCGACTGCCGGGCGCAGGCGCGTCGCGTCGGCGGACGCGGGCGGTGCGGAGGACTCCGCCGGTGCGGCGCCGAGCGCTCGCCGTGCCTGCAGCATCAGCTCGCCCGCTGAGGCCGGCCGGTCTTTGGGATCCTTTGCCATCCCCCGAGCGATCACCTCATCCATCGCCGCGGGGAGGTCGGTGCGCATCTGCGAGAGACGCGGCGGGGGCTCGGTGAGGTGCGCGAGCAACGCTCGCTCTTCGGTCGACCGTTGGAACGGAACCTGCCCGGTGAGGCACTCGCAGAGCACCGCCGTGAGCGCGTACACGTCGCTGCGAGCGGTGGCGTTCTCGCCGCGGGCCTGCTCGGGGGAGATGTAGTCGATCGTGCCCACGAACTGGCCGGTTTCGGTCATCGCCGCGTCGTCGTTGCCCTTGGTGAGCCCGAAGTCGGCCAGATAAGCGTGGTCGCCGGCGCCGACGAGCACGTTCTGGGGCTTGACATCGCGGTGAATCAGCCCCTTCGCGTGCGCGGCGTCGAGCGCCTCGGCCACCTGTGTGAGCAGGCGCAGCGCCCGCCGGTCGTCGAGCTGGCGGCGCAGAATCAAGTCCTTGAGCGTGGGGCCCTCGACCATGCGCATCGCGAGGAACAGCCGGTTGTCGGTCTCGCCGGCCTCATACACGGTGACGATGTGGGGGTGGTCAAGGGCGGCCTGCAGCAGTCCCTCGCGGCGAAAGCGCTCGCGGAAGGCGGGATCGGCGCTGAGCTCGGCGGTGAGCAGCTTCAGCGCCACCACCCGCTCCAGCGAAAGCTGGGTGGCGCGGTAGACCGTGCCCATCCCGCCCTCGCCGAGCCTGCCGTCGATCCGGTAGCCCGCTACGACCGTCGGGTTGTCAAGCGAGTCCACCAGCGGCCCCTTCTAGCCCACGAGTACCGGGCCACTGCTTTTGCCGCCACTCGGAGCGGCCGGTTTGGCAGGCGCGCTGGGAGTGGGGGTCGAAGTCGATTCCGGGGTCGTGGCCGGCGTGGGAGTGCTCGTCGGCGTGGGCGTGGAAGCCGGAGCGGTAGCGACTGGATGCGGCGGACGGTGCAGCGCCGGCGGCGTGGCGGGCGCTGCGATCGCGGAGACGTGCACCGGCGTTGAGGGGATCGCTACCGGTGCGGGCAACGGCGCCGCCTGTGTGCTGCCCGCCGTCGCCTTGCGCACGCCGAAACTTGCCCCGAACACCACCAGCACGACGATCACCGCCGCGATTGCCGCGCGCCCACCCGAGGCTTGGGAGGTCGAGCTCATGCGCGATCCTCAGTCATCGGCGCCGGCGCCCGGTCATTCGCAGCGCTCGGGCTTTTTCGAGCCCGGGGCCAGGCAGCGCTGGATCTTGGTGAAGTTGGCGTGTGCGATCTTGTATTCGATGTAGGTGCCGATCTCGTTCTTGGCGGTCACGTAGATCTTCAGCGCGCCACCGTTGGGCAGCACCGCCCCGCGCAGCCCGGGGAAGCCAAGTGAGCGAGCGGTCTTGGCCTGGGGACGACAGCCCCGCGTGCAGCGCACTTCGACGCGAGCCTTCTTCGGGGCGCTGACGGCGAGGTTCACGACCTGCACGCCACCGGCGAGCGGCTGCGCGGTGAGCGTGGCTTCCGCTTGCAGGCGCTTGAGCTGGACGACGTAGTCGAACAGGAACTCGATGTTGCCCCCGGCCGATTCGACGCCGCCGATCTGGATCGTGTACGACTTCCCGGCTTCGACGTTGGCGAACAGTTCACCGGCCGCCGTGGGCTGGTTGACCGCACACTTGCGCTGTTCGTTTTCGGGCAGCAGCGTCGTGGGGTTGTACGGCATCACCGCCATCACCGTGCCGAACGAGGCCGAGGTGCGGATCCTCACCAGCCCGTTGGCGTTCGGGTAGAAGTCGTACCAGATCGTCTTGCCCTCGGCGACGCCGTTGCAGCCCGTCAGCTCGGCGGGACCTGGCTGCGGGTTGAGGATGTCCGACTGGACGGTCGCTGCCGTCGTGTTGCGTTCGTCGCGCAGGGTTTCGGTGCGGTTGAGCGGGGTGCCCGGGTGGTGTGGGGTGGACGGTTCGTTGAGGTTGAGCGCATCCAGGTAGTTGTCGTTGATCGGGGGCGGTAGTGCCGGCGCGGGCGCCGCAGCCGTTGCCGCCATCGTCGTCGTGGCTCCGATCGCCAGCAGCGCCGCAGTCATCGCGAGCGCGATGACGCGCCAGGAGCGCCCAAGTGTTGCCCGCATCAGGATGCACCTCGCCTCATTGCCTGACAGCATCATAGATCGCATGGGTATGCTCGTGCCGCGCCGTATGAGCATGGCAAGACGCGTCAAGACCTGCAACCCTGCCAGCGTGCACATAATCTCCGCGATCGAGGCCCGCCGAGGTGGCAGGCATGAGTGACGAGCCTGAGCACAAGGAGCCGGGAGCGGCCAGCGAGGCGCCCGACCCGCTGGTCGGCGTCACCGTCGGGCGCTACCGGATCGAGTCGCTGCTGGAGGTGGGCGGCATGGGACGCGTATACCGGGCGACCGGCGCCGAGGGTGAGCGGGTGGCGCTCAAGCTGGTGCGCAGCGACCTCGCCGAGGACAGCGTCTTTCGCAAGCGCTTCGAGCGTGAGGCGATGATCGCCCAGCAGGTGAAGAACCCACACGTGGTGCCGGTGCTCGACACCGGCGAGCACGAGGGCGTTCCCTACCTCTCCCAGCGCTTCATCGAGGGCGGCTCGCTGGAGCAGAAGCTGAAGCGCGAGGGTCGGCTCGACGTGCCCACGACGCTGAAGCTGTGCGCCGAGGTCGCGGATGGCCTGGATGCGCTGTTCGCCGGCGGGATGGTGCACCGTGACGTGAAGCCCGCCAACGTCCTACTCGAACTGGACGGGACCGCGCTGATCACCGATTTCGGGCTGGCAAAGGACAGCGAGGGCACCAACCTCACACGCCCCGGCCAGGCGTTGGGCTCGCTGGACTACATGTCGCCCGAGCAGATCCGCGGCGAGGCGGTGAGCGCGGCGACCGACGTGTACGCGCTCGGGTGCGTCATCTGCCAGTGCCTCAGTGGTACGCCTCCATTCGCCGACCGCAAAGGCATGCGGATCCTGTGGGCGCAGCTGCAGGACGAGCCGCCCGACCCCTGCGCGGAGTTGCCCGGCGCGCCGCCAGGGCTGGGAGCGGCGGTGCTCCGCGCGCTCGCGAAGAGTGCCGCCGAGCGTCCACAGAGCGCCGGCGAATACGCACGCCTGCTGCACGAGGCGGCCGGGATCGAGCCACCATCTGCCGCGTAGGCACGTCTGCCACGTAGGCGGCGGGCTACAGCTCTCGGTCGGTCTCCGCGAGGGCGGCCCGCCAGGCACCATCCTCGAGCACGAGACGCACCGTGTCCCCGCCATCCCCGAGCGCGATGCGTGCCTCGCGGGCGTCGAAATCGACCTCCAGCGCGAGCGCGAGCGGTGGAACGGTAGCGACCGGCTCCGCGGGCACGCGCGAGACGACGGTCGGATTGGCCACCACCACGGGCTCGGGCTCGACGATCGCCTTGACGAGGAGGGTCGTGGCGCCGACCTCGATCGAGTCCTCGAGCGCGAGCAGGCGGGGACTCTGGATCCGCAGGCCGTTGACGAACGTGCCATTGGAGGAGCCGAGATCCTCGATCGCATAGTCGCCGGTGGCTTCGCGCGAGATGCGGGCGTGCTGGCGTGAGATCTCCTCGTCCTCGGCGAGCCGGCCGGCCCCATCGGCGTGACGTCCGATCACGAGCTCGTCATCGACGACGATCGTGTCGCCAATCGCGTTGCCGCTGATCACTTCCAGGCGCAGGTATGTCGAGCCGCTGCTCATCGCAGAACCGTAGCGATTGCAGAAGTCGGATCCTGCTCGCCACGCTCGGCGCGGATCACATGCATGACGGCGTTGATCAAGGCGAGGTGCGTGAAGGCCTGGGGGAAGTTGCCCAGATGACGCCCGGTGCGGGGATCGATCTCCTCGGCATACAGTCCCAGCGCGGAGGCGTGGGAGATGAGGTTCTCGCACAACTCCCGCGCGCGCTGGAGCTCGCCGATCTCACACAGCGCGGAGACCAGCCAGAAGGAGCAGATCGTGAACGAGCCCTCCTCGCCGGTGAGCCCGTCGTCGGTATCGGCGACGCGGTAGCGCAGCACCAGCCCATCCTCGGTGAGCTCGTCGGCGATCGCCAGCACGGTGGCCACGATGCGCGGGTCCTCGGCCGGCAGGAAGCGCACGAGCGGCGCCAGCAGCAGCGAGGCGTCGAGCGTCGTGGTGCCGTAGTGCTGGGTGAAGACCCCGCGCTCGTCCACCCCGTGCGCGCAGATGTCGGCGTGGATCTCCTGCGCCGCCGCGCGCCAGCGCTCGGCCCACTCGCCGTCGTCGCGCAGCTGCGCCAGGCGGGCCCCGCGGTCGGCGGCGACCCAGCACATGAGCTTCGAGGAGGTGAAGTGCTGAGGCTCGCCGCGGACCTCCCAGATGCCGTGGTCGGGCTCGCGCCAGTGCTCCAGCGCGCCGGCGACCTGGCGCTTGATGATCGGCCACAGCCGGTCGGGCAGCTGGTCGCGCGAGCGGGTGTGCAGGTAGATCGAGTCGAGCACGGCACCCCACACGTCGTGCTGGCGCTGGCGGTAGGCGCCGTTGCCGATCCGCACGGGTTGCGCCCCGTCGTAGCCGGAGAGATGGTCGAGCTCCTGCTCGTCCAGGCGGCTCTCGCCGCCGATCCCGTACATGATCTGCAGCTCCCCCTCCTCGGCCTCGGCGAGGTCGGCGACGAAGTAGAAGAAGTCGTTGGCCTCCCAGTCGAAGCCGAGCGTGTAGAGAGCCCACAGCATGAAGGTGGAGTCGCGGATCCAGGTGTAGCGGTAGTCCCAGTTGCGTTCGCCGCCGAGGGTCTCCGGCAGCGAGGTCGTGGCCGCCGCCACCATCGCCCCGGTGGGGGCGTAGCTGAGCCCCTTGAGCGTCAGCGCGCTACGTTGCAGGTAGGTGCGCCAGGGGTGGTCGGGGAAGGTGCCCTGCTTGAGCCACTCCTGCCAGTGGTGGGCGGTGCGCACGAGCCGCTCGTTGGCCTCCGCGTAGGTCGTGGGCAGCGGGTGCTCGGACCATCCCAGCGCCGCGAACACCGACTCCCCCTCGTGCAGAATCGTGCGCGCCCGGGCGCGCGGGCCCTCGAAGCCGAGGTTCATGTCGGTGACCAGCCGCAGCTTGAGGTCCATGCCCTCTGAGCCGGCCGTCGCCTCGTTGTAGCCGGGGCCCGTGTAGGACCACTCGGCGGCGAGGCCCCCGTAGTCGAAGACCGGTTCGCAGTCGAGGTGGATCTCGGCCCACCCCTGCACGCAGAAGGCGGTCCGCAGCAGCACGTGGTCGGCGTCGTAGTCGGTCGGCGAGCGCCGGTGGGTGCGCGAGCGCTCCTGGTTGTGGTACCACGGCCCGATGCAGAGCACGTCGCGGACCACCACCCAGCCGGTGCGCGTCTCCCAGCTGGTCTCGAGCACCAGCGTGCCCGGCAGGTAGCGCACCGCGCCGGGCACGGTCACGCCGGCCGGGCCCAGGCGAAAGCCGCCGGCGTCGCGGTCGAGCATCGCTCCGAACACGCTCGGCGAGTCCAGGCGCGGCAGGCACATCCACTCGACGTTGCCGCTCGGCGCGATCAGCGCGCACGTCTCGCAATCCGACAGGAATCCGTAGTCGGCGATCGGCGGAAACGCGCTCGCCGGGTCTCCGTGGGGTATCGGGCTCACCGCGCCAAGGCTACTAGGGGCCTACCCTGGCCGCTCCGCGGCGGGGAAGCGGGCAGGCCCCGCGTGCGTGGGGTGGAGGGGTCGTGGGCCGGAGTGGGGTAGGCCCGCGGGCATCGCGTGGGCGGGGCCGGATAGGCTCTGGTCGGATGACCTGGGTCGAAGTCTTCATCGCGTTCGTGATGTGCCATCTGGTCGGGGACTACCTCCTGCAGACCAACTGGCAGGCACTCCACAAGCGCGGCGGCCTGGCAAGGGGCGCGCGCGACGCGCGCCGGGCGCTGTTCACCCACGTCACCCTCTACACGCTCTGCTTCATCCCGGAGCTGGTGGTGGCCGACCTCGGCGTGGAATTGGTGTGGGTGATCCCCGCGATCTTCGTCCCGCACCTCATCCAGGACGACGGAAGGCTGCTGCAGGCATATATGAAGGGCGTGAAGCGCCTGGACCCAAAGGAAAACCTCGCGGTGTCGATCGCCGTCGATCAGACGTTTCATATGCTGGCGCTGCTCGTCCTGGCGCTGGTGATCGGCTCCTGAGGGCGGTACGCCCGCCCACTCGCCGATCCGATCGGCACCGGCGTCAATCGGCGAGCTGCGGGGTGGGTTCTCCGCGCGCGATTCGTCGCTGCTCGGTCGCCGCTACCATCCGAAACTCTGGGACGCACGAACCGCGCGCCAGGCGGCGCGGCAGCAGTGGCCGGGTGTGGCGGGAGCTTGCGAGCAGCGCCGCGCATGCCGCCTCGTGGAGCGGGGTGCAGCGCAGGCCATACAGCTCGCGCACACGCGCGGGCAGCGAGCACAGCATGACCAGGTCGTGGAGGCGCTTGCCCAGCCGGCGGCTGTTCGGCATCGGGATCGCAAAGGCCGAGGCATACCCCATATAGCGAGCCTCCTCGGTCAGGTAGAGGTCCTCGGCGGCGAGCTCGCGCTCGTACCAGGCGCGGAAGTCGCCATACGTCGCGGGTGCGTGTTGCACGGGCATGCCAAACAGCTCGGCAAAGCGCAGGTAGTCGAGCCACAGCGCCTCCCGCTCGGGGTCGCTCATGCGGCGCACCAGCCGCTCATAGAACCACTCGGCGGAGTCGGCGATCACCGCCACCGTCCACAACATGAGCTCGGGGTCGACGGCCGAGTAGGGGGTGCCGGCCGGGTAGTGCGGGCCGGCGTCCTCGGGGAGCTCGCCGATCACCTGCTCGTGCATGCGCCGCACGGCCTCCAACACGCGATCGGCCTCCTCGCGGGTGCCGAAGAAGACCGCCTCGAACATCTCCCCGGTGTGCGAGATGCGGCGGAAGGGCATGCTCTTGTTACGCGTGTGCCTGCTCGTACCCACGTAGTTGAGGGGCTTCACCGCGCCGACGCACAGCGCCCGCTGCCCGTAGAAGAGGCCCACGGCCTTCTCTTCGTGGACCCGGCGCAGCATCGACTCGCCCCGGGGAAAGTACCCGTCTGCCATCTTCTCGCCACCGTACCAGCGCCACGCGCCGAAATCGCTCACCTGTGCATGTTTGAGTCGTCCCATCTGAGTTGAAATGCACCCCGCGAGCCATTGCATCGACCACAGTGGGCTGTCAAGAACGGGCCACCAGTTCTCGTAAGCCGGTAGTGGCCGGCGCTCGCCGGCGGGGTTTGAAATCGGCGAGGCGGACTGGCCAAGCGCCTGCCAAGTGGGTGCTCGCCGGACGGTGGCATCATCGGTCGATGCCCGAGATATCGCTGAGGGCGTTCTCCGAGGACGATGGTCCCGTGCTGATGAGTGTGCTCGGCGTGCTCGAAGTCGCGCGCTGGCTGCTTCCCGCCGGGCGCGCACAGCCCAATTCGGAGGCCGAGTGTGCGGCGCGGGCTCGCGCCGGCGCCGCGCACTGGCGCGCGCACGGGTTCGGCCCATGGATCGTCAGCGAGCAGGGGCGCACGGTCGCCTGCGGCGGCCTCGGCCTGCGGCTGCTTGACGGCAGCGCGGTGCTCGAGCTCGCCTGGGCGGTTATCCCGGAGGCATGGGGCCGCGGGATCGCCACCGCGATCGGCCGCGATGCGCTCGCGCTCGCGGCCGCCCGGGGGGCACGGGAGGCGGTCGCGCTCAGCCGCACCGACAACCTCGCCTCGCGGCGGGTGATGGACAAACTCGGCATGACTCCCGCCCGCGAACTCCAACACGCCGGGTTTCCGCACGTGCTGTATCGCGTGGAGGTGGGCACGGGCTGATTGCAAGCGCTCACACCGAGGGCAGCGAGTACTTGCGCGTCTTCGGCGACTGCTCCAGCAGCCCGACCTCCACGAGCGTGATCACGTAGCGGTGGATCGTGCTGGCGCTGATCTGCAGGCGCTCGGCGATCTCCATCAGTCCCAGCGTCGGCTCGTCGGGGCCGAAGCAGGTCAGGATCGCCAGGCCCCGCAGCAGCGAGCGCGACAGCCGGCGGTCTTCGTACGCGGGCATGCCGGTTTCGTCGGCGCGGCTCAGCGCTGCCGAGATCAATGCGGCGAAGCCCGGCGCGCGCCCGGGGTCGGCGGCGCGCACGATCTCCTCGATCTGGCCGGGGGAGAGCGTTATCGAGATCTGCGGTTCGGTGGCCATCGCGCAATCCTTGCAGATACTGCGGACGGTTGTCTGCTATGCCTCGGACGACGGCCATTCGGAGGCCCTCGACATATGGGCGCAGCCAACGTGCTTATGGGTGCGGCACTCCGCCCAAGGGTGGCCAAAAGGCGCAAGCTGAGACGCTCGGTGAGCGTCGGGCGGAGCGCCGATTCGGCGCGGCTATGTTGGGGGCATGGGCGAGATCGATGTCACCTACTTCAACGACCCCGGCTGTCCGTGGGGCTATTCGGTCAACCCGGCGCTCGCAGTGCTGCGCTGGCGCTACGGCTCGCAGCTGCGCTGGCGGCTGGTTACGATCGGCCTTGCCGAGAGCGCCGAGCGCTACGTCAACAGCGGCTATACGCCCACGCGCTCCTCGCTCGGCCAGCCGATGTACCGCGCGCGCTACGGGATGCCGTTCGCGCCGGAGCCCCGCACGCGCCTGCTCGGCACGGCGCGCGCCTGCCGGGCGATCGTGGCCACGCGGCTGCTCGCGCCCGAGCGCGAGCTGGCGGTGTTGCGGGCGCTGCAGTTCGGGTGGTTCACCACCACGCTGTTGCTCGACGAGGACGAGGGGATCGCGCAGGCACTCGCGCGCGTGGAGGGTGTGGATGTCGGTGCGGTCGTGGGGATGCTCGACGACCCGCGGGTCAGCGAGGCGTATGAGGCCGACAAGCGCGAGACCCGCCGGGCGGAGGGCGGGCCCACGCACTTCCAGGGCAAGGCGCGCCAGACCGACGGGCCGGTGCGCTACTCGGCGCCCTCGCTCGTCTTCACCGCCGGCGCGGGCTCGGACCGCGAGCAGCGCATGGAGGCGGGGGGCTTTCAGACGATCGAGGCGTACGACGTGCTGATCGCCAACCTCGACCCCTCGCTTGCTCGCGAGGCCCCGCCGGAGACGCCGCTGCCGGCGCTCGAACGCTTTCCCGACGGCCTCGTCACGCAGGAGGTCGCGGCGGTCATGGCGCAGGGCAACAACCCACCCGACCGCGCCGCCGCCGAGCGTGCGCTGATCGAGCTCGTCGGAGACGGCCGCGCACGGCGCGGTGCCTTGGGCGACGACGCGCTGTGGCAGCCGGGCTGAGCCCGCGTCCGGTGGAAGGCCGGGCAGTTGCGCGACCGCTCCGCTGGGAGGCGATGAACGATCGCCGGGTTGACCGCCGTCGCGTTGTGGCGCCCCCACCATCGCCGCGACCGCTCCGCTGGGAGGCGATGGCGAACGATCGCCGGGTTGGCTGCCGTCGCGCCGTGGCGCCCCCACCATCGCCGCGGGCGGGTAGCCTCCAACGGCGATGAGCACCACGGTCACACTCCCCGACGGCAACGCCCTGGAGCTTCCCGACGGCGCCACCGGCGCCGATGCGGCCGCCGCGATCGGCCCCGGCCTGGCGCGGGCGGCGCTGGCGGTTGAGATCCGTGGCGCAGACGATGCGGCAAACGGAGAGGGAGGTGCGGCCCCCGAGGTACGCGACCTCGCCCGGCCGCTGCCAGACGGCGCCTCGATCGCGATTCTCACCGCGCGCAGCGAGGGCGAGGAGCCGCTGCGGCTGATCCGCCACGACGCCGCGCACGTGCTCGCCGCCGCGGTGGTGGAGTTGTACCCGGGCGTGAAGATCTCGATCGGGCCGGCGATCGAGCAGGGCTTCTACTACGACTTCGAGTTTCCCGACGGGGTGAGCGTCTCCGAGGCCGACTTCCCGGCGATCGAAGAGCGGATGCGCGCGCACGTCAAGGCGGCGGAGCGCTTCGAGCGCGAGGACATCCCCGTGGCCGACGCGCGCGCGCGCTTCGCGGCGGCGGGGCAGGACTACAAGGTCGAGCTGATCGACGACCTTGTGCGGGCGGCCGAAGGCCCGCCAACCGGGGAGGAGCGCGCGAGCAAGGGCGGTGGCGACGAGGAGGAGGGGGGCGGGTTGGGATCGTCCGCGCGGGCGAGCGCGCCGGCCGAGCGCGTGGAGGCTGGGCCTCCTACCCCGCCGCCACGGCCGTCGGTGCAACCGCTGCGGACCGTCTCGCTGTACACCAACGGCCCCTTCACCGACCTCTGCCGCGGCCCCCACGCGCCCACGACGAAGACGGTGGGCGCCTTCAAGCTGCAGTCGGTGGCGGGGGCCTACTGGCGGGGGGACTCCGCGCGCACGATGCTCACGCGCATCTACGGCACCGCGTTCTTCACGAAGGCGGCGCTGGAGGAGCACCTGGAGCGCCTCGAGCAGGCGCGCGCGCGCGATCACCGCAGGCTGGGGCGCGAGCTCGATCTCTTTCAGTTCTCCGAGCTCTCTCCGGGCGCCCCGCTGTGGAAGCCGGCGGGGATCGTGGTGTGGAACGCGCTCACCGAGCTGTGGCGGGAGGAGAACCGCGCGCGCGGCTACGAGGAGGTCAAAACGCCGATCCTGTACGACGTCGAGCTCTTCAAGCAGTCGGGGCACTGGGACAAGTTTCGGGAGAACATGTACTTCACCGAGGTCGAATCCCGCCCGATGGGCATGAAGCCGATGAACTGTCCGGCGCACATCCAGATCTACAAGGATGCCCGCCACTCCTACCGCGACCTGCCGATCCGCTACTCCGAGCAGGGCCTGGTGCACCGCCACGAGCCCAGCGGCACGTTGCACGGGCTGCTGCGCGTGCGCCCCATCACCCAGGACGACGCGCACATCTTCTGCACCGAGGAGCAGGTGCAGGATGAGGTCGTGCGGTGTCTGCGCTTCGGCTTTCACATCTACGAGCTGTTCGGGTTCGAGCCGCGCCTGGAGCTCTCCACGCGCCCGCAGCGACGGATCGGCAGCGATGCGATGTGGGACCGCGCCGAGGCGGCGCTGCAGGGGGCGCTGGAGGCGGAGGGCCTCGCCTATGAGCTCAATCCCGGGGACGGCGCCTTCTACGGCCCCAAGATCGACCTGCACATGGCCGACTCGATCGGGCGCTCGTGGCAGCTGGGGACGGTGCAGCTCGACTACTCGATGCCGGAGCGCTTCGAGCTCGCGTACACCGGCGCCGACAACGCCGAGCACCGGCCGGTGATGATCCACCGCGCGCTGCTGGGCTCCTTCGAGCGCTTCATCGGCATCCTGATCGAGCACTACGCGGGCGAGCTGCCGCTGTGGCTGGCGCCCGTGCAGGCGATCGTGCTGCCCGTCTCCGACCGCTTCAACGAGTACGGAGCCACCGTGCAGGAGCGCCTGCGCGAGCAGGGCCTGCGCGCCGAGCTCGACGACCGCAGCGAGTCGATCGGTCGCAAGGTGCGCGACGCCGAGCTGCGGCGCATCCCGCACATGCTCGTAGTCGGCGGGCGGGAGGCGGGAGAGGGCACGGTGTCGGTGCGCACCCGTTCCGGCCCGGGCGAGCACGGCGTACGGGAGGTCGGCAGCGCCTCGGTGGACGAGCTGGCCCAGCGGCTGGTGGCGCATGTGCGACGGCGTGCGTCCTCGCCGTCACCCATCGGGCAGAGGGACACATAATGCGCATCGTGGCTTGTGGGGTGTATGGAGGGGGGGTGTATGGAGGGCGGAATCGGATGATCGTCCAGCAGCTCCCCTTGCGCACCGCCGACACCCCGTTATACTCGGCCGCCTTGAGGAGTTCCCGCATCCCATTCTCAGTGTGCCGCGCCATCGAATCGGCTTGACGCGCCGCCAGGACAGCTAGTGGCCGTACCCCGCAGGTTCGACCGGCGCCCGCCCGAGCGAGACACGACCAGGGTCAACGAGCGGATCCGCGTGCCCGAGGTGCGCCTGATCGACGACCAGGGTGCCCAGGTCGGGGTGCTGAAGACCCCCGACGCGCTGCGCTTTGCCCAGGAGCGCGATCTCGACCTGGTGGAGGTCGCGCCCGAGGCGCGCCCGCCGGTGTGCCGCGTGCTGGACTACTCAAAGTACAAGTACGAGCTGGCCCAGAAGCAGAAGCAGGCGCGCAAGCACCAGCAGCAGATCACCGTGCGCGAGATCAAGTTCCGCCCGAAGATCGCGCAGCACGACTACGACACCAAGAAGCACCACGTCGAACGCTTCCTGCGCCACAAGGACAAGGTGAAGGTCACGATCATGTTCCGCGGCCGCGAGGTCACCCATCCCGAGCGCGGCACCATGATCCTCGACCGGCTGGCCGAGGAGCTCGCGGAGTTGGGCGTCGTCGAGCAGCGCCCGATGCAGGAGGGGCGCAACATGACGATGATGCTCGGCCCCTCCAAAGCCGTGCTGGCGGGACGCTTCGACGCCTCATCGCCCGACGGCGCCGGGCCGACGGGAGACGCGGAGGCGGCCGCCGCGGGGGAGTCCAGCCCCACCGAGGAGTCGGCTGCCGTCGGGGTGACCGACGCCGCCGAGGTCTCGGCTCCCACTGCGGCGCCCGAATCCTCCGAGGCGCCTGCCTCCGCTGAGGTACCCGAGCCCGCCGAGGTGTCAGCCCCGGAAACCGCGTAGCGGGTGCCGGGCTGCTGTTCGGGATCGGTGGGATAAGCTTGATCGTCGTGAGCAACGTCTACTGCCAGAGCCGGATCGACTCGCGGTAGTGCACGTCGCCGTTGACCTGTAGAAGTCCACGTTCGCACCGGACTCCCCCAAACACTGAGTGCCCACGCGGGTGCGATGAAGCTGACCCAGCCACTCCAGGTTTCGTGCGGCGCGATCGGTGGCTGCTGGAAGATTGGCGCTGATGTCGCCGCGACGCGGGTGTATCTCAAGGCCAAAATAGCGCGAGGTGCGGACGATGGCCTCAGTTTTGCCACCAAAACGTGATGTTGTCATCACGAAAAAGTAGTCTGCCTACGCGCGCGAGCACGTCCAGCCGTGGGCGCTCCGGCGACCCCGATGACCGATCGGCGCGATCCGCCTCAGGCCGCGCGCGTGCCCTTCATCGAGAGCATCGCCGCGTCGGCGTGGTGGAGCAGCTGCTCGGCGCTGGACCCATCGTGCGGGTAGACGCTCGCGCCGAGGCTCGCGCCGACTTTGACCGCGCCCGCCTCCACGCGGATCGGCTCGGCGAGCGTAAGGCGCATGCGCTCCATAAACGCCTGCACCTCGGTGGCGGGATGGCGCAGCATGGACAGCAGCGCTACGAACTCGTCGCCGCCGTAGCGGGAGATCAGCTCGTCCTCGCGCACCGCGCCGTCCAGCCGCTCGGCCAGCGTGCGCAGCACCTCGTCGCCGGCGTGGTGGCCGAGCGTGTCGTTGACCTGCTTGAACCCGTTGAGGTCCATGTAGACGAGTGCGACCGCACACCCATGACGCTGGGCGCGCAAGATCGCACGGTCGAGCTCTTTGTGGAACAGCCTGCGGTTGGCAAGGTCGGTGAGCTGGTCGTGGTGGGCCTGGTGGCGCAGCTGCTCGAGGATCGTGCGCCGCTCGCTGATGTCGGCGAAGGTGGCGATCGCGCCGCACTGGCGCCCGTGCTCGTCCAGGGCGGGGCGCGAGCTGAGCGAGATCCACGTCACCGCGCCGCCCGGCTTCAGCACGCCGATCGCCACCGAACGCGAGCAGCGCCCGGTGTGCAGCGTTTCCGCGGTCGGATGCGAGGCGACCGGCCAGGAGGAGCCGTCCTCGTGCAGGAAGTGCCAGCGGCGGTCGCGGACGTGGCGGGCGAGCAGCTGGTCGTGGCTCATGCTGAGGATCCGCGCGGCGGCGTTGTTGGCGTAGACGGTGCGGCCGTGGAGGTCGAACACGAGCACGCCTTCGGCGAGCATCTCGGTCGTGACATACATCCGGTTCTCCAGCGTGCGCAGCTCGGCGCGGCGCGCTCGCAGCTCGCCGCGCAGGCGCTCGGTGGCGGCAATCGACTGCACGAGGCGCTCGCATGCGAGGTCGAGGGCGCGATCGGGGTCGGTCGTCCCGACCTCGGCGATCTCGCGCAGCGCGTGGGCGATCGCGCTCGGGGCGGCGTTCGGCAGCCGTTCCGCCTGCTCAACGAGAGGGTGCGCGATCGAGGCTCGATCCATCAGTGGATTCATCGGCTCTCGGCGGGCGTTACATGACAGGGATTTGGGAGGGGGCCGAGTTCCGTCGAGTGGCGCCCTGGTGGCCAACAAAGTCGTTTGAGCTCACCGCCGACCCGGGGGACATAACAAGTGTTGCGGCCCGGGCCGCATCTCGGATGAGCGAGGCGCCCTGTCGCCGCGGCGAGTCGAAGTGGAAGGTCTGCCATAATCACCGGCTCGCGATGCCCAAGATGAAGACCCACTCCGGCGCCAAGAAGCGCTTCAAGCTCACCGCCACCGGCAAGGTGCGCGGGCGGCACGCCTTCACCAGCCACATCCTGGAGAAGAAGTCCGCCAAGCGCAAGCGCGCCCTCGGGGCCCCCGCGTTACTCTCAGCGGACGACACCCCGCGGATCAAGCGGATGTTGGGCGCGCCCTCGAAGAGCGCGCGCAGTGCCTCGCAGGCTTCGCGCGGTGCGTCGGCGGGCTCGCCAGGCGCCACGGCGGCACCGCGGGGATCGCGGGCGGCCGCGAGGAAGGGGGCGGGCAAGTGAGGGTCAAGCGCTCCGTACACGCGCGCAAGAAGCGCCGCGCCACGCTTGAGCTGACGAAGGGCTTCAGGGGCGAGGCGCACTCCAACTACCGCCGCGCCAAGGAGGCGCTGATCAAGGCGGATACCTACGCCTACCGCGACCGGCGCAACCGCAAGCGCGACTTCCGGCGGCTGTGGATCACCCGCATCAACGCCGCTGCCCGCCAGAACGGGATGAGCTACTCCCAGTTCATGCACGGCCTCTCGCTGGCGGGCGTCGAGCTCGACCGCAAGGTGCTGGCGGACATCGCCGTGCGCGACGCCGACGCGTTCCGACGTTTTGCCGAGGTCGCCCGCGAGGCGTTGGCCGCCTGATCCCGAAGGCCGCCGACATACCCAGCCTCCCGGGCGCCGCTCCTCACAGGACGGCGCCTTTTTTGTGTGCGCCACCGACCTTACATCCCCCATACATCACTTAGAGACAGCACCTCGACATTGCCCGCCTCACCAGAGCGTTCCATCCCAAGCAGTGAGGAAGATGCAAGACCGATCCAAATGACCACCATCACCTCCTCCCACAACCACCGCCTGCAGGAGCTGCGGCGCCTGCAGCGCCGGCGCGAGCGCACACGCAGCGGCCACTTCCTCGCCGAGGGCGAGGATCTGCTCGCGGCCGCGGCCGACGCAGGGTGGAGGCCCGTGGAGGGGTATCGCGTCGCCGGCAGCGGGCTCGGGGGACCGGGCTTCCTCGATGTGGAGCCCGCGGCGCTGGCAGCGGTGAGCACACTGGGGTCGGGAGCGCGCGCGATCGGCGTGTACGAGCAACGTTGGAGCCTGCGTCCGCAGGGTCCACTGTGCGTTTACCTGCACGCGCTCTCCGACCCGGGCAACGTCGGCGCGGTGCTGCGCGCGGCCCACGCGTTCGGCGCCTCGTGCGTGGCGCTCGGCCCGCGCTGCGCCGATCCCTTCTCGCCCAAGGCCGTGCGGGCCAGCATGGGCGCGATCTTCCATGTGGCGCTCGCGCGCGCGGGGTCGATCGCGGAGCTGCCGCCGGAGCGCGTCGCGCTGGTGCCCGACCCCAGTCCACCCGCCCAGCCGCTGCGCGGGCCGGCGCAGGGCCCGATCACGCTGCTCGTGGGGGCAGAGCGCGAGGGCCTGCCGGCGGAGATGGTCGCCGCGTGCGAGCGGGTCGCGTACATCCCGATCGCGGGCGACTCGCTGAACGCGGCGATGGCGGCGACCATCGCGCTTTATGACATGACGAGAGGGTGGCACGAGTCGGCCCCCGCTCTTCCGAATAAGGTCCCCCCGTCGTGATCGAACGGATCCAACAGCTGCGCGCGCAGGCCGAAGGCGAGATCGCCGCGGCCGCCACCGCGGAGGCGCTGGAGGAGCTGCGCGTGCGCTACCTGGGGCGCAAGGCCGAGCTGCCGCAGATGCTGCGCGGCGTGCGCGAGCTGGCCCCCGCCGAACGGGGCGCCGTGGGCAAGGCCGCCAATGAGGCGCGTGTCGCCCTGGAGCAGCTGATCGAGTCGCGCGCCGGGGAGTTGGCCGGCGCGGAGCTGAGCGAGCGGCTGCGGCGCGACCGCGTGGACGTCACCCTGCCCGGCGCGCCGCCGCAGCCGATCGGGCGCCTGCACGTCCTCACCGCGACGATGCGCGAGCTCGAAGACGTGTTCCTCGGGCTGGGCTTCACCGTGATGGAGGGTCCCGAGGTCGAGACCGTCCACTACAACTTCGACGCGCTCAACCACTCACCGACGCACCCCGCGCGGGCGCGTACCGACACCTTCTACATCGATAGCCCGCCCGGCGCCGAGGAGACGGTGCTGCGCACGCACACCTCGCCGATGCAGGTGCGCGCGATGGAGGCCCACCCGCCGCCGCTGTACGTCGTCATCCCCGGTCGCGTGTACCGGCCGGACTCCGACGCCACGCACACCCCCCAGTTCCACCAGATCGAGGGGTTGGCGGTGGACGAGGACATCACGCTCGCCGACCTCAAGGGCACGCTGCTGGTGTTCGCGCGCGAGATGTTCGGCGAGGAGCGCGACGTGCGCTTGCGCCCCCACTTCTTCCCCTTCACCGAGCCCTCCGTCGAGGTGGACGTCTCCTGCTTTCACTGCGCCGGCAAGGGTTTTCTGCGCGACGGCGCGCGCTGCTACCTGTGCAAGGGCGAGGGCTGGCTCGAGCTGCTGGGCGCCGGCGAGGTCGACCCCGAGGTGTTCGCGCACATCCCCACCACCGACGCCAACGCCCCCGGGTATGACCCCGAGCGGGTGCAGGGATTCGCGTGGGGGATGGGCGTCGACCGCATCGCGATGCTCAAGCACGGGATCCCCGACCTGCGGCTGTACTTCGAAAACGATCTGCGCCTTCTGGAGCAGTTTTAGATGCGGGCGGGCACATATCCCTCCCCACATGGAACCGGTTGGCGCATGCGCCAACCGGCGAGGCCGCGCATGCGCGGCCTCGGGGAGGGCCGCATGCGGCCCTCCCAACAAAAAGAAGAGGAGCGGCGCTGACATGAGGGTTCCGCTGCCATGGCTGCGCGAATACTGCGATCCCGACATGGACGTGCAGGGGATCGAGCAGCGTCTGACGATGACTGGGACGAAGGTCGAGGCGATCCACCACCACGGGGTGCCCTCCGCGGAGCACTTCGTCATCGGGCGCGTGCTGAGCGCCGAGCAGCATCCCGACGCCGACCGGCTGCGGGTGTGCAGCGTCGAGCTTGGCCTCCCCGACGGCCCGGCGACGATCGTGTGCGGCGCCCCCAACGTGGCGGCCGGGCAGACGGTGGCGGTGGCGCGCCCGGGTGCGACGATGCCCGATGGCACGAAGCTCGGCAAGGCGAAGCTGCGCGGCGTGGTCTCCGAAGGGATGATCCTCGCCGAGAGCGAGCTCGACATTGATCTGAACCCGCCCACCCGGGCAGGCATCATGGTGCTCGACGGCGAGCTCGCGCCGGGCACGCCGCTGCAGGACGTGGTGGCGATCTCGACCGAGGTGCTGGAGCTGGAGATCACCCCCAACCGCCCCGATTGCCTGGGCGTGTACGGGGTCGCGCGCGAGCTGCACGCCGCCACCGGCGCCGCGCTCGCGCCCGCGCCGTGGAGCGATGACCCCGGCAGCCCGGGGCCGCTGGCGGCGAGTGGCGGCGGTGCGCCGGCCACGGTCGAGGTGCTCTGCCCCGAGCTCTGCCCCCGCTTCACCGCGCGCGTGTTCGAGGGGGTTGCCGTCGCGCCCTCGCCGCCGTGGCTGAAGGCGCGGCTGAGCGCCGCCGGCCAGCGCCCGATCAACAACGTGGTGGACATAACCAACTACGCGATGCTGCTCACCGGCCAGCCGCTGCACGCCTTCGACCTCGATCGCGTCGCCGGCGCGCGCCTGACGGTGCGTCGCGCCGCCGACGGCGAGCAGGTGCAGACGCTCGATGGCCAGACGCGCACGCTCGACGGCGAGATGGTGGTGATCGATGACGCCGAGGGCCCCACCTCGATCGCCGGCCTGATGGGCGGCGCGCGCTCGGAGGTGGGGGAGGGCACCACGCGGGTGCTGCTGGAGGTCGCCAACTGGCACGGGCCCACCATCCACCGCGCCTCGTGGGCGTTGGGGTTGCGCAGCGAGGCGTCGGGGCGCTTCGAGAAGGGGCTCGCCCCCGAGCAGTGCATGCACGCACAGGCCGTCGCGTCCCAGTTGATCGTCGAGCTGTGCGGCGCCACGCTCCTGCCCGGCACGATCGACCTCGGCGCCGGCGGGGCGTGGGTGCCACTCGCTCCGCTGGCGATCCGGCTGCGCGAGCGTCGCGTGCGGGCGATCCTTGGCGTGGCGGTGGCGGTGGAGCGCCAGGCAGAGATCCTCGAGGCGCTCGACTTCGCCCCCGCGCGCAGCGAGGATGGCCTGGACGTCACCGTGCCGGCGCTGCGCCGCGAGGACGTCACCCGCGAGGTCGACCTGATCGAGGAGGTCGCGCGCATCGACGGGTTGGAGCGCCTGCCCGCCACGCTGCCCGCCCGCCGGGGCGCCGCCGGGCGGCTTACCCACGCCCAGCGCGTGCGCCGCGCCGCCGAGGACGCGCTGGTGGGACGCGGGCTGCACGAGATCGTCGGTTGGAGCTTCACCGACCCGCAGCTGCTCGACCGGCTGCTGATCCCGCCCGAGCACGCGCTGCGCAACGTCGTGATGCTCGCCAACCCGCTGTCGGACAGCCAGTCGATGATGCGCCCCACGCTGCTCGGCTCGCTGCTGGACGCCGCGGGCCACAACGTCTCGCGCGGGCGCCCCGACATCGCGATCTTCGAGTCCGGCACCGTCTACCGGGCCGCGGCTGGGGATCGCCCTGCCGATACGAGCCCCACCGACAGGCCCGCCGCCGACCAGCGCCCCGCCGACGAGCACCACGGGCTCGGGGTGCTGTTGAGCGGGCACACCGCGCCCCGCGCGTGGCGGGGGGAGCGCGCGCCCGCCGACTTCTTCGCCGCCAAGGCGCTGCTCGCCGGGCTGCTCGACCGCTTCCACGTGCGCTGGTCGGCGGTGCCCGCCGACTGGCCCTTCCTGCATCCAGGCCGCAGCGCGGCTGTGCTCGCCGCCGCTCCCGAGAGCTCCGGGCACCCCGGCGACGCTGCCGCTCCCGCTGGCCCAGCGCCCGGCGGCGGCGCTGCCGTGGGCTCCGCGCAGGACGACGGCGCCTCCGATGAGCGGACGATGGCCGAAACGGGGATGCTCGCCGAAGGCGAGCGTCTCCCGGCTTCGGTCGGCTTCCTCGGCGAGCTGCATCCGCTGGTCGCCGGCGCGTGGGGCCTCGAGCGCACCGCGGCGTTCGCGATCGACCTCGGCGAGCTCGCGGCGATGGCACCCGAGACGATCGCCTTTCAGCCGTTCGGCGCCTTCCCGGCGCTGCGCCAGGACCTCGCGGTCACGCTGCCCGAGAGCGTCAGCGCCGCGGAGCTGCTCGCGCTCGTGCGCCGCGGTGGCGGCGAGATGCTGGAGGAGGCCGAGGTGTTCGATGTGTACACCGGCGCGCAGGTGGGGGAGGGGAGGCGCTCGCTGGCGCTCGCTCTCTCCTTCCGCGCGCTAGAGCGCACGCTCACCGACGAGGACGTCGCGCCCGCCCGCGCACGGATCGTCGCGGCGTTGCAGGAGATCGGGGGTGAGCTGCGTGGCTGAGCAACTGTTCGCATCCGGCTCGCCGCGAGTGCTGGTCGCGGGTGCGACAGGGTTCGCCGGGGCGCTGGCGGCGCATCTGGTGTGGCGCCACCCCCGCTTCGAGCTGTGCACCGTCACCGCGCGCGCGGAGGCGGGCCAGCGCTTGGACGAGCTCTACCCGCGCTACCGCGTGCCGCTGGTGCTGCGTGAGCTGGACCTCGATCGCCACGGCGACGTGGACGCCGCGCTCGTCGCCTACCCGCATGCGGCCTCGGCCCCGGTCGTGGCCGCGCTGCGCGCTCGCGGCGTGCGCGTCGTGGACCTCAGCGCCGACTTTCGTCTCAGCGAGCTCTCCACCTATGAACGGTGGTACGGCTCGCATCCGCACCCGGAGCTGCTCGAAGACGCCTCCTACGGGCTGCCCGAGCTGCACCGCGCGGCGATCGCGGCCGCGGACCTCGTCGCCACTCCGGGCTGCTACCCGACGGCGTCGCTGCTCGGCCTCGCCCCGCTCGCGCGCGTCGGGCTGATCGCCGACCTCGTGATCGATGCCAAGCAGGGTCTGTCCGGTGCGGGTCGCTCGGCGACCTGGCAGACGCACTTCTCCAACAGCGGCGAGAACATCCTCCCCTACAACATCGTCCACCACCGCCACACGCCGGAGATCGAGCAGCAACTGGACGATCTGGACCCCACGCATCCGGGTCTGCGGGTGCAGTTCACTCCGCATCTCGTGCCGCTCGACCAGGGGGAGCTCGTCAACTGCTACGTGACGCCCACGCGACCGATGGAGCAGGACGAGCTCGACGTCATGTATGAGGACGCCTACGCGGGCGAGCCGTTCGTCGAGCTGGCGCCGGCGCCGGCGGAGGTGCGCGACGTGCGCGAGACGAACGTCTGCCGGCTGCACGTGGCGGCCAGTGAGCACACCGGCAAGGTCGTGGTGCTCTCGGCGATCGACAACCTGTGGAAGGGAACCTCCTCGCAGGCCGTGCAGAACCTGAATCTGATGTTCGGATTCGACGAGACGGAGGGCCTGCTGTGAGATGGACGGCACACACGGGGCCCTTGCCATGAGCGCCGGCAACGACGTGTGGGGCGATCGCTCCTCCGACGGCCCGCCGCGGCCGTTCTTCGGCTCGCGCTGGGTGGCCGCGCCCGCGCACGTGCGCGCACTGGAGCCCGACGCGGGACTCCCAGCCGGCTTCCGCGCGGCGGGCGTGGCGTGCGGGATCAAGCCGAGCGGCAACACCGACCTCGGCCTGCTGATCTGCGACGCCGAGCACCCCGTCAGCGCCGCCCGCTTCACCGCCAGCAGCACCGCCGCCGCGCCGGTGCTGCTCAGCCGCGAGCGCTGCCGGCTGGATGCGCTGCGCGCGGTGCTCGCCAACTCCGGCTGCGCCAACGCCGCCACCGGCAAGCGCGGCTTGGACGACGCCGCCAAGACGCAGGGCGCCGCCGCGATCGCGCTGGGTGTACAGCCCGAGGAGGTGTTGCTCGGCTCGACCGGCGGTATCAGTTGGTATCTGCCGGTCGACGCTGCGCTGCAGGGGATCCTCGCCGCGAGCGGGCAGTTGCGACGGGAGGGCGATGTCGACTTCCAAAAGGCGATCCAGACGACCGATGCGTTCGAGAAGCGCGCCAACCTCGAGGTGCAGCTGCCCTCCGGGACGGTGCACCTCGCTGCCCAATGCAAGGGAGCGGGCATGATCTCGCCGAACTTCGCCACGATGCTTTGCTTCGTGGAGACCGACGCGGCGCTGCAGCCCCACACCGCCGACCTGCTGCTCGGCGTGTGCGTCAAGCGCTCCTTCGATCGCTGCACCGTGGACGGCGATCTCTCGACCAACGACACCGCCGTGCTGATCGCCTCCGGTGCGAGCGGCGTGGCGATCGCACCCGAGAGCGAGGACGAGCTGCGCTTCGGCGAGGCGCTCGACGCGCTGCTGCGCCAGCTCGCGATCATGATGGTCACCGACGGCGAGGGCGCCGCACGGGTCGCCCGCGTGGTGGTGCGGGGCGGCGCGGCAGGGAGGGAGCGGAGCGCGCTCGACACGGTCGAGGCAGCCGCCCGCGGGGTCGCGAACTCCCCCCTGGTGAAAGCCGCGCTGCACAGCGCCGACCCCAACTGGGGCCGGCTCGTGATGGCGGTCGGCGCGGCGTTGCCGGGCGCCGTCCCACTACCCTGCGACATCTCGATCGAGGGCATCCTCGTGTGCTCCGCCGGCACCGCGATCGACTACGACGCCGACGCGCTCGCGCGGGCAATCGACCGGCGTGAGGTCGAATACGAGATCGCCCTCCCGGGCGATGGCGGCGAGACCGAGGTCTTCTTCTCCGACCTCTCGCACGAGTACGTGCGGATCAACGCGGAGTACACGACATGAGCGCGCATGCCGGCGCTGGATCGGCGTCCTCGGTCGCTCGCGCGCATGCCGGCGCTGGATCGGCGTCCTCGGTCGCTCGCGTACCGAAGCCGGGAGACACTCGCTTCGCTCGCATCCCCGTTTCGGCCAGCACGCCACGCGGGGTGGGTGGGTCATCTAATCCTTGCCCAGCTTGGCCTGCGTGCCCATGTCACTGTTTCATCGAATCGTCGAGGGTTGGCTGATGCGTGACGTAGCCACCCTCCTGGAGGCGCTTCCCTACATCCGCGAGTTTCACGGCAAGACCGCCGTGATCAAGTACGGAGGCGCGGCGATGGAGGACCCCGCGCTGCGCGAGGAGTTCGCGCGCGATGTGGTGCTGCTCAAGTACGTGGGCCTCAAGCCGATCGTGGTGCACGGCGGCGGGCCCGACATCACCGCCTACATGGAGCGCCTCGGGCTGCCCGTGCAGTTCGTCGGCGGCCTGCGCGTCTCCGACGAGGCCACCGTGGAGGTCGCGAAGATGGTGCTCGTCGGCAAGGTCAACAAGGAGATCGTCGGGCGCCTTGCCCGCCACGGCCAGCCCGCGGTGGGGCTGTGCGGCGATGACGGTGCGCTGTTTCGCGTCGTGCGCCGCACCGCGCCCGGCGGCGAGGACATCGGCTTCGTCGGGCGCATCGAGCGCGTCAACGTCGACGTCCTGCAGCACATCGCGCGCGACTACATCCCCGTGATCGCCTCCGTCGGAGCCGATCGCGACGGGCACTCCTACAACATCAACGCCGACGAGGCCGCCGGCGCGGTGGCGAGGGAGCTGGGCGCCTACAAAATCGTGTTCCTCACCGACGTCGCCGGCTGGCTTGCCGACCCCGAGGACCCTGCCAGCCTGGTCGGCCAGGCCACCGCCGAGCAGGTGCGCGAGGCGCTGCCCGGCCTGGAGGGGGGGATGCGCCCCAAGCTGCAGGCCTGCCTGGAGGCGATCCAGGGAGGCGTCAGCTCCGCGCACATCGTCGACGGGCGGATTCCCCACTCGCTGCTGCTCGAGTTCTTCACCGACGCCGGCATTGGCACCAAGATCGAGGCTGCCCCATGAGCGCGCATGGCTGCGCTGGCCGAAACGGGGACCGATTAGGGCGACACTCGCTCCGCTCACATCCCCGAATCGACCAGCTCCGTAGGCGCGTGTCTCCCGGCTTTGGCCCGGCGTCCTCGATCGCTCGTGTGCCGATCGAGGCAGGGCGGGCGGGCACACGATGACCCTCGCCGACCTGCAGGCGATCGAGGCGGCGAGCCTGATGGCCAACTACGCGCGCTTTCCGGTCGAGTTCGTGCGCGGCGAGGGGGCGTGGCTGTGGGATGCCGAGGGCGAGGAGTACCTCGACTTCCTCTGCGGCATCTCGGTCACCAACGTCGGGCACTGCCACCCGCGCGTGGTCGAGGCCGTGCGCGAGCAGACAGGGAGGCTGATGCACGTCTCCAACCTCTTCTACACCGAGCCCGCCGTGCGCCTGGCGCAGCGGCTTTCGGAGGGCAGCCTCGGCGGCAAGGTGTACCTCTGCAACTCCGGTGCGGAGGCCATCGAGGCGGCGATCAAGCTCGCTCGCAAGGTGCGCCCCGGCGGAGACGTCGTCTCGGTGTACAACGCCTTTCATGGACGCACCTACGGCGCGCTCTCCGCGACCCCGCAGGAGTCCAAGCAGGCGCCCTTCGCACCGCTGGTGCCCGGCTTTCGCGCGGTCGTCCCCGAGCCCGAGGCGCTCCACGACGCGATCGACGCGCACACCGCCGCCGTGCTGCTGGAGCCGATCCAGGGCGAGACCGGCGTCAACGTGCTCTCCGAGGAGTTGCTGCGCGCCGCCCGCGCCGCCTGCGACGAGCACGGCGCCGCGCTGATCTTCGACGAGATCCAGTGCGGCATGGGCCGTACCGGCTCGCTGTGGGCCTACGAGCAGATCGGCGTGCGGCCCGACGCATTCACGGCCGCCAAGGCGCTTGGCGGCGGCCTGCCGATCGGCGCGCTCGTGACAGGCGAGCGTCTCGCCGACGTGTTCGCCCCCGGCGACCACGGCTCGACCTTCGCCGGCGGCCCGGTGATCTGCGCCGCCGCCCTCGCCGCGCTCGAGATCGTCGAGGACCCCGTGCTGCTGGCGCGCGTACGCGATCTCGGCCTGCGCCTCGCGGCCGGCCTGGAGGGCCTGGCGCACGTGCTCTCCGTACGCGGGCGCGGGCTGATGCTCGCCTGCGAGCTCGACATCTCGGCGCCCGAGGTGGTGCGCCGCGCGCTGCTGGAGCAGCGGTTGATCCTCAACGCCACCGGCCCCACCACGGTGCGGCTGCTGCCGCCCCTGATCCTCACCGAGGTCGAGGTCGCGCAATGCCTGGAGCGGCTCGGCGCAGCGCTCTCGGGTGAGGAGGTGGGCGCGTGACGACCGTGCTGCGTGACAGGTGTGGTGGCGTGACCATCGTGCTGCGTGACGGGTGTGGGGGCGTGACCATCGTGCTGCGTGACGGATGTGGGGGCCTGATGACCATGCGTGTCGATGCGCACGCCGACCTGGATTGGCGGGCTTCGGTAGCCTGCGCGGCCGGATGAGCGTCGCCGACTCCGATCGCACCTTCCCCCCGCGCACGGCCTCCTACGAGGCCGATCCCGAGCAGGTGCACCGCGTGCTGCTGCTGTACTCCGGCGGCCTCGACACCAGCGTGATGCTGAAGTGGATCCAGGACCGTTACGACGCCGAGGTCGTGTGCCTCACCGTCAACCTCGGGCAGCCCGGGGAGGACTACGCGGTGATCGAAGAGAAGGCCCGGCAGTTGGGTGCTGTGGAGTGTCACGTGGTGGACGCGCGCGAGCAGTTCGCCCACGAGTTTCTCGCGCCGGCGATCCGCGCCAACGCCGTGTACGGGGGCGGCTACCCGCTGTTCACGGCGCTCGGGCGGCCGCTGATCGCCAAGCTCGCGGTCGAGTGTGCGCGCCGCAGCGGGTGTGACACGATCGCCCACGGCTGCACCGGCAAGGGCAACGACCAGGTGCGCATCGAGGCTACGGTCGCCACACTCGGGCCGGAGCTGAAGGTGATCGCGCCGGTGCGCTCCTGGCAGATGGGCCGCGAGGAGGAGATCGCCTACGCGCGCGAGCACGGCATCCCGATCAAAGGCGGCGCGGAGACCGTGCCCTACTCGATCGACGACAACCTCTGGGGGCGCTCCTCGGAGGGGCGCTGGATCGAGGATCTCACTCGCGCCCCCGAGCAGGACGTCTTCCAACTGGTCACCCCTCCCGAGCAGGCACCCGACGAGCCTGAGACCGTGCGCATCGGCTTCGAGCGGGGGGTTCCCGTCGCGTTGAACGGCGAGCGGCTCGACCTCGTGCAGCTGCTCGAACGCGCCGCGGAGATCGGTGCCCGTCACGGCGTCGGGATCGTCGACCACATCGAGGATCGGATCGTCGGCTTGAAGGTGCGCGACATCTACGAGGTGCCCGCCGCGGCGCTGATCCTCCCCGCCCACCACGAGCTCGAGCGGCTGGTGGGCACGATCCACCAGAACCAGTTCAAGCCCCAGCTCGACCGCCAGTGGGGCTACCTCGTCTACGCCGGGCTGTGGTGGGAGCCGCTGCGGCGCGACCTCGACGCCTACATGGAGTCGGTCAACGAGCGCGTCACCGGCACGATCGGCCTGAAGCTCTACAAGGGCCACGCGCGCGTCGTCACCCGCGAGTCTCCGCACGCCGTGTACGACGCCGGCCTCGCCTCCTTCTCGGAGTCGGGCGGCCTCTTCTCGCAGGCCGCCTCGCCCGGGTTCATCGAGCTGTGGTCGCTGCAGTCGCGCATGGCGTGGCGGCTGCGCGAGGAGGAGTAGCCGAGCGGTCACCGAGGCGGATGGCACGAGCCCGTCCGGTCGCGCCCATACTCTGAGCGGCGTGATTCCCGAGGAAGACGAGGCGCGGGGCAAGCGTACCCCGCAGGAGGAGCGCGACACGCTGGCCGAGCGCCGAGCCCGTCGCGCGTGGCTCGGCGACGCGGCCCTGCTGCGCCGTGCGGAGGCGGCCGAGGAGTCCGTGCGTACGCTGGAGGCCCACCTGGCCGACCTGCGCCGGCGCCAGGTCGAAAGTGAGCGCGCGCGCGAGAGCGTCACCGTGCAGCTGGCCGAGCGCGAGCTGGAGTTGCGCCGCGTCAAGCAGCGCGAGTACGCCGAGCAGCAGCTGCGTGTCGAGGCCGAGGAGGCCGCCGTGCGCGCCCGTCGTGGCCGCCGCTCCGAGCTCGACCGCTGGCAGCGGCGCGCCGAGGAGGCCCAGGCGGCCGCGCAGTACGCCGAGGAGCAGCGCGACGCGCTCGCCACGCGTCTCACCGTGGTGAACGAGAGTTGCGAGCGCCTGCGCCAGGGCGTCGTTGCGTTGCAGGGCGTCGCCGCCGAATTGCGCACCACCTTCGAGCACGAGCATCGCTCCGCGCAAGAGCGGATACGCGCGCTCGAGAGCGCGCTGGAGCGTGCCCGCGAGCGCCCGCTCGCCGAACAGCGCTCCGCGACCGAGGAGGCCCAGCGGCGCGAGGAGATGGCTGGCGCGCTCGCCACCGCCGTCGCGCGCCTGCGAACTCGTGCGGCGGTCGCCGAGCAACCACCACTGCAGCGACTCGCAGACGAGACGCCTGCGGCGTCGGTGACACCTCGCACGCCGCCCACCGAGCCCGGCGCCCCCGAGGTTCCCACCGTGATCGTGGTGCCACGCCTGTTCCCCACGCGCGGGCGCTCCGCGCGGCGGCTGGCGCCGGCGGTTCGGCGTGTGGCGGGGCGGCTGGCCAGGTGGGCCGACCGCGCTCAGTCCCCCGACCGTCCACGCTAGCCTTCGGCCACCTGCCGGCCCGCCCGCTGTCCGCCGCTCGCAAGCCTAAGATCCACACCGATGTCCAACATCCCATGCGCCCATCTGCACGTGCACTCCGAGTACTCCCTGCTCGACGGCGCCTGCAAGATCGATGCGCTCGCCGAGCGCGCCGCTCAGTTCGAGCAGCCCGCCCTCGGTCTCACCGATCACGGTGTGATGAACGGCGCGGTGGAGCTCCACAAGGCGTGCGCCAAGCACGGCATCAAGCCGATCGTCGGCTGCGAGATATATCTCGTGGACGATCACACCGTTGCCACCACCGACCGATCCGATAGATCCGATCCCACCCGCGGATCGGGTCCCGCCCGAGTAAAGCGCAACCACCTCACGCTGCTGGCCGCCGACGACACCGGCTATCGCAACCTCGTCAAGCTCTCCTCCGCCGGCTTCCTGGAGGGACTGCAGCGCGGCAAGCCGACCGTCGACCTCGAGCAGGTCTCACGCCACTCCGAGGGGGTGCTCGCGCTCACCGGCTGCCTCGCCTCACGCTTCTGCCAGCGCCTCACCGAAGACCGCGCCGAGGATGCGCGCGCCCACGCCGACGAGCTGCTCGGCATCTTCGGTGCCGAGAACGTTTACTTCGAGCTGCAGAAGAACGGGCTGGCCGCCCAGGAGAAGTGCAACGAGGGGATCGAGCGTATTGCGCGCGAAGTCGGTGGGCGCCTGGTGGGGACCGGCGACGTGCACTATCTGCGCCGCGAGGACTACGACCACCATACCGCGCTGCTGTGCGTGCAGACCAAGAGCACGATCGCCGCTCCGAAGCTCACCTTCGACACCAACGAGTTCTACCTGCGCGACAACGCGGAAATGGCCGAGTCCTTCGCGCAGTGGCCGGAAGCGCTCGCCAATACGCTGGAGATCGCCGAGCGCTGCTCGGTGCGCCTCGAGCTCGGCAAGCAGCTGATCCCGAGCTTTCCGACACCCGACGGAGCGCCCGAGCGCGAGTATCTGCGCGCGCGCGTCGAGGAGGGCATGCGGGCCCGCTACGGCGACCCGCCCACGGCGCAGGCGCTGGAGCGGATGGAGATGGAGCTCGGCGTGATCGATCGCATGGGCTTCAACGCCTACTTCCTGATCGTGTGGGACTTCGTCAAGTACGCCAAGGAGAACGGCATCGCGGTGGGCCCCGGGCGCGGCTCCGCGGCCGGCTCGATTGTGGCGTACTGCCTGCAGATCACCGACGTGGACCCGCTGCGCTACGAGCTGCTGTTCGAGCGTTTCCTCAACCCCGAGCGGGTGTCGATGCCGGACATTGACATCGATTTCTCCGTGCGCGGGCGCGAGCGTGTGATGCGCTACGTGACCGAGAAGTACGGGCGCGAGTCGGTCGCGCAGATCGTCACCTTCGGCAAGATGCTGCCGCGCGCCGCCACCCGCGATGCGGCGCGCGTGCTCGGCTTCGACTACGGCAGCGGCGACCGCCTGGCGAAGCTGATCCCCGATCCGATCATGGGCCGCTCCCCATCCTTCGAGGAATGCCTGAAGCCGGGCGAGCAACTGCGCAAGGCATACGACGAGGAGCCCGACTCGCGGCGCATCGTCGATACCGCACGGGGCCTGGAGGGAATCGTGCGCAACTCCTCGATCCACGCCGCCGCCGTCGTGATCGCCGACCGCCCGCTCACCGACATCGTGCCGCTGCAGCTCGCCGACGCCGGCGCGGGCGAGAACGGCGAGCGCAGCTTCCGCACCGTCACGCAGTTCTCGATGAAGCCGATCGAGGAGATCGGCCTGTTGAAGATGGACTTCCTCGGGCTGCGCAACCTCGACGTGATCGAGGACGCGCTCGACATCATCGAGCGCTCCACCGGCGAGCGCCCCGACATGACCACGCTGCCGCTGGACGACGCGAAAACCTATGAGATGCTCGCGCGGGGGGACTCGATCGGCGTATTCCAGTTCGAGTCCGAGGGCATGCGCGAGGCGCTCAAGAAGGTGCGCCCCGACGAGTTCAACGACCTCGTCGCGCTCAACGCGCTCTACCGCCCCGGCGCAATGGACCAGATCCCGGTGTACGCCAGGGGCAAGCGCAACCCCGAGTCGATCTCCTACCCGGACGAGCGCCTGCGTCCGATCCTCGAGTCCTCCAAGGGCGTGATCCTCTACCAGGAGCAGGCGATGCAGATCGCCAAGGAGCTGGCCGGCTTCTCCGGCGCGAAGGCCGACGACTTGCGTAAGGCGATCGGCAAGAAGAATCGCGCCGCGATGGCCGCGCTGAAGCCCGAGTTCGTCGAGGGCTGCCACGCCTCGGGCACCAGCAGCGAGGTGATCGAGTTCCTGTGGCAGACCAACGAAAAGTCGGCCGACTACTCGTTCAACAAGTCCCACGCCGCGTGCTACGGGCTGATCGCCTACCGCACCGCGTGGCTGAAGGCCAACTACACCCCGGAGTACATGGCGGCGCTGATCTCCTCGGTGATGTCCACGAAGGACAAGGTGCCCTTCTTCGTGGCGCGCTGCGAGGAGATGGGGATCGAGATCCTGCCCCCCGACGTCAACCTCTCAGACCACGAGTTCACCGTCGTGGATGGCAACATCCGCTTCGGCTTGGACGCCGTCAAGGGGGTCGGCCACCAGGCGGTGGAGGCGATTAAGCGCGCGCGCGAGGAAGGAAATCCCGCCCCCCTGCGCGAGGGAGCGAGTCCCGCCCACCCTGCGTTCACCTCGCTGTGGGACTTCTGCGAGCGCGTGGACAACCGCACCGTCAACAAGAAGGCGATCGAGGCGCTCATCAAGTGCGGCGCGTTCGGTTCCACGGGGGCCTCCCGCAAGGGGATGCTCGCCGTGCTGGAGCAGGCGCAGGGGGCCGGGCAGAAGGCCCAGCAGGATGCCCAGATCGGACAGGGCTCGATCTTCGACCTGGAAGGCGCGGGCGATGGTGGGGGAGGGCTCGCCGCCGTCGGCGGCTCTGGGCTCGGCGCCAGCTCGGCGCGCCCGGGTGGGCGAGGATTCGATCATCCTCCGATCCCGGCCGAGGAGTTCGACCAGGCGGAGCTGTTGGCCGCGGAGAAGGAGGCGATCGGGCTGTTCGTCTCAGCCCACCCGCTCAAGCCGGTGCGCGAGGCGCTGCGCGCCCGCGCCGACTGCCCGCTCGCGGCGCTCGCCGGGCGGCGCGACAAGGATTGGGTCACCGTCGGCGGGATCGTCACGGAGTCCAAGCGCATCCGCACCCGCAACGGGGACCACATGATGTTCGCCACCCTCGACGATCTCGAGGGCTCCGTGGAGATGCTCGTGTTCGGCAAGGCGCTCGCCGAGCACGAGGCGGTGCTCGCCGTCGATCGGGTGGTGCTGGTGCGCGGGCGCGTCGATCATAAGGAAGCCGGCAAGACATGCCTGGTCGTGCAGTCGGCCGAGACCTTCGCCCCCAGCGAGCAGGAGGTGGCGGACGCGCGCGCGGCATCGGTGCGCGCGGCGAAGCCGGCGCGGCCGGTGTGCCTGCGAATCGACACCGCCAAGCTGCCGCCGAGCGCGATCGAAGAGCTCAAGCACGTGATCGGCAACTTCCCGGGCCCCGCGGAGGTCGTGCTCGAGATGGACACCACCACGGGCCCGCGTCGCCTGCGCCTCGGAGAGGCCTACCGGGTGGCGCCCACGCCCACGCTGCGCGCGGAGCTTGAGCAGGTGCTGGCCCCGGCCTGCCTCGCAGTGGCCTAGGCTCGCCGTCTGCGCCGGGCTTGTAGGCCCCGCTTGCGCAGGGACATCGCCAGCGCGACCTCCTCCGCGGTGGGGCCGCCGTCGCCCGGGGTCTCGAGCACGCAAGGCAGATCCTCGAAGGGCGCGGCGGCGAGGAAGGTCGCGCAGCCGCGCTCGCCCAGCTCGCCCTGCCCGACATTGGCGTGGCGGTCCCGGCACGAGCCGAGGGTGCCCTGCGAGTCGTTGAGGTGCAGCGAGCCCAACCGCTCCAGGCCGATCTTCGCGGAGACCTCCTCCAGCAGCCCATCCATGCCCGCGGGCGTGCGGATGTCATACCCGGAGGCGAACAGGTGACAGGAGTCAAGACACACCCCCAGCCGCTTCCCGCCCCCGGCGGCGTCGATCAACGTGGCCAGCTCCTCCACCGAGCGCCCCAGGGTGCCGCCCCCGCCCGCGGTGTTCTCCAGGTGCAGCGCACACCCCTCGCTCTCGGCGAGCGCCTCGCGGATCGTGGCGCCCGCGCGTGCGATCGCCTCGCCGACGTCACCGGTCTTCGCCGAGCCGGGGTGCAGCACCACGCCGCTGGCCCCGATCGAAGCCCCCACCCGCAGTGAGTGGATCAGCGAGTGCAGCGTTTTGGCGCGGATGTCGGGATCCTCGCTGGCGCAGTTGAGCAGGTACACCGCGTGGATCAGCACCGCATCGATCGGGCTCGCGGCGAGCGCCTCGACGAAGGCGGCGACGTCCTCGTCGCGGTAGACGGTGGGTCGCCACATGCGCGGCGACTGGTTGAAGATCTGGATCGCGCGGCAGCCGCGCTCCTCTCCCCGCTCGATCGCCTTCGGCAGGCCGCCGGCCGGCGAGACGTGCGCTCCGATTAGCATGGCGGCGATCTTATGGTTTCCGCCGCTCCCGCACAGACCGACGGCATCGAGCGCCCCATGCGCGTCAGGTTCGCCCCATCCCCCACGGGGGCGCTGCACATCGGAGGCGCTCGCACCGCCCTGTTCAACTGGCTGCTGGCGCGCGGCAAGGGGGGCACGTTGGTGCTGCGCATCGAGGACACCGACCGCGAGCGCTCCACGCCCGAGAACGTCGAGCAGATCCTCGATGCGCTGCGTTGGCTGGAGCTCGAGTGGGACGAGGGGCCGATCTTCCAGACCGAGCGCTCCGAGCGCCATCAGGAGGCGCTCGCCGCGCTCCTGGCGAGCGGCCACGCGTACCGCTCCAACGCGACCGCCGATGACGTAAAGGCTTACAAGCAGCTGCATGGGGCCGACCGCGGCTTCCGCGGCGAGGCCGAGGCAGAGGGGGCCGTGCGCCTGCGCGTGCCGGACGAGGGGGCGACCGTCGTCCACGACGTGATCCGCGGCGACACGCGCTTCGAGCACGTTCATCTCGACGACCCGGTGATCGCTCGCGCCGACGGCTCGGTGCTTTACAACTTCGCCGTCGCGATCGACGATCTCGACGCGCAGATCACGCACGTGGTGCGCGGCGAGGATCACCTCTCGAATACCCCGAAGCAGCTGCTCGTGCTCGAGGCCGCTCGCGCCGCCGGCTTCGACGCGGGCATCGAGCCCCCGGTGTATGCGCACTTGCCCCTGCTGCACGGGCCGGATGGCAAGAAGCTCTCAAAGCGCCACGGCGCGGCCTCGGTGCAGGAGCTGCGTGCCGCCGGCTACCTGCCCGAGGCGGTGCGTAACTATCTCGCGCTGCTCGGCTGGGGCGCGGGGGACGATGAGACAATCATGTCCACCGAGCAGCTCGTCGAGCGCTTCGCGCTGGCGCGCGTCAGCCGCAATCCGGCGCAGTTCGACGAGGCGAAGCTGCGCTGGCTGAACGGTTTGTACCTCCGCAACCTTGCGCCCGCCGAGCTCGCACACCGCCTGGAGGAGTACACCGGGCACGACGGCATCGAGCAGGCGGCGCGGATCAGCCAGGAGAAAATCCAGACGCTCGCCGACTTCTGGCCGCTCGCCGGCCCGCTGCTGGACGGCCCGCTCGACGATTCCGCGGCGCGCGCGCGCTGGCTCGACGACAGCGGGCGCCAGGCGCTCGCTCAGGTCCGTGCTGCCCTGAGCGAGACCGCAAGCTTCGACGAGGCCGCGGTGCAGAAGGCCCTGGAGAAAGTGATCGCCGACCGCGGCGCCAAGCCCCGCGAGGTGTACCAGCCGCTGCGCGTGGCGCTCACCGGCACGACGGTCTCGCCCGGGATCTTCGAGAGCGTGGCGCTGCTTGGTCGGGAGCAGACCCTGGCGCGCATCGACGCGGCGCTTGCCCGTGGCGGGTCTTGACGGGAGGGGGGCTCGGGGGGAGCGGGAGGGGGCCTCGGGGGAGGGCCTGCCCTCCCCCCACTTAAGATGTGGCGTTGCTCGATCGCGAGGAGACGCTGCGGCGGATTGAGGCTGCTCTGGCACGCAGCAGCTGAGGGCCACGGGCAAATCGTCCAGCGCCCTTGAAAATGTCGGAACGCAGTCGATTACCGAACCATACCTGCGGCTAAATGCCTCAACCGAACGTCCACGCCTGCCGATAGATCCTCCCAGAGAGTGGTGCAGTCGGCTACAGGACGGCTGACGGCGCCCCCCTTCAAATCGGATCAGGCGGCCCAAAGGATTGGGCTGCGAACAATGACAAGGTAGGTGCGCAGGAGCATGCAGGCAACAGCCACCACACAGCGGCAACGGGCCAAGGAGCGGCCCGGCGCAGCAGGCGAATCCGCTTCCCCGGGGAACGGCCGCCATCAGAACGAGGGGCACGGACGGCGCCTGACCCAGGCGTTCGAAGCGCTCGAGGGCTTTCCGGCGCTGGCGGAGTCGCGCAAGCGACTGCTGGCGGTGATGTCCAAGGACCACGTGGCGACCGCGGATGTGGTCACGGCGGTGGAGTCCGACGTGGCGCTGGTGACGGCCGTGCTGCGCATGGCCAACCAGGCGCAGGGGACACGCGGGCGCGTGGACACGGTGGTGGCTGCGGTGGAGGTGCTCTCCCCGCAGACCGTGCAGGCGCTGGCGGCAAGGGTGAGGACCTTCGACTTCTTCGAGCGCGCGAGTGTGTGGGACGCGGCGCCGGAGCGCTTCAGGCTGCACGCCCTCGCCACGCAGCACGCGGCGGACCGGGTGGCCGCCGAGGTCGGCTACGAGAATCGCGACCGCCTGACGGTCACAAGCCTGCTGCACGACATCGGCAAGCTGGTGCTGATGCACGCATACCCCGGGTATCCGGCGCAGGTGCACCAAGGCGCGCAGACCCCCGAGCAGCGCATCCACCAAGAGCGCCGCGAGCTGGGCGTGGACCACGCGCTCGTCGGCGGGGTGCTGGCGCGGCGCTGGGGGATGCCGGTGTCGATCGCAAACGTGATCGAACGCCACCACAGCCCGGAGGCCGCGGGTGAGGCGGCGTTCGTACGGCTCGCCGACATGCTCGCCCACTACACCCAGGGCGCCCAGGTGTCCCCGACGGAGATGCTGCGCACCGCGCGCTTGGTGGGCCTCGGCCCGGAGGAGCTGCGCCGGGTGATGTACGAGCTGCCCACGGTGACCAACCAGCGCCAGCGCCACGTCGATCCGTGCCCGCTGTCGGGCCGCGAGCTGGGTGTGCTGCAGCGCCTCGCCGAGGGCAAGGTGTACAAGCAGATCGCCCACGAGCTGACGCTCTCCACCAGCACGGTGCGCACGCACCTGCACAACATCTACGGCAAGCTCGGCGCGGTCGATCGCGCGCAGGCAGTGTTGATCGCCACAGAGCGCGGCTGGTTGTAGATCCGTAGCATCGCGCGGGTGAGCGCGCGATGATCTCGATCACCAGCAAGTCTCCTTACGCCGTGCTGGCGCTGGCCGAGCTGGGCCGCAGCGCGGGCTCGGGGCCGGTGCCGATCGGCGAGCTGGCGCGCCGCCGCGAGGTGCCGGTGCAGTTCCTCGAGCAGCTCTTCGCGGTACTGCGCCGCGCGGAGATCCTCAGATCCCAGCGGGGCGTGAAGGGCGGCTACACCTTCGCGCGCGACCCCTCCACCGTGAGCGTGCTGGAGGTGGTGGAGCTGCTCGACGGCCCCCTTGGCCGCGACTCCGAGGGCGTGTTCGCGGACGCAGCACAGGCCGCGCGCAAGGTGCTCGGCGATACCACGATCGCCGACGTGATCGAGCGCGAGACGCGCGAGGCGGGCGCGAGCATGTACCACATCTGACACCGCCAAGCCGCCAGGCACCCCGAACCCCCCGACCGGCAAGGCACTCCGAACCCCTTCGACCGCCGAGCACCCAGGAGCCTCCGACCGCCGCACACCCCGACCCAGCCCCCGACCCGCCGGAGCCCTCCGGTGGGGGGAATACGCTCAGGGGATGAAGTCATGCGAGCGCCTCGCGGTGATCGACCTCGGCTCGAACTCCTTCAGGCTGGTGGTGTTCACCGCCACAGAGGGGTGGTGGCAGCGCAGCGACGAGATCTACCAGGTCGTCAGGATCGGCGAAGGGATGGCGGCCACGGGCAGGCTGGGGGAGGAGCCGATGCAGCGCGCGCTGGCGACGCTCGACGTGTTCTCCCACTTTTGCGAGGCGGCCGGCTTGACCGGCGACGGCGCGGTGGACGCGGTGGCCACCAGCGCGATCCGCGACGCCGAGAACGCGCCGGCGTTCCTCGCCAAGGCGCACAAGCGCACGAAGCTGCCGATCCGCGTGCTGAGCCGCGAGCAGGAGGCCCGTTATGGATACCTGGCGGCGGTCAACTCGACGACGCTGAGCGACGGCTGCATGATGGACCTGGGCGGCGGCTCGATGCAGTTGGTGGGGGTGGAGGATCGCAGGGCGCGCGAGTCGGGCTCGTGGCGGGTGGGGGCGGTGCGGATGACCGAGCGCTTCCTGCCCAATGGCGGCCCGGCGAAGCCGCGCCAGATCGAGGCGCTGCGCGAACACGTGGCGCAGGAGCTCCAGAGCGCGACGTGGCTGGCAAAGACGGGCAGGCGTCTGGTCGGGATCGGCGGGACGGTGCGCGGCCTCGCCGCCGTGGCGCAGCGCGCGGAAGGACTGCCGAGCAACGGCGTGCAGGGCATGACCGTGACGCGCGAGGCGCTCGGGGAGATCATCGAGCGGCTGGCGGCGCTGGCGCCCGCGGAGCGCGCGAGCGTGCCGGGGGTGAAGCCGGCCAGGGCGGACCTGATCCTGGCGGGCGCGGTGGTGGTGGAGGGAGCGCTGCGAGCGGGCGGCTTCGACGCGCTGGAGGCGACCGAGGCGGGCCTGCGCGAGGGCGTGTTCTTCGAGCGCCACCTATCTAACAAAGAGGGGGCCGACCGAAGCCGGGAGACACGCGCCTCCGGTGCTGGCCGATTTGGGGATGCGAGCGGAGCGAGTGTCTCCCCAATCGGTCCCCGTCCCGGCCAACCGGCCGAAGGCCGGCTGCGCCGCCCTCTTGGCGATCCAGCCCGCCCCGGCGAGCCACCGCTGTTCGAGGACGTGCGCCGGGCGTCAGTGGAGAACCTCGCGGCGCGCTACCGCGTGGACCGCGCCCACACGCGACACGTGGCGGCGCTGGCGCTCGGCATGTTCGACCAGCTGGCGCGCATGGGCCTGCACGAAGGCGACCCGGAGGAGCGGGAGCTGTTGTGGGCGGCGTGCATGTTGCACGACATCGGGATGTCGGTGGATTACGACGACCACCACAAGCACTCGCGCTACCTGATCCTCAGCGCGGGCCTGCCGGGGTACTCCCCGACGGAGGCGGCGATCGTCGCGCAGGCGGCGCGCTACCACCGCAAGGGCATGCCCGACCCGGGGCCGCTGGCGGCGTTGTTCGGCGCGGACGACGCGGCGCGGCTGGACCGCTGCGCGGTGTTGCTGCGTCTCGCCGAGGACCTCGAGCGCTCGCGCGACCAGCTCGTCAGAGACACGGTGCTCAGCGCCGAGAACGGCTCGGTGCAGCTGCGGCTTCTGGCGGAGGGCGGCGCGGCGGTGCCGCGGTGGGCGGCGGGCAGGGAGAGCGAGCTGTTCGCGCGCGCGTTCGACAAGAAGCTGTCGGTGGTCGCATAAGTAGATATGGGATCGTCCGCGCGGCGCAGTGGCGAAACGAGCGCACGGGGGCTGGACCTCCGTGTCCAGCCGCTCAGGTAGCCGCCAGCCGGCGCACGTCCCCGGCGCAGTCGTACAGCGCGAGGCTGTAGATCGAGTAGCGCGGGGCGCCCAGCCAGAACTGCGAGGGGATGTAGTGGCAGGCGCGGATCACCGCTTTGGTGGCGAGGTTGCCGCCGCGCGAGGAGTAGGCCCCGCCGAGCACCACGTAGCGCGCTTCGTGGTGGGCCACGAGACGGGCCAGGCCGGGACCGGTGAGCGCCGGGTCGGTGCCGCTGTAGCCGCCGACCGCCCCGGCGCGCCAGCCGAGCAGGATGATCGAGGCGGCGGTGTTGGAGGAGACGGTCAGCACTTCCCACTTGTGAGTGGGGTGGCGAGCGTCGACGTAGCGCATCAGCGCGCGGTAGACGAGCACGTCGTGGTGGGTGATCCCGTAGGGCCCGAGGCTGCCGGCCACGCGCGGCCCGGCGGCGGGGAAGGTGCCCTCGACGGGCACCGACCAGGTGGTGGTCGAGAAGGCGGTGGGGGCGATCAGCAGCACGCCCACGACGAGCGCGATCGCGGCGGCGGCGAGGCGGCGCACGGCGAGCAGCGCGAGCACGCCCACGGCGGTGCCGGCGATCAGCAGGGGCGGTAGCCAGTGGGCGTAGTGTTCGCGGTGCAGCAGCACGAGCTGGACGGCGATCGTGGCGGCGACGGCGAGCGGGAGCAGCAGCACGCGCGGGTCGCGAGCCCGGCCGAAGCGGGCGAAGGCGAGCGCGCCGCCGGCGATCATCGCGGCGGTGCCGGGGGCCAGGGCGGAGATGTAGTAGGGGTGCACGATGCCCTTGGAGAAGTCCATGATGAGGGCCTCGACGAGAAACCAGCCGCCGAACACGAACAGCACGGCGGCGAGCGGGTCGCGCCGGACGCGCCCCCACCAGCGCCCGGCGCCCGCGCCCCTGCCCCCATCGCGCGCTTCTGTGCCCCCATCGCCAGCGAGGGGCGGGCCGGCCGGAGCGGGAGCGTCGCCTGCACCGCCCTTCACGGACGCTCCGTCCTCCGCGCGACTCGCGGTGTCCCGCGGGGGCCAGAGGACGCACAGGGCGAGCGCAAGCAGCCCGAACAGCGCGAACGGCAGCATCCACCCGCCCTGGCCGCCGAGGCCTGCGTGGAAGACGCGCAGCGGCCCTTCGGGGCCGCCGAAGGGGGTAGGGCTTGTGTAGTGCCCGTCGGGGAGGATCGGGTTGGGGACGTGCTTGGGCGCGGCGGTGCGTTTGGCGCTCAGGATGGTGTGCGTGCTATGCGGAAACGGCGCCACCGCGCCGAGGTGCACGAAGATCTGGTTGGGCCCCCCGACCTGTCCTTCGACGCGGCCGAGGCCGTTGTAGCCGAGCGTGAGGTTGCTCTCCGTGTTGTCGGTCGAGCCGCCCACATAGGGGCGCTGGGAGGCCGGGGTGAGTTCGACGAGGGCGATCCACGACAGCGAGACCACGGCGAGCACCACCCCGGCGGCGAGCAGCCGTAGCAGGCGACGGGGCAGGGGCGCGGGCGCGCACAGCAGGTAGCCGAGGGCGATCCCGGGGACGACGAGGTAGGCGGCGAGGGTCTTGGCGTTGAACGCGAGCCCGACGAGCGCGGCCGATGCGAGCAGGGACGGCCAGCCACCCGTGCGGATCGCGCGCAGAGCCGCCCCGCACGCGAGGATCAGCAGCAGGATCAGGAAGGGGTCCACGCCGTTGTCGCGCGAGACGGCCACGTAGGAGGGGAAGACGGCGAGGGCGAGCGCGCCGCCGAGCGCGGCCAGCAGCCCAAAGGGCCGGCGCAGGGCGCCGTACAGCGCGGCCACCCCGAGCACCCCGATGACGGCCTCGGGGAGCAGCAGGCTGAGGTGGGAGAACCCGAACAGCTTGGCGCTCACCACCTGCACCCACAGGGAGAGGGGGGGCTTGTCGACGGTGATCAGACCGCCGGGGTCGAAGGAGGCGTACAGGAAGTCGTGGAAGGAGCCGAGCATCGACTTCACGCCGGCGGCGTAGAAGACGTTGGCGTAGCCGTTCTGGGAGAGCCGCTCGGTGCCCAGCACGGCGGAGAGCGCCAGCACCGGCGCCAGCGCCGCCCAACCGAGGGCAGAGCGCCAAGTGGGCATCGGGAGGGCCGGCCGTGTGCGCCCCGCGGGGCGGGCGGGCGCCGGCATGCTCGCCCCCGGCGTGGGCGCCTGCAGCGGGGCGATGCCCGCAGGCCGATCGCCGGGGTCGGGGAGGGGCGGTTGCGAAGGAGGAGTCTTGGGGGGCGAGGCGCTCATGATGGAGATCGTGTCGAGTGCGCGGCGGGAACCTCGCCCGCGCCTGGAAAGCAAAGCGGAAACGGTGCTAAGAGAGCATTAAGAACTAAGAGCCTGCTAAGAGGGCGCCAATCCCTCCAGCAGCCGTTCGAGATCCCCCTCGTCGTTCCACGCTCCCACCGAGGCCCGCAGCCAGGGGCGGCCGGGGATGTCGCGCAGCGCGACGCCGCGCGCCGTGAGGCGCTCGCGCTCGGCGAGCGGGTCGGGGCTGGAGAAGGAGACGAGCGTGCTTCGCGCCTGCCCGCCCACCACCTCGCGGCCGCGCGCGGCGAGCCGCTCGGCGAACCGCGCGGCGAGCTGCCGGGCGCGCTCGTGCAGCGCGGCCCACCCGAAGCGATCGAGCACGCCAAACGCCGCCAGCGCACAGGCGACGGTCTCGGCGTTCAGCGAGAGTGTGTCCAGGCGCCGGGCGTCCTCGCGCAGGGAGGCGTCGAGGCCGGCGCCCGGGTCGGCGAGGTTGGCGTAGCCGCGACGCGTCACCGCGAGCCGCTCGCGCAGCTCGGGCGTGGTGTAGAGCATGCCGGTGCCGTCGGGCCCGCACAGCCACTTCTGGCCAGGGCCGGCGTAGGCGGCGCAGCCCAGCGCGCGCACGTCGGTGGGGATCGCGCCGACCCCCTGGGCGCCGTCGAGCAGCACCGGGACGTCCACCCGGGCGAGCTCCGCGGGGGCAATGGATCCGGTCATCCAGCTCACGTGCGAGCAGGCGATCAGCCGCGTGTGGGGGCCGGGGGCACCGGGCAGCTGCAGCCACGGGACCGCGCGGATCGCCACCCCGCGCAGCTCCCGCGCGGCGATCAGCGCGCCGAGCAGCCCGGGGTGCTCCTCATCGCTGGTGAGGATCTCATCGCCGGGCCCCAGCCGCAGGCCCTCGATCACCAGCGACAGCCCCTCGCTGGTGCAGGTCGTGAGCGCGAGGTCCTCGGGAGCGCAGCCAAGCAGCGAGGCGTAGGCGCCGCGCAGCGCCTGGCCCAGCTCGCCGCGGCGTTCGAAATGGGAGAGCGTGCGGCCCTCGGCGGCCTCGCGCGCCAGTTCCTGCGCTGCGGCCTGCGCGGCGGGGGCGGGCAGCGGGCCGTCGGTGCCGGCGTTCAGGTAGGCGGCGCGCAGCAGCACCGGAAACTGTGCGCGCAGGGCAGGGGCATCCACGGGCGGGAGGATATGGGAGCGTGCGAGCTGGGGAGGGGTCGGCCCTGACGATCGGGCGCCGTCGGGACGCGCAAGCCCATCGGGCTGAACCCCTTACGACGCGCCGGGCGCCGGACTGACATACTGAGATTTCAGCTTATACGAATCATTACTTATGAGTTGAAAGAATGGGGACGCCGATGGGCCGCAGGGGAGTTCGGAGAGGAGGGCTGCGATGAGTCCTGATCGAGAGGGGCCCCTGTGGGAGCCGACCCCGCAGGAGCGCGAGCGGGCGTGGCTGACGGACTTCATGCGCTGGGTGGGCGAGCGTGAGGGCAGGACGTTCGCGGAGTACGAGCAGCTGCGACAGTGGTCGGTGACAGAGCTGGAGCGCTTTTGGGCGAGCATCTGGGAGTACTTCGGGGTGCGCTGCTCGCGCCCGTACGAGCGCGTGCTGAGCGATCGTGGGGCGGAGGGATCCCCGACCGGTCGACGCACGATGCCGGGCGCGCGCTGGTTCGACGGTGCGGAGCTCAACTACGCCGAGAACATGTTGTGCGCAGGCCCGAGATCGTCGGATCGCGGGCCGACCGGCGAACCGACCGCGCAAAGCTCGGCCGGCAAGCGTGAGGGTGTGCGGGACGGTGGGCGGGATCCCAATCGAATCGCGGTGCTGCATGCCTCCGAGCTGCGTCCGCTGGCGGAGCTTACGTGGGGCGAGCTCTCCGCACAGGTGGCCGCGGTGGCAGGAGGGCTGCGCGCGCTGGGGGTGGAACGGGGCGATCGCGTCGTCGCCTACATGCCGAACATCCCCGAGACGCTGATCGCGTTCCTGGCAACGGCGAGCGTCGGGGCGATCTTCTCAAGCGCGGCGCCGGAGTTCGGGGCGCGCAGCGTGATCGACCGCTTCGCGCAGATCGCGCCGAAGGTGGTGTTCGCGGTGGACGGCTATCGCCACGGCGGCAGGGACTTCGACCGCAGGGAGGTGGTGGGGGAGATCCTGGCCGAGCTGCCCACCGTGCGCCACACCGTGCTGGTGCCCTATCTGTTCGAGAGCGCCGTCCGGCCCCCCACCCCATCGTCGTCGGGGTCTGCTCGCGCCGCCTCGCGCGACCCGGGCGCGAGTGGCGCGCAACCAGAGCCGGCGGACGCCCCGCCGCCCTCCTGGCCGGGCGGACTCACGTGGCAGGAGCTGTGCGAGCGCGGGGAGGGGGGCCCGCCGGTGTTCGAGCAGGTGCCCTTCGACCACCCGTTGTGGGTGCTGTACTCCTCGGGCACGACTGGCCTGCCGAAGGCGATCGTGCACAGTCACGGCGGAATCCTGCTGGAGCAGCTGAAGAAGAGCCATCTGCACCTCGATCTGCATCGGGGCGATCGCATGTTCTGGTTCACGACGACCGGCTGGATGATGTGGAACTTCCTGATCGGCTGCCTCTTCACGGACGCGGCGATCGTGCTGTACGACGGCAGCCCGGGGCACCCCGACCTGGGCGCGATGTGGGCGCTGGCGGAGCGCACGAAGATGACCTGCATGGGCGTCAGCGCCGGCCTGCTGAGCGCGTGCGAGAAGGCCGGCGTGAAGCCGGCGCGGGAATACGACCTGGGTCCGCTGCGCAGCATCGGCTCGACCGGCTCGCCGCTGGCGCCGGAGAGCTTCGCGTGGGTGTACCGGGAGGTGAAGCCAGACGTGTGGCTGTTCTCGACGAGCGGGGGCACCGACGTGTGCACGGCGTTCGTCGGCGGGTGCCCGTTGTTGCCGGTGTACGAAGGGGAGCTGCAGTGCCGCGTGCTGGGGTGCGCGGTGGAGGCGTGGGACGAGCGGGGGCGCAGCGTGGTGGACGAGGTGGGGGAGCTGGTGCTGACCGAGCCGCTGCCCTCGATGCCGCTGTATTTTTGGGGCGATCCCGATGGGGGGCGCTACCGGGAGAGCTACTTCTCGATGTTCCCCGGCATCTGGCGCCACGGCGACTGGATCAGAATCACCCCACGGGGAGGCGCCGTGATCTACGGCCGCTCGGATGCGACGATCAACCGCCAGGGGGTGAGGATGGGCACCAGCGAGATCTACCGCGCTGCGAGCGCGACGGGGGAGGTGGTGGACGCGCTGGTGGTGGACATCCCGTCCAGGATCGAAACCAATACCGGCCCGTCCGAGCTCGAGATGTGGCTGTTCGTGGTGCTGCGCCACGGGGTTGCGCTCGACGATGAGCTGAAGGGGAGGATCAGGAGGCGGATCCGCGAGGACTGCTCGCCGCGGCACGTCCCCGACGAGGTGGTGCAGATCGCCGAGGTGCCGCGCACGCTCTCCGGCAAGACGCTGGAGGTGCCGGTGAAGCGGATCCTGATGGGCGCTGCGCCCACGGAGGCGGCGAGCGTGGACTCGCTCGCCAACCCGCAGGCGCTCGAGTACTTCGTCGAGCTCGCGCAAACGCTGCGCTGAGCCGTAGCCCCCGATCTCGGGTACGCGGTGGGTCGGCACCGCGGATCTGTCGCGACCCGGGTGGGTGGGGTGGCGCGCAGACGCAACGCTTGAGAAACGCGCGCTTCCCGGGAGGAGTCCGAGCAGGGCGCGTCGAACAACGGGGCCGATGAGACGAACGGCATCGACCCCAACAGTGCAGGAGCCCCCCGTGGGCGTCACGGGCGAGCACCAGAGCCTCTCGAAGTACATCCAGACGCGCTTCGAGGAGTGCTCGCGCTCGCAGAAGGACGTGGCGCAGTACATCGTCGACCACCTCGACGAGGCGGCCTTCCAGACCGCCGAGGAGCTGGCCCGCCGCGCCAACACGTCCAGCTCGACAGTGGTGCGCTTCTCTCAGGCCCTGGGGTTCGAGGGTTTCCCCGAGCTGCAGGCGGCGGCCCGCGACGAGTACCGGCGCGTGCATGCCAACGGCGGAGGATCGAATCAAAGTCATCAATCCGCGAATGGCAGCTCGGCGCCGCTGTTCTCGCTCGATCAGAACGAGTTCGAGGCGGCGCTGGCGGCCGACCACCTGAACGTCGAGGAGACTGCGCGCAAGGTGTCGCGCGCCGATGTGGAGGAGCTGATCGACGCGATCGTCAGCGCCGAGAAGGTGCTGGTGGCGGGCACCGACCAGATGGCGTTCTTCGCCAGTTACCTGCGCCACCTGTTGATGCTGCTGGACCTGCGCGTGGAGGTTGTGGCAAGCCCCTCTCAGGAGGCGCTCAGCCGCCTCGGGCGAATCGACGAGGGCACGCTCGTGATTGGCCTCTCCGCCGGGCGCCCGCACCCGCTGGTGCTGCGCGCGATGAAGCTGGCTCGCCACCGCAAGGCGCGCACGGCGGCGATCACCGACGCGACGCTCTCAGAGGTCGCCAAGCTCGGGCAGATCAAGCTGTACTACTCCTCCAACAGCCCCGCCTACGTGCGCTCGCACGCGGCGCTGCTCAGCCTCATCCAGGCGCTTGCGTACGGCGTGTACGCGCGCGACAGCGCCCAGTACGAAGACCGCATCAAGGCCTTCCGGCTGAAGTAGCACGGGCAGGGCGTCTAAACTGCGCCTCATGCGCGACGAGGCGACATTCGCGGTCAAGGCCGGCCTGGCGGAGATGCTGAAGGGCGGGGTGATCATGGACGTGGTCACCCCCGACCAGGCGAAGGTGGCCGAGGACGCGGGCGCGGCCGCGGTGATGGCGCTGGAGCGCGTGCCCGCCGACATTCGCCGCGACGGCGGCGTGGCGCGGATGTCCGACCCGGAGATGATCGCGGGCATCCAGGAGGCGGTAAGCATCCCGGTGATGGCGAAGGCGCGCATCGGCCACTTCGTCGAGGCGCAGGTGCTGCAGGCGCTGGAGGTGGATTACGTCGACGAGTCGGAGGTGCTGACTCCCGCCGACGAGGCCAACCACATCGACAAGTGGGCGTTCAAGGTGCCGTTCGTGTGCGGTGCCACGAATCTCGGCGAGGCGCTGCGACGGATCGGCGAGGGTGCCGCGATGATCCGCTCCAAGGGCGAGGCCGGCACCGGGGACATCGTCGAGGCGGTGCGTCACATGCGCATGATCGGAGGAGAGATTCGCCGCCTCACCACTCTCCAGGAGAGCGAGTTGGCGAGCGCCGCCAAGCAGCACGGGGCGCCGCTTGACCTCGTGCGCCGCGTCGCCGCGGAGGGCCGCCTGCCGGTGGTGCTGTTCTGCGCGGGCGGGATCGCCACGCCGGCCGACGCCGCGCTGATGATGGCGCTCGGCGCGGAGGGGGTGTTCGTGGGCTCGGGGATCTTCAAGTCCGAGGACCCTCCTACCAGGGCCCGCGCGATCGTGGAGGCCACCACGCACTGGCAGGACCCCGCGCGCGTGGCGGTCGCGTCGCGCGGCCTCGGCCCCGCGATGGTCAGCCTCGAGAGCTCCAAGCTTGGCGACGAGCAGCTCTTGGCTCAGCGCGGCTGGTAAGTGGGAGACGACGCGTCGCCGGCACCGGGGCGCACAGCCCGACCCAGTCCTCTGGACTGTGTGTCCGCTGGGTCAAAGCCGGTGGTGGGGGTGCTGGCGCTGCAGGGCGGCTTCGAGGCGCACGCGCGGATGCTGCGTGGCGTGGGGGCGGAGGTGCGCGAGGTGCGCACTCCCGCCGACCTCGACGGCATCGAGGGACTGGTGATCCCCGGGGGCGAGTCGACGACGATGACGCTGGGAATCGAGCGGGAGGGCCTGGCCGAGCCGCTGCGTGAGCTGAGCGGCCCGCCGCCGGACGGTCGCGGGGTCCCCGTGCTCGGCTCGTGTGCCGGGTTGATCATGCTCGACCGCGACCATCTCGGGCTGATGGACATGCGCGCTCAGCGCAACGCGTTCGGCCGCCAGCTCAAGAGCTTCGAGGCGCCGGTGGCGATGCGCGGGATCGACGGCCCACCCCTGCACGGAGTATTCATCCGCGCCCCGTGGATCGCCGAGCACGGCCCCGGCGTGGAGATCCTCGCGGAGGTTGACGGCCACGCGGTGGCGGCTCGCGAAGGCAACCGGCTGGCGGTCGCCTTCCACGCCGAGCTCACCCCCGATGAGCGGCTGCACCGGCTGTTTGTGCAGGAGGTTCGTGCTGCTCGGCTTCGGTAGGCAAGAGGATCAGCGGCTCTTCGAGCAGGTCGAGCACGCGGTTGATCGCGTCGTGGATCTCGCCCGCGAGCAACCCCTCGTCGTCGAGCGCAACCGCCTGCTCGAATGGCCATGAGCGCGACACGTGGATCGAGGGGCGCAGGTGGGCGGCGCGACGTCCGAGCGTGCGCAGGAACGGTTCCAGGCGAGCTTTGTCGCGCGCGGAGGCGTGGCGGCGGCGCAGCAGCCACGGCCACAGCTCGGGGAGGATCGTGTCGGGCCCATGGGCGCCCACCTGCTGCCAGTCCTCGCCCTGCCAGCGGCGGATGTACGTGGCAGCATCCAAACGCGAGGTGAGATAGACGCGGGTGCGTGCGGGGGCGTTGCGGAAGCCCAGCTGCGGCTGGGGCTCGACGTGCCAGCCCCACCCAATGCCCCCGTTGTCCCCACCATCGCCATCACTGCCACCCCGACCACCACCCTCGCCCTGCAGGAGCTCGACCAGGCGCTCGGCGTGGCCGGCGCCGTAGAGGTGCTCGGCCTGGCGCTTGAGCTCGCCCGGCCAGAAGTGCAGGATCAGCTCGTCGCCGTCGAGGTCGAGCGCGGCGCGCTGCATCGAGATCACACCGAGCGCGGTGTCCAGGCGCACGTGCGCGAGGCCGAGGCGCTCCGGCTGCAGCCCGGTCGCTTCGCGCAGCAGCGAGCGCAGCCGCCACTTGCGCCGCACGGGGTCGGCGCCGACACGGCGCAGCGAGCCGAACGGCAGCAGGTGGCCGAAGTCCTGGTGGGCGTAGGTGAGCAGGTCCTGCACCAGCGCGCGCTCGGCGGGGGAGAGCACCGCCAGCTCGACCAGGCGCCACCACGACTCCAGCAGGTCGTGCCAGCGCAGCACGCAGGTGCGCCGCTGCGCGAAGCGCGCGCTGCCGAGGTTGAGCTCGCCGACACGGTGCCCATTGCGCCGCGCCCAGCGGGTGCACACCTTGCTCTCCAGCAGCACCACGAGCTCGGGGTCGAAGCGCAGCACGCCATCGAAGCGCTGCCCGCGGCTGGTGTCCTTCACCTCGCCGTCGCCCTCCGCCGGTTCGGTGTCGGGCGTGAGGAACACGCTCACCAGGCGCCCGCGCTTGACCTCTCCGCCGGCGGCGCTCTCCTCCGAGGCATCAACGATGTGCGTCGCCTGCATGTCCACCGCGCAGTCGGGCAGCTCGCTCTGCGAAGGCTCGCCGATCGAGCGCAGCAGCGTCTCACGGGCGAGCGGCACCAGTCGCAGCACGATCATCGCCGCGCGCGTCAGCTGGTCCTCGTGGCTGGGACCGAGGTCGCGGTAGGGGTCGAAGACGTTCAGGTGCGGGTTGGCGGTGGCGCTGTCCACGACTACCTCCCCGTTCGGTGCGACCACATCGATCCCCTCACTCTGTGCCTGCCTGTTGGCCACGTGATGCCCCTGCCAGAGCACGTGTGTCCTGTACGTCCAATCAGTGAACTGTCAAAGACTTTAGCGCACGTTGTCGTTTTTGGCGAGCGGTTTCGGTTCGATCCCACCCGGGGGCGGGCGGTGCTGCCACATGTCGGTGACGTGGGGCTTCGATCGGCGTCTGGAAGGATGTACGCCATGCGCATCGCGGTGTCCGCAGACGAACGGGTTGGGATCGCCAGCGTGCTGCTGGAGGAGCTGGAGCGTCGCGGCCACGAGGTGAGCGCGCACGGCGCGCTGGCCCCCGCGGAGCGCCGATCGCAGGCGAGGGCGTCGGGTGAATCGGCCGGGGAGGGCGAGCGCGAGGATTGGGCGTGGGCCTCGGAGGCGGCGGCGCGCGAAGTGGCGCGGGGCTGCGCCGAGCAGGCGGTGGTGTGTTGTTGGACGGGCACTGGAGCTTCGATCGCTGCGAACAAGGTCGCGGGCGTCCGCGCTGCCCTGTGCGCCGACGCGGCCACGGCGGCGGGCGCACGACGCTGGAACGACGCCAACGCGCTGGCGCTCAGCCTGCGCTCGACCTCGGAGGCGGAGCTTCAAGAGATCCTCGACGCGTGGTTCGCGGGGGAGCCCTCCATGGAGACCGGCGACCGGGCGAACGTCGAGCATCTACGTGAGATGGAGGGCTCCTAAGAGTTTCGTCTCAAGCACGATCTACTCTGCCTCGCCGATGGGACGACGGCAGCGAGAGAGCGAATTTCAGAACCTCAGCGATGATGAGGTTGCTCGTCGTGCGCGTGACAAGAGCATTCCTGTTGCGGAGCGCCGCCGCTATCAGCGCGAGGAGAAGTTTCGTGGACTGCGAAGCAAGCGCAAGCAGCGGTAAAAGGACGGCGAGGGCGAGGAGATAGCATGATGAGCATGCGCAGTGGCCGTTATCGATTCAGGACCTGGCTGCGTGGGCACCTGCCCGTTGCGCTCGCGGATCTCCTACCCAAGGGCCATCGTGACTGCGGCGTCCACGAGTGGTATCGCGCCGACGAGGAGACCTGGCGCTGCTATCACTGCGAGCCGGCGATCGCCCACTCCTCACCATGGACCCGCGAGGAGCATCTTCAGCATACGCTTGGCGGGATCAGCTCTACGTTGCGTATCTTGGCGCTCGCCGGTGAGCCGCGCAGTGACGAGGAGCTTGTCGAGCTGCGGCGGCTGATCGAGGAGGCGCTCGCCGCGCTGCCGGACGAGGAGCATCGCCTGCAGCGTCTTGCCGCGGCCCCTGACGCGGAGCTTCCGGGGCTCGTGCAGGCTCTGCAGGCCAGCTGAGCAGGCAACGTACGCCGCGCGGCCCAAGGCTGTGCCGCTACGACGCCTCGAACCGGGCGATTCCGTCCTGCACCTGTTCGACTGCGCGCTCGTCGCGCAGCAGCAGGTCGACGTGGCCGAGCACCTCGGAGATCGTCAGGTAAGCCTGCGTGACGGCGACGTTGCCCCACAGCGCGTGCGCGAGCTCGTAGGCGGTGCGGGGCCGCTCGGCGATCAGGCCGTGGATCTTCGAGGCGCGCCGTTCGTGCATGCGCAGGCGCTCGTCGATCAGCGTGGCGTGGTCGGCGATCGGGGCGCCGTGGCCGCCGAGCACCAGCTCGAGGTCCATCGCGCGCGTCTGCTGCAGCGAGTCGAGATAGGCGATCAGCGCCTGCGGACGGGGACCGTCGTAGTCGCCCTCGACCTCCAGCGGCCGCGCGATCAGCGGGTTGGAGGAGATGTGTGCGAGCAGGTGGTCGCCGGCGAGCAGCAGCGAGCGGCGCTCGTCCCAGAAGATCGTGTCCGAGGGGCTGTGGCCGGGGCGGTGGAGCACGCGCAGCGTGCGGTCGCGCAGCTCGAGGGCCTCGCCCGCGGCGAGCGGGCGATCGACCTCGACGGTGCAGCCCCAGGCGCGGAAGCTGGCGGAGACCGCGCGCAGCGCCGTGACGACGTCGGTGGGCACTCCGTGGCGCAGCATGATCCGCGCCGCGAAGCGGTCGTCGAGCTCGGACTCGCTGCGGAAGTCGTGCAGCCGGCGGCCGAGCCCCTCCAGCGCCGCCACCTGCGCGCCGGAGCGCCGCGCGAGGATCGCGGCGAGGCCGATGTGGTCGATGTGCTGGTGGGTGAGCACCAGCAGCTGCAGATCCTCGATCGCGTGCCCGCGTGCGGCGAGCGCCTGTTCGAGCTCGTCGAGCGCCTTGGCGGAGTTGGGTCCGGAGTCGACCAGCGTGAGCGGGTCGTCCTCGATCAGGTAGGCATTGACGCGGCCCACGGCGAAGGGGGTGGGGATCGCCAGGCGATGGATGCCCTCGGCCGCGGCGCGCTCCAGCGCGGCCGCCTCCCCGGCATCCTGGGGGGCGGGGCCTTTGGGCGACCGCTGTGCAGCGCCCTGCTTAGAGGCCTCCTTCGTTTTCGCGGAGCGCACAGGCGCCCGCTTGGCCCGCTTGGCGGCGGGTTGGCTCTCCGCCGACGCCTTGGCGCGTTTGGGGGCGGGCTTGGCGCCACTGCCTGCCTGTTCGCTGGACGCGGCGGATGTCTGGCGCGGGCTCATGAGCGAATCAGCGCCAGCACCTCGTCGCGGCGGCGCTCCATGTCCTCGTGGGAGCGCAGCGACTCCAGGCAGAGGCGCAGCAGCGGCTCGGTGTTGGAGGGGCGCACGTTGAAGTGCCAATCCTCGTAGTCGACGGAGATCCCGTCGAGGTGGGACTGCTCGGCGTCGGCGTAGCGCGCGGCGATCTCCTCCATCTTCGCGTCCTGGTCGGCGACCTCGGAGTTGATCTCCCCCGAGATGAAGTAGTGCTCGCGGTAGGGCGCCAGCAGCTCGGACATGCGCCGGCCGGTGCGCGAGAGGTGCTCGAGGATCAACAGCGCCGGCAGCGTGCCGGAGTCGGCGCAGTAGAAGTCGCGGAAGTAGTAGTGCCCGGACACCTCACCCCCGAACAGTGAGCCCTCCGCGCGCATGCGCGCCTTGAAGAAAGCGTGCCCCACGCGGTTGACGTACGGCGTTCCGCCCGCCCGCCTGACGGTGTCGGGCACCGCGCGCGAGGCGCGCACGTCGTAGAGGATCGCCTCGGGGTGGGTGGGGTCCGATTTCTTTGCGAGCAGCGACTCCGCCAGCAGCGCGGTGAGGAAGTCGCCGTCCACGAAAGCTCCGGTGTCGTCGATGAAGAAGCAGCGGTCGGCGTCCCCGTCCCACGCGATCCCAAGGTCGGCGCCGCTGGCGAGCACCTTGTCGATCGCGAACTGCCGGTTCTCGGGCAACAGCGGGTTGGGCTCGTGGTCGGGGAAGTTGCCGTCGGGCACCCAGTAGGTCTCGATCAGCTCGAGCCCCAATCCCTCCAGCAGCGGGCCGACCATCGGGCCGGCCATCCCGTTGCCGCCGTCCACCACGACCTTCAACGGCCGACCGCTTCGGGAGACGCTGGCTGCGCTCACATCCCCGTTGCGGCCGGCGGAGCGGATCGTCTCAGGATCGATGAAGCCCAGCGCTGCCTCTTGGAACTCGGCGTAGACGTTCACCTCCTCGACCGCCCCGCGGGTGGGGGGGCTTCCATCCCCGCCGAGGCCGGCCTCGATCAGCCGGCGGATGTCCTGGATGCCGCTGTCGCCCGACAGCGCCAGTGCCCCCCCGCGCACGAGCTTGCAGCCGGTGTACGCCTTCGGGTTGTGCGAGGCGGTGCACATCAGGCCACCGTCGAGCGCGCGCGAGCCCACGAGGTAATAGAGCATCTCGGTGCCCACCTGCCCAGCGTCGAGCACGTACACGCCCTCGGCCACCAGCCCCTCCTTGTAGCGTGCCGCGAGCTCTGGCGCGGTGAGGCGCATGTCGCGCCCGAGCCCCACCCGCAGCTCGCCCACCGGCTTGCCCTCCAGCTGCGCGAGCACGCGCGCGAACGCGCGGCCGATCGACTCGGCGATCTCGCCGTCGAGCTGCTCGCCATATAGGCCACGGATGTCGTACGCCTTGAAAATCTCGGGCGGTGGGGTCGGCATCGATCGCTCATCCTATGCGCTTGCTCCCTGCGCCGAGGGAGGCGCGCGGTCGGCATGCGGCGACGTGGCACGTGGGAGCGTGGGCATCGAACGGCCTCACGCAGAGGCCCGAGGGCCTATCCCGGCAGGGACGTGCTTCTGGGGTGGTCGAGGGTCGAGTGAGGCGAGGACGCAAGGGCGAAGGCGTGGTGGGCCCACGTCGAGCCCGAGGACGAAGCCTCACGAAGGCCATCGGCCGCATCCAGTGTGCGGCCCTGTCGGGATAGGTCCTTAAGTATCCTCACTGCCATGTCAGGACACTCCAAGTGGTCGAGCATCAAGCACAAGAAGGCCGTCGTCGACTCCCGCCGCGGGGCCGCGTTCACGAAGCTGGCGCGCGCCGTCACCGTCGCCGCGCGCGAGGGTGGGGGGGATCCGGACTCCAACGCGGCCCTGGAGAACGCGATCCGCAAGGCGAAAGCGGCGTCGATGCCGAAGGACAACATCGAACGCGCGATCGCCAAGGGCACCGGCGAGGGCGGCGAGGCCGACGCGCTGGAGACCGTGATCTACGAGGGGTACGGCCCCGCCGGGGTGGCGCTGCTGGTGGAGACCGTCACCGACAACCGCAACCGCACCGGCCCGGATGTGCGCAACCTCTTCACCAAATTCGGCGGCTCGCTCGGCGAGCCCGGCTCGGTGGCCTACCTGTTCGAGAAGAAGGGCGTTGTCGTCGTCGACGCCTCGCGCTACACCGAGGACGACCTGCTCGCGGCCGTGGAGGCCGGCGCGGAGGACATCTCCGAGGACGATGACGTCTTCGAGGTGATCACTCCGCTCGCCGACTTCACCGCTGTGCGCCGGGGGCTCGAGGAGGCGGGGGTGGAGCTGGAGAGCGCGGAGCTCACGTATCGGCCCTCCAGCCTCGTGCCGATCGAGCACGAGGGCCAGGTCGTCAAGCTGATGAAGCTGATCGACGGCCTGGAAGAGAACGACGACGTGGCCGCCGTGCACGCCAACTTCGACGTGCCGGCCGACATGCTCGCACGCGCTGCCGCCGGGTAGCCCGCCCCCATGCCCGGACAGGCCCGCCACGCTCGGAGGCGGGGTAGGATGCCCCGCCCCCACGCGCTCGGGGGACAACCGACCCGCGCGGACGATCCCCAATGACCACCCCTGCCATGCCACCCGTCGCGATCCTTTGCGGCGGGCGCGGCACACGTCTGCGCGAGCGCACCCGCGAGCTCCCCAAGCCGCTGATCGAGATCGGGGGGCGCCCGATCGTGGAGCACGTGATCGAGCTGTACGCCGCCCAGGGCTTCCGCCGCTTCCTGCTTGCCACGGGCTATCGCGGCGAGCTGCTCGAGCGCTTCGCCGCCGCGCGGAGCTGGCCGGAGGGGGTCGAGGTGCGGTGTGTGGACACCGGCCTCGACACCCCCACGGGCGGGCGCGTCAAGCGGCTGGAGGGGCTGCTGGCGGGCGAGCCCACGTTCTGTCTCACCTACGCCGACGGCCTCGCCGACATCGACCTCGCGCGGCTGCTGGCCTTCCACGAGGCGCACGGCGCGCTCGCCACGATCACCGTCGTGCGCCCCGAGCTGCAGTTCGGCGTGGCCGAGCTGGACGGCGCCGACGGCCGCGTGCTCGGCTTCCGCGAGAAGCCCCGCTCCGAGCACTGGATCAACGGCGGCTTCCTCTGCCTGCGCCCCGGTGCGTTCGCCTACCTGCAGGCTGACTCCGTGCTCGAGCGCGAGCCCTTACAGCGGCTCGCCGCCGACGGTCAGCTGCGCGCTCACCGCCACGAGGGCTTTTGGGAGTGCATGGACACCTACAAGGACGCGGTCGCGCTGAACGACCTGTGGGCCTCGGGCGCGGCGCCCTGGCGCGCGAGCACCGTGACGCGTTAGGTGCGATGGTGGGGCTTAGGGTCGCATCCGCGCAGCTGGATGTCGCCCCGCGGTGGTGGGCGCGGGGCTTCCATGCCCCGCGGCCGGGGCAGGCGTCCGACCGCCCGCGCAGAATCACATCCCATGATCGTCCTCGGTATCGACCCCGGCCTCGCCAACGCCGGCTACGGCGTCGTCGCCCGCCGTGGGCGTCGTATGGCCGCGCTCGATGGGGGCGTGATCGACACGCCCGCCGGGGCCACCCTGGAGTGGCGCCTGGCGCGCATGCACGGGCGCGTGCTGGAGCTGATCGACGAGCACCGCCCCGCCGCGATGGCCTTGGAGCAGCTGTACTTCGGGCAGAACGTGCAAACCGCCTTCGCGGTCGGGCATGCGCGCGGGGTGACGATGCTCGCCGCCGGCGAGCGCGGGGTGCCGTGCTTCTCCTACACCCCCCAACGTGTGAAGTCCTCGGTGTGCGGCAACGGCCGCGCGGACAAAGCGCAGGTCGCGCGGATGGTGCAGACGCTGCTGTCGCTGCCCGAGCTGCCCACGCCCGACCACGCCTCCGACGCGCTCGCGGTGGCGCTCTGCCACCTGAACGCCGCGCCGCTCGCGCATGCCGTGGCGGTGGCCGAGGCCGAGGTGGTGGGGGTGCGGTGATCGTGTCTTCTTTTGGGGCTCCTGGCTGGGCACGGGGGCCGCGGTGATCGTGTCTTCTTTTTGGCCCCCCCTCAGCCGGGTCCGGGGGCTGCGGACATGATCGCCCTGCTGCGAGGCGAAGTGGCCGTGCGTCGCGCCGACCACGTCGTGATCCTCTGCGGGGGGGTGGGCCATCGCGCTGCGGTGTCGGCCGAGACGCTGCGCCACGTCCCCGCCGTCGGCGGCGAAGCGACGCTGCACACCCACCTGATCGTGCGCGACGACGCGCTCGCGCTGTACGGCTTTTACTCCGAGTCCGAGCGTGACCTCTTCCTGATGCTGCTCTCCGTGCAGGCCGTCGGCCCCAAGGTCGCGCTCGCGGTGCTCTCCGCCGGGCCGCCGCGCGAGCTGGTGGCCGCGCTCGCCGCGGGCGACGCCGCGCGCCTGCAGGCGGTGCCGGGGATCGGCAAGCGCACCGCGGAGCGGATCATCGTGGAGCTGCGCGAGCAGGTGGGGGTGGCCGCGGATGTGGACGTCGGCGGCGCTGTGGCCGGGGCGAGGATCACGGCCCGCCGCGTGGACAGTCCGCGCACGCTCGCCCGCGACGGGCTGCTGGAGCTCGGCTACTCCCACGGCGAGGCCGAGGAGCTGCTGCGCGAGGCGACGGGCGCCAGCGCCGAGGAGCTGCTGGCGCAGGCGCTGCGCACGGCGCGGGCGGGGTGAGCCCGGTGGTTGGCGCCGGGTGGAAATGCAGGTTGGGGAGGGGCTGTATAGCCATTGTAATGGGGTGGGTGTTGAACAAACAATTTAAAAGCCGTGCGCAATTGCTATCGGGCTGCAAATTTTTTATAGCTACCCCAGCACCTGCCTATACATACTATAGCTATACCGCTGCGGGATGACCCGCATCCAAACCCCCGACCTGGACGTGCACGACGAGCTCGAGGAGGAGCTCGAGCGCTCGCTGCGCCCCCGCCGTCTGCGCGAGTTCGTCGGCCAGCGCGCGCTGTGCGAGCAGCTCGCCGTGGCGATCGAGGCCGCCGCGGCGCGCGGGGAGGCGCTCGACCACCTGCTGCTCGCCGGGCCGCCCGGCCTGGGCAAGACCTCGCTCGCGCAAATCGTCGCGAGCGAGCTCGGGGCGCCGTTCGTGCAGACCGCCGGCCCCGCCCTGGAGCGAAAGGGAGACATCGCGGCGTTTCTCACCGCCCTGGAGCCGCGCTCGGTCTTCTTCGTCGATGAGATCCACCGCCTGCCGCGCACGCTGGAGGAGACCTTCTACCCGGCGATGGAGGACCGCCGCCTGCCGATCACCGTGGGCCAGGGCGCGGGGGCGCGCGTGGTGACGCTCGACCTGCCGCCCTTCACGCTGATCGGGGCCACGACCCGCACGGGCCTGCTCACCACGCCGTTGCGCGACCGCTTCGGCATCCAGGCGCGGCTGGAGCCCTACGCGACTGCGGAGCTCGTGGCGATCGTCAAGCGCTCCGCCGGGATCCTCGAGATCCCGCTGGAGGAGGGCGGCGCCGAGGCGATCGCCGCGCGCAGCCGCGGCACCCCGCGCGTGGCCAACCGCCTGCTGCGCCGCGTGCGCGACTACGCCGAGGTGCGCATGGCCGGTGTCCTCTCCGCCGACGCCGCGCGCGCGGCGTTGGAGCTGCTGGAGGTCGACGAGCGTGGCCTGGACCGCCTCGACCGGGAGATCCTGCGCGCGATCTGCGAGAAGTTCGCGGGCGGCCCCGTCGGCCTCTCCACGCTCGCGGTCGCCGTCGGGGAGGAGCGCGACACGATCGAGGACGTGTACGAGCCCCACCTGCTGCGCGAGGGCCTGCTCAAGCGCACCCCGCGCGGGCGCGCCGCCACGCCCGCGGCGTTCGCCCACCTCGGGTTGGAGCCTCCCGAGGGCGGCGATTCCGCGCTTTTCTAGGATCGGGACCTCCGCGCGGCGCCTTCCCTACTCTGTGTGGACCACCATGTCCCACCCTTTCATCTGCCCCAACTGCGGCCACCGCTCCAGCGAGCTCGACCGCAACCTCGGCTTCACCCGCCAGCCGAAGGGCTGCGTGAAGTGCGGCTTCGCCTTCCTCTTCGAACTGCTCGACGACTACTACCCCGCGCCGGACGCCGCGTTCTTCGTGTGCGACCGCGAGGGGCGGGTGATCGGCTGCGGCAAGAACTCCTTCGCGCTCACCGGCTTGGAGGAGGAAGCGGTGATCGGCCGGCCGGTCGCGCAGGCGCTCGGCTTGGAGTTCTCGAACGGGGACGACCCCGTGGGCACGGTGCTGGAGTGGGGGGTGCGCGCTTTGGGGAAGCCGGTGCGCGTCAGCGGCGACCGCGACCTGCCCGCCACCGCGCGCGCCGACATGTTCCCCGCCTACGACGACGAGGGCGGTCTTTTGCTCGTCCTTACCCCGGACAAGTAGTCTTTTCCGATGGCCGATCGCCGCCGCAATGCCTTGGTCCTGCTGCTCGTCGCGCTGCTGCTGGCGGTGTCGGCGGTCATCATCGCGACCAAGCCGACGCGCCTCGGGCTCGACCTGAAGGGCGGGGTGTCGTTCATCTACAAGGGGATTCCCACCGCCCACGCGAAGGTCAACTCCGAATCGCTCAACCGCGCGATCAACATCATGCGCAAGCGCGTGGACCAGCTCGGCGTGGCGCAGCCGGAAATCCAGCTGTACGGCGGCAGCGAAATCAACGTCTCGCTGCCCGACGTGACCAATGTCAAGCGCGCCGAAGACCAGGTCGGCAAGACCGCCCAGCTGCTCTTCTACGACTGGGAGCCCAACGTGATCGGGCCCTCGGGCAACCCCGAACCGACCAACCGCGCCGTCACCTGCGGGCGCGAACCGGCCGCCGTGCGCTGCGGCCTGCCCGAGTACAAGGCGATCCAGCTCGCCGCCAAACGCAAGCCCTACCTTTACCCCAACGCCACCACCCTGCACCACGGCTGCACCCCGGCGCAGGTGGAAGGCTGCATCTACGGCTCCTGGTACCTGGTCGACTCCAAGCACGAAAAAGTGCTGTGCGGCGGGGGCAAACCGATCTGCGGCCCCGCCGACACGCAGGCTGAGCTATACGCCGACGGCTACAAACCACCGGCCGGCGTGAAGGCGAAGGCGGTGCACGTCAACCCCGGCACGGTGCTCGTGCAGGCGCACCCCGAAGAATACAAGAACAAAGTCGTCAAGGCCGAACCGAACAGCTTCTACGTGCTCAACGACAACCCGGTGCTCGAAGGCGGCAGCATCAACAACCCGCAGCAGGGCTACCAGAGCGAAGGCAGCGGCTCGGGCCTGCCGGACGTGACCTTCGGCTTCGACGAACACGGCAAGGCGGTGTTCGAACGGGTCACCAAGGAAATCGCCCACCGCGGCGAAAACGCGCAGCTGCCCGGCGTCAGCAAGGAAGAAGCGCTGCAGCACTTCGCGATCGTGCTCGACGAACAGGTGATCACCGCGCCCTCGATCGACTACACCGCCTACCCGAACGGGATCGACGCCTCCAATGGCTCGGAGATCACCGGCGGCTTCACGCTCACCTCCGCGCAGAACCTCGCCGACGAGCTGCAGTCGGGCGCGCTGCCGATCAAGCTGGAACAGATCTCCCATTCGCAGGTCTCCGCGACGCTCGGCAAAACGGCGCTCAACCAGGGCCTGCTCGCGATGGCCGTGGGCCTCTTGGTCGTGTGCATCTTCCTGCTGACCTTCTACCGCGTGCTGGGGATCATCGCGATCGGCGGCCTCGCGATCTACAGCATCTACTACTTCGCGCTGATCAAGGCGATCCCGATCGTCCTGACGCTGCCCGGCATCGCCGGCCTGATCCTCACGATCGGCATCGCCGCGGACGCCAACATCGTGATCTTCGAGCGCATCAAGGAGGAGATCCGCGCCGGGCGCTCGATCCCGGCCGGCATCGCCGCCGGCTACAAACGCGGCTTCGCGGCGATCGTCGACGCCAACGTGGTGACGTTCATGACCGCCTTCATCCTGTTCGCGCTGGCGACCGCCGAAGTGCAGGGCTTCGCCTTCACGCTCGGCATCGGCACGCTGCTGTCGCTGTTCACCGCCGTGCTCGCCACGCAGGCGGCGCTCGGCGCGATGGGCCGCTCGCGGGTGATCGGCCACCCCGCGCTGCTCGGCGCCGCCCGCGCCAAGCGCGCGCTGCGCTTCGACTTCATGGGGGCCTCGCGCTGGTTCTTCTCGCTGTCGGGCACGATCCTGCTGATCGGCGCGCTCGCGATCGGCGGCAAAGGGATCAACTTCGGAATCGACTTCACGTCTGGCACCCGCATCCAGACGGGCTTCACCCAGCCGATCTCCCAGGAACAGATCCGCACGGTGTTGCGCGAACACAACCTTTCCAACGCGCAGATCCAGAAGCTCACCGGCGACAAAAACGTCGGCGGCAGCGGCTACCAGATCTCGGTCAAGCGGCTCAAGCCTGCGCAGGTGGCCGCGGTCGAGGAATCGCTTGGCAAGATCAGCCCGCTGCGCGACGTCTCCGACAACTCGATCGGGCCGACCTTCGGGGCGACGGTGGCCAAGTCGGCGGTGATCGCGATCATCGCCTCGCTGATCGTGATCTCCGTGTACATCGCGCTGCGCTTCGAGTGGAAGTACGCGGTGCCGGTGCTGATCGCGTTGATGCACGACCTGTTGATCACCGCGGGGGTGTACGCGCTCACCGGCCGCGAAGTGAGCAGCGCGACGGTCGCCGCCCTGCTGACGATCCTCGGCTATTCGCTGTACGACACGATCATCGTGTTCGACCGCGTGCGCGAGAACGTGCCGCGAATGCCGCGCGCCGCGTTCTCGCAGATCGTCAACCGCTCGATGTCCGAGGTGCTCACCCGCTCCCTGGCCACGAGCTTCTGCACGCTGCTGCCGGTGCTGGCGCTGCTGCTGTTCGGCGGGGAAACGTTGAAGAACTTCGCGTTCGCGCTGATGGTGGGGATCGCCTCCGGCGCCTACTCCTCGATCTTCATCGCCTCGCCGGTGCTCACCCACTGGAAGGAACGCGAGGGCTCCTACCGCAACCGCCGCGCGCGCCTCGTGCGCGACTTCGGCGCGGTGCCCCCGTACGCGACTGCGCTCGACGGCTCGCCGATCGACGTGGAGCCCGCCAAACAGCGCCGCCGCCAGCGCAAGGGTGGCCTGCTGGTGGCAGCCGAGGAGCCGGGCGAGCAGGTCTCACAGGAGGAGTTCGAGGAGATGGTGCGCGACCTGGACATCGAGCGGGAGGATGGGACTCCCACTGGCCCGCGCGGTGGGCGCGGGGCGGCGGGCGGCGTGCGCGGCAACGGCCGCCGCGGACGGGGCGGGCGGACATCGAATCTCACCGGTCCATCGGCCGGCACAGGCACCGGCACGATGCCTGCCAGGACGCGTACCCCGAAAGCCCCCTCGGGTCCGCCGCCGACTCCCGCGCCGGAGGAGGGGCGAGCGGGGACCCCATCCCCCCCGCAGGATCCCGCGGCCGATCTAACCCCCGAGGACCTCGTGCTCAAGGGACAGCCCAAACGCCAGAAACGGCCGCGCAACAAACGCCATGGGAGGAGCCGATGATCGGCCTGCACCAGGTCCGCGCCCGCCGCGAGGCCGCCGACGCTCACAACCACCGCTACGGGGGGAACCGCTGATGGGAATGCTCGGCTGGGTGATGATGGGCCTTGCGATCTGGCACTTCACGATCTGGCTGCCCGACCGCTTCTGGGGTGGGATCGTCGGCGCGCTGATCGGCTCGCTGATCGGCGCGGTCGTGATCAGCACGTTGATCTACAGCATCAAAGTCTCCGGCCTCGCGATCCCCGGAAAAAAGGAGACCGACATCGCGGTCGTGCTGTACGCGGTGCCCGGCTCGCTGATCGGCATGGCCGCGGTCTACGTGGAGGGCATCCGCCGCGAAGGGCTGCGGGCGGCGCTCCCCATACCGCCGCAGTAGTTCCGTCCAGACCCACCCGTAGGGTGGGCGGCGATGGTGCCGAGCAGCCGCTTCGAGATCGCGCCGTGCCCGCCACCTCACGTGCTGGCGCTCGAACGGCAGCTGGGGGTGAGCGGGGCGGTCGCGCAGGTGCTGGTGCGCCGCGGGCTGGCCGACCCCGAGCGGGCGCGCTCGTTCCTGGCGGCCGACGAGCAGCATCCGCCGGCGGCCTTCGAGGGCATCGGGGAGGCGCTCACGACGATCCTCGACCAGGTGCGCGCCGGGGCGCGGATCACCGTGCACGGCGACTACGACGTCGACGGGATCTGTTCCACCGCGGTGCTGGTGCGCGTGCTGCGTGCGCTGGGGGCCGACGTGGACTGGTACCTGCCCGACCGTGCCAGCGACGGGTATGGCCTGAACGCCCGCACGATCAGGCGCCTGGCGGTGCGCGGCACGCGCCTGCTGATCACCGCGGACTGCGGCATCACGGCGGTCGAGGAGGTGGACCTCGCGCGGGCGCTGGGAATGGAGGTGGTGGTCAGCGATCACCACTCGCCGCGCGCCGACGGCGCGCTGCCGCGGGCGCCGATCGTGCATCCCGCCGTGTGCGGCTACCCCTGCCCCGACCTGTGCGCGACCGCCGTGGCATACAAGCTGGCGCTCGGCCTGTGGGAGGCCGCTGGCCGAAACGGGGATGCGCGCCGAAGACGCGTGTCTCCCGCTTTCGGCCTAAGCGGGGATGCGAGAGTGTCCCCCGCTTTCGGCTCTTCGATCGATCGCTCGATGTCGGTGGGTGGGGGGACCCTCTATCGCCCACACGACGACCTCGACCTCGTGGCGCTCGCGACAATCGCCGACGTGGTTGCGCTGTTGGGTGAGAACCGCGCGCTGGTGCGCCACGGCCTGCGGGCGCTGGCGGCAACCGCCAAGCCGGGCCTGCGCGCGTTGCTGGCGGTTGCACGCGCGAGCGGCGGTCAATTGGACGAGCGCACCGTGGCGTTCGCGCTGGCGCCGCGGCTGAACGCGGTGGGGCGGATGCACCGCGCCGATGCCGGCCTCGAGCTGGTCCTCACCGAGGATCCTGCGCGCGCCCAGGAGATCGCGGCCGAGCTCGACCGTGCCAACCACGAGCGCAAGCACACCGAGACACGCATCCTGTTCGACGCCGAGCGTCAGGTGGCGGCGCTGGGCGAGCGCGCGGCGTACGTGCTCGCCGGCGAGGACTGGCATCCCGGGGTGATCGGGATTGTCGCCTCGCGCCTGGCCGAGCGCCACCACCGGCCGTTCGTCCTGGTGGCGCTCGACGGCGCAACTGGCCGCGGGTCGGGCCGCAGCATCGCGGGCTTTGACCTGCTGGAGGGGCTGAACGAATGCGCGGGGCACCTGCTGCGCCACGGCGGCCACCGCGCGGCGGCGGGCCTGGAGGTCGAGCGCGGGCGCCTGGAGGAGTTCGCAGCGGCGTTCGCGGCCCACGCCGAGCGCGTGCTGAGCGCGGGGCAGCTCGTGCGGAGCGAGCGCGTCGATGCGGTCGTGCACGGAGGGGAGCTGGGGATGGCGCTCGCCGAAGAGCTGCGGGCGCTGGCGCCGTTCGGCTGTGCCAATCCGGCGGTGTCGCTGCTCGTGCAGGGCGCGCGCTTTGCCGAGCGCCGGCCGATGGGGGAGGGCCGGCACGTGCGCTTCACCGTGCTCGCCGACGGCGCCCGCGCCCGCGCGGTCGCGTTCGGCGCCGGCACCAGCCTGCCCGTCCGCGATGGCATCCCCGCCGATGCGACGTTCGCGCTGGAGGTCAACGAGTGGCGGGGCGTGAGCGAGCCGCGCCTGGTGCTGCGCCACGCGCGCGAGGCCGAGGCGCCGGCCCTCGATGAGACGGCTCCCGAGGAGGAGGGGGAGCTGGTGCTCTTCGCCTGACGCCGCGCGCGTGGGATTGGCCGCACGACCCCAGCCCGAAAGGCCCTACCCTTAAAGGAATGGCGACAGAGCAGACCCACCGGGCTCAGGAGAGTCCCACAAAGGAGCCGGAGCGATCGCCCGCGATCGCCGGGCAGCTCAACGAGTTCGAGCGCCGCCTGCTCGGCGACCTGTTCGCGATCGTCTCCGAGCACGCCGCCGACACGACGATCCAGATCGACCGCGCGCGCGTGGAAGCGGCGTTCGTGTTCGCTTGCGAGCACCACGCCGCGCAGCGGCGCAAGTCGGGTGAGGACTTCATCGTGCACCCGGTGGGCGTCGCGCGCATCTGCGCGGGGATGCGCCTGGACACCGAGACGTTGTGCGCGGCGCTGCTGCACGACACCGTGGAGGACACCTCGGCCTCGATCGAGGAGGTGCGCGAGCGCTTCGGCGCGGAGGTGGCGAACGTCGTTGACGGCGTCACCAAGCTCACCGGCATCACCTTCCACTCGCGCGACGAGGCGCAGGCGGAGAACTACCGCAAGATGATGGTGGCGATGGCCACCGACGTGCGGGTGATCCTGATCAAGCTCGCCGACCGGCTTCACAACATGCGCACGATCGACGCGATGCCCAAGCAGAAGCAGATCGACAAGGCGAAGGAGACGCTCGAGATCTACGCCCCGATCGCGCACCGGCTGGGCATCCACGCGATCAAGTGGGAGCTCGAGGACCTTGCATTCGCGACCCTGCACCCCCGCAAGTACCAGGAGATCAAGGGGCTGGTCGCCCAGCAGCGCGAGGAGCGCGAGCGCTACGTGAGCGAGGCCGGCGAATACCTGACGAGCGAGCTGCGCAAGCTCGGCATCGAGGCGCAGATCGCGGGGCGCGCCAAGCACTTTTACTCGATCTATTCGAAGATGACCAAGAAGGGGCGCGAGTTCAACGAGATCTACGACCTCACGGCGATGCGCGTGATCGTGGACTCCGTGAAGGACTGCTACGGCGCGGTGGGGGTGATCCATTCGCTGTGGAAGCCGCTGCCGGGGCGCTTCAAGGACTTCATCGCGATGCCCAAGTTCAACATGTATCAGTCGCTGCATACCACGGTGATCGGGCCCGAGGGACGGCCCCTGGAGATCCAGATTCGCACCGCGGACATGCATGAGATGGCGGAGTTCGGCGTCGCGGCGCACTGGATGTACAAGCAGCGCGGCGAGAAGCCCGGGCGCGAGCGTTCCGGCACGCTCGAGGACGACTCCAAGGTCAAGTGGCTGCGCTCGATGCTCGACTGGCAGCAGGACATGTCCGATCCCAAGGAGTTCATGGAGAGCCTCAAGATCGACCTGTTCGAAGACGAGGTGTACGTGTTCACGCCCAGGGGCGAGGTCAAGTCGCTGGCGGCGGGCGCCACGCCGCTCGACTTCGCCTACGAGGTGCACACCGAGATCGGCCACCGCTGCGTGGGGGCGAAGGTGAACGGCAAGATCGTGCCGCTGCACTACGAGTTGCGCAGCGGGGACATCGTCGAGATCCTCACGACCAAGCGCGACCGCGGCCCCTCGCGCGACTGGTTGGCGATGGTGAAGACCACACGCGCGCGCAACAAGATCAGGGCCTGGTTCAAAGCGGAGTCCCGCCAGGACACCGAGCACACCGGGCGCGAGCTGCTGCAGGAGCACCTCAAGCGCCAGGGGCTGCCGGCGCAGCGGATCACCGGCTCGGCGCTGCTGGCGGACGTGATCCGCGAAATGGGCTACCGCAAGGCGGACGACTTCTACATGGCCCTCGGCGGCGCGAAGGTGTCGCCGAAGATCGTCGTCAACAAGGTGATGCAACGCCTCAAGCGCGGCGAGGCGGCCGACGGCGGGGCGACCGCCGCCAGCGACCTGCTCAAGGTGGGGCGCTCCGCGCGGCGCCCGACGCGCTCCTCGGGCCAGTACGGGATCCGCGTGGAGGGCGTCGAGGATGTGATGCTGCGCCTCGCGAAGTGCTGCCGGCCGGTGCCGGGCGATCAGATCGTCGGCTACATCTCACTCGGCCGCGGCATCACGATCCACCGCGAGGACTGCCCCAACGCGACGGTGCTGCGCAAGAACCCCGAACGCTTCACCGAGGTGTACTGGGAGGGGGAGCAGTCGAGCGGGTTCGTCGTCGAAATCCAGATCGACGCGTGGGACCGCCACCGGCTGCTGGAGGACCTCTCGCGGGTCTTCTCCGAGGCGGGCGCCAACATCGTCGAAGCGCGCTGCCTCTCCAACCCGCCGATGGTCAAGAACCGCTTCGTGGTCGAGGTCGCCGACACGCACTCGCTGAAGGGCGCGATCAACCGCCTGCGCAACACCGAGTCGGTGTTCGACGCCTACCGCGTCACGCCAGGGCCGGCGGGGTAGTCATTCGGCGGTAGTGGGTCAGTTTGAGCGCGTATTGCCCTACTTCTCTGGAGGGTTGGCTTTGGGTATAGCGATAGTAGGTATGACAGGTGCTTTGGGGTGGTTATAAAAATTTCAGAACCCGATAGCGATTGCGCACGGCTTTTGAATTTTTTGTTCAACACCCCACCCTACTGCAATGGCTATACAGCCCTCAACATGCGACGACGTTGAGCGCTCGGGGCATGATCGCCTAGAGGGTGGCGCAGCCCGCCGGAGGCGGGCTGGCCGAAACGGGGATTCGTGCGAAGGCGCGTGTCACCCGGCTTCGGTCGGGCCCCTCTGCTTCGATCATGCGACCACGTTGAGCGCCCTGGGCATAATCGAGTACCGCGCCTCCTCGACCTCGCCAAGGTAGTCGCCGTCGACCTGCAGCGGCAGCGGCTCGCCGTCGGCGGTGCGGACGACCAGCTCGGTGGCGGGCGCGAGCGCCGTGATCTGGCGGTGGCGCGTAAGGCGCGCGCGCCGCGAGAAGGCTCGCCAGGCGATGAATGGCATGTCGATCGGCCGGGCGCGATGCAGCACGCAGGTGGAGAGCGTCCCGGAGTCGAGCTCCGCGTCCTCGCTGATCTCGATCGGGCGGTTGCGGAAGTAGGTGAAGGGGGTGCCGTTCTGGATCACGGCGGTGACTCCCGAGAGCTCCTCGCCGGCGAGGTGGGTGGTCAGGCGCGGCGGGCGCAGCAGGTAGCGCCGGGCGAAGGTGGTGACGGCGACCCACGTGAAGAACCACGGCCCCCAGCGGGCCTTGCGCCGCGGGTTGGCGTCCACGCGCTGCACGACGGAGGCGTCGAGGCCGAGGCCGGAGGCGAAGGTGAAGCAGCGCCCGTTGACCACGCCGAGGTCGACCTTGTGGATGCGCCAGTCGTCGGCCATGTCCAGCAGATGCTCGGTGGCCTCGATCAGCGACCCGGGGATGCCCAGCATCTTGCCGAACACGTTGGCCGAGCCGCCGGGCAGGCAGGTGAGCGGCGTGGCGGAGCCGAGCAGGCCGTTGGCGGCCTCGTTGACGGTGCCGTCTCCGCCGAAGGCGACGACCACGTCGTAGCCCTCGTGGGCGGCCTCGCGGCAGAGCTCGGTCGCATGACCGCGGGCCTCGGTGTCGCGGGCGTCGACCTCGAAGCGGCTGCGCAGCGCGTCGACGACGAGGTTGCGTAGGCTGTCGGAGACCGTCGAGGCGTAGGGGTTGACGACGATCAGCATGCGCTTCTTCGGCAGGGACGGGCCGAGGTCGAAGGCGTCCTCGCCCTGCTGCGGGTCTCTATGCTCGGGGCTCGCTGGCCGGAGCGCCTCTTGCTCCGGGCGCCGGCGGGCGGCGGGGGGAATGGCGGGCATGACCTGCGTACACCGCGCGCGCAAGAGCGTTACCGAATTTCGTGCGCTGCCGCCGCGCGTTCGATATACTGCCCACAGCAGTACACATCAAGAGGGGTGGAGGGACTGGCCCGACGAAGCCCCGGCAACCACCGCGTCCCAACGCGGAAGGTGCCAATTCCAGACAGATGTGTGGCGGGCTTCCACGTTTTTCGCCACACGGGACAACGGCGAAGACGATGAAGGAGGCCAGATGGCTGCCAGCAACCTGAAGTGTCGAGAGTGCAAGGCGGAGTATCCGCTGGAGGCGCTGTACGTGTGCGAGCGGTGCTTCGGCCCGCTGGAGGTCGACTATGACCACAGCCGCCTGACCGACGGCGGCGTGGGTGAGCTGCGCCGCCGCATCCAGGGAGGACCACAGAACATCTGGCGCTACGCCGACTTCCTGCCCCTGGCGGGCGGGCCGCCGGGGCCCTCGGGGCGGTTGGCCTCGCGCGTGGGGCTGCCGGCGGGCTGCACGCCGCTGGTCCGCGCCGACCGCCTCGCGCAGCGGCTGGGCTTGCGCGAGGTGTGGGTCAAGAACGATGCGGCCAACCCCACGCACTCCTTCAAGGACCGCGTGGTGTCGGTGGCGGCGGCGCGCGCGCGGGAGCTTGGCTACCAGACGATCGCCTGCGCCTCCACCGGCAACCTCGCCAACTCCGTGGCCGCCCACGGCGCGGCGCTGGGTCTCGAGTCCTACGTCTTCATCCCCGCCGACCTGGAGGAGCAGAAGGTGCTCGCGACCGGCGTCTACGGCACCCGCCTGGTGGCGGTGAAGGGCAACTACGACGACGTCAACCGCCTCTGCACCGAGCTCTCCGGCGAGCGTGAGTGGGCGTTCGTGAACATCAACCTGCGCCCCTACTACGCCGAGGGCTCGAAGACGCTGGCGTTCGAGATCGCCGAGCAGCTCGGCTGGGAGCTGCCCGACCGCTGCGTCGTGCCAATCGCCTCGGGATCGCTGTTCACGAAGATCGCCAAGGGCTTCGCCGAGTGGCGCGAGCTCGGCCTCGTCGGCGGAGAGCTGCCGCGGATGAGCGGCGCGCAGGCCGAGGGCTGCAACCCGGTGGCAAGCGCATACGCGGCCGGCCACGATGTGTGCCGACCGGTGAAGCCCAACACGATCGCCAAGTCGCTGGCGATCGGCAACCCCGCGGACGGCCCCTACGCGCTAGAGGAGGCGCGCCGCAGCGGAGGCTCGATCGACGCGGTCAGCGACGAGGAGATCAGGCAGGGCATCGCACTGCTGGCGCAGACCACCGGCATCTTCACCGAGACCGCGGGCGGCGTCACCACGGCGGTGCTGGCGAAGCTGGCCGAGCGCGGCGAGATCGACCCCGCCGAGCGGGTCGTGCTGGTGATCACCGGCGAGGGCCTGAAGACGCTCGACGCGGTGCGCGGCACCTTCGAGACCCACACGATCGAGCCAAGCGTCGAGCAGTTCGAGACCCTGGTAGAGAGCGCGGTGCAGACAGCCGCCGAGGCCGATGTGGCGCTTGCAGGCAACGGCGTACTGGCGGGCAACGGCGCGGAGGGCTGAGCGATGCCGGTGACCGTGAAGATCCCCACCCAGCTGCGCACTGCGGCCGAAGGCGCAAGCGAGGCCCAACTGGAAGGCGCAACGGTGCAAGAGGTGCTCGACAGCCTGTTCGAGCGCTTCGGCGAGCTGCGCACCCGCATCTCCGACGAGGACGGCGGCCTGCGGCGCTTCGTGAACGTCTACCTGAGCGGCGAGGACATTCGCTTCCTCGAGGGCCTCCAGACCCCCGTGTCAGATGGAGCCGAGCTGACGATCCTTCCGGCGGTGGCCGGGGGTTGACGCCAACCTGGAGTCGCCGCGCAGTGGCGGCGGTCAGTGCGCGGCGGTCAGTGCGCGCGCGTGATGTGGTGAGCGGCCGGGGGCGCAGGCAGCGAAGACCCACTGACCCCGATCGTCGACACCAGCCCAGCGGCGCACATAGCCCCAACCGTGAGCGCGCGCATACGACGAGGAGTGAGCCACCCCATGTGGTGGGTCTGCAGCCAGGTCCGAAACCCGCTCGCGGCCGAAGCCGCCGCCATCGCGCAACCGACGCACATGCCTAGATCATAGAGTCGCGCATCATCGTATGCGCCGGCGGCGCATCGCCCGGTTCGACTCCGCTCTCGAGCCGCTGCCGCAGCTCGGCGCCGCGCCCGGCAGAGACCGCACGCGCAGCCCGCTGGTCGCTCAGCGAGAGTCCATGCACACGGGCAAAATCAAGCAACTCCTGCCGCTCCACCGCCTCGCGAGCAGAACGCCGGAACAACCACCAGAAGAGCCCAATCGTAAAGAGGCTGACCTCGACCATCATCACCGCCCCTGCAAGATTCTGGTCGGCCAGAGGCGAGAGGTGGTGCCGAGAGTCTCCCCCCAAATAGAAGGGATAGAAGACAGCATCAGACCAAAGAAAGATGTTGCCGAGCGCAGCAGCAGCGAGGCTCACGGCGACGATGTAGAGCAGCTTTCCGAGGTTGCCAAACCAGCCGGGCATCGGCAGCGGCCCAAACAGGCACATCCACATGTTGAGCCCAAAGGCGAGGAACATCACGTGCTGGAGGAGGTTCAGCCCAACGTGTTCCACGGCGCCCTGGTAAGGCCCGGGCAGATGCCACAGGTAGAGGTCGATAGCCCACAGTGGAAACGCGATCAAGGGGTTGGCGAGCACCCGCAGCCGGTCGAAGACACCGACCGATCGGCGATCAGATGCAATCGACCGATCGGCCGCCAGGACCGGGGCAAGCAGCGGGCCGGTGAGGCCGAGCACGATCAAAAGCGCCGCGACGTTCGCGATCAAAAGGCTCTCGATCATGCGCACGAACAGCAGTTCCTGGCCGGCCTTCCCCACCCCGATCAGCGCGGCGGCGATCACGAGGCACCCCGCGTAGAAGCACCCCTGGCGCCAGCCGGGCACGGGTTGGCCGCTCGACGCCAGGGTGCGCACACGCCGGGCGTAGAGCAGGCAGAGCAGCGCCGTCGGGACAATCTGGATGGCGTCCTCCAGCGGGAGCGAGACGGCAAGCGGGTTTGCGGGGGTCATCGATGCTCAGCCTACGCGCGCGAGCCAACCAACATGGTCGATGAGTCGAAGTCCCGCAGCGGATGCCCCTCAACCAACACCGGTCTCCCGCTCCACCCCCACGAGCCGCCAGCTGTAGAGCACCGCAGCCACCGAGGTGGCGAGGTTGAGACTGGAGACGCCCTCGAGCATCGGCAGGCGCACCCGCGCGTCGGCGCGGTCGAGCAACTCCTGGGAGAGCCCCTGACGCTCGGCGCCAAACGCCAGGATCCCCCGTGGCGGCAGCCGCCCGGGGCGCAGCGGCTCGCCGTCGGGGTCGAGCGCGATCAGCGGGCGGGCGTCAGCCGCCCGGCCCCCGGCGAAGATGGCCGGCCCAGTAAGCAGCCCGGGGCGCGGCGGCTCGCCGCTCGGGTCGCGGGGCGGAGGAGCCTCTGCCGCCGGGCCGTCGGCCGAGTGCGCGCATCCACGGCTGACCCGCGCCAGCGCATCCTCCCCGAGCCGTGCGACGGGCAGCGCGAAGTGCAGACCGGCGCTGCCCCGCAGGGCCGCCGGATCCCAGGGGTCGTGGATGCCCGTCGTGAGCACCCCGGCGGCATCGGCCGCGGCCGCCACACGCACGCAGGCGCCGATGTTGCCCAGGTCGGAGGGGGCCTCCAGCAGCACGACGGGCGCGGGTTGCGCCTGGGCGAGGAGCGCCCCGGCATCGATGGGCGGGCGCCGCGCGATCGCAATCACCCCGGTCGAGGGCGCCAGCGGCGCGAGCGTCGCGAACACCTCGGCGGGCACCGTCTGCGCGCCGGCGAGGATCCGCCCGCGCACGTCGGGCGCCAGCGCATCGGCAAGCGCACCCAGCCGCACGGGCGACACGACCGCGGTGTGCAGCACCTGCGCGCCGAAGCGCAGTGCGTGCTTGAGCGCGTGCAACCCCTCGAGCACCGCCAGCTCAGGATCGCGGCGGGCATCGCGGAAGAGCCTTTTCAGGTCGGTGGCGGGGCCATCGGGCGCCCGCCCCGTCGGGTTGACAGTCCTTGACACAGCCCCTAGTCTGCCAGGGCGAGGCCCCCGGGCGGACGGTTGGCCGCAGACGAAAGGATCGAGCACATGCGAGCATCCAGCATGCACACAGGGTTGGGCCGGCCGCGCGCGCAGCGCCGCGCACGCGCAGTGCTGGCGACCATGCTGAGCCTCTCGCTCGTCCTCGCCGCGGTCGCGCTGGCGGCGAAGGCGCCCAAGTCCGGGACATACGAAGGGACGAGCTCCGAGAAATCCCCGGTCACCTTCAAGGTGTCAAGTGGCGGCACCGCGATCCAGAGCTTCAAGACCGTGATCGGCTACGACGGCAAATGCGGGCAGGGCGGTGGCCCCGGCTACACGGCCGCGGCGAGCCGAATCGCGATTAGGAACGGGAGCTTCTCGATCACCGCCAGCTTCAAAGGCCCGGTCGCGAGCGTCCCCTCGAAGCAGGGCAAAATCACCGGCAAGCTCTCGGGCAGCACGGTGACCGGCACGGTGGGGATTCCCAGCCTGAAGTCCAAAGCGATCTGCCCGGCTTACGTGGAGACGTACCGGGCCACGTGGAAGCACAAGTAGGCTGGTCACGGCAGTAGTAAGCGTGGATACCTTCGGTTATCGAGGCTGATCTACAGACCTTGGAGACGCCGACGAGCAGCGCCACTTATAAGCCACTCGCCTCACGCCAGCGCTCAGGCCAGTTCGACCCCTCCTCGTCGTGGGGGATAATCCGATCGTGCGGCCAGTTGCTCCAGCCTGCCTGCTCGGCGCGTGCCGCGATCAGCCTTTCGCGCTCGGAGTACGGTGGGTTGGGAAGGAGTCCCGCTTCGGCCATGTCGGCCGTTGCGTGCAACAACGCGGCGAGCGAGCTGCTGATGATAGTCAGGTGCGGATTGCCGAAGTCTGCTTCGACCACGACTCCAGGTCCGTCGGGGACGATCTCGACGCCTGTCTGAGACCAGCGGTGTTGCAGAATCGGCACCCACAGTGGGCACCATTGCCAAGGCTCGAGATCCTCCGTGAGGAACTTGTATGACTTTACGGCGTCGCCTGTCCCGAGGAGCGGACCCTCTGGCAGAGGAAGCAAGGGTAGGGATGCAGGCTCGCGCGGCTGTCCGTTGTGCCACCGCAGCATTGTGATTAGCTCTTGGGGAACCTCGTAGGGCTCGATCGCACGTCGCAGTTCGTCGAGCTCGCGATCAGTCGCGGGAGCTCGCATCGACTCCTGGATCTCGAGCCCATCTTGGGACATCCAGGCGCTGAGTCGCTCCAGCGCTGCCTCGATACTCACGTCATCGGTCACATCGAGAAGGTTGGCGACCATCCCTCGCCTTCGTCAAGTCAGGAGGACGGATTGCAACGCTGGCGGCGACCCGGCTCGCATGTGGACTAAGGCTAGCTTAGCTATGCTACGATCGCGCCATGGCCCGCGTGGGAATGCACGACGCCAAGACCCACCTCTCGCGACTGGTGGAGCGTGCCGAAGCTGGTGAGGATGTCGTCATCCAGCGCAACGGCAAGCCGGCAAGCCGGCAGTGCGGCTGGTGCCTGTCGTGGAGGAGCCGCGCTCGTTGGCGTCGGTGCGTGGCGCGTGGCGCGGCCGCGTGCATATGGCCGATGACTTCGACGAGCTTCCCGAGGACATCGCCGAGGCCTTCGGCGCTCGGTGAGACTGCTGGCCGATACCCGCGCCGCGCTGTGGCTGCTCGATGAAGACAAGCGCCTGAGCCCGCGAGCCGACGAGCTGCTCTCCGACGCAGGCAACGAGGTCTTGCGCAGCGCCGCGGTGGTGTGGGAGGTCGCGATCAAGCGATCGCTCGGCAAGCTCGACGCGCCTGACGGGTTCGCGAGGAAGCTCTTGGATGGTGGAGCCGTTCCCCTGTCGATCAGCATCGACCACGCACGCGCGGTCCGCTTGCTGCCGTGGCACCACCGCGATCCGTTCGACAGGCTCCTGGTCGCTCAAGCGACCCTCGAGGACGCGGTCCTCGTCTCCAATGACGAGAAACTGCCCCCGTACGGCGTGCGTGTTGCGTGGTAGCCAATCTCCGGCTTCAGAGTGTGTCACCTCCGACGCGCCCGGCAAGATTCGAACTTGCGACCTCTCGCTCCGGAGGCGAGCGCTCTATCCACTGAGCTACGGGCGCAGAGAAGCCGTCTGAGACGACATCCGCACTGCGGAGCTTAGCGCCAGCAAGCCGTTCCCAGCCGGCGCACTGACGATCCGGCGCCCCCCACAACCCTCCCATCGCCACCCCCCGCTACCGTTGCCAGCATGGATCTTTCGCTGTTCTTCGCGGGGACCGGGGGTTCGGTGCCGAGCGCCCGCCGGGGGCTGCCCGCGGTGCTGGTGCGCCGTGGGGGCGAGCGGCTGCTGTTCGACTGCGGCGAGGGCACGCAGCGCCAGCTGCTGCGCTCGGTGGGGCTGGCGGACGTGGAGTGCGTGTTCATCACGCACTTCCACGCCGACCACTGGTTGGGGCTGCCGGGGATGCTGAAGTCCTTCGCGCTGCGCGACCGCGAGCAGCCGCTGACGGTGTACGGGCCGGTGGGGTTGGGGCGGCTGATGGCGGACACCCGCTTCATCTACGGGCGGCGGCTGCCGTATGAGCTGAGCGTGGTGGAGCTGCAGCCGGCGGAGGCGGTCGAGCGCGAGGGGTACCGGGTGGCGGCGGTGCCGGTCAACCACACGCGCGCCGGGGCGGTGGGGTACGCGATCGTCGAGGACGCCCGCCCGGGGGAACTCGACCCGGCGCTGGCGGAGCGGTTGGGCGTAAAGCCCGGGCCGGACTTCGGGCGGCTGGTGCGCGGGCAGAGCGTGAACGGGGTGTCACCCGAGCAGGTGGTGGGCCCCGCGCGCGAGGGTCGCAAGGTGGTGCTCTCCGGCGACACCGCCCCGTGCGAGGCGCTGGCGATCGCGGCGCACCAGGCCGATGTGCTGGTGCACGAGGCGACGTTCATCGAGGAGGAGGCCGAGCGCGCGCGAGAGACCGGCCACAGCACGGCGCGCCAGGCGGCGGAGCTGGCGCGCGGCGCGGAGGCGAGGATGCTGATGCTGACCCATCTCTCCATGCGCTACGCGGGCCGCGAGGTGGCCGAGGAGGCGCGCGAGGTGTTCGCAGCCGCCGAGGTGGCGCGGGACTTCGACACGGTCGAGATCCCCTTTCCCGAGCGCGGCCCCGCAAGGCTGGTGCGGTGGTCGAGCCGCCCCGCGCCGGTCGCGAACGAGAGCGTCGAGCCGGCGCAGGACACACCAGCCGTGGCGTCCTCGATAATGCAATGAGCTTGCCAGCGCTCGTCCATGCCCCAGGCCCTCCCGCCGACGTGCTGTTGCGGGACGTGCACCTGTTCGACCCGCGCGGGGACTTTGACGCTCGCCATGACCTCTTGGTCAGCGCAGGGGCGATAGCGGAGTTGAGTGCCCCTGGCGGACTCCGCGTGAGCCCCGAGGTGGAGGTAATCGAGGGGCACGGTCGTCTATACCTGCTGCCGGCGTTCTTCGACCCGCACGTGCACCTGCGCAGCCCCGGGCAGGAGCACAAGGAGGACATCGAGAGCGGCACCAGAGCCGCCGCCGCGGGCGGGTTCGGAGCGGTGATCGCGATGCCGAACACCGATCCGCCGATCGACTCCCCGCAGTTGCTGCGCGCTGTGCGCGAGACGGCCGCGGCGCAGGCGCATGTGCCGGTGGGCAATCTCGGAGCGCTCACGCGCGGCCTCGACGGGGCGCAGCTGACCGAGATGGACGCCTTGCGCGAGCAGGGCGCGGCGGGCTTCACCGACGATGGGCACCCGGTCGCGAGCGCGGGGGTGTTGCGCGAAGCGCTGCGGCGCCAGCGCGAGTGCGGCGGGACGATCGCGCTGCACGAGGAGGACCGCTCGCTCTCGCGTGGGGGCGCGATGCACGAGGGGGCGCTCAGCGCGGAGCTGGGCATCCCCGGCATCCCCTGCTCCAGCGAGGCGAGCATGGTCGCGCGCGACGCGGTGCTGGCCGCCAGCGAGGGCGCGCGCGTGCACTTCCAACACCTCAGCTGCGCGGCCTCGGTGGCGGCGGTGGCGGCGGCGAAGGCCGGCTGCGCGGCGGTGAGCGCCGAGGCGACCCCTCACCACCTGCTGCTCACCGAGGAGGCGGTGCGCGGGGTAGAGGGGGCTGAGCTTGAGGCGGGTGCCAGGGGGGAGGACGTAAGCAGGAGCCCGGTGGGACAGCAAGAGCAGGGCCAGGGGCTGGACACGCGCGCAAAGATGAACCCCCCACTCGCGACCGAAGCCGACCGCAAGGCGCTCGTCGAGGCCCTGCGCACGGGCACGATCGACTGCGTCGCCACCGACCACGCACCGCATGCGCAGGTGGAGAAGGCGCTGCCGTTCACGGAGGCCCCGATGGGGACGACCGGACTGGAGACCGCGTTTGCCGCTCTCTATACAGAGCTGGTGCTGCCGGGGGTGCTCGGCCTGGAGGTGCTGATCGAACGGATGACCGCCGGCGCGGCGCTGTTCGGGCTGCCCGTCCCGACGATCGCGCAAGGCGGGGAGGCCAACATCGCGTTGGTCGACCTCGACGCCGAGTGGGTCGCCGGCGAGCACGGCTGGCAGAGCCGCTCCGCGAGCTGCTGCTTCGCCGGCAGGCGCCTGCGCGGGAAGGTACTGCTGACGGTGGCCGCGGGCGCGGTGGCATACCGCGCGCCGATGCAGGGAGCGGGCGCCGGTGTCGAAGGCCGGGCGGTGGCGGTATGAGGCGCACATCGGCGGACGGCGCGCAGGCGCGAGTACCGAGCGCAGGCCGGACGGTGGCGGCATGAGCCTGCTCTCGCGCGAGCACGCGGCGCTTGTGGTGGTGGACGTCCAGGAGGCGTTTCGCGGCTACGCCTCCTTCGACGGCGTGGCGAGCTCGTGCGCCAAGCTCGTGCAGGGCGCGCGCATCCTTGGACTGCCGGCGCTGGTGAGCGAGCAGTACCCGAAGGGGCTCGGCCACACGGCGCCAGAGCTTGGCGTGGAGGAGGAGCCGAGGATCGAGAAGAGCGTTTTCTCCGCTGCGCGCGCGCCGGGCTTCGAGCGATCGGAGATCGGCAAGCACGGACGCACGCAGGCCGTGGTGTGCGGGATCGAGACCCACGTGTGCGTCTCGCAGACCGTCCACGACCTGCTGGAGCGCGGCATCGAAGTGCACGTGCCGGCGGATGCGGTCGGCTCCCGTCACACGCTCGACTATGAGCGGGGCCTGGAGCGGATGGAGCGCGCCGGCGCGGTGATCACGACCGTGGAGGCGGCCCTGTTCGAGCTGCTGGAGCGGGCGGGCACGCCGGAGTTCAAGGCCGTCCAGAAGCTGATCCTATGACCGACCCGACCGCGTACGTGCTGCTGGAGGACGGCGCCCGCTTCGACGGCGAGGCGTGCGCGGCGGAGGGCCACGCGGTGGGCGAGGTCGTGTTCACGACCGGGATGTCGGGCTACCAGGAGTCGATGAGCGACCCCTCGTTCGCCGGCCAGCTGATCACGTTCACGTACCCGCACATCGGCAACTACGGCGTCAGCGGCGAGGCGATGGAGTCGGAGCGCGCGTGGGCGCGCGGGGCGATCATGCGCGCGGCGTGCGACAACGAGGACGCGCCCAGCGCCGAGCGGGGCTGGCTGCAGTGGCTGGCGGACTGCGGCGTGCAGGGGATCACCGGCGTGGACACACGCGCGCTGGTGCGCCACATCCGCGAGCAGGGCTCGATGCGCGGGGGGATCTTCCCCGCGAGCACGGCGCCCACCGAGGCCCGCGCGCTGATCGAGCAGGAGCCCCCGATGGACGGGCAGGACCTGGCCGCCGTGGTGAGCCCCACCGAGAGCAGCCACCACGGCGACGGCGACGGCCCGCGGATCGCGGTGATCGACACGGGGATCAAGGGCTCGATCGTGCGCAACCTCGTGCAGCGCGGCGCGCGCGTCACGCTGCACCCGTGCGCGACGCCGGCGGCGGAGCTGCTGGGCAGCGACGTGGACGCGATCCTGCTGGCCAACGGCCCGGGCGACCCGGCCGCGCTGGGATACATAACTGACACCGTGCGCGAGCTGATCGGGCGCAAGCCGGTGTGGGGGATCTGCCTCGGCCACCAGCTGCTGTGCCGGGCGCTGGGCCTGCAGACGTTCAAGCTCCCGTTCGGCCACCGCGGCGCCAACCACCCGGTGAAGGACCTGCACACCGGGCGCGTGGAGATCACCTCGCAGAACCACGGCTTCGCGGTGCTCGGCCCGAGCGGCAAGGGCACGATCGACGGCAGCAAGCCCGTGCGCTGGCAGACCGACTTCGGGGCGGCGCAGCTGACGCACGTGAACCTCTACGACCGCACCGTGGAGGGCCTGGAGCTGCTGGACGTGCCGGGCGGCGCGGTGCAGTACCACCCCGAGGCGGGGCCGGGCCCGCACGACAGCGTGTACCTGTTCGACCGCTTCCTGCAGCGGATCGCAGAGGCGACGGCGTGACGCGCGCGCGGGGCAAGGGATTTGATGAGGACCCCGCCCGCCGAGCGGGCGGGTCCGGATGGGTCGCGTCGCTCGTGCCCGGGGTCGGCGGGACGGCGGCAGAGGGCGAGACGCCCGGCGCGCGGGCGATGTTCCAGCGCGGCGCGGGCGGCGTGCGCTGATGCCGCGGCGCGATGACATCCACCGCATCCTGATCCTGGGCTCGGGCCCGATCGTGATTGGGCAGGCCGCGGAGTTCGACTACTCCGGCGTGCAGGCGTGCAAGGTGCTGCGCGAGGAGGGGTACGAGGTCGTGCTGATGAACTCCAACCCGGCGACGATCATGACCGACCCGGAGCTGGCGGACGCGACGTACATCGAGCCGCTGCTGCCGGGGCCGGCGGCGCAGGTGATCGAGCGCGAGCGCCCCGATGCGCTGCTGCCCACGCTCGGCGGGCAGACGGCGCTCAACCTGGCGAAGGCGCTGCACGACGACGGCACGCTGGAGCGCTGCGGGGTCGAGCTGATCGGCGCCAACTACGAGGCGATCGCCTGCGCCGAGGACCGCCGCCTGTTCGGCGCGGCGATGGCAGAGGCCGGCCTGCGGATGCCCGCCAGCGCGATCGCCGCGGGCTGGGATGAGCAACTTCGCCGCGTGGACGTCAAGCGCGGGCTGGCTCAGGCGCTGGACGCGCTGCCGGACATCGGCCTGCCGTGCATCGTGCGCCCCGCCTACACGCTGGGGGGGCGCGGCGGCGGGATCGCGCGCACCACGGAGGAGTTCTCACGCGTAGTCGCGCGGGGCCTGGAGGCCTCGCCGATCGGACAGGTGCTGCTCGACCAGTCGGTGCTCGGGTGGGGCGAGTTCGAGCTGGAGGTGATGCGCGACCGCGCGGACAACGTGGTGATCGTGTGCTCGATCGAGAACGTCGACCCGATGGGCGTGCACACGGGCGACTCGGTCACCGTGGCCCCCCAGCAGACGCTGCCGGACAGCCTGTACCAGCGCCTGCGCGACCAGGCGCTCACGGTGATCCGCGCGGTGGGCGTGGAGACGGGGGGGTCGAACGTGCAGTTCGCGGTCAACCCGACGACCGAGGAGGTGTTGGTGATCGAGATGAACCCGCGCGTCTCGCGCTCCTCGGCGCTCGCCTCGAAGGCGACGGGCTTCCCGATCGCGAAGATCGCCGCGCGTCTGGCGGTCGGGTACCTGCTGGAGGAGATCCCCAACGACATCACCCGCCTCACGCCGGCGTGCTTCGAGCCGACGATCGACTACGTGGTGGTGAAGTGGCCGCGCTTCGCGTTCGAGAAGTTCCCCGGCGCCGAGTCCACGCTCTCCACGCACATGAAGTCGGTGGGGGAGGCGATGGCGATTGGGCGCACCTTCGGGCAGGCGTTCGCGAAGGCGCTGCGCTCGCGCGAGCTCGACAAGCCCCCGCGGTTCGGCGCGCTCGCGGACGAGCAGCTGCTGGAGGGCCTGCTCGTCCCCGCCCCCGAGCGCTTCGAGGCGATCCTCGAGCTCTTCCGTCGCGGCGTGGCGCTCGAGGAGGTGCACGAGCGCACCGCGATCGACCCGTGGTTCCTGCGCGAGCTGCACGCGTTCGCACAGGACCCCGACGCGCCCTTCGCGGGCGAGCGCACGTTCAAGGCGGTGGACACCTGCGCCGCCGAGTTCCCGGCGCAGACCCCCTACTACTACTCCGCGTGGGAGCGACCACGGGCCGCAAACGCGCATGCGGCGGAGGCCCACCCGCCGGCGGGCGAAGGGGCGGCACGCACGGGCGGGGAGCCATCGGAGACGGCACCCGCGGGCGGGGGGGCACGAGAGACGGCACCTGCCCACGAGGTGCGCCGCGGCGAGCGCCCCTCCGTGGTGATCCTCGGCGCCGGTCCCAACCGCATCGGCCAGGGGATCGAGTTCGACTACTGCTGCGTGCACGCCGCGATGACCGTGCGCGAGTCCGGGCGCGACGCGGTGATGATCAACTGCAACCCCGAGACGGTCTCCACCGACTACGACACCTCCGACCGCCTCTACTTCGAGCCGCTCACGCTGGAGGACGTGCTCGGCGTCGTCGAGGTCGAGCAGCCGGAGGGCGTGATCGTGCAGTTCGGCGGCCAAACCCCGCTGAAGCTCGCCGCCGGCCTCGCCGCCGCGGGGGTGCCGCTGTTGGGCACGAGCGTCGAGGCGATCGACCTCGCCGAGGACCGCGGCCGCTTCGGCGAGCTGCTCGGCCGCCTCGGCTACCGGGCGCCGCCGTACGCCACCGCATGCTCGGTCGAGGAGGCGTTACGGAGCGCCGAGGAGGTCGGCTACCCGCTGCTGGTGCGCCCCTCCTACGTGCTCGGCGGGCGCGCGATGGAGATCGTCTACTCGCCCGAGGGTCTCGCCGACTATCTGCGCCGCGAGGTCGGCGAGGACACCGGCAAGATCTTCCTCGACCGCTTCCTGGAGAACGCGATCGAGCTGGACGTCGACGCGCTGTGCGACGGGCGGGAGGTGTGGATCGGGGGGATCATGCAGCACGTGGAGGAGGCCGGCGTGCACTCCGGCGACTCCGCCTGCGTGCTGCCGCCGCACTCGCTGGGCGGCGAGATGCTCGATCAAGTCCGCGCCGCCACGCGCGAGCTCGCGCTGGCGATCGGCGTGGTCGGGCTGCTGAACGTGCAGTACGCCGTCGTCGCCGCGCAGCTGTACGTGCTGGAGGCCAACCCGCGCGCCTCGCGCACGGTGCCGTTCGTCTCCAAGGCCGTCGGCCTGCCGCTGGCGAAGCTCGCCTGCCGCGTGATGCTGGGCGAGACGATCGCTGCGCTCGGGCTGCCGCGCGAGCGCGAAGGGCTCGGCTTCGGCGACCACGTGTCGGTCAAGGAGGCGGTGCTGCCGTTCGACCGCTTCGAGGGCTCCGACGCGGTGCTCGGCCCGGAGATGCGCTCCACGGGGGAGGTGATGGGGATTGCGCGGGACTTCCCCACGGCCTTCGCCAAGGCGCAGGCCGCCGCCGGCTGCCCGCTGCCGCTGCACGGCACCGTGTTCATCTCGGTGACCGACGCCGACAAGGCGGGCGCCTTCGCGATCGCCGAGCGCCTGCACGAGAACGGCTTTCGGATCCTTGCCACGCGCGGCACCGCCGAGGCGATCGCGCGCATGGGGATCCCCGCGCAGGCGCTGAACAAGGTCTCCGAGGGCTCGCCGCACGTGCTCGACTGGATCGAGCGCGGCGACGTGGACCTGGTCGTCAACACCCCCACGGGCTCGGGCGCGCGCACCGACGGCTGGCGTATCCGCCGCGCCGCGGTGACCCGCGGCGTCCCCTGCCTGACCACGCTCGCCGCCGGCGTATCCGCCGCGCGCGCGATCGCCTCGGCCCGCCAGCACGGCCCCCCGCCGGTGCTGTGCCTGCAGGAGCTCCACCGCGGGCGCGAGGCGGGCGCGGATGCCGGTCGCCGGGGCGGGGAGGGGGCGGAGGGTGCCGCGCCCGCCGGCGACTCCCTCGAGCACGCCGTTCCGGCGCGGTGGCCCCCCGGGGCCGAGGTGGCGTGAGCCACCCGGCGGCCCCCTTCAGCTCCGATCGCCGCGGCCCCCGGACGCTCCTCGCATGATCTACGCCGCGCTGTTCGACCTCGTGCTGCGGCGTCTGACGCCCGAACAGGCGCATCGGCTGGCGGCCGCCACGCTGCGCGCGGCGTGTCGGATCCCCGGCTGCGCCGCCCTGCTGCGGCGGCTGCTCGCCGCCCGCGACCCGGCGCTCCGCGTCGAGGCGCTGGGCCTCAGCTTCCCCAGCCCGCTCGGGGTCGCGGCCGGGCTGGACAAGGACGCCGGCTGCTTCGAGGGTCTCGGCCTGCTCGGCTTCGGCTTCGTCGAGGTCGGCACCGTCACCGCCCACCCGCAGCCCGGCAACCCGCCGCCGCGCGTCTTCCGGGTGCTCCGCGACCGCGCGCTACTCAACCGGATGGGCTTTCCCAACCCGGGCGCGTCCGCGGTCGCCGCGCGCCTGCGACGCCGCTCCGGTCGTGTCGTCGTGGGGGCCAACGTCGGCAAGAGCATGGCCGTGCCGCTCGAGCGCGCCGCCGGCGACTACCGGGCCGGCGTGCGCGCGCTCGCCCCCGTCTGCGACTACCTGGTCCTCAACGTCAGTTCGCCCAACACGCCGGGGCTCCGGCAGATGCAGACGGTCGAGCTGCTGCGGCCGCTGCTGGGAGAAGTGCAGCGGGAGCTCCGGGAGATGGGGGTCGCGGTGCCGCTGCTCGTCAAGGTCGGCCCCGACCTCGCCGACGGGCAGCTGCTCGCCGTCGCCGACCTCGCCGTGGAGCTCGCGCTCGACGGGATCGTCGCGGTCAACACCAGCGAAGACCGCACTCTCCTCTCCGACTCCTCGGCGCTCGCCGGCGTCGCGGGCGGGGGGGTCTCCGGGCCGCCGTTGCGCGCGCGCGCCGTGGAGGTCTTGCGCCTGCTGCGCGGGCGGGTCGGAGATCGGTTGGTGCTGATCTCCGTCGGCGGCATCTCCACGCCCGAGGATGCCTGGGAGCGGATCCTCGCAGGGGCCACGCTCCTGCAGGCCTACACCGGCTTCGTCTACGGCGGCCCGGTGTGGCCATCGCACGTCAACCGCGCGCTCGCGGGCCGGGTGCGCGCCGCCGGCGCCGGCTCGATTCAGCAGCTCATCGGCAGCCGCGACGCGACCGTTTGACGGGCTGTGACCCTGCAATCGACCGGCCGTGCGCCTGCGTACTGCTGGCCGCACGGCCAGCGCGAGGCGAGCCCAAAACCCCTGCAAACATGGGCCCCCACCGTCCACCACCCTCCACATACCTCAACCTCAGGTACAGCTTCAGGCGAATTGGGGTACCGCGCCATCATCGCCGCGCGGCGGTGTGTAGACTCGCCGCCCTATGGTGACGGCGACGGGCACGACGCCCTCCAAGCATTCGGCGGCCCCCGAGCGCTCCATCGACCAGCGTATGGACGCGCTCGCCAAAGCCAACCGGATTCGCACCGAGCGAGCGCGGCTGAAGCGCGACCTGAAGTCCGGGCGGCTCTCGATCCACACGCTGCTGCTGGAACCCCCGGAGTACATCGAAACGGCGAAGGTGTTCGACATGATGCTCGCCGTCCCGAAGTATGGGCGCGTCAAGGTCAACAAGATCCTCGCCCACTGCCGCATCGCCCCCTCCAAGACGATCGGCGGGCTCTCCGACCGTCAACGCTCAGAGCTCGTCGCCCTCCTCCGCCGCCGGTAGGACGACGCTGACCGAAACCGGGAGACACTCGCCGATGGCTCGCATCCCCGTTTCGGCCAGCGCGATGCATTGTCCTCGGTCGCTCGCGTACTTAGTACGCCACGCTCCCTGCGTTCTCGCCTCGCTTGCCCAGCGATCGCCCTACGTTCTCTGATGGCGGTTTAGTTCTGCCATGGCCCGCGTGTTCGTCATCACCGGCCCCTCGGGCGTCGGCAAGGGAACGCTGATCCGCGGCCTGCTGGAGCGCCTGCCGCAGCTGGAGCTGTCGGTCTCCGCCACCACGCGCCCCGCGCGCCCGGGCGAGCGCGACGGCGCCGACTACCACTTCCTCACCCCCGAGGAGTTCGAGCTGCGGGTGCGGGCCGGCGGATTCGTCGAGCACGCCGACTACGCCGGGCGGCGCTACGGCACGCTGCGCGACGAGCTCGACGGGCGCGTGCGCGCCGGGGTGCCGCTCGTGCTCGAGATCGAGGTGCAGGGCGCCCGCCAGGTGCGCGCCGCGCTGCCCGAGGCGCTGCAGGTGTTCATCGCGCCGCCCTCGCTCGACGCCCTGCGCACCCGCCTGATCGGCCGCGGGGCCGACGGCCCCGAGGAGGTCGAGCGGCGCCTGCGGGTCGCCGAGCAGGAGCTCGCCGCGCAGTCGGAGTTCGCCCACGTGGTCGTCAACGACCGCCTCGAGGACGCCCTGGAGGAGTTGACGGACATCGTCCGCGCGGCGCTGAGTTGAGGGGGATGGGCCTGCCCCCCTCCCGACACAGTGGCCCTGGAGCAGCTCGTCGCGATCGTCGCCGGGGCGCTTGAGGACTGACCGTCTACAATCGGGGCCCCCCACCACGAAAGGGCTCTTACGACCTTGATCTCCCCCCGCATCGACCATCTGCTGGAGAACGTCGACTCCAACTACGCCTCCGTCCTGGTCGCCGCCAAGCGCGCGCGCCAGATCAACAGCTACTACCACAACCTGGGTGAGGGCACTTTCGACGAGTTCCCGCCGCCGATGATCGAAACCACCTCGAAGAACTACCTCACGATCGCCCTCGAGGAGATCGCCCGAGGGAAGATCAAGTACCACTACCGGTAAACGGGCTCGGGCAAGCTGCCGACCAGCGCTTGCCCGCTGCGCCGCGGCCCTCTAAAACCCCGGTATGCCCAGAATCCTGCTCGGGGTGAGCGGCGGCATCGCCGCCTACAAGGCGCTCGAGTTCGTGCGCCTGGCGACCGGCGCCGGCCACGCGGTGCGGGCGGTGCAGACGCCGGCCTCCTGTCGCTTCGTGGGGCGTGCCTCATTCGCGGCGCTGACCGGCGCGCCGGTGCTCGTCGACGAGTTCGAGCGCGACCCCGCGCGCGGCGCCTTCCCCGATCAACAACCCCCCACGCACCAGCCGATCGGCCACCTGGAGCTGGTGCGCAACGCCAACCTCTACCTGATCGCCCCGGCCTCCGCCAACACGATCGCCAAGCTCGCCGGCGGCCTCGCCGACAACCTGCTGACGAGCGCCGCGCTCGCCGCCACCTGCCCGGTGGTGGTCGCGCCCGCGATGAACAACCACATGTACGAGCACCCCGCGGTGCAGGCCAACCTCGACACGCTGCGCGCCCGCGGCGTGCACGTGATCGAGCCCGACGCCGGGCGCCTTGCATCGCAGGGCGAGGAGGGGGTGGGCCGCCTGCCCGATCCCGCGCGGCTGTTGGAGCTCTGCGAGGCGCTGGCCGAACGGGGGATGAGAGCCGCAGGCGAGTGTCTCCCCGCTTCGGTCGATCCAGCCCGTCGCGCTGCGCCAAAGGGGGAGGCCGCGGGTGGCGCTCCCGCGCCCGGTGGCGCCTGGCGGGGGCTGCGCGTGCTCGTCACCGCTGGCGGCACCCGCGAGCCGATCGACAGCGTGCGCTTCATCGGCAACGGCTCCTCCGGGCGCATGGGGTTGGCGCTGGCCGAGGCTGCCCGCGCGCGCGGGGCCGAGGTGACGGTGGTCGCCGCCAACGTCGCGCTGCCCCGCCCGCCGGGAGTGGCCTGGCACGAGGTCGCCACCGCCGCCCAGCTCGCCGAGGCGTGCGAGCGGGAGTTCCCTTCCTGCGACGTGCTGCTGATGGCCGCCGCCGTCGCCGACTTCCGGCCCACGGAGCCCGGGGCACCGCCGGGGCAGCCGGTGGTCGGCAAGCTCAAGAAGGCCGGCCGCGAGCGTCTGCGCCTGGAGCTCGAAGCGACTCCGGACGTGCTCAAGACGCTGGCGGCCGAACGGCGCCCCGGTCAGACGCTCGTGGGCTTCGCCGCCGAGTACGGCAGCGGCGCGATCGAGTACGGGCGCGGCAAGCTCGAGGAGAAGGGGCTCGACGCGGTCGTCGTCAACGACATCTCCCGCTCGGACATCGGCATCGGCGCTGACGACAACGAGGTCGCAATCCTCACAGCCGCCGACGAGCAGCACGTCCCGCGTGCCGCCAAGGCCGATGTCGCAGCGGCGATCCTCGACGCAGTAGAGCGCCTGCGCGCGAGCCCGCCCGACGCCCCCAGGTAGGCATCCCCGTGGGGTGCGCACCGCGGAGTTGCGCTCTACAGTGAGAGGGCGCATGGCCAGCGTCTACGACCTCTACCGCAGCGGCTGCGAGCTGCTCGACCATGGCGACCACCAGGCCGCGATCGTGCCGCTCACGCGCGCGCGTAACATGGAGCCCGACAAGGCCTCGATCCGCGAGGCGCTCGGCCGTGCCCTGTTCCATGCCCAGCGCTACGAGGACGCCGCCGCGGAGTTTCGCGCGATCGCCGCGCAGGCGCCGACCAACGACTACGCGCTCTTCTGCCTGGGCCGCGCGATGCAACAGCTCGGCCGCCACGAGGAGGCCCGCCACCCGCTCGCGCTCGCCTGCTCGCTGCGCCCGGAGCGCAGCGACTACCGCGTATATCGGGAGCGCTCGCGGCGCGCGGTCCATGGCTTATAGACCGCCGATGCTATCCTCGACCCACAGCTTTCGTGCCCGCCGAAGCCGGGAGACACTCGCCTTCGGCGAGCATCCCCGTTTCGGCCAGCGGACGCCGGCTGTCGGACCGAGAGTGGGCGGATGCCCGCTCTTTTTATTGTGAGGAGGCCCCCATGGCAACGTTGCAGACAGAGATCGAAGGACTGCTCGCCGAGCGCGAGCCGGATGTCGAGGTGCTGCTCGCCGAGGTCGTCGGCGGGGGGACCCTGCGCATCTTCGTCGACCACCCGGAGGGGGTGACGCTCGCGCTCTGCGAGCGCGTGACGGTGGCGCTGACACAACTGCGCGAGCGCTACACGCTGGAGGTTTCCTCGCCCGGCATCGAGCGCCCGCTGACCAAGCCCGAGCACTTCCGCCGCTTCGTCGGCCGCCGCGCGCGCGTGCGTACGCGGGGCGATCGGCCGGTGCCTTCCAGCCAGCCCTCTTCGCTGAGCCGGCGCAGCTACACCGGGGAGCTCGTGGGCGCCTCCGACACGGAGATCACGCTCGCCGCCGACGGGACGCTGGTGAGCATCCCGTACGCGCTGATCCGCCGTTCCAACCTGGTCGAGGAGTAGGAGGAGAACATGTCACGCGAAATCCTCGAAGCAATGCACGCGCTGGCCCGCGAGAAGGGCATCGAGCCGGAGAAGCTGATGATCGCGCTGGAGGATGCGCTGCTCTCCGCGTACAAGAAGCAGCCCGGCTCGGCCAAGTACGCGCGCGTGGAAATGGACCGCGAAACGGCCGACTTCCGCGTGATCGAACTGATCATCCCCGAGCGCCTGGAGGCACACCTGATCGTCGAGACGATCGACGAGGGCACCACCGTCGATCCCGAGACGGGCGAGCTGCGCGAACCGGAGGAGCCGGAAATCGACCCCGCCAAGTTCGAGGAGTACCGCGACCAAATCGGCGAACAGGACGTCACGCCCGACGACTTCGGGCGGATCGCGGCGCAGACCGCCAAGCAGGTGATCCTGCAGCGCATCCGCGAGGCCGAGCGCGACATGATGTTCGAGGAGTACCGCGACCGCGTCGGCGAGCTGATCACCGGCATCGTGCAGCAGTCGGACTCCCGCTACACGCTCGTGCAGCTGCGCGAGCGCGTCGAGGCGCTGCTGCCCAAGTCCGAGCAGGTCGACGGCGAGCGCTACGACCACTCGCAGCGGATCAAGGCCGTGATCAAGGAGGTCTCGGCCTCGACCAAGGGCCCCTCGATCATCGTCTCGCGGCGCGATCCCGAGCTGATCAAGAAGCTGTTCGAGCTGGAGGTCCCCGAGATCGCCGACGGCCTCGTGGAAATCGCCAACGTCGCGCGCGAGCCCGGCTACCGCTCGAAGATCGCCGTGATCTCCCACGCCGACGGCGTCGACCCCGTCGGCGCCTGCGTCGGCCCGCGCGGCTCGCGCGTGCGGATGGTCGTCTCCGAGCTGCGCGGCGAGAAGATCGACATCATCCCCTTCAACGAAGAGCCCGCCCGCTTCGTCGCCAAGGCACTGTCTCCCGCGCGCGTGCGCGAGGTGCTGGTCGACGACGAGGCCAAGCAGGCGACGGTGATCGTGCCCGACGACCAGCTCTCGCTGGCGATCGGCCGCGAGGGCCAGAACGCGCGCCTCGCCGCGCGCCTCACCGGCTGGCGCGTGGACATCCGCTCGGAGACCGAGTTCGCCGCCGAGGAGGCCGAGCACGGCTACGAGGAGGAGGAAGTCTCCGGGCGCTGCGCGGCGATCCTCTCCAACGGCAAACGCTGTCCCAACGCGGCGCTGCCCGGCTCGCGCTACTGCGGCCTGGAGGCCCACCAGGCGCTGGCCGCCGTCAGCGGCGACAGCGTCGCCGAGCTCAGCGCCAACGGCGGCGGCGCCGGCCCTGCCGAGGATGGGCCGGCCACGGAGGCGCCGGTTGAAGGCGCACCCGTGGCCGAGGCGCCCGCCGAGCCGGCCGCCGAGGAGCAGGCGTCATAGCAGGACACGTGCCCCGGCGCCGCTGCGTCGGCTGCGGACGGATCGCGCCGAAGTCGGAGCTGTTGCGCATCGCCGCTGCCCGTGACGATGGTGGGCGCTCACAGCGCGCGGTGATCGATTTCGCCGGCACGCTCCCCGGGCGCGGCGCCTATCTCTGTAAAGCAGGCGCCGCCGCGACGAAGCCCAACGCGGAGTGCCTGCGGCTCGCCGAACGCCGGCGCGGCATCGCCCGTGCGCTGCGCTGCGCTGTGACCGTTGACCCCAAGCTCGTAGAATCGACTCGATGAGCAAGAAGCGCGTACACGAGATCGCCAAGCAGCGGGGAGTCGAGAGCAAGGCGCTGCTCGCCGAGCTCAAGGCCGCCGGCATCGACGTTAAGACGGTCTCGTCTTCGGTTGACGAGTCGCTCGCGCTGCGCGCGCTGAATGGGGATGGCGCCTCTGGCACAAACGGCTCCGCGTCGGTCCCCGCGCCGCCGGCCTCAGCGTCGGCTCCTGGCGCTGGCTCGATCTCGACGCCTGCCTCGGGCTCCGCATCTGCGTCGGCTCCCACGACCGGCTCGGCACCGGCAGCTGCCTCGGACTCCACGGCAGCGCCAGCTCCTGCCGCGTCCTCCTCTTCCCCCGCACCCACCGCGCCGGCGCAGGCCACCAAGACACAAACGCCGCAAGCCCCAGTTCCGACCCCAACGCCCCCACCACAGCCTGCGGCCGAGGCCCCCGCTGCCACCGCCGCGCCCGCCGGTGACGGGGCGAGTGGGGCGGCCGCGGCGGACGGGGGGAGTGCCTCGGCTGCCGCGTCCGGCGGCGGGGCGGGCGGGGGCCAATCTGCCGAGCGGGTGCGCCCTACGCGCGACTCGCGCACGGGAGAGCGCGCCCCCGCGGGCGCCGGCCAGCCCGGGCGCCGCCGCGTGGTGATCGACTCGCAGGCCTCGCGCCGCCAGCAGGCCGGCCCCGCCAACCAGCCCCAGCGCCGCCCGCGCCGGGGTCGCAGGCGCCGCGGCACCTACGACGAGACGATCGCGCCGATCGACAACACCGCCGCGATCCGCGACGCCAACCTCGTGCGCATCAACTCCGGCGCCACCGTCAAGGACGTCGCCGAGTACCTCGGCGTGCCGGTGCCGGAAGTGATCAAGAAGCTGATGAGCATGGGGGAGATGGCGACGCTCACGCAGACCCTCTCCGACGACGCGATCCTGCTCGTCGCCGAGGAGCTCGGCAAGGAGATCGAGATCGTTCACGCCGCCGACGACGTGGAAGTGGAGCCGGTGTTCGAGGATGCCGAGGAGGACCTCGTCGAGCGCCCGCCGGTCGTGACGGTGATGGGCCACGTCGACCACGGCAAGACCTCGCTGCTGGACGCGATCCGCAAGACCGAGGTGGCCGCCGGGGAGGCCGGCGGCATCACCCAGCACATCGGCGCCTACCAGGTGCGCCACGCCGGCAAACAGATCACCTTCCTCGACACCCCCGGCCACGAGGCGTTCACGGCGATGCGCGCCCGCGGCGCGCGTGTGACCGACCTCGCGGTGATCGTGGTCGCCGCCGACGACGGCGTAAAGCCGCAGACCGAGGAGGCGATCGACCACGCCCGCGCCGCCGACGTGCCGATCGTCGTGGCGGTCAACAAGGTCGACAAGGAGGGCGCTCAGCCCGACCGCGTGCGCACCGAAATGGCCCAGCACGGGCTGCAGCCCTCCGACTGGGGCGGGGAGACCGAGTTCGTCGACGTCTCCGCGAAGACCCGCCAGGGCCTCGATGAGCTGCTCGACACGATCCAGGTCGTGACCGACCTCGAGGAGCTGCGCGCCAACCGCGGCGCCGAGGCCTCGGGCACCGTGATCGAGTCGAAGCTCGACCCCGGCCGCGGCCCGGTCGTCAGCATCCTGATCCAGCGCGGCACGATGCACGTCGGCGACGCCCTGGTCGCGGGCGCCCACTTCGGGCGGGTGCGCGCGATGCACGACTTCACCGGGGCGCGCACCAAGCGCGCCGAGCCGGGCGAGCCCGTGGAGGTGCTCGGCTTCGACGGCGTCCCCGAGGCCGGCGAGCCGGTCAGGGTGGTCGAGAACGAGCGGCGCGCGCGCCAGCTCGCGGGCGTCCGCGCCAACCGTCTGAAGACCGAGGCGCTGGCGCGGCGCTCGGGGCGCAAAGTGTCGCTCGAGGACGTCTTCAAGCTCGCCCGCGAGGGGGCCGTGAAGGAGCTCGGGCTCGTGATCAAGGCCGACGTCGCCGGGTCGCTGGAGGCGATCGAGGACGAGATCGCCAAGCTCCCCCAGGAGGAGGTGAAGGTCAACATCATCCACCGCGGCGTGGGCGGCATCAACGAGTCCGACGTGATGCTCGCCGCCGCCTCCGAAGGGCTGATCCTGGCCTTCAACGTGCGCCCCGTCGGCGACGCCCGCCAGATCGCGGAGCGCGAGGGCGTCGAGATCCGCTCCTACGCGGTCATCTACCGCGCGATCGAGGAGCTGCGCGCGGCGATGCAGGGGCTGTTGGAGCCCGAGGAGGTCGAGACCGTGCTCGGTCAGGCCGAGGTGCGCCAGCTGTTCCGCGCCTCGCGCATCGGCACGATCGCCGGCTCCTACGTCACCGAGGGGAAGGTCACGCGCGGCGCGCGCGTGCGGGTGGTGCGCGAGGGCACCGTGATCCAGGACACCACGATCGGCAGCCTGCGGCGCTTCAACGAGGACGCCCGCGAGGTCGCGGCCGGCTTCGAGTGCGGGATCGTGCTCGCCAACTTCCAGGACCTGCGCGAGGGCGACGTCTTGGAGACGTACGAGACGCGCCAGGTCGAGCGGGAACTGTCCTAACACGGGGCTTGCAAACGCGACGGGCTCGGAGAGTAGGATGACCAGTGGCCGCATGCGCCGCGTCGACGAGGCGATCAGGCAGGTGATCGGAGAGGTGGTGGCAGGCGAGTTGAAGGACCCACGAGTGGGATTCGTGACCGTGACCGATGTGAGGACTAGCGCCGATCTCAGCCATGCCCGCGTGTACGTGAGCGTGCTCGGCGACGAGCCCGCCCGTGAGGCGACGTTGGCGGGGTTGCGCAGCGCGCACGGCTACATGCAGCGGCGCGTCGCCTCCGAGCTGCGCCTCAAGCGTACGCCGACGCTCGACTTCGTCTACGACGACACGACCGATCGCGCGATGCGCCTGGAGGCGCTGTTGGACGAGCCGGGAGCAGGCGGAGACGAGCCGTGGGCGAGCGGCGACGAGCCGGGGGCGAGTATGGTCAAGCCGGGGGCGGACGCCGACGAGTTGAGGGCTGGCGTCGACGAGCCGCAGGCAAGCAGGGACGAGCAGGGGGCGAGTGGCGATGAGTGAGAACGGCACGGCGCCGCCGGCGGCCGGCACGGCCGAGACGCGCGCGCTCGTTCTAGAGCGTATTCGCGAGGACGCGAGCTTCGTGCTCGCCACGCACGAAAACATGGACGGCGACGCGATCGGCTCGCTGCTGGGGATGCAGGGGCTGCTCACCGCGCTCGGCAAGGACTCGCTGATGTTCATCCCTCCCGGGGAGTTGCCGCTGCCCCTCGAATACCGCTTCTTCGACCTCGCGGCCTCGATCCAGTCCCCGCCCGCGGACATCGCGCAGCGCACCGTGGTGCTGCTGGACTGCGGCAACATCGATCGCAACTCGGCCGACGCGCTGCGCGAGGGGGCGCACCTGCTGAACATCGACCACCACCACGACAACACCCGCTTCGGCACGGTCGATCACGTTGTGGCGGACGCCTCCTGCACCGCGGAGATCATCTGGGATCTGATGCACGGGCTCGGCGTGAGCCCCGCGCCGGAGGTCGCGCAGGCGCTGTACGTCGGGCTGGTGACCGACACGGGGCGCTTCATGTACGAGAACACGGGGCCGCGGGCGCACCTGATGGCGGCCGAGCTGATCGAGGCGGGCGTCGACGTGCAGGCGATCTACCGCCGGCTGTACGAGGAGATGCCCTACCCGAAGCTGGCGCTGCTCGCCCTCGGGCTCGGTCAGGTGCAGCGCTTCGACTCGGGGGAGCTGGCGATCGCGGTACTGAGCGCCGAGGACTTCCGCCAAGCCGACGCCGAGGAGAGCTACTCCGAGGGGATCGTCGACCACCTGCGCGCTGTGCGGGGCACCAAGGTCGCCGCGCTCGTGCGCGAGCTGACCGCGCCCGAGCGCCGCGGCGAGCGCAAGGTCTCGCTGCGCGCCGTCGACGACGACGTGGACGTCTCGGCGATCGCGCGGGCCCAGGGGGGCGGGGGGCACCGCCGCGCCGCGGGCTTCTCCACAACGCTCGAGCCGCCCGAGCTGATCGAGTTCCTGCGCCGCGAGATCGCCGCCCAGCTGCTGGCCGATCCCGGACGATCGGTCGCGCCGGCGCCGGCCTGAAGCCTCCCGGTGCCGACGCCTGCCCGCGGCGGCTCAGCCCTGCCCATCCTGAACGCCGCACTGCGCGATGATGCGGCGATGGACGGCGTCCTGCTGATCGACAAGCCGGTGGGGATCACCTCGCACGACGTGGTCGCCGCGGTGCGCCGCGCGCTGGGGAGCGTGAAGACCGGCCACGCGGGGACGCTCGACCCGTTCGCCACCGGCCTGCTGCTGGTGCTGGTCGGGCGTGCGACTCGCATCCAGCAGCAGCTGATGGGGCTGCCCAAGCAGTATGAGACGGTTGCCCAGCTCGGGGCGGTGTCGAGCACGGGCGACCCGGAGGGAGAGATCGTGCACACCGGGCGACTGCCACCCGACCCCCCACAGCTGCCGACAGGCGAAGTACGCCAGCGGCCCCCGATGCACTCGGCGGTGAAGATCGACGGCGAGCGCGCCTACAAGCGCGCGCGACGGGGAGAGCAGTTCGAGATGCCCGAGCGCACCGTCACGGTCCACCGCTTCGAGCAGCTGTGGCGCGAGGACCATCGTGCTGCCTTCCTGATCGAGTGCTCCTCGGGCACGTATGTGCGCTCGCTGATCGCCGATCTGCACGATGCCTACTGCGTGGAGCTGCGACGCACCGCGATCGGGCCGTTCAAAGTGGAGCATGCGGTGGCGCCGCCGAGACGTGGCCAGCCATGGGAGCCGCCCGAGCCGCTCGCGATCGAGCGTGCGCTCGTCCTGCTCGACTAGGCTTCCGGACGGTGCAGATCACCAGCCTTCCGGATGTGCAGCGCCGCGAGCGCCAGGTGGCGGTCGGCACCTTCGACGGCGTGCACCTCGGCCACCGCGAGGTGATCCGCGGCTCCGACAGCGTGCTCACGTTCGACCCCCACCCGGTGTCGGTGGTCGCGCCCCAGCACGCGCCGAAGCTGCTCACCCCACTGGCGGTGAAGGCCGAGCTGATCGCCGCGCTCGGCGTGCGGGAGCTGATCGTGATTCCCTTCGACGCCGCCTTCGCCGCGCGCACCGCGCAGGAGTTCATCGACGAGGTGCTGGTCGAGGCGCTCGGCGCGGTGCGGGTGTCGGTCGGCGAGAACTTCCGCTTCGGCCACCGCGCGCAGGGCGACACGCAGCTGCTGGCGGCCGACGGGCGCTTTCAGACGACTGTGCACCCGCTGCTGGAGGTGGACGGGGAGATCGTCTCCTCCAGCCACATCCGCGGCCTTGTGCTGGCCGGCGAGGTGGATCAGGCGACGCGCTTCCTGGGAGCCCCCTTCCAGCTGCGGGGCGAAGTCGTGCGCGGCGACGAACGGGGGCGCACGCTCGACTTCCCGACCGCCAACCTGATCCCCGAGGAGGAGCTGGTGTGCCCCGGCCACGGCATCTATGCCTGCCTCGCCAACGGTTGGCCGAAACGGGGATGCTGGCCGAACGGGGGATGCTCGCCGGAGGCGAGTGTCTCCCCGCTTCGGTCGGAGGCGAGTGTCTCCCGGCTTCGGCAGGCCGCCGTCAACGTGGGGGTGCGCCCGACCTTCACCACCGGCCGCGGCGAGCTGATCGAGGCCTACCTGCTCGACTTCGACGGCGACCTGTACGGCACCGAGCTGCGCCTGGACTTCATACGCCGCCTGCGCGGCGAGCGGCGCTTCGCCACCGCCGAGGCGCTGATCGAGCAGATGCACCGCGACGTGGAGCAGACGCGCAAGGCTCTTGCCGAGCTCTGAGTCGCGTCACAGACCCCTCGCCACACCCGACGGCGGCCTCCAACATCTGGCACACCTACCGCTCTTTGCTACCGTGTGCCCCCGCCGATGACGATGACGACAGAGAGAAAGCGCGAGCTCGCCGCCAAGTTCGGCTCGAGCGAGCGCGACACCGGGAACACTCGGGTGCAGGTGGCGCTTCTGACCGAGCGCATCAACCACCTCACCGAGCACCTGCGCGCGCAGAAGAAAGACCACCACTCGCGCCGCGGCCTGCTGATGCTGGTGGGGCGCCGCCGGCGCTTCCTCGACTACCTGCAGCGCACCGACCTCGAGGGCTACCGCGCGCTGATCAAAGAGCTCGGCCTGCGTAAGTAGGGGCAGCGGCAGTGAGCGTCCTCGATCCCGGCACCGAGGTTCAGAGCTTCAGCCTCGCCACCGAAGGCGGCGAGCCCTTCACCGCCAAGAGCCTGCGCGGCAAAACCACGGTGCTGGTGTTCTACCCGTTCGCGTTCAGCCCCGTGTGCACCGACCAGCTGCAACTGTACGAGAAGGAGCTGGGCGAGATCACGGCCGACGGCGCCGCGATCTACGGCGTCTCCTGCGACTCCACATGGGCGCAGAAAGCCTTCCGCGAAAAGCTCGACGTGAGCATCCCGCAACTCTCGGACTTCGAGCCCAAGGGGGCGGCCTGCACCGCCTTCGGCGTGCTGCACGAGGGCGGCTTCCCGCAGCGCGCGCTCGTGATCGTCGGCCCCGACGGGGTGGTGCGCTGGAGCTACCAGGCCCCCTCGCCCGCCGACCTTCCCGGCGTGCACATGATCCTCGGCGGCTTGAAGAACGTCTGAGCGCGTTGCTGTTCCGGTGGGCGCATGCGCCCACCGGCCGGATGGTGCATGCACCATCCGGCGCCGCCGCACATGTGCGGCGGCGGGAACGGCCGCATGCGGCCGTTCCGGGAGGGCCACATGTGGCCCTCCCCATACATCCGCTAAGCTCAGCTGCGTTCGGAATAGATAAAAGACAGAGCCGCCGACCGAAGGGCGGACGAGGAAGGCAGAGAATATGAGCAGTGACGCAGCCGTTACACGGGTCTCCGTGGAGATCGCCGGTAGCGAGATCTCGTTTGAGACCGGCAGGATGGCCAAGCAGGCCTCCGGCGCAGTGGTCGTCCGTCAGGGCGACACGATGGTGCTCGCGACAGCCGTCGCCGGCTCGCTGCGCGACGTCGACTTCCTCCCGTTGACGGTGGACGTCGAGGAGCGCATGTACGCCGCCGGGAAAATTCCCGGCTCGTTCTTCAAGCGCGAGGGCCGCCCCGGCGAGAAGGGCACGCTGACCGCGCGCATGATCGACCGCCCGATCCGCCCGCTGTTCCCCAAGGACTGGCGCTACGACACGCAGCTGGTCGCGATCCCGCTGTCGATCGACCACGTGCACCCCTATGACATCCTCGCGATGAACGGCGCCTCCGCGGCGCTGATGATCTCCGACATTCCGCTGCCGACGCCCGTCGGCGCGGTGCGCATCGGCAAGATCGACGGCAACTTCGTCGTCAACCCCTCCGAGGAGGCCCTGCAGGGAGACGCCGAGAACAGCTCGGACCTCGACCTGATCGTCGCGGGCACCGAGGAGGCGATCCTGATGGTCGAGGCGGGCGCCAACGAGATCCCCGAGGCCGAGATCCTCGACGCGCTCGACATCGCCCACGCGGAGATCAAGAAGCTGTGCGCGCTCCAGCGCGACCTCGCCGCGAAAGTCGGCAAGGCGAAGAAAGTCTTCGAGACGATCGCCGTCGACCCCTCGCTGCTGGAGCAGATCCGCGGCTCCCACGGCGGCGCGCTGGACACGGCCACGCAGGTCGAGGACAAGCTCGAGCGCCAGGACGCGACCAAGGCCGTCGAGGGGGCGATCCTCGCGCAGCACGCCCTCGCCGCGCCCGAGGGCGCCTCCGAGGAGGAGCTCGCGAGCGCCAGGGCCCGTCGCGCAGCCGCGCAGCTCGCGTTCGACAAGCTCGAGAAGGCGATCATCCGCGAGCGCATCGCCGTGCACAAGAAGCGCCCCGACGGGCGCTCGGAGAACGAGATCCGCGACATCTCGATCGAAGTCGGCGTCACGCCGCGCACGCATGGCTCGGCGCTGTTCACGCGCGGGCAGACACAGGCGCTGAGCGTCGTGGCGATGGGCACGCTCAAGGAGGAGATGCGCATCGACACGCTCGGCCTCGAGTCCAAAAAGTACTACTGGCACCACTACAACTTCCCGCCGTTCTCGGTCGGGGAAGCGGGCCGCATGGGCGGCGTCAAGCGCCGCGACATCGGCCACGGCGCGCTCGCCGAGCGCGCGCTCGCGCCGATGGTGCCCTCGATCGAGGAGTTCCCCTACTCGATCCGCGTGGTCTCGGACATCCTCGAGTCCAACGGCTCCTCCTCGATGGCCTCGGTGTGCGGTTCCTCGCTGTCGCTGATGGACGCCGGGGTGCCGATCAAGCGCCCCGTCGCGGGCATCGCCATGGGCCTGATCAAAGAGGGCGACGACTACATCGTGCTGACCGACATCGCCGGCGTCGAGGACCACCTCGGCGACATGGACTTCAAGGTCGCCGGCACCGAGCGCGGCATCACCGCGCTGCAGATGGACATCAAGATCACGGGCGTCACGTTCGAGATCCTGCGCGACGCGCTCGCGCAGGCCAAAGAGGCGCGCACGTTCATCCTCGCCAAGATGGCCGGCGTGATCGGGACCCCGCGCGAGCAGCTCTCGCAGTTCGCCCCGCGGATCCAGACGATCCAGATCGACCCCTCGCAGATCGGCCTGTTGATCGGCAAGGGCGGGGAAACGATTCGCGGCCTCTCGGATGAGTACGAATCGCAGATCGACGTCAACGACGAGGGCCAGGTGCTGATCTACTCCGCCAACGGCGAGCTCGCCGACCAACTGCTGGAGCGGATCCGGACGATGATGAAGGAGGTCGAGGTCGGCGACGAGTTCCTCGGCAAGGTCGTCAAGACGACCACCTTCGGCGCGTTCGTGGAGCTGGCGAAGGGCACCGACGGACTGCTGCACATCTCCAACGTCTCGCCGGGCGAGCGCATCTCGAGCGTCGAGGACGTGCTCAACAAAGGCGACGAGATCAACGTGCGCGTGGTCGAGGTCGACCGCGAGCGCGGGCGCATCGGCCTGCGCCTCGCCAACGACCCGGAGATCGCGGGCAAGACGGTCGAGGAGCTGGCCGCAGTCGGCGCCGGCGGGGGAGGAGGCGGCCGTTCGTCGGGCCCCTCGCGCAATAACGGTCGTGAGGGAAATGGCCGCGGCGGCGGCGACCGCGACCGTGGCCGCAGCGAGCGCGGAGAGCGCGGCTCCGGCCGTCCCCGTCACGGCTCCGGGCGCGACCGCGATCGGCTCTGAGCCTGAGACAGCTACGGGAGGGTCCCTTGGTCGGTTGCGGGTACGTCGCGCGATTGACCTTGGAGCCCCGCGGCCCAAGGAACGATGACCATGCCGGACGCCGGCTCAGCTGAAGTCATGAGCGACGTCGGCCATCGCATTACCACCCTGGACTCGGGAGTCCGGGTGGTGAGCGAGCCGCTGCCGGCGGTGCGCTCGGTCGCGCTCGGCTTCTGGATCGGCGCCGGCTCGGCGCACGAGCACGACGCCGAGGCGGGGATCTCGCACCTGCTCGAGCACATGCTGTTCCGCGGCTCCGAGCGCTACGGCTCGGAGGAGATCGACCAGATCTTCGACGCGATGGGCGCCGAGCTCAACGCGGGCACCGACAAGGAGGCGACCTCCGTCTACTCGCGCGTGCTCGACCGCCACCTGGAGCGCGCCTTCGACGTGATCGCCGACATGGTGTGGCGCCCGCTGATGGGGGAGCTCGAGGCCGAGCGCGAGGTGGTGCTCGAAGAGATCGCGATGTACGAGGACGACCCTCAGGACCGCGTCTTCGACGTGCTCGGCGAGGCGGTCTTCGGCGCGCACCCGCTCGGGCGCGCGGTGATCGGCCGCGCCGAGGTGGTCGGGTCGGTGACGCGCGAGCAGCTGCGCGCCTTCCACGCTGCCCACTACACCCCGGCGGAAGTGGTGATCGCCGCGGCCGGTTCGGTCGATCACGACGCGCTCGTGGAGATGGCGCGCGCGGCCGAAGCAGCGCCTGGTGAGGTGTCCGCCGTCCCCGCGCTGCCGGTCGTCGCTGATCCGCAGGCGGACGGGGCCGGAAACGATGCCGAGGGTGCAGGGCGGAGGATGGGCGCAGCGATCGGAGTCGGACAGGATGGCTTGGGCGGGGTGGACGGGCCTCCATTCAAGCGGCGCGTGCGCTTCCTGCGCAAGGAGACCGAGCAGTACCACCTCTGCCTCGGCGGCCGCGGGATGGCGCGCGAGGACGAGCGCCGCTTCGCGCTGCGCGTGCTCGACAACATCCTCGGCGGCGGCGCCTCCTCGCGCCTCTTCCAGGAGGTGCGCGAGCGCCGGGGCCTCGCCTACTCGGTCTTCTCCTTCTCCAACCTCTACGCCCACACGGGTGAGGTGGGGCTGTACGTGGGCACGCGCCCGGAGAATCTGGCGGAGGCGGTGGAGGTGCTCGCCGTCGAGCTCGATCGCTTCGTGCGCGAGCCGGCCGACGCGGAGGAGCTCGAGCGTTCGCGCGAGAACGCCAAGGGCCGCATGGTGCTCGCGATGGAGTCCACCGCGGCGCGCATGAACCGCCTCGGCAGCTCGGTTCTGTGCGACCTGCCGATCCTCTCGGTGGAGGAGGTGATCGCGCGCATCGATGCGGTGACGATGGACGATCTGCGCGAGCTCGCCGCGGAGCTGTTCCGCGGCCCGGAGCTGTCGGTCGCGGCGATCGGCCCGGATGAGGACGCGCTGCGCGCGGCGTTGGCGCCGCTGGAGGCGGTCGCGGCGTGAGTGGGCAGAGCGCCGGGCTCGGAGTCGTGGACCGGCCTGGGGAGCGCGTGGTGGAGGTGGTGGTGTGATTCGCGTGGCGGTGGCCGGCGCGGCGGGCCGCATGGGCCTCGCGGTGTGTGCGGCGGTGGAGGGCGCGGATGACATGCAGCTGAGTGGTCGTGCCGATCCGCTGCTCGGCACGACGCTCGCCGAGGTGTTGCTCGATGCCGAGGTGGTCGTCGACTTCACGCAGCCGCAGACGGCCGTGGAGGACGCCGTCGCGTGCGTGCGGGCGGGCGTGCACGCCGTGATCGGCACCACCGGGTTCGACCTGGGCGAGCTGGAGCGGGCGTGCGCGGCGGAGCGGGGCGCTGCCGCGGGGGCGCAGGAGGCCGGCGGCGGGGGGCGCAAGCCGGCCGGCGAGCGTGCCCGCGCCAACGTGCTGGTCGCCCCCAACTTCGCGATCGGCGCGGTGCTGATGATGCGCTTTGCCGCGGAGGCGGCGCGCCACATGGCGAAGGCGGAGATCGTCGAGCTCCACCATGACCGCAAGCTCGACGCGCCCAGCGGCACGGCGGCGCGCACGGCGCAGCTGATGGCGGCCGCCAGTGGCGGGCCGGCGCCGCCGATCCACTCGGTGCGCCTGCCCGGGCTGGTCGCCCACCAGGAGGTGATCCTCGGCGACCTCGGCCAGACGTTGACGATCCGCCATGACTCGATCGACCGCGAGTCGTTCATGCCCGGGGTGCTGCTGGCGATCCGCCGAGTCCGGAAGCTGCCGGAGGCCCTGACGGTGGGCCTGGAGGCACTGTTGTTCGACGGCGACGTGGGATAATGACCGCAATGGCGAGCCTGGGGACGATCCTGACCGCGATCGTGACGCCCTTCGATGCGCAGCTGCGCGTCGACGAGGAGGCGTTCGTGGCGCTGATGCGCCACCTCGCCGCGCACGGCTCAGACGGCTTCGTGGTCGCTGCGACCACCGGCGAGGCCGCGACGCTCACCGACGAGGAGCAGCTCTCGCTGATCGAGCTGGCGATTGCCGAGCGCCCGGCGGGCAAGACGATCGTCGCCGGAGCCGGCACCAACGACACGCGCCACGCGGTGCTCCTGACCGAACGCGCGAGCGCGCTGGGCCCCGACGCGATCATCTCGGTGACGCCCTACTACAACCGCCCCAGCCCGCTGGGACTCAAGCGCCATTACGAAGCGGTCGCCGCCGCCACCGACCTGCCGATCGTGCTCTACAACATCCCCGCCCGCACCGGCACCAACATCGGCCCCCAGCTGCTTGCCGAGCTGGCGCAGATCGAGCACATCGAGGCCGTCAAGCAGGCCAACGCGGAGGAGCTGCAAACGATCGAAGGGCTCGACCTGTACGCCGGCGACGACAGCTCGTTCGCGCGCACGCTCGACATCGGCGGGGCGGGCGGCGTCTGCGTCGCCAGCCACGTCGTCGGCGATGAGATGCGGCGGATGGTCGACGAGCCCGAGCAGCGGGCTGCGATCGACGCCTCGCTGCAGGACGTCTACCGCACGCTGTTCCTCACCTCCAGCCCCACCTGCACGAAGGCTGCGCTGAACCTGCTGGGCCACCACGTCGGCGGCGTGCGTCTGCCGATGGTGGAGGCCACCCTCGATGAGCTGGCGGAGGTGCGGGCGATGCTGGTGCGCCACGGGCTGCTGGCGGACGGGGGCGCGGCTACCGGCGCGGGCTCGATCTCGGCCGCGCGGGTGGCGCCATCATCGACCGGCGCGGGCGTTCCGTCACCCGCACGCGCGCAAGAGCACGCGTGAGCGCTTCGCTGCGCGTCCTGCCGCTCGGCGGCCTGGGCGAGATCGGCAAGAACATGACCGTCGTCGAGCACGACGGGCGGCTCGTCGTCGTCGACGTCGGCCTGCGCTTCCCGACCCCGGAGATGGTGGGGATCGACCTCGTGCTGCCCGACTTCTCCTACCTGCGCGAGCGCGCGCGCGAGATCGAGGCGATCGTCGTCACTCATGGCCACGAGGACCACCTCGGCGCGCTGCCGTGGGTGCTGCGCGAGCTGGGCCAGCAGAACGGCGGCGATCTGCCTCCTGTGTACGGGGGGCCGCTGACGATGGCGATGGCGCGCTCGAAGCTCGAGGAGCACAAGCTGCGCGACGTCGAGCTGAACGACGTGGCGCCGGGCGAGGTGCTCGAGCTGGGGCCGTTCTCGATGGAGATGGTGCACATGACCCACTCGATCCCCGACTCCAGCGCCGTGGCGCTCGGCACGGAGCTCGGGACGGTGCTGATCACCGGCGACTACAAGTTCGACCAGACGCCCGTCGACGGCCCGCCCGCCGACGTCTCGCGCCTGGCGGAGCTGGGGCGCGAGGGCGTGCTGCTGCTGTGCGGGGACTCCACGAACGTCGACCGCGAGGGCTTCTCGCCCTCGGAGTCCGGCGTCGGCCCCCACCTCGAGGAGACGTTCGCGCGCTGCGAGGGCCGGATCGTGGTGACCAGCTTCGCGTCCAACATCCACCGCGTGCAGCAGGTGGTGGACGCGGCCGAGGCGCTCGGGCGCAAGGTCGCGCTGGTGGGACGCTCGATGCGCAAGAACGTCGGCATCGGGCGCACGCTCGGGCATATCGAGGTGCCCGAGGGGATGCTCGTGGGGGTGCGCGAGATCGAAGACTTCCCCGACGAGCGGATCGTGATCATCTCGACCGGCTCGCAGGGCGAGCCGCTCTCCGCGCTGCGACGGATGGCCTACCGCGACCATCCGCAGGTGCAGCTGCGCGGCGGCGACACAGTCGTCTTCTCGGCCACGCCGGTGCCCGGCAACGAGCGCGCTGTGAACGAGACGATCGACCGCCTCTACCACATCGGCTGCCACGTGGTGACCCCCGCCGACGCCCCCGTGCACGCCTCCGGCCACGGCTACGCCGAGGAGGTGAAGCTGATGCTCAACCTCGTGCAGCCGCGCTACGTGATGCCCTTCCACGGCGACTTCAAGCGGCTGCGCCTGCACGCCCAGCTGGCGGAGGCGGTCGGGGTCGCGCCGGAGGACATCTTCCAGGGCGAGAACGGCCGCCCGCTGGACATCGACGAGCGCGGGGCGCGCTTCGGCGAGCACGAGCAGTCGGGGATGATCTTCGTGGATGGCGTGGAGATCGGCGACATGGCCGACGTGGCGCTGCGCGACCGGCGGATGCTCTCGGCCGACGGGATCTTCATCGTCGTGGCGACGATCGCCGAGCAGGATGGGCACTCGGTCGCCGACCCGGAGGTGATCTTCCGCGGCGTGCCCTTCCTGGACGAGGCCGGTCGGCTGGTCGAGGAGATCCGCCTCACGGTCGAGGAGTCGCTTGACCGCGCCGCCAAAGAGGAGATCCGCGAGGTCGACCTGATCCAGCAGACGCTGCACGACGACCTAGCTCAGCTGGTTTATGACCGGCTCAAGCGGCGTCCGATGGTCCTTCCCGTCGTCGTTGAGGTCTGAGGCCAGCGGCAGCCGCACGACGAAGCGCGCGCCGTGAGGCGTGACGTTCTCCAGCTCGACCGTTCCGCCGTGCGACTGGGCGACGGCGCGCACGATCGCGAGGCCGAGACCGAACGAGCCACCACGGTCGCCCGCCCCCCGCACGAAGCGCTCGAACAGGGTGGGCGCCAGCTCGGGCGCGACGCCCGGGCCGTCGTCTTCGACCGTAAGCAGCGCGTAGCGATGCCCGCCCGGCGTGGTGGCCCCGCCCGCGAGCCCGGTCGAGGCGCGGATCGCGGTGCCGGGCGGGGTGTGGCGCAGGGCGTTCTCGATCAGGTTGAGCGTGAGCCGGAAAAGCTCGTCGTGGTCGCCGTCGATGACTGTGGGGTGGGCGTCGATCGAGAGCTCGTGCTCCCCGCTCAGCGGTCCCAGCTCGGCGGCGGCGTCGAGCACCACCTGCCCGAGATCGACAGGTTGGCGGGGCGTGTCGCGGCCGACGTCGCTGCGCGCGAGCAGCAGCAGGTCGGCGACCAGCCGGCGCATGCGCCGCGAGGAGCGCAGCGCGGAGCGCGCCGCGTCGCCCTCGTCGCCGTGCAGGGATTCGGCCAACAGCTCGAGGTTGGCGAGCACCGATGTGAGCGGCGTGCGCAGCTCGTGCGAGGCGTCGGCGACGAAGCGGCGCTGGCGGTCGAGCATCGCCTCGGTCTCGGCGTGGGCGTCGTCGAGCGAGTGGAGCATCCCCTGCAGCGTGCGCGCCAGCTCTGCCACCTCGTCGTCCGCCTCGGGCTGGGGGATCGCGGCGCTCGAGTCCTGCGTGCGCGCGATCTCCGCCGCGGTCGCGGTGAGCGTCGCGATCGGCTGCATCGCGCGGCGGGCGATCGTCGCCCCGGCGAGCAGCGCCAGGGCGCTGCCGGCGAGCGTGCCCAGCACGAGCAGCAGCTCCACGCGGGCGATCGTCGGCTGCACGTCGGAGAGCGGACGGGCGTACTGGATCACGACGTAGCCACCGGTCGACAGCGGTCCCTCGGCTCGGGATTCGACGCGGTAGCCATCGACGTTCACGCCTCCTTCCAGACCGGTGATCCGCCCGTCGGGGGGGTCGAGTTCGGGGGCGTGGGGGGTGTGTTCGATCACGCTCGCGGAGGTCGAGAGGATCACCCTGATGACGGCGTGCTCGGGCGCCGGGTATGCGTCGATTTTCGGGCTCACCACCAGGCGCCGTCCTTCGCTCGTGTCGATCACAGAGATATGCAGCAGGCTCGACAGGTCGTCGGCGGAGGCGGCGACTTCGGTGTTGAAGTCCGAGCGGATGCGGTGCACGGTCAGCGAGCCGACGACCAGCGCGAAGCCGCAGAGGATCACGAACGTCAGCAGCGCCGAGGCGAGCGCCAGGCGCGTGCGGATGGGGAGGCGGTCGAACGCCGCCGAGACCCGCGCGAGCAGGTTGGCCGCGGCGCGCCTCATCGCCGGGGCGGGACCGTCAGCGGGTGCTCAGGCCCTGAGAACGTAGCCGGCCCCTCGAATGGTGTGCAACAGGCGCGGCTCGCCCTCGGCCTCGAGCTTGCGGCGCACGTTGGAGACGAACACCTCGATCGTGTTGGTCTGGGAGAAGGGGTCATAGCCCCACACCTCGTCGAGCAGCCGCTGGCGGGAGATCACGATGCGCTCGTTGCGCATCAGGTACTCGAGCAGTTCGAACTCCCGCTGGGTCAGCTCGATCCCGCGCTCGCCGCGTGCCACCTCGTGGGTGTCGGCGTTGAGCGAGAGGTCGCCGACCCGCAGCGGCGCCGAGCCGCGCGGGGGCCGGCGGCGCAGCAGCGCGCGCATCCGCGCGAGCAGCTCCTGGCGCTCGAACGGCTTGACGAGGTAGTCGTCGGCGCCGGCGTCGAGTCCCTCCACGCGCGACTCCAGCGCGTCGCGCGCGGTCAGGATCAGGATCGGCACGTCGTCCTGCTCGCGCAGGCCGCGGGCGACGTCGATGCCGTCGACCTTCGGCAGGCCGAGGTCGAGAATCACGAGGTCCGGAACGAAGGTGTGGGACTGTTCCAGGCCGGAGGCGCCGTCGAGCGCGATCCGCACCTCGTAGCCCTCCATCCGCAGCGAGCGCTGCAGCGCCTGGGCGATGTCCTCGTCGTCCTCGACGACGAGGACTCTGGGTGCGCGGGAGAAATCGTTCATGGATATCCCTGTGTATCGATCTGTACTAAAGCGATGGTAAGGCTTTTGGGTCGCGGTGCCTCGACGGCGTGCGATCGCCAGGCGTGGCGAGGCAGGGTCTGAAGCTTCGGCGTCGAAGTTGCGGGTGAATGGCAGGCACACGCAAGCGCAGCACACGCCGGGCTCCGGCCGCTCGAAGATCGGCCGGTAAAGCCCGCAACCGTCGGCGACGGCGCAGCTCGGGCTGGCCGCCGCCGTGGTGGCCGCCGCGGCTGCCACAGTTGGACGAGCGCCAGCGCGACGTGCTGGCGCTCGCGCTGATCGCGGCCGGCGTGTTCATGGGCGTGGTGCTGTACGGCAACGGCGGCGGCGGGGGCCTGGGGCATGCGCTCGCCGTGGCGCTCGGCTGGAGCGTGGGGCGCGCGAAGATTCTGGCGCCGCTCGCGCTGGCGGGCGCTGGCGCGGCGATGCTGATGCGCCCGGTGCTGCCGGCGATGCGGCCGCTGCGCACGGGCAGCATCTGTCTCTTCGGCGCGGTCGTGCTGGCGCTGGCGGCTGGGACGCTGGGCGTCAGCTCGGGGCAGGGCACGGCCGCCTCGCACTGGTCCTCTCACTACCTGCAGGCGCACGGCGGCGCGGCGGGGCAGGCGCTGTACGAAGCGGCGCACCGGCTGGTGCAGCAGGTCGGGGTGGACATCCTCGTCGTGTTCCTGCTGGTGGTCGGCGTGATCCTGCTGACCGGCGCGTCGCTGGCGGCGGTGCTGCGCGCGACCGGCAGCGGCATGGTCGACAGCACGCGGATGTTGAAAGCGCGCGTGGGAGCCCAGCGCAGGCCGTCCGGCGACCCGCGGCCGGCGCCGGCCGCGCAGCCGGTCGAGGAGCGCTCGCCGCTGGATGCGTTGCTACCACCCGAGCCCGAGCCCGGCAAGCTAGTCGTGCGTGCCACCCATGTGGAGGCGCCCTCGCTCGACGGCGACCGGCCGCTGGAGCCGGTGGACCCGTGGGCCGACGAAGACGTCGAGGAGGGGCCGCCGGAGCCGCCGGAGCTCGACCCGGAGCCGGACGAGGTGCCACCGGCCGCCGAGGCGGACGAGGAGCAGCGCGAGCGGATCGCCGGCGTACGGGCCGCCAGCCCCGAGGATCTCACGCCCCAAGGCCGCCTGCGCGAGCACGTGACCGACGACCCGAACTTCGAGTGGAGACTGCCGGAGGCGAGCCGAGTGTTGTCGCGCTCCAGCGCAGAGCAGTCGCGTCCGGATACCGCCGGGCAGGAGCGCACCGCCGCCAACCTGGTCGAGGCGCTCGGCCACTTCGGCGTGCAGGCGAAGGTGATCGGCACGGTGGCGGGCCCGCACATCACCCGCTACGAGCTGCGGCTCGCGCCGGGAACGAAGGTGGCGAAGGTCACGCAGCTGAAGGACGACCTCGCCTACGCGCTCGCCGCGACCGACATTCGCATCCTCGCGCCGATCCCGGGCAAGCAGGCGGTGGGGGTGGAGGTCCCCAACGCGCGCAGACGGATCGTGCGCCTCGGCGACGTGTACCAGGAGCCCCCCAAGGATTGGTCGCCGCTGACTGTATGGCTGGGCAAGGACGTGGCCGGCAAGGCGATCGGCGCCGACCTCGCGAAGATGCCGCATCTGCTCGTCGCCGGCACGACCGGCGCGGGCAAGTCGGGCGCGATCAACGCGATGCTCGCGAGCGTGCTGCTGCGCGCCAGCCCGCACGAGCTGCGCCTGGTGCTGGTGGACCCCAAGCAGGTCGAGCTCAACCACTACGAGTCGATCCCCCACCTGCTCACCCCCGTGATCACGAGCCCGCGGATGGCCGCCAACGCGCTGCAGAACCTCGTCCGGGAGATGGAGCAGCGCTACGGGACGATGTCGCTGGCGCGCACGCGCAGCCTGCCGGAGCTCAACAAGGCGCGCGCGGCGCGGGACGAACCGCCGCTGCCGTACATCCTGTGCGTGATCGACGAGCTCGCGGACCTGATGATGGTCGCCCCCGCGGACGTCGAGGACTCGATCATCCGCCTCGCGCAGAAGGCGCGCGCCGTCGGCATCCACCTCGTGCTGGCGACGCAGAGCCCGCGCGTGGACGTGATCACGGGCATGATCAAGGCCAACGTGCCCTCGCGGATCGCGTTCGCGGTGAGCTCGCAGACCGACTCGCGCGTGATTCTCGACCAGAACGGCGCGGAGTCGCTGCTGGGACAGGGCGACATGCTCTTCAGCCCGGTCGGCTCATCGCGCCTGCAGCGCATCCAGGGCGCGTACATCGACGAGCCGCAGATCGCGAAGCTGACCGACTTCTGGCGCCGGCAGGGCGAGCCGGAGCTGCGCGAGGAGCTGCTGGAGGAGGTCGAGCCGAGCGAGGCCGACGGCGAGCGGCCGGACGAGTTCGACCCCGACGAGGACCCGCTGCTGAAGGACGCGATCGCGCTGGTCGCGGAAATGCAGACGGCCTCGACCTCGATGCTGCAGCGGCGCCTGCGCCTCGGCTACACGCGCGCGGGCCGGATGATCGACATGCTGGAGCGCCGCGGCGTGATCTCCGGCTACGAGGGTTCCAAGCCCCGGCAGGTGCTGATCGCAGAGGCCGACGTGCCGCGCGTGCTGGCCGCCCTGGAGGAGCGGGCGGTCAACTAGCCTTCACAGCCGATGCCCGAGATCGGAGCAACGCTTGGCGGGGGGAGGGCAGGCCCTCCCCCCGGGCCCCCTCCCGGTGCAGCCGATGCCTGAGATCGGAGCAACGCTGCGTGAGGCGCGGATGCGCGCGCGGATCGATGTGTCGGAGATCGAGGCGCAGACGAAGATCCGCGCCAAGTACCTGCGCGCCCTGGAGAACGAGGAGTGGGACCTGCTGCCCGGGCCGACGTTCGTGAAGAGCTTCCTGCGCACGTACGGCAACGCGCTCGGCCTCGACGGGCGCGCCCTCGTGGAGGAGTACAAGCTCCACTACGAGCACCCCGGCGACGGGATCGAGCCGATTCAGCAGGCGGCGGTGTCGGCCCCCCGCCGCGCCCGCGCGCGCCCCGGCGGGGCGATGCGCCGTGGCCCGGGCGCGCCGCCGCCGCCGCGCACAGGCCCCTCGCGCGCCTACATGGCGGCGCTCGGCGCCATCGGCATCGTGATCGTGCTGCTGGTGTACGCGCTGCTGTCGGGCGGCAGCTCGCCGTCGAGCAAGGCGCCGCCGAGCACCCCGGCGCCGAGCGCGCGCATCGCCCACCCCAAACGGGCCCACCGGGCGCACCCGAACGGCACGACGAGCGCGACCGCGACGCTGGCGTCGCTGAAGCTGGAACCGAGCGGCCGCGTGTACGTCTGCCTGATCGGCGACGGCGGCCGCAAGCGGATCCCGGGCGAAATCCTCACCCCGGAAAGCCCCGAGCCCACCTACCACGCCCACCGCTTCGAACTGACGCTCGGCAACGACGAAGTGACGCTGATCGTCAACGGCAAAGCCGTGACCGTGCCGGCCTCGTCCACCGCGATCGGCTACGCGATCACCCGCACGGGGATGCGCTCGCTGGCGGAAAGCGAAGCGCCGACGTGCAAGTGAGCCTGGACAGGGTCTGAGAAGGTGGGCGCGCGCGCGGGGATCGTCGTCACCGGCACCGAGGTGCTGACCGGCCGCGTGGCCGACCGCAACGGCCCCTGGCTGGCCGACCGCCTGGAGGAGCTGGGCGTGGACCTGGCGCAGGTCGCGATCGTCGGCGACCGCCGCGAGGACCTGCTCGCGGCGCTGCGCTTCATGGCGGCGCAACGCTTCGACGTGGTGCTCACCAGCGGCGGCCTCGGCCCCACCGCCGACGACCTCACAGCCGAGGTCGTGGCGGAGCTCCAGGGCCGCGAGCTGGTGTGGGACGGCCCCCTGCAGGAGCGGATCGAAGCGATCGTCGCACGCTTCGGCGCCCGCTGGAGCAACGTGAGCGCGGAGGCGATGCGCGAGGGCGCGCGCAAGCAGGCGACGATCCCGCAGGGCGCGACGGTGCTCGAGCCCGTGGGCACCGCCCCGGGCCTGGTCGTCACCCCTGCCGAGGGCAGAACTGGCCCCACGGTCGTCGTGCTGCCCGGCCCGCCGCGCGAGCTGCAGCCGATGTGGGAGGCGGCCGTGCGCGACGACTTCCGCGCGGCGGTCCCACTGCGCCAGGCACTGGCGGGCGCGACGGTGTACCGCCGCCGCACAATGCGCCTGTTCGGGATCCCGGAGTCGGAGATCGCCGAGACGCTGAGGGCAGCCGAGCGGGAGGGCGTGGAGCTGGGCCGCCTGGAGGTCACCACGTGCCTGAAACGGGGCGAGGTGGAGGTCGTCACGCGCTACGAGCCGGACGCGCAGGAGGCATACGACGCGCTCGTGGCAGCGGTGCAAGTGCGCCACGCCGAGCAGCTTTTCTCCGAGGATGGCAGCACGATCGACGAGCAGGTGGCGGCGCTACTCCGCGGCGAGCAGGGTGCCCGCGCGCGCACGATCGCCACCGCGGAGTCGTGCACGGGAGGACTGCTCGCGGCCCGCCTGACCGACCCCCCGGGCGCCTCGCGGTACATGCGCGGGGGACTCGTCGTGTACTCGAACGAGGCGAAGGTCTCGCAGGCGGGCGTCCCCGCAGAGCTGATCGAGCGCCACGGGGCCGTCTCCGCCGAGGTCGCCCAAGCCCTGGCCGAGGGGGCGCGCACGCGCCTTGGGGCGGACGTTGGCGTGGGCGTCACGGGGATCGCCGGGCCCGGCGGCGGCACTCCCGACAAGCCCGTGGGCACGGTTTGCTTGTGCGTAGCAACCACCGACGGTGAGCTCGCGCGAACGGTGACCCTGCCGGGTGGCCGGCAAGACGTGCGTGAGCGCACGACCACCGTGGCGCTCCATCTGGTGCGCCGGCTGCTTGCCCCAAAAGCCAGTAACTGAGCCATTTCCGACGGCTGGAAGGCCGCCGCAACAAGCCGTAGAAGCCCGCATAGGCATATTCCCACACCTGTCCTGACATGTGGTATGTTGCTTTGCGGTTTCGAGATCGGCACTCTGTCAAGGATACTTGATTGGTTTGGCGACTGGTCACCGAGTAGTTTAGTGAATAAGCCACATTGCAGTACAGGGAAGTCGATAGAGCTGGGTGCTGGGCATTTGCCGCATGAAGGCGAGTGCCGGGCCATGGTATCTGACTTCAAGAGCAGTCAACAAGGAGTAGGGAAGTCGATGGAGCCAGACGTCGTGGGTCCTGCCGTAATAAGCGGGCGCCCCGGGTATTGATTACGTAACCCAACAACGGAGGATTGAAAGTCGATAGCGCCGGACCCACGCGTCTCGCCGGTTAGACGAGCGCCGGGGCCACGGTCTTCTATACCCAAAAACGCAATACACGCAGCACACGAAGTGAACAGTGCCGGACCGCAGTGGTGCCTCGTCCTAAAAAGCGAGCACCAAGGCGCCGGATATCTATACCCAAAATGGGAGTATTGCCAATGCAGTTCACAACGAAGTTGATCACGATGGGTTCATTCAAAGTCAAATCAAAGGAGCACTTAAAATGAGGAGCATCAAGATCATGGGGCTCTGCCTCGCGGCCGTGTTCGTGATGGGCGCGGTTGGGGTGGCTACGGCCTCGGCTTCGACGCCGGGGTTTAGATTCTCGGGTACTAAAACGGCCTTCTCGTCCGTGAGTGGGCCAGGTACGCTTGTGCAGGCGTCGAACTCGAGCGGAGGAAATGGAGCAACGGTAGAATGTAAAAGCGACAGAGACGATGGTGAAATCGAAGGTGCAAGCGGAAGCGATAAGGTCAAGAACGTCTTAGTGTTATTTGATGAATGCAAATCAAAAGTAGCGGGGACAACATTCACCTGTGGCAGCATTAAAACCAATAAACTCGAAGGCCAGCTTGGCTATATCAATGCAGCGGAACATAAAGTTGGCCTGGTCCTGAAACCACAATCGCCAGCCACGTTATTTGCTGAATTTGAATGCGAAACCGGCGGCAACAAAATCGCAATCAAGGTCAGGGGTGAGGTCATCGGGGAAATAACACCGATCAGTAAGGTTACCGGTGAACATTTAATAGAACCCGGTGGACACTTTACACTGCAGTACACATTCAATGGAGCGAATCATTGGGAACAGGCACCAAATGTGCTCACGGTGTTAGGCGAAAAGAAGGAAGGGTTATTACTTGAAACATCGATTTCAAACGTGCAGAGTGGCGCCTTCCTACCTTCAGGGATTGAAACAACCGATGAAATCTTTCCGTTACAGAGTACGGAAATTTTAGGGTAGTTTTTTAGCATGGTTCTACGTGTGTGCGGGACCAGATCTGGTCCCGCACACATGACCTTGGCCGTCTGTTGCAGGGCTATTTTGATTTCGGGGGAGGGACGAGAGTGGCGAGAAGTAGAGAGAGTCGAAGCGAAGGCGATTGGAGGGGGATCGTACTTGCTCCCTTTGGGCAGGCGGTCAGGTGCCGACCGTTGCGGCTCCGGCCAGTGTTCGTGGCCTGTGCACTCGCAGGTGGGCTGTGGCTAAGCGCTCCGGGACTGGCGTTGGCCCTACCTTACCTGCCGCGCCCCGCGGGCGCCGAGTTCGTATTGCCCGACGACAGGGCGTGGGAACTGGTCTCCCCACCACCCCGAAAGAACGGGGCCACGGCCGCGGTGCTGCCCGTCTCAGAAGGGGGCGCGGTGATAGAGGCCGGTGAAGATGGCGACGCGATCGCCTACGGGATGCTCGGCTCGATCGAAGCCGAACCGGCGGGCAACACGAACTATTCGCAGGCGCTCTCCGTTCGCGATCCCGCCGCTGGCTGGTCTTCGCGGGATATCGCCACGCCCCACGAACAGGCGACCGGTGTATCGATCGGCGACGGGCAGGAGTACCGGTCCTTCTCGTCGGATCTGTCTCTAGGACTCGTCGAACAGTTGGGGCCACCAGCTGTGGCGGCGTCGCTTTCGCCGGGGGCCTCTGAAAAGACGGTGTACCTACGCGCCGACGAACCTCTCTCGCCCGGGACGCTCGAGCAGGGCGCTTTCGGCGAAGCCGTCGCCGAAGGGGGCTACAAGGCGCTGGCCACGTCCAAGCCCGGATACGAAAACGTGCCTCCGGGGACCAAAGTCAGCGGTAGCGTTGAATTCATGGGCGCCACACCCAACCTGAGCCATGTGGTCCTCTACTCCCGCGTGCCCCTGACGACGAAAACGCCCGAAGGGAATACGACAACAGGGTCTGGCCTCTACGAGTGGTCCGCTGGGCAGTTGCAACTCATCAGCCTGCTGCCCAATCACGAACAGGCGTCGTCGGGCAACGCAATTCTGGGATACAAAGACGCAGACGCCAGGGGAGCGGTTTCGAGCGACGGATCGCGTGTCATATGGTCGAACGGCCAAAGGAGCGAAGAACATCTCTATATGCGCGACGTGGCGAGTGAGCCCGAGCAGACTCTCCAGTTGGACGCGCCCCACGGTGGCAGCGGACCGACATATGAAGAGAACTTCCAGTTTGCGAACAGCGACGGATCGAAGGTCTTCTTCACCGATGCGACCAAGCTGTTGGAAAAATCCACCACGGCTGAAGGGGAATCCGACCTGTATGAGTGTGAAATTGCCGAAGCGGCGGGTGAATTGTCTTGTGAGCTGCGCGATTTGACGATCGATTCCGGCGGGCATGCCGATGTGCAGGGCGTGGTACTCGCCGGCAGCAATGACAGTTCATATGTGTACTTTGTCGCCAATGGGATCCTGACAAGAGTTGCAAATAGCGAGGGAGAAGAAGCGAGTCTCGGGCATTGCAACCCAAACAATGCGCAGCCCGGGGCGACGTGTAATCTCTATATGCTGCATTACGACGAAGAAACGAAGGAATGGGAAGCGCCGGTGTTCATCGCCCGTCTCGCAAATGAAGACGAGCGGGACTGGGAGGGCTTGCGCGGGAATCTCGAAAAAGTGACTTCGAGGGTGTCGCCGAATGGTCGGTATCTAGCGTTCATGTCGGAACGCGAACTGACGGGGTACGACAATATGGACACGAACAGCGGGGCGGCGGACGAGGAGGTCTTCCTGTATGACGCCGGCTCGAATCGCCTGGTCTGCGCGTCGTGCAATCCGACCGGCGAGCGGCCAGTGGGGGTGCTCGATTCGGTGGAAGCCAATGCCGGGACCGGGTTGTTGATCGATGAGCAGGGCCTATGGGATGGTGGTCGATGGTTGGCCGCGAACATTCCGGGATGGACGGGGTTCAGGCTTGGCACCGCCAGCTATCAGTCACGGTATCTGTCGGACGAAGGAAGGTTGTTCTTCAATAGTCCCGACGCGCTGGTCGCGCAGGCCACGAATGGGCTTGCGGACGTGTACGAGTACGAGCCGGCTGGAGTCGGTGGTTGCGAGGCGTCGAGCGCGACGTTCAGCGAACGCTCGGAAGGTTGTGTCGGGTTGATCTCCTCGGGCTCATCCGGCGAAGAATCGGTGTTCCTGGACGCGAGCACGAGTGGCGAAGACGTGTTCTTCCTCTCGTCCGCGCAACTCGCGCCTGCGGACACCGGTTCGGCTTCGGCCGTGTATGACGCGCACGTGTGCAGCGCGGCCTCGCCGTGCCCCACCGAAGCGGTCTCGCCGCCACCCTGCGGCACCGAAGCTTCGTGCAAAGCGGCGCCCTCGCCACAGCCGCCGATCTTCGGGGCATCCGGAAGCGCGACGTTCTCAGGCGCCGGCAACCCCGCGCCGTCTTCCATGCCTGAACCGACCCCGAAGGGAGCCAGGTGCGCCAAGGGCAAGAAGCTCGAGCACGGCAAGTGCGTCAAGACGAGGACCAGGACAAGGACGAGAGCCAAAGCGAAACGGGCCGGCAAGGACAGGAGGGCAGGGCGATGAGGTTCTCCATAGTCCGGTCTTTCCGAGCAGAAGCGGTCGTCTCGGCTCCTCTTCTGACGGCTCTTCTTCTGACGGTGGCGCTCGTCCTGGGGATCAGCGCTTCAACGGCGTTTGCCGAAGAACATCACGAAGTCCCGTGGTGGCACATTAACGTGGGCTCCCGCCCGACGTATCTGCCGCCAGGCGGGCAGGGCACGGTCGTCCTGTTCGTGACGAATCTCGGCGACGGCGAAGTCAACGGCAAAGCGGCGCCTGTTACCGTGACGGACAGGCTGCCGGAAGGCATCGAAGCCACCGAAGCGATCTATATTGCGCATGGGTTTCTCAACCTTCCGATCGAGGAACCGTGTTCGGTTGCTTCGGGGTCGATGGTGACATGCGGTTTCAGCCACGCTCTGTCTCCATATGAACGTCTCGAAATCAAGATCAAGGTCAAGGTGGCGCCGGAACCGACGGTCTCCCCCGGCAAGCTACCCGATGAAGTCAGCGTTTCCGGTGGCGGCGCGCCTAGCGTCTCGGTCAGCGATCCGTTGACGGTCAACCCATCGAAGGTGCCGTTCGGTGTGGAAACATATGAAATCGTCCCGGAAAATGCGGAGGGGTCGGTGGACACACAGGCCGGCTCGCACCCGTTCCAGTTGACGACGACCCTGACATTCAACGCGGGCGCCGAAACCGTGGGCCCCGAAACCGGACTGGAAGTCCAGCAGTCCGCAATGCCAAAGGATCTCCATTTCGCTTTGCCGCCGGGTCTGATCGGGAACCCGACGCCCTTTCCGCGGTGCCCGGAAGCATTGTTGTATGACAAGGATTGCCCAGCGGACACGCAGCTCGGGGTAACGGTGGTTGCGATCGGCGCACCGGACCCCGGCACGCTCACCGAACCGGTCTACAACCTGACACCCGCGCCGGGCGAGCCCGCGCGCTTCGGGTTCGAGACCACGGTGGGCCCGGTCTTCCTCGACGTATCGGTTCGATCCGGCGGCGATTACGGCGTGACCGTCAGCGTGGACAACATCACGCAGCTGGGCCAGGCGCTCTCGGCGCAGACGACCATCTGGGGCATCCCAGGCGATCCACGCCACAACCGCTCGCGCGACGAAGCAAGCTCGGAAATCTACTGCCTCGATCAAACCGGCGTCTCGCCCAACAGCTGTCCGAAGGACGCGGTGAGCGCCCCGTTCCTCGCGTTGCCGACGGCATGCGGCAACCCCGTGACGGAACCATTCGAGGCTACGGTGACCGGGAGTTCGTGGTCGGGTCCGAGCAGGCCGTCGCTCCCGCTGGCCCCCGTCACGTATGCGCTGCACGACCAGACCTCGCCCTCGATCGCGCTCGACGGCTGCGAAGGGCTGAGCTTCGAACCGTCGATCAAGGTCACCCCGGACGGGGCCGCGGCCAGCGCCCCGACGGGGCTCGGCGTCGACGTGCACGTCCCCCAGCAGGAGATCCTGACCCCCAACGGCGACGCGGAGTCCGCGGTGAAGGACATCACCGTGACACTGCCCGAAGGGGTGACGCTGAACGCGGCGGCCGCTGACGGGTTGGAAGCGTGCTCGGAGGCGCTCGTCGGCTTCGAAGGGTTCAAGCAGCTGCAGCCGGGCTCGGAAGCCGAGACCGCCACCTTCACAGAAGGCATGCCATCCCCGCTGGAACCGGGAGCGAACTTCTGCCCCAACGCCTCGAAGGTCGGAACCGTCAAGATCAAGACCCCGCTGCTGCCGAACGAACTCGAAGGCGCCGTCTACCTAGCCACGCAGGAAGAAAACCCGTTCGGGAGTCTGATCGCGATGTACATCGTCGCGGAAGACCCCGTCTCGGGGACGCTCGTCAAGCTACCGGGCGAAGTGAGCCTGACCCCGACGGGGCAGATCGAAGCGACGTTCAAGAACAACCCGCAGCTGCCGTTCGAAGACGCGAAGCTCGAATTCTTCGGCGGGGAACGCGCGCCGCTCTCGACGCCGACCCAGTGCGGAACGTACACGACCGAAGCGTCGTTCACGCCGTGGTCGGGCAACGAAGCGGTCTCCTCCCAGAGCCACTTCGAAATCGCGAGCGGGCCGCACGGGAGCCCGTGCCCGAACCCGCTCCCCTTCGCCCCGACGCTGACGGCGCAGACGACGAGCGTCGAGGCGGGCGGGTATAGCCCGTTCACGATGGCGATGAGTCGCGAAGACGGGAATCAGCAGCTGCAGGGCATCCAGTTGCATATGCCGCCGGGGCTGCTGGGGATGCTCTCCAGTGTGAAGCTGTGCGAAGAACCGCAGGCGGACCAAGGGGAATGCGGCGAAGAAAGCAAGATCGGCGAAACGACGGTCAGCGTCGGCTTGGGCGGCGACCCGTATAGCGTGACCGGCGGCAGGGTGTTCGTCACCGGCCCGTATGCCGGGGCTCCTTACGGCCTGGCGATTGAGGAGCCGGCGAAGGCCGGGCCGTTCGACCTCGAGCACACGAAGAGCCACAGCCCTGGTTGCGACTGCCTGGTCGTGCGCGCGAGGATCGAAGTCAACCCCGTCACGACGGCGCTGACGGTCACGACGAACTCTCCGGCCGAAGGGTACGCGATCCCAGTGATCCTCGAAGGGATCCCGCTGCAGATCAAGCACGTGTACGTGGCCGTTGACCGCCCGAGCTTCACGTTTAACCCGACCGACTGCAACCCGCTCAAGATCACGGGGGGCCTGACGAGCGCGGAAGGGGCCTCCGCCTCGCTCGAAGTGCCCTTCCAGATCACAGACTGCGCCGCGCTGGCGTTCAAACCCAAGTTCGCGGTCTCGACGTCGGCGCACAGCTCGCGGGTGGACGGCGCGAGCCTCGACACCACCGTGACCTACCCGAGCACGCCGCAGGGGACCGAGGCCGACATCGCCAAGGTCAAGGTGAGCCTGCCGGCGAAGCTGCCGGCGCGGCTGACCACGCTGCAGAAGGCGTGCCCGGAACAGACGTTCGCGGAACATCCCACGGACTGCCCCGCCGCGTCCAGGGTCGGCGAGGCCACGGCGAAGACGCCCGTGCTGCCCACTCCCTTGGGCGGCCCGGCGTACTTCGTCTCCCACGGCGGGGCGAAGTACCCCGAACTGGTCATCGAACTCACAGGCGACAACGTGACGATCGACCTGCACGGGGAAACGGCGATCTCCAAAAAGGGCGTCCTGACGTCGACCTTCAACACGGTGCCCGACGCGCCCTTCTCGAGCTTCGAACTGCTGCTCCCCGAGGGCCCGTACTCGGCGCTGACCGCGAATGGCGCCAACCTCTGCAAGGCCGGCAAGCTGATCATGCCGACCGAACTGGTGGCCCAGGACGACGCCGTGATCCACCAGAGCACCAGGCTCAGCGTCACCGGCTGCCCGAAGAAGGCCAGGCACGGGGCCAAGCGGAAGGCCGGGAAGCACAGGAAGTAAGCTCGCTGAGGAGCCCCAAACAAATCCGTCCCGACATGTGGTACAGTAGGCCCTACGGCATCGGAGACCGGCCCAGGTTGAGCTCGGGTACCGCAAGAGTTTGGTTGTGCCGACACCATGGCATCCAGCTGGTGGCGTCGGGGAACCGGCACCAACCCTCGACCGCAGTACAACAACATACGTCGATAGAGCCGGGCGCTGACCTCTCGCCATCGCATGGAGAGGGTCGGACCACGGCTCCCTGTATTCGAAGAAGGAGCACAGGCTGTCGATAAAGCCGGGCACTGGGCGCCGCCGCACGAAGGCGGGCACCGGGCCGCGGAAGGGAGCATAGAAGACGAAACACAGTGCCGGGTAAGGCGCGCCCGCCGTCAGCAAGGGTGCGCAAGAACCGGCGCAACCCAAACTCCAAGACGCAGTGCGAAAAGTAAATGGTGCCGATGTTCGACGTCTCGTCCAAGCAGAGCGAGGCATCGAGATAGTCATCTTTACCCTAAATGAAGGCGACATTATCACGGGGCGATGGTGCCTGGCCGTATGAGGCGAGCGTCATGGCACTGGTTTGCCTACTCATGCGACGATCGTCCAGCATTGATAATAAGTGAGTCAGGAACATTGAAGATAGAGTGAGGACCGAGATTTAAATGCTGCGGAATACAAGAAATCCCTACTATTGGCGCAAGATCCACGGTCTGCCGCAGGCCCGGCCGTGGCCCCGAATGTCGAGGTTCCGCATGTCACCCCTTGACATGATCTTGGGGAGATGGAAAGATGAACCTACGCGATGACGTGGAGTCGTAGCGTGACGAAACAGCTCACACGATCCTATGGGGGATCGGCAGTGGCCACTGCGGATCGAGCAAGAGCAAGGCACAAAGAGCCTCGCAGGGCCGAGGCGAGCAAAGTCGACAAGGGAGAGAATCGGGACAGACATCACAAGCTTCTCCGGCAGGCCCGCCCAAGCAGCACCTGGGTGGGTCCCCAGGTCCATACGAGGCGATCGCCGCGGCCACGCGGTGGAAGAGCCTTGGTGGCCATGCAACCTCTGCGTGCCGGAACACGGGAGCAGAGACAAACCGGCCCCGGAGTGCCACAACCTGATCGAAAGGGCACCCCAGGGCCATGCACAACGAAAAGGAGCATATCAAATGAAGTTCAGCAAACTGGGCCTCGTGCTGGCCGTGGGCATGGTGATGACCGTGCTTAGCGCGCTGGCAACTGGGGCCGCACAGGCAGAAGAAAACAAAGGTCCATTATGGATTGTTGGGAGCCCGGCTAGAGGGCTGTTAGCGGGTCAGACCAGAGCGTTTGATGCGACGTCCGGAGTGGCGGAACTGCATTCGAGCGCTTCAGGTGTTCCTAATACGGTATGTGAAAAAACCTTAGCAAGAGGCTTCCTCTTAGGCGGAAGTCCCGGCACGGACGATGCCACTATAACCTTCAGAGGATGCCATGCTGCGGGCAAACCCAACTGCGTTGCCACAGGTGTGGCAGCCGGCACCAACGAAGAAGAAATCGTGGTGTCGGTATTAACCATATTGGCCTTCGCTAATGGAAGTAGAACTTCGGCTGTCGATCTCTACGCTCCTGAGGGCGAATCGGGCGCCGAAGAGCTATTTGTCGCATACAAATTAAAAAATAGGTCCGGCTTTACAGAATGTGGGACGCTTGCCGGAGAAATCAAAGCTGAAGCAAAGGGCAGCCCAGTCACAATCAATGGTAAGACAAGAAACCTGGGACAGTTAGCAAAGATAGGACACGAAGCAAGTGGTGTTTTTACGTTATCTACTGTGGGCGAAACCGCAAATGTGGGATTACTCGAATTCCCCGAAAGAAATGGGAGCGAACATTTCAATGAAGCAGAATTATACAACTCATCGAGTGGAAAATACGAAAAAGTGACGGCTCTACTGGAAGCCGGTGCACTGAAAGAAGCGTGGCAGACGACGACCACCCCTGCCGTGATCTTACTGAGTCCTAAAGAACCATTTGGATGGGATTACTAGCAATCACAGAGTAACAGTTATGGGTCATATGTGGAGCCGGGCAGTCTCGACTGCACGGCTCCACAGGCCTGTGAATCAAGTGCAAAACACGGCGGCAGATCTTGGCCTAGGAATGGAGGGGCGACGTTGATTGGGAGAGAGAAAGTGGGTCGGATGTGTAGGGCCGTGACGCTTGTCTTGGCGCTCGCGATGTTGGCCGTTGCGCTGATCGCGCCGTGCATCGCGTCGGCCGTCGGTGATGCGACCGAGCAGCAGTGTGGGGTGGAGACCGAAGCGTCTCCCGGTTACCACACCTACCTACCCGATTGCCGCGCGTACGAGCTTGTCACGCCACCGTATAAAGAGGGAGGGGTCGTACTGGATGAACCGGGGGCCATAGCGGTAGATGGCTCACGTGTGATCGTAGGCGCCGGAGGCGCCTTCGCGGGTGCCGACAACTACTGGTTCGCTTTGGACAGGAACCCCGATGCGATCGCATATGAGCTCGACCGCAGCGCCGGTGGTTGGCAGCCGTCGGCACTGGTGCCGCCTGCGGAAGAATACCCGTACAGCACTCTGATGGCGGTAAGCGCGAATGACGGAGCCACGCTTTGGGGCGCCCAGAGAACGGGTGGGATCTTCCACGAAGACATATATCTGCGCACCGGCGGTGGAGCGTCAGAATTCCATCGTGTGGGCCCGGCGACGCCGAGCAATGAAAAGGGAGAAGCGCTTCTGGCAGGCTATGCGCTTTCTCCGAGCGAAGAGCTGGGCTTCGCGGGTGGGTCCCAGGACCTCAGCCGGTCTTTTTTCGAGATCGAATCGTCTAAAGAAGGCGTCCGAAAAGTCCACAATGGCCTCAACGACCTTTGGACGGGCGACACCACCGGTCCTGCAGGAAAGTCTCTTTACGAGTACGATTATTCGGGAACAGAAGATCGCGAACCGACTCTTGTCGGAGTCAGGAACGACGGCCCTCTGGACGGCCACTCGCATGTCAACGAAGGCGCTGAATTGATCAGCGACTGCGGCACTGAGCTCGGGTCGGGCACGTCCGGCTCGGCGTACAACGCGGTCTCGGCAAGCGGGGAAAGCGTGTTCTTCGGGGCGCTCGCCTGCGCCGGAGGACCTCCGGTCAACGAACTGTACGCGCGAATCGGCGGCGAACACACGGTGGCGCTCTCCGAGCCGGTGTTGCCGGGCGGTGCGGCAGGCGCATGCGCGACCGGCGAACCGTGCCACGGCGCGGAAGCCAAGGAAGGCGTGTTCGAGGGCGCTGACGAAGATGGCAGCCGGGTCTTTTTCTTGAGTGCACAGCCACTGGTTAATGGAGCCCCTGCGGAAGGTATGAAGCTCTACGAGGAGCGCCTGGAAGGGGCGAGCGTCGCGGAAGTGATCGACATCGCGAACGTCGGCGTCGACGCAGGCATCGATCCGGAAGTCCAGGGGGTCGTTCGCGTCTCCGAGAACGGAGAAAGGGTCTACTTCGTCGCGAAGGGCAAGCTGACTGGTGGCGATCGTGTTGCGGGTCGCGAACCCGAACAGGGAGAACCGGCGCCCGGTGCCGACAATCTCTATGTCTGGGAGCCCGAACCGGCGCATCCGGGCACTCACCGCCGTGTATTCGTCGCGACGCTGTTGACACCCGGTGAAGAGGCGAGCCTGCGGGCGGAAGAAACGGGAGAAGCGGAAGGGATCGAAAGACAGGCCCACAATACGTATGCATCCGAAGAAACTGAAATCGTACACGAGTTCGAAGCCGGAGAAATTGGGTTCGAAGCTGCCCGTGAACTCTTGCTGGACTCCGAACTAAGGGCCGCGGACTTCGTCGAACACGCACTGGGCACACGTGGACCGTTCGGAACGGTGAACGAGGACAACAGCGTTTGGGAGGTGGCGGACCATCGACCGGCGCAGACAACTACCGATGGAGGCTTCCTCGTCTTCCTGAGCTCGGGCAAGCTCACGCCAGGCGACTCGAGCGGCGTGCCGCAGCTCTTCGAGTTCGACGCCGAAGACGAATCGCTGACTCGAGTCTCGGTTGGCGCGGAAGGACCCACCAGCGGCAACGTCGACACCTTCCAGGACTCGCCGCACATTCCGGCGCCACAGCTCGGCGGCGTCGACTTGCCGACTGCCGCCGACACCGGTCTCGCCATCTCCGAAGACGGCTCCCGTGTCTTCTTCACCAGCGCGGAGAATCTCTCCCCGCTCGCGGAGGAGCACGCGACTAACGTCTACGAGTACAGCGAAGGAGCCGTATATCTGATAAGCGGAGGCAGTGACACCTCGCTGGAGTTGCGCATGCCGACGGTGACGTTGATGGGCATAGACCCATCGGGTCGGGATGTCTTCTTCTCGACCGCGAGTCAGCTCGTGCCGCAGGACGCGAGCACGCAGGTCGCGCTCTACGACGCTCGAGCAGAAGGCGGCTTCCCCGCGCCCGTGCTCGCATCAGGCTGTATCGGTGAAACCTGCCGCGGGCCGGCCGGCGGTGCTCCCTCGTCCCAGTCGCCCGGCAGCTCGAGCGCGACCGGAGGCGACAATGTCCCGCCTTCCGCGATGCCACCTGCATCACCCGAAACTGGCGGACCATCCAAAACTGGTAAAGGGAAGCAGTTGAAGACCGCACAGCGGCTGACCAAGGCGCTGAAGCGGTGCGAGTCGAAGCGCAACAAGAAGCAGCGAACGGTGTGCGAAACGCAGGCGAGGAGGAGGTACGAGACGAAGTCAACGGCAGGCAGGGCCAGCGGGAAGACCGCACGACGGGCCAAGGCGAAAGACGAGGGACGGCGATGAGGGTCCAATCGATGAGATGTCTCGTGTCCATCGCCGTGGTGACGCTCTGCATGTGTGGCGCGACCAGCGCCGCTGCTGCGCCCGTCACGCCAAGCGCCGGCTGGACGATCCACTCTGCAGCCGAACCGACCAGCTTCAGCGCGGCCGATGTTCAGAACACGGTTGACCAGTTGACGGTGACGGCGACCGATGGTACATACAAGCTGCGCCCCGCGCCACTGAGCCAGGAACCAACGACGGCGATACAGTGGGATGCGAGCGCCGCGGAAATCCAGAAAGCGCTCGAAGCGCTGCCGCCGGTGGGAGCCGGCAACGTCGCCGTGACCGGCGGCCCCGGCGACGCGAGCGGAAGCAAATCTTACACAATCACCTGGGTCGGCGCTCTGAGCGGCACCTCCCCGGGCGTGCTGGAAGTGGAAGCAAGCGCGCTGAAGGATGGCGCGGCGGGCGGCTCGGCTGAGATTAGCACGGTCAGCTTCGCGGAAACTCACGATCGGTTTGGGGTGTCGGTCGTCAACGTCGGCAGCCGTCCGTCGCAAGGCACCATCACGGTCTCGGACAATCTGCCGACGGGGCTCCGGCCTGTCAAGATCGCAGTGAAGGAACCGGTATCGCTTCGCTCTGGAACATGCTCGCTCGATGAGTTGAAGTGCACGTACTCCGAACCGGTCCTGCCTGGCCGCGAACTGGTGGTCGAAATCAGCGTGGCGGTCACGTCGCCCGAACTCACGGGTTCGCTGGTGAACACGGCGACCGTCTCGGGCGGGGGAGGGGAAGCGTCGACGAGCGCGTCGAATCCAGTGAACGCGGGTCCGACGCCGTTCGGCGTCGTGGGGTTCAGCTTCGGGGCCGATGGGCTCGCTGGGATGCCGGACGCGCAGGCTGGAGATCATCCATATGGCGTGACGACGACGATCGACTTCAGCACCACCCGTGAAACGCTTGGCGAACCGGATGTCGTACGGGACGTGAAGGACGTCTCGGTCGAGCTTCCGCTCGGCTTCGCCGGTGACCCGCTGGCCACGGAACGGTGTCCGGAGATCGACCTGACTGATTCCGAAGGCTACATCGATACTTCCGGGTTTCACACCGCATGTCCGGCCGGCAGTCAGGTGGGGACGATCAGTTTCGTGTGGGCTGTGGGTTACCACACAGTGCCATATCCGGTCTACAACGTCGTGCCGGATCGTGGCTATCCGGCGGAGCTCGGGGTCAATGCCGGCCTGGGTCAGCCGCTCTTCCTCTATGCAAATGTGGTGCGGAGCCCGTCGGGATATCGACTGAGAATCGACACGCCCGGCGCGCTTCGTGTCACAGGGTTGGAGCCCGAAGAGGTTCGGATGACCGTGTTCGGAGATCCAGGTACTGCGAATGGCACAGGCAGCAACGCCGCGTACGTCACGAACCCGACGAACTGCTCTGCGGTGCCGCAGAGCGTGAGCACGTATGTGACCGCGTGGGAAGGCAGCTCCGCGACTGCCGAAGCAACTGCCTACCCCGAAGTGACCGGCTGCAACCTGCTGCAGGGCACGGCGGCATTCGACCCCAGCGTCGCAATCGAACCGGAAACCACACAGGCCGACACTCCTTCGGGCTACACGGTCGACCTGAAGCTGCCACAGGCCCCCAGCGCATTCGGCGCGCTGGCGACGCCCGACCTCAAGAACGCCACGATCACGCTGCCCGCCGGCGTTTCGGTCTCGCCCGCCGCGGCGAGCGGACCGGCCGCCCTGGCCGGTTGTCCGGCGACGGGGCCAGAAGGCATCAACATCGGCAGTAGCGAAGTCGCTGCGGACGGCCAGGATCTCGGAGACCCCGAAGCCACCGAACTCGGCGAAGGCCACCCCGGCGGCGACAACAGCTCCTACGACGACGGCATCTACCACACCGCTCCCGGCCACTGCCCCGAAAACTCGCGGCTGGGCGAAGTCGAAGTCAGGACCCCCGACCTCCCGGAACCGCTGAAGGGCCACGTCTACCTCGCCGAGCCCGGCTGCGGGCAGGCCGGGCAGTCACCGTGCACCGAAGCCGAAGCCGAAGAAGGCAAGGTCTTCGGGGTCTACCTCGAAGTGGCCGGCTCGGGCGTGATCGTCAAGCTGCCCGGCACGGTCGAAGTCGGTGGCAACGGCACATACAGCGTCGCGACCGGGCTAGCACCGGGACAGCTGCGCGTGCACTTCGACGAAAACCCGCAGTTCCCGTTCGAAGAAGTGAAGGTCACCTTCCCCGGTGGCCAGCGCGCCGCGCTCGCGAACCCGCAGACGTGCGGGACTGCGATGACGACGAGCCTGCTGGAACCGTGGAGCGCCCCGGAATCGGGCCCGTCCGCGACGCCATCCTCGTCGTTCGAAGTGACCGGCTGCTCCGGCGCGATGCCGTTCAAGCCCGGATTCGCCGCGGGTACGGTGACACCGATCGCCGGCGGCTACAGCCCGTTCGTGCTGCAGCTCTCCCGCCAGGACGGCGAACAGGACCTCACGGGCCTGGAAGCCACGCTCCCCGAGGGCCTGCTCGCGAAGCTCGCGGGGGTCGCCGAGTGCGGCGAAGCGGAAGCGAACGCCGGCACTTGCACGAGCGCCTCGCAGATCGGGACGGTCACGGTCACGCTGGGCGCCGGCTCCGAGCCGCTCCTCGAGACCGGCAGGATCTACCTCACCGGCCCGTACAACGGCGGCCCGTTCGGCGAGGTGGCCGTCGTCCCGGCGGTCGCGGGGCCGTTCAACTTCGGCAACGTGATCGTCAGGGGCTCGATTCTGATCGACCCCAACACGGCGCGGGCGAGCATCGTCTCCAACCCATTCCCGACAATCGTCGACGGCATCCCGGTGAGGCTGCGCACGGTCGGCGTCGAAGTCAACCGGCCCGGATTCACGTTCAACCCGACCGACTGCGACTCACAGGCGGTGACCGCGACGGTCACCGCGGCGCAGGGGGCGAGCGCGGCGGTTTCGAGCCCGTTCGCGGTCACCGGCTGCGCGGACCTGCCGTTCAAACCCTCGTTCAAGGCCTCCACGCAGGCCGGGACAAGCAGGATCGACGGGGCCAGCCTGGTCGTGAAGGTCGCTCAGAAACCGGGCGAAGCGAACATCCACCGCGTCCACCTGGCCTTCCCGAAGGTCCTGCCTGCGAGGCTCTCGACCCTGCGTGGTGCCTGCACCGAAGCGCAGTTCGCGGTCAACCCCTCGGGTTGCCCGGTGGGGTCGGTGATCGGGACGGGCACGGCCGTCACGCCGGTGCTCAGCGCGCCGCTGAGCGGGCCGGCCTACCTGGTCTCGCACGGGGGGGCGGCCTACCCGGATGTCGTGTTCGTGCTCCAGGGCGACGGCGTCACGATCGACCTCACCGGGGGGACCGACATCAAGCAGGGGGTCGCCTACTCGACCTTCGAAACGGTCCCCGATGCCCCCGTCTCCTCGTTCGAAGCCGTCCTGCCCGAGGGCCCGCACGCGATCTTCGGGGCCAACCTGCCGGGGAAGGCGAAGGGCAGCTTCTGCGGACGAACCCCCGCGATCGCGACCACTATCGAAGGCCAGAACGGCGGCGTGCTGACGCAGAGCACCAAGATCAAGGTCACCGGCTGCCCGAAGAAGGTCAAACACAAAGCCAAGCGGCAGGGCGGGAAGCGCAAGAAGAAGTAGCGAACCAGCTTGCACAGGCTCTCGGGCGACCACATCTCCCGGCGCCCGCGGAGAATCCGAAGCGTGGTCCTCCTCTCGCCCCGTCTTCGGACCGGCCACACAGGGGCGCCGGCCCCGTACCTCGCCGGCGCTCCAGCCGGTCTCGTACCGCGGTCCCAGCGACGCAAAGGAACGGAAACCTCTACAAATCTGTCCTGACATGTGGTATCGTACTCTCTGCGGTCCGGAGATCGTCCTCACCTGATGGTTGACCGGTCGCCGCAAAGCAGGCGGCAGTGCCGAGCGCCAAGGCGTGACCGAGAGCGGCGACGCCAGGGAACTCGGGTCTACCAACCTTCAACCGCAGCGCAATTGAAGTCGATCGAGCCGGGCACTGGGTCCTCGCCGGACGAAGGCGAGAGCCGGGCCGCGGTTCCTGTAACAAAGGGAGCACAGGAAAATCGATAGTGCCGGGCACTGGGCGCCCGCCGCATGAAGGCGAGCGCCGGGAGACGGCGCCTTCAAAAAGGGAGCAAAGCAAACAGGGAGCGCCGGAAGCCGTGGCGCTTCGCCGGGGAGGCGAGCGCCACGGCACCGGCTTGCCCATGCCCTGACTGGGCATTCTGCAGCGAGTCCACAGCGATGGAAACACTGAAGATAAAGTCAAACGAGCTTCTTCGGCAGGCCCGCCCAAGCAGCACCTGGGCGGACCCCCACGGCCCCAGCGGTCTGGTCGTCGCGGCAACGCGTCGTCTTAGCCTCGGGGCCAAAAGCACGACTCTGCGTGCCGGAGTCTGGGAGCAGAGTCAGAGACAATCCGGCCCCGGAGCGCCACACATCATCTCAATCGGCGCCCCGAGGCCTAGATCAACACGAAGGAGTGTATCAAATGAGGTCAATGAAGATCGTGGGGCTGTGCCTCGTGGTCGCGCTCCTTGCGAGTGCGGTGGCGGTGGCTTCAGCTTCGGCTACCACGCTTACGTTCTTACTACCAGGAGGTAAATTACAGGACTTCTCGTCCAAGGCCGGTCCCGGCGTACTCGTCGCAAAAAGCGGCACTTCAGGTGAAAATATAGTTGAATGCAAATCAGCGACCAACACAGGTTCGGTCTTAAACCATACCGATCTGATCGAGAACGTCTTAATCAGATTCGAAAAATGCACTTCAAAAATATTGACTACGACTTACACCTGCAGCTCGGGGTCGGAAGAAGGCGTGATCAAAACGAATGAGTTGAATGGTCAGTTGGGCTTATTTACCAGCGCCACAAGCAATGAAACAAGAGCTGGTATCGTCCTCAAAGCGGAACCCAATGCGACGACCAATCCGAACACGTTATTCGCTGAATTCACGTGCACACACAGCTCCGAAAGCGTTCCGGTCAAGGTCAGAGGCAAAGAAAGAGGAACGTCTGGAGAAAAGGGAGGTATAATTGCCGAAGTCTTACCGGAATCTGTTGACAGATCGATCCCTGCAGGTGACCCCGGCTTCCTGACGTACAAGACAAACGCATCACCGCACCGGTATATACAATTACCGAATACGCTCGTCGTGTTAGGCACGTCAGTCACCGAATTATTACTCGAAGCAAACTTCAAAAACGAAACGACGTGGAATCTGGCCGGGCTGGAACAGGAAAAAGATGTCGAAATCTTCTTCTTAGAATTAGCCGAAATCAGCACATAATGTAGAGTTGATCGTTGTGCGTGGGGCCCACGCGGTCCCACGCACAGCCCTATTGGATCTCATTGGAGGAGGGGAGCGCGTGGGCGATGGACGAGGAGCGGGTTGCGCATTGAGCTTCGGTCGGCGATGGCGGCGTGCGAGTGGCCGGTTGCCGAGAATCTGGCTGGTGGTCATGGTATGCATGGCCTTTGGGGTGCTCGCGGCACCGGTGGCTGAGGGTGAGCAGATGCTGCCGGATGGCCGGGCATGGGAACTCGTTTCACCGCCGGTGAAGGATGGCGCTCTGATCCCCCCGATCTCCGAAGACCTGGGCCTGCTGCAGGCGGCGGAAGGTGGCAACGCGATGACGTATCCGTCGGTCGGGCCGGCCAAAAGCGAGCAGGAAGAAGCCCCCTTGGGAAACGCCAACGCCACGCAGATCCTCTCGGTGCGAGGCGCCGACGGCGGCTGGCTCTCACAGGACATCGCGACTCCCTACGAAGCGGCGACGGGCGTATCGGTGGGAGCAGGCCAGGAGTACAAGTGGTTCTCGCCGGACTTGTCAGTCGGGCTCGTGGAGCCTCTTGCGAACAATGGCGGTGCGCCGCCACTGTCGGCCGGAGCGTCGGAAAAGACGATCTACCTGCGCGCCGATGCCCCTCTGGCGCCCACACCCTCCGAGGAAGAGGTCTATGCCAAGGCGACGGCCGAAGAAGGCTACGGTCCGCTGGTCACCTCCAAGACGGGACACGCGAACGTGCCCGCAGGGACGGTGTTCGGCGGCCAGCTCGCCTTTGCGGGCGCGAATACCGGCCTCAGCGGCGTGGTGTTCAACTCGGCCGTACCACTGACGGAAGAAGCGACGGGAGAAGGTCTGTACGAGTGGACTCCAGGAGAACCCGAGGGGGAACCCGACGGCCGGCTGCAGCTCGTCAGTCTGTTGCCTGATGTGCCGCCCTACGACGGGAGGCCGGCATCGGGTGGTGGCTTCCTGGGCTTCAGGAGCCGAGATATCAGGAATGCGGTATCGGATGATGGTTCGCGTGTGATCTGGTCCGGCGCTGGGCACCTCTTCATGCGCGACATGATTAATGGGCAGACGGTGCAGCTGGATCAGGCTGGCGTAAAGGAAGGTGTGTTCCAGTTCGCCAGCGGCAACGGCAGGGATGTGTTCTTCACCGACGAATCTGCGTTGGTCGCCGGCTCACACGCAGCGACCAACAGGCCCGATCTTTATGAGTGCGAAATGCAGGAAAAGGAAGAAGGCGGTCGGGAGACGTTGGAATGCAGGGTGAAAGATCTGACGGTCGATTCGACGGAAGCCGCGGATGTGCTGAATGTGGTGCTCGTCGGCAGCGAAGAGAGCTCCTATCTCTATTTCGTGGCAACAGGAGTGTTGACGAGCGAGGAAAACACAACACGGAAGGAAAAAGCAAAGGCCGGCGCCGATAACCTCTATATGTTGCACTACAACGCAGAACTCGAGGAATGGGAAGAGCCGACGTTCATAGCCGGCCTTTCGCCCGAAGACGAGCGGGACTGGGGCGAACCGAACTTTGGGGATCTCGAACCAGTGACATCAAGGGTTTCACCGGATGGTGAATATTTTGCGTTCATGTCGGATCGTAGTCTCACGGGCTTTGACAATGTCGATGTGAACAGTTCAGCGGAGGATGAGGAGTTGTATCTCTACCAGGCGCCGTCGAGCGGTTTGCCTGCCGGGCGACTGGTGTGCGTGTCATGCAACCCGTCGGGTATGCCGCCCAGCGGGGTCCTCGATTCGACAAAAGCGAACGAAGGCGCGGGGCTGCTGGTGGATCAGCAGAAGCTGTGGAACGAAGGGCGATGGCTGGCGGCGGCTGTGCCAGGCTGGGAGACCACATCGTTGGGCGAGGCGAGTTATCAGTCGCGCTACCTGTTGGACGATGGCCGAGTGTTCTTCGACAGTCCCGATGCGCTCGTGCCGCAGGCGACGAATGGGGTGATGGATGTCTATGAGTACGAGCCCCTGAGTGTGAGTGGGTGCACGGAAACAAGCATGACATTCGACGCGAGCGCCGAAGGATGTGTCGATCTGATTTCCTCCGGCTCGGCGGGCGAAGAATCGGCGTTCGTCGACGCGAGCGCTAGCGGGCACGACGTCTTCTTCGTGACGTCGGCCCAACTCGTCTCCGAAGATCGGGACACGGCGTTCGACGTGTACGACGCGCATGTCTGCAGTACCTCGGCGCCGTGTGCCGCGAACGTGACCGCATCGCCGCCCTGTAGGGAAGCGGAATCGTGTAGGGCTGCCCCAAGCGGGGAGCCGTCGATCTATGGTGCGCCACCGAGCGTGACGTTCACGGGGCCAGGCAATCCAGCGCAGCCCAATCCGGTTGTTGTAACCAAGAAATGCCCGAAGGGCCGAAGGCTGAGCAACGGAAAATGCGTGAAGCCGAAGCGGAAGGCGAAGCGTCCACGGAGGGTCGGAATTGGGAAGGCCGATCGTGGCCATGGGGGTGCACGATGAGGTTCTTTGCAAAGAACGAGGGCATGCCCCAGGTCGGGACGATCTCGCTGGCAGGGCTGTTTGGAGCGATTGTTCTCGCGCTTACGCTAGGCTTGTGGTTGGCGCTGCCGGCCTCGGGTGCAGGTCTGCTCCCGTGGTGGCATGTCAATGTCGCTTCCAGGCCCACTGTCCTGGCGCCGGAAGGGGAAGGGACGGTTGTGATCTCGGCGACCAATCTTGGCGATGACGACATCGATGCCGGAGGCGGCTCGCCTGTGACCGTCGAAGCCACGCTACCGGCGGGGATCGTTGCCACGGAAGCCTTTTATGGCGCGGGCGAGGAAGACATATGGGGCGGGGGCTCGTGCAAGGTGGAAGCGGCTTCGAAGGTGATCTGTACCTTCGGGGGGACGCTGCCGCCATACCAGCGCGTGGAAGTCAACATCTACGTAAAGGCCGAGAAGGAAGCGGCGGGCGGTACCGCGAACGTCGTTGTCGCCGGCGGTGGGGCGGGAGAAGTTTCCGCTGAAGGTCGGTTGACGGTGAGCGGCGAAGCGACGCCGTTCGGGGTGGAAGCGTTCGAATCGATCCCGGAAAATGCCACCGGATCGCTGGACACCCAGGCCGGCTCACACCCGTTTCAGCTGACGACGACATTGGTATTGAACGCCGGGACAGAAACTCCGGAATTCGGGCCAAAACTGGGTAACGTCACCCAACCGGCACAGCCGAAGGATCTGCGAGTCGATCTGCCGCCGGGACTGGTCGGCAACCCCTCGCCGTTTCCGCAGTGCACCGAAGGGCAGTTCGAACACGAAACGTGCCCCGTGGGGGCGCAGGTTGGGGTGGCGTCGGCCACGGTCGCCTACCCTTTGAAGAAGACAATTTCGGAGCCTGTCTTCAATATGGTGCCGGCGCGGGGCGAGCCCGCGCGGTTCGGGTTCGACGCCGCTGGCATCCCCGCGTTCCTGGACGCGTCAGTCCGTACCGGCGAAGACTACGGCATCACGGTCAGCTCCAACAACATCACGCAGACAGGTGCCTTCCTCGCTGCGCAGGTCTCGATCTGGGGTTGGCCGGGCGATCCTCGTCATAACAGCTCGCGGGGATATGAATGTGCGGCGGGGGTGGCGCCAGCCACCTGCCCCGAAGACACGGTCAAAGCGCCGTTCCTGTCGCTGCCGACCTCGTGCCCGGCCGAACCGTTCACGGTCTCGGTGGAAGGCGACTCGTGGGCGACGCCGGGGAAACCGTCGGTGCCAACTACGCCGGCGCGGAGCACATATGTGCTGCACGACTCCTCCGATCCGAGCATTGGCCTCGAAGGCTGTAACAAGCTGAGCTTCGAACCGTCGATCAGCGCCGTCCCCGACGTGCCGGACGCCAGCAGCGCGACGGGGTTGAGCGTCGACGTGCACGTGCCTCAGCGGGAGGTGCTGATCCCCAACGACGACGCCGAGTCCGACGTCAAGGAAATATCGGTCAAGCTGCCCGCGGGCGTGGCGGTCAACCCAGCCGGCGCGGACGGGCTGGAAGCGTGCTCGGAAACCGAGATGGGCTACCTTCCTGAAGAAGGCGCTCTGCCGGGTGGCCCGCCGGGCGGCGAGCGCTTCACGCCCGGTCTGCCGGAGCCGTTCTGCCCGAACGCGGCGAAGGTCGGGATCGCGACGATCAAGACGCCGTTGCTGCCCGACTCGCTCGAAGGCGCGGTGTACATCGCCACGCAGGAAGGAAACCCCTTCAAGGGCCTGGTTGCGTTGTACCTGGTCGCGGAAGACCCTGCGGCCGGCGTGCTCGTGAAGCTCGCGGGCGAAGTGGCGCTCGACCCGACCACCGGCCAGTTGACGGCGCGGTTCCCGGTGCCGCAGCTGCCGTTTGAAGACGGCACGTTCGAGTTCTTCGGCGGCGAACGCGCGCCGCTGGCGACCCCCGCGCAGTGCGGGACGTACACGACCGAAGCATCGTTCAAACCATGGTCGGGTAATGAAGAAGCGGACGAGGAAGAAGTGGCGCACAGCTCTTCGAGCTTCCAGATCGCCTCTGGCCCGCATGGAAGCCCGTGCTCCAATCCGCTGCCGTTCAAGCCCGCGCTGACGGCCGGCTCGATCAATCTGCAGGCGGGAGGCTATGGCCCGTTCACGATGACGATGAGCCGCACCGACGGCGAACAGCCGCTGCGTGGGGTGCAGCTGCGGCTGCCCCCGGGTCTGCTCGGCACGCTCTCGAGCGTGACGCCGTGCGAAGAAACGCAGGCGAACGCGGGGACGTGCGGCCCGGAAAGCCTGATCGGCGAAACGACCGTCAGCGCCGGTGTCGGCGGCCACCCGTATACCGTCACGGGTGGCAGGGTGTACATCACCGGCCCCTACCACGGCGCGCCATACGGGCTGTCGGTCGTCAACCCGGCAAAGGCCGGGCCGTTCGACCTCGAGCGCACGAAGAGCCACAGCCCGGCGTGCGACTGCCTAGTCGTGCGCGCGAAGATCGAAGTCAACCCGATCACGTCGGCGCTGACGGTCACCGCGAACTCGGGCAACGAAGAAAACGCGATCCCTACGATCCTCGAAGGGATCCCACTGCAGATCAAGGACGTCAACGTGACCGTCAACCGCGCAGGCTTCACGTTCAACCCGACCGACTGCAACCCGCTGTCGATCGCCGGCACCCTCACGAGCGCCGAAGAAACCTTGTTCTCGCCACCGTCGGTGCTCTTCCAGGTGACGAATTGCGCGGCGCTCGCCTTCAAACCGGTCTTCGCGGCCTCCACCGCGGCGCACAACTCCCGCGCCGAAGGCGCGAGCCTCACGACCACCGTGACCTACCCGAGTACGCCGCAGGGCACCGAGGCCGACATCGCCAAGGTCAAGGTCAGCCTGCCGGCGAAGCTGCCGGCGCGGCTGAGCACGCTGCAGAAGGCGTGCACCGAACAGACGTTCGCGGCCAACCCGGCGAACTGCCCCGCTGCTTCGCGGATCGGCGAGGCGACGACCGACACGCCGGTGCTGCCCGGTCCGTTGAGCGGCCCGGCGTACTTCGTCTCGCACGGCGGGGCCAAGTACCCCGAACTGGTTATCGTGCTACAGGGCGACAACGTCACGATCGACCTGCACGGGGAAACGGCGATCTCGAAAAAGGGCGTCCTGACATCGACCTTCAACACGGTGCCCGACGCGCCCTTCTCGAGCTTCGAACTGAAGCTCCCCGAGGGCCCCTACTCGGCGCTCACGGCCAATGGGGCGAACCTCTGCAAGGCCGGCTCGTTGACGATGCCGACCGAACTGGTCGCCCAGGACGGCGCGGTGATCGACCAGAGCACCAAGGTCAAGATCGCCGGCTGTCCGAAGCAGGGCAAACACGGCCCCAAGAGGAAGCCGAAGAAGGGAGGCAGGCACAAGCGGTAGCGGCGCGACTTCTCAACAGGCTTCTCGGGCGCCGCACCGACTTTCCCGGCGCTCGCGGAGAATCCGAATCGTCGGTCCTCTCTACGCATTCGGATCGCCGTCCGGGGGCGCCGGCTGCGACTTGCCGGCGCCCCCGGCGGCCCGTCGCCTCGCGCAGCCGGTTCGAATGTCCACGATGTCAGAAACACTCCCTTGTGTTGTCCCTGCTCGCGTGGTACAGCTATGCCTACGTTTTTCAACGAATCCAAGGACTTTTGAGAACAGCTCGAACAGACACACAAAAGTGGCTTTTGGCCACTGTACGCTTGTAAAAGCCTACGGGAGCCCCTACCGACTTTCCAGGCACCCGTAGAGATTCCGGATCGTGACCTCCTCTCCACGAATTCGGATCCCGCCGAGCGGGGGCGCCGGTCTGACATAGCCGGCGTCCCCGCCAGCCCTTTTGGGGACGAAGCGCCACGGGTCCTCTGCGGGGACCGCGCGCCGCTGGCCGAACGGGGATACGCGCCAAAGGCGCGTGTCACCCGGCTTCGGTCGAAGGCGCGTGTCTCCCGGCTTCGGTCGGCGCGCCTCTGCGGTTGCGATCATTACGGCATGACCCGCGGCGCCGAAGCCCGGCTGTTCGTCGCGCTCGACCTGCCCGCCGAGCTGCGTGGGCGGCTCACCGTGTGGGCGCGCGCAGCCGCTGCCAGCGTGGGGAATCGGAAGCCCACCCTGCCGCCCGGCGCCTTGGGCGCTCCCGCGATGGCCTACCGGGGTGTCGCGCGCTCTCCCCGCCGGCGCCGCGAAGCGCGACCGCTGCCCACCCGCCGGCTGCGGCTGCTCGAGCCCGGCACGCTGCACGTCACGCTCTGCTTCCTCGGCAACCGGCCCGTGGGGGAGATCGAGGCGCTCGGCGACGCGCTCGCCGCCGCCTGCGCGGAGGCGCCCCCGGTCGGCGAGCTCTCCTTCGGGGCGCCGCTGTGGCTGCCCCCGCGTCACCCGCGCGCGCTCGCCGTCGAGCTGCACGACACCCCCGACCGTGCCCTGGAGGCGCTGCACGGAGCGCTCGCCGCGGTCTGCGCCCTGGAGCCGGCCGCCGCGCCCGCCGGCGGCCGGGGCATCGCAGGCCGGCGCCGGCGCTTTCGCCCGCACGTGACCGTCGCGCGCATGCGCCCCGCCGAGGCCCCGCGCGAGCGTGGCCTGCCGCCCACGCCGGCGCTCTCGTTCGCGCCGCGCTCGGTCACGCTGCAGCGGTCCTGGCTCACGCCCACGGAGGCCGTCTACGAGGCGCTTGCGACCTTCGCCCTCGCGGCCCTCTTCATCGAGTAACGCTCGTCGTCGCGGTGGCCTGCCGGGGTTGTGGCGTCCACCCACAGAGGCCGTGCCGCCGCGGCCCGCCACTACGTACGGCGGCCCCCGCCGGCGCAGCGGCTTCAGCCGCGGAGCCCTTCCAAATCGATTTCCGCAATCGAACAAGTGTTCCGTCCGGAGCCGTCTCTACCGTTTGCGCTCGATCCGTTTCCCGACCCGGAGGAGCTTCCGATGCCGACCGACAACGAGAAGGCCGCCAAGGCCCGCGACGCCGCGCTGAAGGGCGCGCTCACGCAGATCGAGCGCGAGTTCGGCAAGGGCACCGTCATGCGCATGGGCGACGAGGGCGCGCAGGTGCGCGTCGCTGCGATTCCCACGGGCGCGCTGTCGCTCGATCTCGCGCTCGGGATCGGCGGGGTTCCGCGCGGGCGCATCGTCGAGGTCTTCGGCCCCGAGTCCTCCGGCAAGACCACGCTGATCTACCACGTCCTCGCCGAAGCCCAGCGGCTTGGGGGGGTCTGCGCCTTCATCGACGCCGAGCACGCGATGGACCCGCTGTACGCCAAGGAGATCGGCGTCGACATCGACGAGCTGCTCGTCTCCCAGCCCGACTACGGCGAGCAGGCGCTGGAGGTCGCCGACATGCTCGTGCGCTCCGGGGCGATCGACGTCGTCGCGATCGACTCCGTCGCCGCGCTCACCCCGCGCGTGGAGCTCGAGGGGCAGATGGGCGACCAGACGGTCGGCTCGCAGGCGCGAATGATGTCCCAGGCGATGCGCAAGATCGCCGGCAACCTCAACCGCACCTCCACGCTCTGCATCCTCACCAACCAGATCCGCGAAAAGGTCGGCGTCATGTTCGGCTCGCCCGAGACCCAGCCCGGCGGGCGCGCGCTGAAGTTCTACGCCTCCCAGCGCCTGGACATCCGCCGCATCGAGACGCTCAAGGACGGCACCGAGGCGGTCGGCAACCGCGTGCGTGTGAAGGTCGTCAAGAACAAGCTCGCCGCCCCCTTCCGCCAGGCCGAGTTCGACATCGAGTTCGGCAAAGGCGTCTCCTCCTCCGGCTGCCTGATCGACCTCGGCATCGAGGACTCCGTCGTGACCAAGTCCGGCTCCTTCTTCTCCTATGGCTCCGAGCGCCTCGGCCAGGGCCGCGGCGCCGCGAAGGCCTATCTGTCAGAGCACCCCGCGATGGCTGCGGAGATCCGCGCGAAGATCTTCGCCGCGCGCGGCATCTCGCCGGAGGGCCCCGCCATCCCGCTTGAGCCTGTCACCGAGGTCCCCGTCAAGGGAGTTGATGGCTCCGAGGGGCCGCCAGAGGTCGCGCCGGCACCGGTCCCGGCGCCGCGGCGCCAGCCCGTCGCGGCGTAAGCACGGGCTGCGGTAAGGCGGGCGTTGGGTCCCCGCCCAGCGAGGACGAGGCGCACGATCGGCGAGGCGGCCGCTGGAGTGGGTCGGCGGCCGCCTTGCGGGTACCCTGTCTCCATGCCGCGCTACCACGTGACCACCTTCGGCTGCCAGATGAATGAGCACGACTCCGAGCGGATGAAGGGGATGCTCGAGTCGCTCGGCTACCGCGAGGCCGCCGCGCGCGCCGAGGCCGACCTGATCCTCTTCAACACCTGCTCGATCCGCGAGTCCGCCGACTCCCGCTTCATCGCGCACCTCGGCGAGGCCAAGCGGCTGAAGCTCGAACGGCCCGAGCGGATCGTCGGCGTGGGTGGGTGCTGGGCGCAGTCGGTCAAGGAGGAGGTCTTCGAGCGCTTCCCGTTCGTCGACGTCGCCTTTGGCCCCGGCCAGGTCCACCGTCTCGCGGAGTTCCTCACCTCCGAGTCGCTCACCGCGCAGGGTTTTTTCGAGTTCGAGGGCTTCACCGGGCGCCTCCCCGCCCACCGCGAGCGGCCCTTCCAGGGGTGGGTGCAAATCAGCGTCGGCTGCAACTGCCGCTGCTCCTACTGCATCGTCCCCTCCACGCGCGGGCGCGAGGTCAGCCGGCCCTTCGACGAGCTCGTCGCGGAGGTCCGCGCGATGGCCGCCGAGGGGGTGCGCGAGGTCACGCTGCTGGGCCAGAACGTCAACTCCTACGGGCGCGACCTGCGCGAGCAGGCCGGCGGCCCGATCGTGCCCGGCGGCCCCGCGGCCGCGCCGGGACAGGCGCGCACGGGAGGGCTGGCAGGGGAGAGGCGCTCGCGCACCTTCGCCGAGCTGCTGCACGCGCTCGACGCCGTCGAGGGCCTCGAGCGCATCCGCTACACCTCACCCCATCCGAAGGACATGCGCGAAGATGTGATCCGATCGCATGCCTCCCTACGTACTGTGTGTGAGCACATTCATCTGCCTCTGCAGTCCGGCTCCTCGCGCATCCTCAAGGCGATGCGCCGCACCTACGACCGGGAGCGGTATCTCGATCGTGTCGCCCTGATCCGCGAGCACGTCCCCGATGTGTCGCTTACCACGGACATCATCGTCGGTTTCCCCGGCGAGTCCGAGGAGGACTTCGAGCAGACGCTCTCGCTCGTCGAGCGGGTCCGCTACGACGGCGCCTTCACATTCCTCTTCTCGCCTCGCCGCGGTACCGAGGCCGCCGCGCTCACCGAGGGGCTCGTGCCCCACCCGGTCAAGGTGCAGCGCATGGAGCGCCTCGTGGAGGCCGTGCAGCGCCACGCACGCGAGCGCGCCCAGCGCTTCATCGGGCGTGATCTGGAGGTGCTCGTCGAGGGGCCATCGCGCACCGACCCCTCACGGCTGCGCGGGCGCACCCGCCACAACAAGGTCGTCAACTTCGCCGGTCTCTCCGCCCCCGGGGATCTGACTCGGGTGCGGATCGACTCCGCCACCTCGCAGACGCTTGCCGGGGAGGAGCTGCTGCTGTCGCGGGCTGCCGGGTAGCGCCCGGCAGCGGCGGCGCGGCTCAGCCCTTGGCGTGGTGGCTTGCCGCGATCTCCGCCGCGAGCTTGTCGCTGCCCGTCCGGCGGGTGAAGCTCGCCGCGAGGCCCGGGGCGACGCCCGCGAACACCGTGCCGACCCGCAGTGGCAGCGGCGCGACGTCCACCTCGGCGCGGTTGCGCGCGATCGCCTCGGCCGCCGCGCGCCCCACGTCCCGGGGGCTGCGCGTGCCGACGCCGCGCGGGAGCTTCGCGCCCGAGCTCGCGAACATCCCCGCTTCGCGGATGAAGCCGGGGTAGACGACGGAGACGCCGACGCCCTGCTCGCGCAGCTCCGGGCGCAGCCCCAACGCGAAGCCCCGCAGCCCGAACTTCGTCGCGTTGTACAGCGAAGTCATCGCCGTCGGCGCCTTCCCCGACAGCGAGGAGACGAACAGCAGGTGGCCGCCCCCACGCGCCGCCATCGCCGGGGCGAGGGCGTGCGCCATCGCGATCGGTGCGCGCAGGTTCACCTCCAGCGTCCGGTCGACCTCCTCCATCTCGAATTCCTCCAGGCGCCCGGCGCCGTGCAGCGCCGCGTTGGCCACGAGGATGTCCACCTCGCCCGCTTCGCCCAGCAGGCGATCGACTGCGGCGCGGTCGGCGAGGTCCGCGGCCAGCGCGCGCGCGCCCAGCTCGCTCGCCAACCCCTCCAGTACATCCGTGCGCCTGCCCGTCAGAATCAGCTTCGCGCCGCGCCCGCCCAGCTCGCGGGCGATCGCTTCGCCGAGGCCGCCGGTGGCACCGGTCAGCAGCACAGTGGAGTTATTGATCTGCATTGGTGGTCGCTCCAGGGTGGGTTGGGGGGCGGCGGTTCGAGCGGTGGTCGGCGGTCGAGCAGGGCCGACCGTCGAGTTGGCCAGTGGTGCAAGGCTACGTCAATGCGAGTGATCGCGCTGTTCGGCCCCACGGGCGTGGGCAAGACCGCTGTCGCGGTCGCGCTGGCCGCGCAGCTGCGGGCCGCCGGGGAGGACCCCGTGGCCGTCTCCGCCGACGCGCTGCAGGTGTACGTCGGCCTGGAGACGCTCACCGGCGTCGCCTCGGCCGCCGAGCGGGCTGCCCTGGAGCACCGGCTCGTCTCCTTTCTGCCGCCCGACGCCTCCTTCAGCGCCGGTCAGTACGCCGAGCTGGCGCACGCCGAGATCGACGCGCTGCTCGCGCGAGGCCGACGGCCGATCGTCGTCGGCGGCACCGGCCTCTACCTGCGCGCCGCGCTCACCGAGCTACGCCTGCGCCCGCCGCCGCCCGAGGGGTTGCGCGAGCGCCTCACCGCCGAGCTCGAACGGGAAGGCTCGGCCGCGCTGCACGCCCGCCTCGCGCGCGCCGCGCCGTGGGCGGCGGAGCGCATCGACCCCGCCGACCGCCAGCGGATCGTGCGCGCGCTGGAGTTGCTCGAAACCGGCGAGCTGGAGCCTCCCGAGGGGCCCTCGCAGCTGTGGACCGACGAGGTGCGCCGGCCCACGCTGCTCGTCGGGCTGACGTTGGAGCGCGACGAGCTGTACGCGCGGATCGACGCCCGCGTGCAGCGGATGCTCGCTGCGGGGGTGCGCGAGGAGGTGCTGCGCGCCCACGCCGCCGGCGCCTCGGCGACCGCGCGCAAGGCGCTCGGCTTCGAGGAGCTGCTCGGCGGCGACGTCGAGTCGATGCAGCGTCGCACCCGCAACTACGCCCGCCGCCAGCTCTCGTGGATGCGCAAGCTCGCGGGCGTCCACCTGATCGACCTCACCGGCCGCACGCCGGAGGACGTTGCCACGGAGATCGCCGATTCCGTCACGGCCGGGGACGCCGCTGCCGCGCCCCCCGCCGGCGAGGGTTGAGGTCGGCTCCTCGGGCAGCCTCCTCCGTACGGGCTCATTGCTCGCCGGGATGCTGCCTGATGGCACCGTTCCAGCCGGATGAGCGCATAAACTCGGGCAGCAATGACCGCCTCCGCAGAGATACGCCCAATGCGGTTCGAGAAGTGGCAGGCGCTCGGCAACGATTACCTGATCATGGAGCGCGCGCAGCTGCCATTCGAGCTCACGCCCGCGCGCATTCGCAAGCTCTGCGCCCCGCACTTCGGGGTCGGCGCCGACGGGGTTCTGCTGCTGGCCCCCAGCGACGATCAGGGCTTCGTCGCACGCCTGGAGATCTACAACCCCGACGGCTCCGAGGCGGAGCTGTCGGGCAACGGCGCGCGCGAGGCCGTGCTCTACTTGCGCCGTCACGGCTGGACCGAGGAGGATGTGTTCTCGATCCACACCGCCGCGGGGGCGATCACGCCGACGATCCTCAGCCCCCACAGCTGCCGCATCGACATGGGCGCGGCGTCACTGACCTCGCAGAGCTTCCCCAGTGGCCCCCCCGACGGTCACGGCGAACTGAGCGCCGGCGGGCGGCGCTGGCGCTTTCAGCACGTCTCGATCGGCAACCCCCAGTGCGCGATCCACGTCGAGGACTTGGAGGCGCTGCTGGCGCTCGACCTGCCGGCGATCGGCCCCGCGATCGAAGACCACGAGCTCTTCCCACACCGCACCAACGTCTCCTGGTTCACCGAGACCGAACCAAACCGTGTCCGTGCACGGATCTTCGAGCGCGGGGTGGGGGAGACGCTTGCCTCGGGCACCGGCGCCACCGCCGCGGCGGTCGCCCACGTCCTCGCCCGCCGCCGCTCCCCGCCGGCGCTGGAGGGCGAGGTGCTGCGCATGCCGGCGAGCGCCGCCCATGCCGGGCACAAATCCGCCGACGTGCCACCGGCGCCGAGCATCGTCACCGTCGCCCTCGACGGCGGCGAGCTGCAGGTCGAGGTGGGGGCGGAGCTGCAGGTGCATCTGACAGGCTGGGCGCGGCCCGTGCACGAGGGTCGCCTCAGCGAGGACTTCCTGAAGGAGTTGCATGAGACCGAGTGAGCGCCTCAACCGCATCCCGCCGTACCTGCAGCCAGCTGGGGGAGGGCAGGCCCGGGCGGGCGGGCCTTCAAACCCCCTCCCGGAAGGGTTGGTGGCATGAAACCGAGTGAGCGCCTGAGCCGCATCCCGCCGTACCTGTTCGCCGAACTGGAGCGCAAGATCGCCGCCAAGCAGGCCGCCGGGGTGGACGTGATCAGCCTCGGCATCGGCGACCCCGACCGCCCGACGCCGGCGCTGATCGTCGAGGCGATGCAGGAGGCCGTGACCGAGCCCGAGACCCACCGCTACCCCTCCAACCGCGGCCGCGGCGACTTCCGCGAAGCGGTGAGCGACTTCTACGCGCGGCGCTTCGACGTGGAGCTCGACCCGGCGAGCGAGATCATCCCCGCGATCGGCGCCAAGGAGGCGATCTTCAACCTCAACCTCGCCTTCCTCGACCCCGGCGACGCCGCGCTCGCCTCCGACCCCGGCTACCCGGTGTACAGCGCCGGCCCGCTGCTCGCCGGCGCCGACCCCGTGCCGCTCGCGCTAGTGCCCGAGCTCGGCTTCGTCCCCGACCTCGACGCGATCGCCCCCGCCGACCTGGCGCGCGCGAAGCTGATGTACCTCAACTACCCCAACAACCCCACCGGGGCGCTCGCGCCCGAGGGCTTCTTCGAGCGCGTCGTGGCGTTCGCGCGCGAGCACGGCATCCTCGTCGTGCACGACCTCTCCTACTCGGAGATCGCCTACGACGGCCACCGCCCGGGCTCGTTCCTCGCGACCCCCGGCGCGAAGGAGGTGGGTATCGAGGTCTTCTCGCTCTCCAAGGGTTACAACATGACCGGCTGGCGCTGCGCCGCGGTGGTCGGAAACAGCGAGGCGGTCGAGACCTACTGGCGGCTGAAGACCAACATCGACTCCGGCCTGTTCGAGGCGGTGCAGCTCGCGGGGATCGCCGCGCTCTCGCCTGAGGCCGACGCCGAGGTCGCCTCGATGAACGAGCTGTACCGCATCCGCCGCGACCTCGTCTGCGACGCGCTCGCCCGAGCCGGCGTGCACGTCACCCCGCCGAAGGGCACGATCTACGTGTGGGCGCCCGTGCCCGCGGGCTTCGACAGCTCGGTCGCCTACTGCGAGCACGTGCTCGAGCGCACCGCCGTGGTGATCTCGCCCGGCAGCGCCTATGGCCCCAGCGGCGAGGGCTGGTTTCGGATCTCGCTGACGACGCCCGACGAGCGCCTGGCGGAGGCCGTCGAGCGGTTGGCGTCGTTGGCATGAGTTTTTAGGGATCGTCCGCGCGGGTGAGCGCGACTGCCAGGCGAGATGCGCGCCGGGCCTCCGTGCCCGGCGTCCAAGCGCCCGGCGTCCGACTCGCGGAGAGTAGACCCCTCGCCGATCCTCTCTTACACTGGGGGTGAATGGATGTGACAGCGCCCCGCGCGCGCCAGCGCGCCCTCTGCATCGCCGCGCTACCCGACGCGGACGACAGCAGCGTGCGCGAGCTGGGCGAGCTGCTGCTCACCGCCGGGGTGGCGGTCGTGGGGGAGCTCGTGCAGCGCCGCGAGCAGCCCCACCCGAACACCTACCTGGGGCCGGGCAAGGTGGCCGAGGCCAAGCAGGCCGCGCGGGAGTGCGACGCGAACGTGATCGCCTGCGACGACGAGCTCACGCCGCGCCAGGAGCGCAACCTGGAGGCCGAGCTGGGCCTGCCGGTGGTCGATCGCACCACGGTGATCCTCGACATCTTCGCCGCGCACGCCGCCTCCGCCGAGGGCAAGCTGCAGGTCGAGCTGGCCCAGCTCGAATACAACCTCGCGCGCATGCGCGGCCTCTGGAGCCACCTCGAGCGCCTCGGCGGCGGGATCGGCACGAGGGGCCCGGGGGAGAGCCAGATCGAGACCGACCGCCGCCTCGCCCGCGACCGCATCGCCGCGCTGCGCCGGCGCCTGGAGCACGTGCGCGGCACCCGCGCGGTGATGCGCGCCGAGCGCGAGCGCGCCGCGCTGCCGACGATCGCGCTCGCGGGCTACACCAACGCGGGTAAGTCGACGCTGCTGAACGCCCTTACGGCCGCCTACGGCCGCGGCGCGCCGGCCGACGAGGCCGAGCGCGACCGGCGTGTGCGCGACCGTCTCTTTCACACGCTCGACCCGACCACGCGCACAGTGCACATCGGCGGCCGTCCCCACCTCGTGACCGACACGGTCGGTTTCATCCGCAAGCTGCCCCACCAGCTGGTGGACGCCTTCGGCGCCACGCTGGAGGAGACGATCCGCGCCGACCTGCTGCTGCACGTGCTCGACGCCTCGGCCGCGGAGGGGGAGATGGAGGCGATGCGCCGCGCGGTCGAGGAGGTGCTGGAGGAGATCGGCGCCGACTCCTCGCCGCGCGTGCTCGTGCTCAACAAGGCCGACCTGCTCGACGATCAGGCTCGCCAGGAGCTGCGCCTGCGCCACCCCGAGGCGGTGCTGCTGAGCGGCGTCACAGGGGAGGGACTCGATGAGCTCGCCGCGCGGATCGAGTCCGAGCTGCGCCACACGCTCTGCCCGCTCGACCTGCTCGTCCCCTACGCCAGCGGCTCCAGCCTCGCCGAGCTGCACGAGGTCGCGGGCGAGCTGGCCCGTCGCGACACTCCCGAGGGAGTCCGCGTCCGCGCGCTCGTCCCCGCGCGCCTGGCCCCGCGCTTCGCGCGGTTCGCGGTGGCTTAAAGACCTCGACCCGCCGGAGCGGGTCGGGTGCTGGGCGTAGGAGGAGCTACCTCCGAACGGTTGTCAACCACGGTGAGCCTAACAGGCCGGGCCGATGCACGCGGTGGGCGCTACCCACGAGCACATGTCAGAGCGTGCCCCGCTCGGCCCGGCTCAGGCATTGGCGGTGGGCGGGAGACTCGAACTCCATCCGGAGAGCTATTCCGAATTCCCGGTTGACAACCGTTCGCGCCGACCTCGACGCAACACCCACCGTCACGAACGACCATACTCAGCGACCGCGACGGTACGCTCGTTCACGCCCCCGCAACTTGGCGGGCACCACGATGCGCCTGCTCCTCCAGCGCGTCGTCGAGCTGCTCAAGCTTGGCCGGGTCGATCCCGAGCGCGGTTGTGATCAGCCAGTCGGCGAACCACGCGTTCTTCGGCAACAGCGGGCCGTGGAGGTAGGTGCCGATCGCGTTGCCGCTGCGCGCGCCCTCGAATCCGCTGTGGCCGTCGTTGCCATAACCCTTCATCACGCGACCGAGCGGCGACTGGCCAGCGCCCAAGTGAGTGCGTCCGCCGTGGTTCTCGAAACCGGCGAGAACGCGCTCACCCATTCCGTCGAGCGAGACCGCGATCGCGACGTTGCCGATCAGGCGCGCGCCGTCCTCGCGCACGGTACGCACGTCGAGCAGCTCGACACCGGGCAGCTCCTCGCCGGGGCCAAGCTCATACGAGCGCCCCAGCAGCTGGTAGCCGCCGCAAACCCCGAGCACGACCGCACCGCGCGATGCGGCGGCGTGCAGCGCCTCGCGCTTGGTCGCGATCAGGTCCTCGGCACAGAGGCGCTGGTCGCGGTCCTGGCCGCCGCCGAGGTAGAAGAGGTCGTGGGCTGCGCCGTCCAGCGGTTGGCCCAGCCCGCACGGGGTCAGCTCGAAGCCGATCCCGCGCCACGCGCAGCGGCGTTCGAGCACGAGCAGGTTGCCGCGGTCGGCGTAAATGTTCATCAAGTCGGGGTAGAGCGCGCAGACGCGCAGGGTGCTCATGTGAGGGCGCTCCGTGTCTGGCCACCGGCGCTCAGCAGCTCGCGCAGCGCCAGCATCGCGGTGTAGGTGGGCAGCGCGTACAATGGCGCCCCACCCGGTGGCGCATCGGCCTGTGCGGTGGAGAGGGCGGCGGCGAGATCGGGCTGCACACGAATCCGCTCGGGCTCGACGCCTGCATACTTCATACGCACCGCGAGCTCCGCCGCGCGGGTGCCGCTGCACGTGACGCGCCGCACGCGCCCGGTGAGCAGCTCGAAGTCGGCGTCCCAGATCCAGGAGACGTCGCGGCCATCGGCGATGTTGTCGTTGAGCACGCCGAGCAGGTCGTGTTCTCCCGGCTCCAGCGCAAGCGTGCGCAGCACCTCGTTGGCGCCGGCGGGGTTCTTGACGAGCAGGATGCGCAGCTCGCGCGGGTGGGCGAGCCCGCCAATCGTCACGCTCTCCGCGCGGCCGAACGCGGCCCGGGTGCTTTCGAGGCCGGCGACGATCCCCTCCAGCGACACCTCCAGGGCATACGCGAGCGCGGCGGCGGCGAGCGCGTTGTAGACGTTGTAGAGACCGGGCAGCGGCAACGCGACCTCGGCTTCGCCCGCGGGTGTGTGCAGCATGAAGCGCGCGGCCCGCACGCCTTCCAGCCGCACGTCGGTGGCGAGCACCGCCGGCGTTGGCCTCGCCTGGCCGCAGGAGGGGCAGCGGTAGTGCCCGAGGTGGCCGAGGTAGACGGCCTCGAAAAGATAGGGGGCGCCGCAGTTGCGGCAGTGCTTGGCGTCGGCTGCGTGGGCCATGTGGGGGAGCGCGAGCGAGTCGTCGTCGACGCCGAAGTACACGACGTCCGCCCTGCCACCGACGGTCGCTGCCACGTCGGCCACGACCCCCGCGCGCTCGCGGCCGAGGTCGGCGACCGCGGGGTCGTCGGCGTTGAGCACGAGCCGTGCATCGGCGCCAAGCACATCGCGCACGGTGTGGGCCCAGCTGTCGGCGATCGTCTCGAGCTCGCCGTAGCGGTCGAGCTGGTCGCGAAAGAGGTTGCCGAGCAGCAGCGCGCGGGGGCGCAGCTGCGCGGCCAGCTGCGCCAGCCACAGCTCGTCGACCTCGAACAGGCCGAGCTCGCCGTCGATCGCTCTACGTCCGTGCGTGGCGGCGAGCAGCGTCGAGGCGATCCCGCCGGCCATGTTGGCGCCGGCGCGGTTGTGCACGAGCCGCACACCCTCGCGTTCGAGGATCGCGGCAGCCATCGCGGCCGTCGTGGTCTTGCCGTTGGTGGCGGAGATCAGCACGTTGCCGCGCGCCAGGCGCGAGCCGAGCACGCCGATCGCGTCCGGGGCAAGGCGCATCAGCACCTTGCCCGGCACGCTCGTGGCGCCGCCGCCGCGCAGCCGTGAGAGCGTGCCGGCGGCGCGGGCAAGGGTGAGCTTGGGGCCGAGCAGTCCGCTCACGGCCCGCCACTGGACGGGCCCGCGGCGGAG
>DASZIQ010000096.1:0-28639 GCA_035948945.1 Solirubrobacteraceae bacterium
GGATTTGTCCCTAGTACGAGAGGACCGGGATGAACGCACCTCTGGTGTATCTGTTGTCCTGCCAAGGGCATAGCAGGCTAGCTACGTGTGGATCGGATAACCGCTGAAAGCATCTAAGCGGGAAGCCGGCCTCAAGATGAGTTCTCCCATCCCCTAGAGGGAGTAAGACCCCTGGTAGACCACCAGGTTGATAGGCCGGATCTGGAAGGGCGGTAACGCCCGTAGGAGACCGGTACTAATGGTTCGAGGGCTTGACGGATTTTTTGATCACGTTGATACCCGCTGTGGCGCTGTGCAGTTTTGAAGGACCGGGGAGGCTGGTCTCTCGCCCTTTTCCGGTGGCTTTGGCGAGAGGGAAACACCTCTTCCCATTCCGAACAGAGCAGTTAAGCCTCTCAGCGCCGATGGTACTTGGCTCGCAAGGGCCCGGGAGAGTAGGACGCCGCCGGTTCTTTACCACCCACGAGCCGCCCACCGGGCGGCTCGTGGTCGTTGTGCGCCCAGCATGACCAGCAGTTCGGGGTGCAAGTCCCCTGTGGAGGTTGATGGCACCGACCACAAGTCGAAGGCGACTGCAGGTGGGATGTCTCGGTCGGACCCACGCCGATGCCTGCAGGCGCGGCGCGCAGCGCGGCAGCGCCCACCACGATCGGATGCCCCGCTGCAGCACGGCGCTGGTCAGGCTGGCCAGTCGTCGGATAGGCTTGCGCTCATGCCCAGCGTCGCCCACGTATTTGCCCGCATCAGCCCCCACCTGGCCCACCGTCCCGGGAGCGCACGCGCCACGCAGCTGCACGGCTGGCTCGTACGACACAGCGGCGGGCGGATCGCGGGCCGGGCGCTTGGCGGGGACATCCTCGTGCTTCGCACCACCGGGCGTCGCAGCGGGCGGGTGCGCGACGCTCCCCTGCTGTTCGTCCCCGAGGGAGACGGCTTTGCGGTCGTTGCATCCAACGCTGCCTCTGAGCGCCCGCCCGCGTGGTGGTTCAACCTGCAAGACCACCCCGATGCCGAGGCGGTGCTGCGCGGGCGGACCCACCCAGTCCGGGCGCGCGCTGCCACCGAGCAGGAGCGGGCAGAGCTCTGGCCGCGGCTCGTGCGGCTCTACAGCGGCTACGCCCACTACGAGTCGATCGCGCGCCGCGAGCTGCCCGTGGTGGTGCTCGGGCCCCGCTGAGCGGCGTGCCAGCCGTCGTCGCGGGGCCGACTGTGGTTTTCCGCGCAGGCGGCGACCTGCCGTGGTGCACTACGCGTAGTACCGCGAGATCACCAGCAGCTGGCTGAAGATGTCGTGCGCGAGGATCACCAGCACCAGCAGCGTGCCCACCGCCGGCCCCCAGCGCCGCCCCGCCCCGCGGGCCGCCAGCGCCAGCGTCGCCCCGAACAGCACAAGCATCGGCATCAGGTAGCGGGGCTCAACGTAGGCGCCGATGTCCTTGGGGTATGCGGAGAGGTAGTCGGTGGCTGCCACCAGCGCCATCACCCCCGCCGTGATCGCGATGTACACCGCCAGCTCGGCCACGCGCTCCGCGAGCGCCCTGCGGTGGCGGACCAGCTCGCGCACGCACAGCCCGGCGATCAGCACCGCCGGGATCAGCGCGAGGTCGTACACCCACGCGGGGAAGAAGGTGTCCAGCCAGCCATAGCGTCCCACGAGGCCATCGAACCACAGCTGGCGGGTGGTGGAGAGGCCGTGGAAGTACACCGGCATCCCCGGCAGCGCCGGCAGGTAGAACTCCCACAGGTAGCTCAGCTTCCCGAAGATCGAGCCTTGCGCCGTGAGGAGACTCACGCCCGTGGGGCCGATGTCGAGCATCGCGAAACGCCCCGACAGAGCGCTGATCGCGAGGTACACGACCACTGGGCTCACCGCCACTCCCGTCGCCAGCGCCAGCGACCGGTAGGCGTCCGGTCGCGACACCTGCGCCTCGCGGCGTGCGAGGATCGCCAGCGCGAGCGCCGCTCCAGGGAGCAGGCCGATGAAGTTCAGCTTGCTCAGCACACCCACCGCGATCACTGCGCCGATCGCGGTGGCGCGCCCCGGCGTCAGCCCCAGCCGGAACGCGCGGGCGAGGGCGAAGAACAGCGCGGCCGACACTGCGTACAGCATCGCGTCGGGATTCACCGCGCCCGACATGAACCCCAGCAGCGGGAACAGCGCCACGCCGAGGCCTCCCACCGTCCACGCCCAGCGCACGCCCGGGAGCGCCTCACGCAGGAACAGGAACGCGAACAGCACCGTCACGCCCGCCATCAGCGCCGATAGCAGCCGCATCAGCGCCAGCCGCGTGAGGACCGTGCCGCCCAGGCTGTAGGGGATCGTCTCCAGCGCGTAGTACAGCGGCGGCTGCTCGGTCGCCACGCCCGCGTCCTGGCTTTCGATGGAGGCCGGCGTATGCAGCACCCGCTCGAGGTGCGCCTGTTCGGCCGCAGTGGCGATCGTGCCATGCTGCGGCAGTGCGCGGATTTCCAAGTATTTCAGGGCGATTAGCACTTCCCTCTCTGCGGGTGAGAACACTTCTTCGGTTGAGGTGGGGAGCGTCCCCGTCGTGGCGAGGTGCTCGACGTAGGCGAAATGGCTGGGTTCGTCGACTATCTGAAAGGGGGGTGAGATCAATGACCAGCACACCGCGTTTACACACGCCACCGCGACACAGATCCACGCGACTCGTGGGACGCTTGCGAGGGCTTCTGCCGATCGACTGAGCGAAGATCCCGTTGCAGGCCGGTGCCCTCCCGGCCGTCCTCGCGTAGTCTGCGAGCGCTTGGTGAACGATCGCCCTCCCACGGCGGCCTTCTCGACGGGCGGCCGTTTCGCGGGCGACCCTGCCACTGTGCGCCTGCTCATCCCAGCTCCCGCACGATCGCCCACGATGTGAGCGTCACGACACCGAGCGCCAGCGCCAGGATGAAGAAGACGATCCAAATCCCGCCCCAGCCGCGACCCCAGCTCATGTGCCGCGCGATCGAAGCTAGGTGCGACAGCCACGACGTGTGCCCCGCTCGCACATATTCGACCCTGAACCTCCCGTTCAGGTGCTGCCCGGTGCCACTCACAGCCGCCACGACCGGCCCGGTGGGCTTGCCGTGAACCTCGACTTCCCCGTTGAGGTCGCTGAGGCCGAAGCACACCTTGACGTGGGACACGCTGTGCGTCAGCGGGGCCACCGGCACCGTGACCTCGCTCGTGGTCCATCCGGCTCCCGTGGTGCCGTGTGTGAGCAGCTTGGGTCCCGACATGACCCTGACCGACACCCGGGGGCCTACGATCGTGATCAGCGACAGGCGGATCGCCGTCGTTCCCGCCGGCAGGGTTTCGCCGGCCTGGCAGGCGCCGATCGTCTGTTCGGTGATTCCCACCGGGCGTTCCGACGGGATCCCGTTGGTGCCGGCCAGCGTAGGCGGTGAGCGCGCCAGGGTGAGGCCGATGATCGCCGCGATCAGCACGAGGCCGGCGGCGAGGACTATGGATGTGCGCACGATTCCCTGGCGATCCCTCGAATTGGCTGGACGCCCTGGCGTCGGATTCGAAATGCCGGGCTCGCGGCGGATGATCGTCAGCGCTCAGCGGGCCGTCAAGCGCGGGCCGACGACTCGGCGCAGAACACCGCGCCGTGCTCGCCGCCCTTCACAAACACCCTGCAAATCGATGGGTTCTGCGATGGGGCCAGAGGAGACTTCGGGGTACGCGGAGCGGGGGAAATGTTTCTCTTGGGGTCCTCGCCACAGAGGCACACCTGCGGCGGGGCAGCCGGCTGGCCTCCCCGCCGCGGTGGCGTCAGTCCACGCAGCGACGCGCGGTGCGCGGGAGCCCATGCGGGCTCGTGAGGGCGTTGGCCCTCCTTGGACGCTGCCGCGAGTTCCTCCTCGCCGACCTCCCAGTCGACTTGGTCGTCGTCCTCGAGCAGGAGGAACGCGCGGGTCAGCGCGAGCGCATCCCGGGCGCGCTGCGTGAGCTTCGATGTCCGAGGTGAACAGAACATGTGTTCGTACAGTAGGCCGACCCTCGGACGGAAGCGCCCCGAACATACGTGCGCGCCCTCCGCCCGCCACAGAAGCGGCACGGTTGAGCCAAATCGGGCGCTCGGCGCTGCAACGAAAGTTGCGCCACGGCGAGACTCCCTGCTCGGGGCTGCTGCCGAAGGCTCCGAGGCGTGCAAGCCGACGCTGTGTCGATCGTGCAGCCAGGTGCGAACGGCCCCACGCGCGTCATCACGCCGCCCGGCGTCGATCGTGCGGCCACGTGCGCACGCCCCACCGTCATCACGCCGCCCGGCGTCGATCGTGCGGCCACGCGCACGCCCCACGCGCGTCATCACCCCACCCGACGCCGGTCGTGCAGGTTCCACGGCGCCATGCGCGAACTCCAAGCGATATGGCTGTTACCCTTGGCTCACGACGCCGCGCCGGTCCGATCCTCGGCCGCAAGGGGCGCTCGAAGCCCATGGAGAAGTTCGTCATCGAAGGCGGCGTCCCGCTCTCCGGCACGCTCACCCCGGCCGGGAACAAGAATGCGGCGCTGCCGATCCTCGCCGCCTGCGTCCTCACCGAGGACGAGGTGCTCGTACGCAACGTGCCCCGCATCCGCGACGTCGAGGCGATGGTCGCGATCCTCGAGCAGCTGGGGGTGCGCGCCGCCTGGGTGGGGCCCAACGAGCTCTCGCTGTGCGCTGCCGGCGTGCACGGCGTCGATGTCGACCCCGAGTTGGCCGAGCAGCTCCGCGCCTCCTTCCTGCTCGCCGCCCCGCTGCTGGCGCGTTTCCAGCGCGCCGTGATGCCCCCGCCCGGGGGCGACGTGATCGGCCGCCGGCGCCTGGACCCGCATCTCGACGCCTTCCGCGCGATGGGCGCGCGCGTGCACTGCGGGCGCGACATCCTGCTCACGGCCACCGGTGGCCTGCGGCCCACCGACGTATTCATGGACGAGCCCTCCGTGATGGCCACCGAGAACGCGCTGATGGCTGCCGCGCTCACCCCCGGGCAGACCGTGATCGGCAACGCCGCATCCGAGCCGCACGTGCAGGACCTGGCGCGGATGCTGGTGAAGATGGGCGCCGACATTCAGGGCATCGGCTCCAACCTGCTGACGGTCAACGGGCGCTCGCAACTGCATGGCTGCGAGCACCGCGTTGCTCCCGACCACATCGAGATCGGCAGCTTCATCGCGCTCGCCGGGGTCACCGGCGGCGAACTGCGCGTGCGCGACACCGTCCCCGGCGACCTGCGCATGATCCGCCTCGTCTTCGAACGGCTGGGCCTGCGCACCGAGATGCAAGGCGACGACGTCCTCGTGCCCGGTGGACAGCGGCTGGTGGTGCAGGCCGACGTGGGTGAGTACAAGAGCAAGATCCAGGATGGCCCCTGGCCGGCCTTCCCAGCCGACTTGACCTCGATTGCGCTCGCGCTCGCCACGCAAGCCGAGGGCTCGATCCTGGTCCACGAGTGGATGTTCGAGAACCGGCTGATCTTCACCGACAAGCTGATCCTGATGGGAGCCGACATCGTGATGTGCGACCCGCACCGCGCGATCGTCACCGGCCCCCGGCGGCTGCGTGGCGAGCGCGTCGAGTCGCCCGACATCCGCGCCGGCATGGCGATGCTGCTGGCCGCCCTGTGCGCGGACGGGCGCTCGGAAATCGGCAACATCCGCCAGATCGACCGCGGCTACGAGCGGATCGACGAGCGCCTGCGCGAGCTCGGCGCGAACATCGAGCGCGTCGCCGTCGAGCCCTCGCCCGCCGTCCACGTGTAGGGCGGCCGCCGAGCGGCTGCCCCGCACGATCGCGCCTGGTCGCACCGCCTCCCCCGAGCCGTTGCGCTTCGCCGCAACCGTACCGTCCCCGTCGCGTCGTATACATGTTCACGCCATGACCCATCCGATCCCCAGCGGCACCCGTGACGTGCTGCCCGACGAGATGCGCGAGATGCGCGCGATCACCGAGGCGCTGCGCGTCGTGTTCGAGCGCGCCGGCTACGGCGAGGTGTACACGCCCGCGCTGGAGTACGAGGCGGTGCTCGCGCGTGCCGACCGATTGGAAGGCTCGCCCACCCCTGCCCTGCCCGCACCGCCTGCCTACCGGTTGTTCGACGAGAGCGGGGCGCTGTTGGTGCTGCGCTCCGACATGACCGTCCCGATCGCGCGCGTCGTCGCCACCCGCTACCCGCACGCGCAGCCGCCGCTGCGGTTCTGCTACCTCGCCCACTGCTACCGCGCGGTGCGCGCCCAGCGCGGGCAGCCCCGGGAGCTGCTGCAGGCCGGCATCGAGCTGATCGGCTCGCCCGCTCCCGAGGGCACCGCCGAGGCGCTCACCGTGTTGTGCCGCGCGCTCGACGCCACCGGCCTGGAGGGCTACCGCGTCGGGCTCGGCGACGCCTCGCTGTTCCCCGCGCTGATGGCGGGCGTGCAGGTGCGCGAGCATGTCCGCCCCGACCTGCTGGAGGCGCTCGCGCGCCGGGACTTCGTGGAGCTCGAACGGCGTTTGGGCGACGCCGGGCTGCCCGCGCGCGAGGCCGAACTGCTGCTGAGCGTCCCCCAGCGCCGCGGCGGGCCCGACGTGCTCGCCGACCTCCCACGCCCCGCCGCCGACGCGGTCGCGGGGCTGCGCGGGGTGCACGAGCTGCTCGAGCCCGCGGTCGCGGAGCGGGTGATCTTCGATCTCGGGCTGGTGCGCTCCCTCGGCTACTACACCGGCGCCGTGTTCGAGGTGTATGACCCCGCCCTCGGCGCTCCGCTGGGCGGCGGCGGACGCTACGACGAGCTGCTCGGGCGCTTCGGGCGCTCGCTGCCCGCCGTCGGCTTCGCGCTCGGCATCGACCGCCTGCACATCGCGCTCGCCGGGGAGGAGCGCGGCAGGGGAGCGGGGCTGACGCGGTGACGTCAGCGGGGCGGACCATGTGCTTGAAAAAAGCCACCCTACGCGTGCGCACACACACGCGCGCGCGGCGGGCCCTTTTTTTTGAACACACCCCCCGACCGTGGAGCGAGCGATGAGCGCGGTCAACGGCCTCACGATCGCCGTGCCGCGCGGCGCCCTGTTCGAGGACACGGTCGCGCTGTTGACGCGGCTGGGGGTGGACACCGGCGAGCTGCGCTCCAACGACCGCAAGCTGTTGTTCGCGGAGATCGGCGTGATCACGATGCGCCCCTCCGACGTCCCCACCTACGTGGAGGCCGGCGCCGCCGACATCGGGATCACCGGCAAGGACGTGCTCGCCGAGCGCGCAATCCTCGAAGTGGGCGGAGCCGGCCGGTCGGTGACCGGCCGCGAGGTGTACGAGCTGCTCGACCTCGGGTATGGCCGCTGCACGATGGTGCTGGCGTCGATCGCCGGCGAGCCCGACCCCGCGGCCGAGGCGCTGCGCCGGCTGGGGGTGATGCGCGTCGCCACCAAGTACCCGCTGATCGCCGCCGCCCACTTCGAGGAGACCGGCCGCCAGGCGGAGATCGTCGAGGTGAAGGGCTCGGTCGAGCTGGCCCCGCTCACCGGGCTCGTGGAGGCGATCGTGGACCTCACCGCGACCGGCACCACGCTGCGCGAGAACAACCTCGAGATCCGAGAGCAGCTCTTCGAGTGCACCGCCCGCCTGATCGCGAATCCGGTCGCGCACAAGCTCAAGGCCGCGGCGATCGACGACCTGCTGGAGCGGTTGCGTGCGGGTTGAGATGGAGTGGCGCCATGGAAATTGAGCGAGTGAGCCTTCAGGAAGTCGATAGTGCGGGGGGGGCGGTGGGAATCGTCAAGCGATTGCGCCAACTGGCGCCCAGCCCGGCATCCGTTGCTGAGAGCGCGCGCCAGATCGTCCGCGAGGTTTTCGACCATCGAGACGAGGCTGTATTGCGGTTCACACGCATGTTCGACACCGCCGAAGCTGTGCCTCTACCACTGGTTGTACCCCAGGATGAGCTGGACGCGGCGATCCAGAAGCTTCCACTGGATGTCGTCGCGGGCTTGCAGGTTGCGATCGCCAACGTTGCCCAAGTCGCTCAGGTTGGCGTGGGCGAAGACGAATCTGTAACCCTTCCGCAGGGGCAGCAAGTGACTCTGCGAGAAGTTCCCGTGGAGTCGGCCGCGGTTTACGTGCCCGGTGGGCGAGCGCCCTACCCGAGCACCGCCGTGATGGGCGTGGTGACAGCCCGCGCTGCCGGGGTGCTGAATGTAGTCGTTTGCTCACCTCCCAATCGTGACGGGCAGATCGACCCTGCAATTCTGGGCACGTGCCGCTTGTTGGGAGTTGAGCGTGTCTATCGTATGGGTGGCGCGCAGGCGATCGCCGCCCTCGCGTTCGGCACCGCGACGGTCGATCGTGTCGATGTGATCGTCGGGCCGGGCAACGCGTATGTGCAGGAAGCCAAGCGCGAGGTCGCGGGCGTCGTAGGCATAGATGGGTTCGCCGGCCCCAGCGATCTGATGGTGGTGTTCGGAGAGGATGCGGATCCAAATTTGGTGGCGCTTGACCTGCTGGCCCAGGCAGAGCACGGCGCCGCCAGCGTGGTTTTGGCGGTCTCAGCGTCGCCTCGTGCTCTGAACGCCCTCGCCGAGCGGATTGAGAGCCTGTCGGGCGAGCATCCCGTCAAGGGATTGGCGCCGTGCATGCTCGTAGAACTCGCCGACGTGCGGCAGGGGATCGACCTGGCCAACGTCTTCGCCCCCGAGCACCTGCAGCTCGTGGGGGAGGAGCCCGAGTCGCTGGCACCGCTGGTGTGCTCGGCTGGTTGTCTGCTCGTGGGCTCGACGTCGGCAACCGCCTTCAGCGATTACGTGGCGGGCTCCAACCACATCCTGCCGACGAATGGAGCCGCACGCTTTGCGTCCGGGCTCTCTCCACGGCACTTCCGCCGCCGCATGTCCGAAGTCATGGTCGACCCCGCCGGCGCAAGCAAACTAGCCGCCGCGGGCGCGCCGATCGCCCGCGCCGAGGGCTTCGAGTGGCACGCGCGATCGATGGAGGCGCGCGTGGCGGCCCCCGAGGAGGCCCCGGCCGCCAGAATGTCACCGGAGACGCCGGTCGGGGAGAATCCACAGCCATGACCCGCACCGCCACAATCGAGCGCCGCACGGGGGAGACCGACGTCAAGCTGACGCTCGCTCTCGACGGCAGCGGCAAGGGCGCGCGCGCGACCGGCGTGGGCTTTCTCGATCACATGCTCGACCTGCTCGCCCGCCACGGGCGCCTGGACCTCGACGTGCGGGTCAGCGGCGACCTGCAGACGGGCGCCCACCACACCGCCGAGGACACGGCGATCGTGCTCGGCCAGGCGCTCGACGAGGCGCTCGGCGACCGCGCCGGGATCGTCCGCTACGGCGAGGCGCAGGTGCCGATGGACGAGGCGCGCGCCAGCTGCGCGATCGACATCTCCGGGCGCCCGTACACGCTGTTCGAGGCCGACCTGCCGCCCGGCGCCACGGGAGGCTTCGAGCACGAGCTGACCGAGGAGTTCTTCCGCGCGCTCGCCAACGCGGCGAAGCTCACGCTGCACCTGCGCGTGGAAGCGGGCAGCAACGCCCACCACATGATCGAGGCGGCGTTCAAGGCGTTCGCGCGCGCGCTGCGCGGCGCCGTGGCGCTCGACCCCACCGAGACGGGTGTGCCCTCCACGAAGGGGACGCTCACAGGATGACCCGAGAGTATCTGAGGTGTCAGGTCCAGGCCTTGCAAGGAAATCGGATCCCACCCACCCCGCGTGGTGTGCTGGCCGAAACGGGGATGCTGGCCGAACGGGGGGTGCGAGCCGAAGGCGAGTGTCTCCCCGCTTCGGCAAAGCGAGTGTCTCCCGGCTTCGGTACACGAGCGACCGAGGACGCAGCGAGGCGCCGGAGATGACGCCTCAGATTGCGGTGGTGGACTACGGGATGGGTAACCGCCGCTCGGTGGAAAAGGCGCTGGTGCGCGTCGGCGCACGCGCGTTCGTCAGCCGCGACCACGCCGAGATGCGCGCCGCCGACGGCCTGCTGCTCCCGGGAGTGGGGGCGTTCCCGGCGGCGATGGAGGTGATTCGCGAGCTCGGCCTCGATGGGCTGCTGCGCGAGCTGGCGGCCGCGGGAACACCCCTGTTCGGCTCGTGCATGGGGATGCAGCTGTTGTTCGAGCGTTCCACCGAGCACGGCGGCGCGGAGGGACTCGGCCTGTTGCGCGGCGAGGTGCGCGGGTTGACGGCGCCGGAGCTGAAGCTGCCGCATATCGGCTGGAGCGAGGTGCGCTGGCGGCGGCGCTCGGCGCTCAACGAGGGCCTGCCGGACCCCGCGTTCCTGTACCACGTGCACTCGTTCGTCGCGTACCCCGCCGACCCGGAGGTCGTGGTGGGGACGGCGGAGTACGGGGAGACGTTCCCCGCCGTGGTCGAACAGGGCAACGTCTACGGCGCGCAGTCGCACCCCGAGAAGTCCTCGACGCACGGCTTGCGGCTGTTGGGCAACTTCGTCGGCATCTGCGCCGCCGCGGCGGCCGCGCGGATGCCCCTGGCGTCGTGATCGGGCACCGCGAGCACATGCGTGGCTGCACGCATGCCGCTGGCATCGCGATCGATCCCGCGAGCACCCCGGCGGCCTCGGCCGAGGGCCTCCGATGATCCTCTACCCCGCGATCGACATTCTCGGCGGCCACGCGGTGCGCCTGCGCAAGGGCGACTTCGACGCGAGCAAGGTGTACGACCAGGACCCGCTGGCGGCGGCGCGCCGCTGGGTGCAGGAAGGCGCCGAGCACCTGCACGTGGTGGACCTCGACGGTGCCCGCGCGGGACACCCCGTGAACCTCGAGCACGTGCGCCGCGTCACCGCCGCGCTGGATGTGCCGGTGCAGTTGGGCGGCGGTATGCGCACGACGGAGGCGATCGCGCAGGCGCTCGCAGCCGGAGTCGAGCGCGTGATCCTCGGCACCGCCGCCTTCACCGACCCCGACCTGCTGGAGCGGGCGCTGGCCGAGCACGGGCCGCGGCGGGTGCTGGTGTCGGTGGACGTGCGCGGCGGCAGGGTGACGACCGCCGGCTGGACGGAGACGACGGCGATGACCGCGGCGCAGGTCGTGGCGAGCCTGCGCGAGCGGGGGGTGGGGGAGCTCGTGTACACCGACGTCGACCGCGACGGGATGCTCGAAGGGCCCGACCTGGAGGAGGTGCGCACGGTCGCGCGGGCCGTGCACGGGCGGGTGGTGTACTCGGGCGGCATCGGCGCGCTGGCCGACCTCGAAGGCCTCGCGGCGCTCGGCGAGCAGAGCCTGACGGGCGTGATCGTCGGCAAGGCGCTGTACGAGGAGCGCTTCACGGTGCCCGAGGCGCGCGCGGCGCTGGGGTAGGAGCTGTTGTGACGATGCCGCATGCGGCATCGTGGCAGGGCCGCATGCGGCCCTGCCTGGAACGGCCACATGTGGCCGTTCCCGGGCCGCACATGTGCGGCCCGCCGGGGGGCGCATGCGCCCCCCGGAACAGCATCCTGCCAAGCGAAAGACAGGGCCACGGGCTGCAAACGCTACCGTGAGCGCGTGCACCTCAAGCGCGTCATCCCCTGCCTGGACGTGGACCGCGGCCGCGTCGTGAAGGGCGTCGAATTCCTCGACATCCGCGACGCCGGGGACCCGGTGGAGCTGGCGGCGCACTACGACCGCGAAGGGGCCGACGAGCTCGTGTTCCTCGACATCACCGCCACCCACGAGCGGCGCGAGACGATCGTGGCGCTCGCGCGGCGCACGGCCGACGAGGTGTTCGTGCCGTTCACGATCGGCGGCGGTATCCGCTCGGTGGCCGACGCGCAGGCGGTGCTCGACGCGGGCGCCGACAAGGTGTCGGTGAACTCCGCGGCGCTCGCGCGCCCGGAGCTGATCGACGAGCTGGCGCGGGTGTTCGGCGCGCAGTGCGTGGTGCTCGCGATCGACGCCAAGGCGCGCGCGCACCAGGCGGCCACCAACGGGGATCCGAGCGGCACGGGCGTGGATCGGACATGGGAGGCGTACGTCGCGGGCGGGCGCACGCCCTCCGGCCGCGACGTGGTGGAGTGGGCGCGCGAGGCGACCGAGCGGGGGGCGGGGGAGATCCTGCTCACGAGCATGGACCGCGACGGCACCTCCGACGGCTACGACCTGCCGTTGACCGCCGCCGTGAGCGAAGCCGTGGGGGTGCCGGTGATCGCCTCCGGCGGCGCGGGCGAGCTCGCGCACCTTGCCGACGCGCTGAACGCGGGCGCCGACGCTGCGCTGTGCGCCTCGATCTTCCACTACGGCCGCCACACGGTCGGGGAGGCCAAGGAGCATCTCGAGCGCGCCGGCATCCCCGTGCGGCGGTGAGCATGGCTGAGACGCAGCCCGACGCGCTCACGACGGTGGACCTGCTGGAGCGGTTGCGAGCACAGCCCGGCGGGGAAGAGTTGTTGGCGGCCGTGGCCGAGGTCGCCCCCGTCAGAGCCTTCCTGGTGGGCGGCGCCGTGCGCGATCTGTTGCTCGAACGCGGCCCCCGCGAGCTGGACGTGGTGGTGGAGGGCGGCGATGCCCCCTACGGCCGCGCCGCCGCGCAGCTCGCCGCCGCACTCGCCTCACGCGTGGGTGTTCACGCGGCGGTGCACGAGCACGAGCGCTTCGGCACGGCGATCGTGGAGTGGGGGGGCGACGAGGAGGGCGCACGGGATGAGGAGGGCGATAGGAAGGAAAAGCAGCAGGGGGAGGGGGGACGAATCGACATCGCCACGGCGCGCCGCGAGCGTTACCCCACCCCGGGGGCGCTGCCCGAGGTGCAGCCCGCATCGCTGGCCGAAGACCTGCAGCGGCGCGATTTCACGGTCAACGCGCTCGCGGTCGCGCTGGCCGAAACGGGGACCGATTGGGGAGACACTCGCTCCGCTTCGGCTGGCGCTCACCGAGGCGAGATGACCGCGGTCGAGCACGCGTGCGATGACCTCGCCGCCGGGCGCCTGCGCGTGCTGCACGAGCGCAGCTTCCTCGACGATCCCACGCGCCTGTGGCGCCTCGCGCGCTACCGCGCCCGCCTCGGTTTCGCGGTGGAGGAGCGCACCGCGCAGCTCGCCACCGAAGCGGTTGCCGCAGGCGCGCTGGGGACGGTCTCGCTCGCGCGTGCCGGCGCGGAGCTGCGCCTGGCGCTGGGGGAAGCCGACGCCGTCGCGGCGCTGGAAGCGTTGGGTGAGCTCGGCGTACTTGCCGCGCTGCACCCGCGGCTGCGCTTCGACGCACGACTCGCCCGCGACGCGCTCGGGCTGCTGTCCGCGGCCGAGGGCGGCGCGGGGCCAGACCCCCGACCCGACCTGCTGCTGCTGGCCGTGGTGTTTCAGCCGATGGCAGTCGACCTGCTGGAGGAGGGCATGGACGTTCAAAGCGACATGCACGCGCTGCTCGAGGGCATGGAGTTTCGCGCGACCGAGAGTGACCTCGTGGTCCGTGCTGCGATCTGCGCCGATTCCGTCGCTGAAGAGCTTGCCCGCGCGGAAGAGGGCTCGGAGATCTACGAGATCGCCTCGTTCGAGTCGCTGGAGGGCGTTGCCCTCGCCGGCGCGTGGGATGAGCCGAGCTGGAGCAACGCCCGCGTCGCGGCTCACCGCTGGCTCGAAGAGCTGCGCAACGTGCGTCTGGAGATCACCGGCGCCGATCTGCTCGCCGCCGGGATCCCGGAGGGCCCCGAGGTCGGCCGCCGCCTGCAGGCCGCTCTGTACGCGAAGCTGGACGGCGAGCTGGGTGGTGGCCGCGAGGCGGAGCTCGCCGCCGCGCTCCAGCTACGGTGAGCGTCGATGGGTAACCGTCTCGACGACGCCACCACCGATCTCTCCCTGCGCTTCGAGCTGCCCGGCGGCGGCCGCGCGCTGTTCACCACCCGCGCGGAGGGCAACCTCTCGACGATGCGCGGCCCCGGTCACGAGCACGGTCGCCACGAACGCGACCGTCTCTGCGAGCAGTTGGGTCTGCGCTGGTTGTGCGCCAGCCGCCAGGTGCACGGCACCGCGGTACACCGCGTGGTGTCGGCGATCGGTTGCGGCGGGGCGCCCGTGGCGATCGACGCCGACGGTCACGCCACGGCGCTGCGCGACGTCGGCGCGATGGTGTTGGTGGCAGACTGCCTGCCTGTGATCGTTGGGTCCGAGGGCGCCGTCGCGGCGCTGCACGCGGGCTGGCGCGGGCTCGCGGGCGGCGTGCTGGAGGAGGGCGTGCGCGCCGTGCGCGAGCTCGGCGGGGAGGGAGAGATCGCCGCCGTGGTGGGCCCCGGCGCGCGCGGCTGCTGCTACGAGGTCGGCGAGGAGGTGCACCGCGCCCTAGAGGGTGGCGGAGGCGGCCGGAGGCCGGCTGGCCGAACCGGGGATGCTGGCCGATTCGGGGACGCGAGTGAAGCGAGTGTCTCCCTAATCGGTCGAAGGCGAGTGTCTCCCGGCTTCGGTCGGGCCCCTCTTCGGCCAGGCCTCGGCGCCCACCGTGAAGGGCGCAACCTCGATCTCGCGGCGCTCGCCCGCGACCGCTTGGAGGCTGCCGGCGTGGCGCGGGTGGAGGACGTGGGGGTGTGCACGATCTGCGACGAGCGCTTCTTCTCCCACCGCCGCGAAGGGCTCGCCGCGGGCCGGCAGGCTGGAATCGCATGGCTGAGCTGATCGCCGGCGTCGGCGCCGAGCGCGTCCGCGCGAACCTCGCCCGCGTGCGCGAGGAAATCGTGCTCGCCGCCACCGAGGCCGGACGCGACCCCTCCGAGGTGCAGGTGCTGGCCGCCACCAAGTACGTCGCGCTCGCGGATCTGCCCGAGCTCGCCGACGCCGGCATTTGGCTGGTGGGCGAGAACCGCGCGCAGGACCTGCAGGAGAAGGTCGCCGCCCACGGCGGACGCTTCGCCTGGCACTTCATCGGCCAGCTCCAGAGCCGCCGCGTACCGCTGATCGTGCCCCACGTACGCCTGATCCACTCGCTCGCCAGCGAGTCGGCGCTGCACGCGCTGGAGCGCCACCGCGCACAGGCGCGGCCCGGGATGGAGGTGCTCGTGCAGGTCAACATCGCCCGCGAGGCCGGCAAGGCCGGCGTGCTCCCCGAGGAGCTGCCTCGCTACCTGGAGCGCTCCCCGTTTCGCGTGGCCGGCCTGATGACGATGCCCCCGCTAGTCGCCGACCCGGAGGAGAGCCGCCGCTGGTTCGCCGCGCTGCGCGAGCTCGCCTGGGAAAACGGGTTGGCGGAGCTTTCGATGGGCACCTCCCAGGACTACGCCACGGCGGTCGAAGAGGGCGCCACGATCGTCAGGCTGGGCTCGGCACTGTTCCGCTGATCCTGACGCCGAACGCTACGATAAGCAGGGAAATTCGCGCATCCAGCGAAGACTCCACCCTAGAATGGCGTTTCGAGACTCATGGCACCGTGCGCTCGTGTACTTCGGCCTCGCCGAGGAGTACCACGAGGAGTACGAGGACGACACCCCGCACGAGGCGGCGATCGAGGATCGCTACCGCGAGCGCCCCAACGTCCGGCGCCTGCGCCGCCGCCGCGACGACTACGACGAGATCTTCGCCGAGGACGAAGGGGATCCGGCCCCGCCCGCCCGGGGCGGGAGCCGGTCGAGCGGTGGTCCGACGACCGTGCTGCGCTCCGTCGGCTCGCGCGCCAACGGCGACGTGCGCGTGCACCTCGTGATTCCCAAGTCCTTCAACGACGCCCAGCAGGTGGCCGACCGCTTCAAGGACTCGATCCCCGTGATCCTCAACCTGCAGAACACCGAAACCGACCTCGCCAAGCGCCTGATCGACTTCGCCTCGGGCCTCACCTACGCGCTCGACGGCGGCATGCAGCGGATCGCCGACAAGGTGTTCATGCTCACCCCGCGCAACGTCGAGATCTCCGCGGAGGAGCGGGCGCGGCTAATCGAGAAGGGCTTCTTCAACCAATCCTGAGTGCCCGTTCGGGGTCGCGGCCTTCACTGAGCCGGATGCCCTTCACGGAGCCGGATGCCGATAGCCTAAGCGCGCGATGCAGATTGGTCTGATCGGAGCAGGCAACATGGCGCGTGCGCTCGCCCGCGGGTGGGGGCGGCCGGTGCTGTGCTTCGATCCTGTCGCCGAGCGCGCTCGCGCGCTGGCGGAAGAGACCGGTGGGGAGGCGCTTGCGAGTAACGCAGACGTCGCCTCCCGCGCGGAGCTTGTGGTGCTCTGCCACAAGCCGGCCCAGCTGCGCGGCATTGCCGAAGAGGTCGCTCCCAAGGCGAGCGCGGTCGCCTCGATCCTCGCCGCGACGCCGCTCGCCGAGGTGAGGGAGGCGTACCCCGGGCGGCCCGTGTACCGCTTCATCCCCTCGCTGCCCGTCGAGGTGCGTCAGGGGGCCGTGGTGCAGGCGGCCGACCCCGAGCGAGAGGCGGCGGCGCACATCGGAGACCTTGCGGGCGACGCGGTCGAGGCGACGGCCACCGGAGAGCTCGCCGTCAACCCGATCGAGGCTACGCCCAGCGGAGACGGCGCCCTCGATGCGCAGGTGCGCCAACTGTTCGCCGAGCTCGGCACGTTGGTGGTGCTCGACGACGCTCTTCTGGACGTCGCCACTGGCCTGATGTCCTGCGCACCTGCCTACGTGGCGCTGATCGCCGAGGCCCAGGTCGACGCAGGCGTGCGCCGCGGCATCCCCGCCCACGAGGGCGCGCGGCTCGTCGTGCAGACGCTCGCCGGCACCGCGGAGCTGCTGCGCCGCCGCGACTACGACACGCTCGCTCTGCGCCGCGAGGTCTCATCGCCCGGGGGGCTCACCGCACGCGGGGTCGCCGCGCTGGAGCGCGCCGGGGTGCGCGCGGCATTCAGCGATGCCCTCGACGCCGTGCTGCGCCGACGCGGGCCGGGCGCCGGCGGGTCGCGGCCGCAGCGGGGGCGCAGGGGATGATCCTGCTCGCCAGCGCCCGCACCGAGGTAGCCAACTACCTATCGACGCTGATTTATGTCTACATCCTGCTGATTTTCGCCCACATCGTCGTGGGCTGGCTGTTCGCCTTCGGCGTGCGCCCGCCCTACTCGCGCGGGGTGGGCGCCGTGATCGGCTTCCTGCGCGACGTGTGCGAACCGTTCCTGCGGATCTTCCGCCGCGTGCTGCCAAGCTTCGGCGGCCTCGACTTCAGCCCGTTCATCGCGCTGATCGTGCTGGAGCTCGTCAACAGCATCGTCGTGCACGGCATCATCGGCGGTTGACACGCTCCCCCGGTTGGCACGCTCCCCCTGGATCCGCGCCGCGCTCCTCGCCCTCGCCGTCGTCGTCCTCGACCAACTCGCCAAGCACGCCGTGCGGGCCTCGATCGTCCCCGGCGAAGAACGCGGGGTGCTGCCCGGCCTCGCGCTGGTCAACACGCGCAACCGCGGTGTCGCCTTCGGCTTCCTGCCCGGCGACCCCGTCGCCGTCACGGTCGTGATCGCGCTTGCGCTGCTGGTGCTGCTCGGGTACTTCGCCCTGCACACCTCGCGGCCCCTGATCTGGCTGCCGACGGGGATGCTGCTCGGCGGGGCGCTCGGCAACGTCATCGACCGCCTGCGCGCCGGGTACGTCACCGACTTCGTCAAGCTGCCGCTCGGCTGGCCGCCCTTCAACCTCGCCGATGTCTCCATAACACTGGGGGTTCTGATCCTCCTGCTGCTCATCGAGCGTCCGCTAGGCGACCAAGCGCGAACAACGTAAATGGCTGGCGCGCCGTTTGAGATCGCCTACGAAGACGAGCACCTGCTGATCGTCGACAAGCCCGCCGGCCTCGTGGTGCACCCCGCGCGCGGGCACCGCGAGGGCACGCTCTCGCAGCTGCTCGCCGGCGTCGCCGCGGGGGGCGATCCGGAGCGCGCGGGGATCGTGCACCGGCTCGACCGCGACACCTCGGGGCTGCTGGTGGTCGCCCGCTCCGAGGAGGCCCACCGGCTGCTGCAGCAGGCGCTCGCCGCGCGGCAGATCGAGCGCGAATACCTCGCGCTGGTCGAGGGCCGCCCGCGCGCGCGCAGCGGCACGATCGAGGCGCCGATCGGACGCGACCCCACCGTGCGCACGCGCATGGCGGTCGGCGGCAATTTCCCGCGCGAGGCCCGCACCCACTTCACGCTCGAGCGGGCCCTCCCCGCGCATTCGCTGCTGCGCCTGCGGTTGGACACGGGCCGCACCCACCAGATCCGCGTGCACCTGCGGGCGATCGGCAACCCCGTCGCCGGCGACCCCGAGTACGGAACCGCGGGGGCGCTCGGTTTGGAGCGCCAGTTCCTGCACGCCACCCGCCTGGCGCTCACGCATCCGGCGACGGGGGAGCGGTTGGAGGTGCATTCGGACCTCCCCGCCGACCTCGCCGCCGCACTGGAGCGGGCCGAACGGCTATCCTGATCGGCTGATTCCAACCCTCGACCCGTACGGGGCACGGATCGTGGCCCTGCTCGTGGTGCCGGCCTGCGCCGGTGGCTTCCCGCGAGTCCACGTCCGCCGTATGGACTGACCAACCCATAAGGCACTGCAAGGGAGACACCGTGGCACAAGTAGGCATCGCGGAACTGCTGGAGGCCGGCGTTCACTTCGGTCACCAAACGCGCCGCTGGAACCCCAAGATGCGCCGCTTCATCCATGGCGAGCGCGGCGGCATCTACATCATCGATCTGCTCAAGACCGCCGTCCTGCTGGAACAGGCGCGCGAGTTCGCCGGCACGCTCGCCCACCGCGGCGGTGTGGTGCTGTTCGTCGGCACCAAGAAGCAGGCCCGCGACATCGTTCGCGACGTCGCCACGGCCGCCGGCATGCCGTACGTCAACCACCGTTGGCTGGGCGGCCTCTTGACCAACTTCCAGACGATCAACCTCCGCATCCGCCGCCTGCACGACCTCGAACGCTTCGAGGCCGAGGGCCAGCTCGCGCTGCTGCCCACCCGCGAGCGGATGGCCCGCCAGGCCGACCTCGCGAAGCTGCGCGCCAACCTCGGCGGCGTCAAAGACATGCAGCGCGTGCCCGACGCGATGTTCGTGATCGACCTCAAAACAGAGGCGATCGCCGTGCGCGAGGCGCAGCGGCTGCGGATCCCGATCATCGGCCTGGTCGACACCAACTGCGACCCCGACGGGATCGACTTCGTGATCCCCGGCAACGACGACGCGATCCGCTCCTGCTCGCTGATCACGCGCGCGATCGGAGACGTCGTCGCCGAGGGCCGCAACGTGTTCCGCGCCGAGGAGGAACGCGCCCGCCAGGAAGCCGAAGAGCGCGCCCGGGCCGAGGCCGAGGCGCGGGCCAAACGCGAAGCAGAGGAAGACGCAGCCCGCCGCGAGGCCGAGGAGCAGGCCGCTCAGCAGGCCCAGGAACGCCTGGCGGCGCAGCAGGCTGCGGCCGCTGCGGCAGCGGCTGCTGAGCCTGCACCCGCGGCAGCGCAGGAGGCCCCCGCGCCGGCCCAGGGGGCCACACAGGTGCCGGCTGAGGCAGCGCCCAAGCAGGCCCAGGCAGCGCCACAGGCGGCGGCGCCAGCAGTGCCGAAGCAGGCCGAGCCGACCCCACAGGGGCCTGCGGAGCCAGCGCAGGCAACGGCAGCCCCGCAGGCGGCGCCGGAGCAGACTCCTGAGACCCCTCCGGCCCCGGAGCCGCCTGCCACAGAGGCTCCCGCGCCGGCGCCCGCCGAGCCACCCCAGGCTGCCCCCGCCGTCGAGGCTGCCCCCGCTGGCAAGGTGGCGCCGCCCGAGCCGGCCGCTGCGCCGGAGCCCCCGGAGAGCGTCGAAGTCCCGCCGCCGGCCGAAGCTCAGCCGGACGACGGAGCTGCCGTCGCCGTCGAGACCGAGGAGGCGCAGGCATGAACGCCGTGGAGATCGGCGCCAAAGACGTGAAGGCCCTGCGCGACCGCACCGGCGCGGGGATGATGGACTGCAAGAAGGCCCTCACCGAGGCGGCGGGAGACCTCGAGAAAGCGATCGAGCTCCTGCGCCTGCGCCAGGGCAAGAAGATCCAAGACCTCGGCGAGCGTGTAGCCACCGAGGGCACCGTGCAGGCCTACATTCACCCCGGCGCCAAGGTCGGGGTGTTGATCGAGGTCGACTGCAACACCGACTTCGTGGCGACCAACGAGGACTTCACCGGCTTCGCCCGCGACGTCGCGATGCAGATCGCCGCCTCCCCCACGGTCGCCTACGTCACTCGCGAGGACGTCCCCGCCGATGCACGCGAGGCGGAGTCCCGGATCTACGAGCAGGAGGCCGCCGACAAGCCCGAGAACGTGCGCGAGCGGATCGTCACCGGCAAGCTCGACGCCTGGTACGGCACGATCGTGCTGCTCGAGCAGGAGCTCCACCACCCCAAGTTCGAGGGCAAGACCGTCCAGCAGTTGCGCGACGAGCTGACCGCCAAGACCGGCGAGAACGTCGTGATCCGCCGCTTCGTGCGGTTTGCCGTCGGCCAGTAGGCTCTCGGCCATATGGCTCCCGCGTTCAAACGCATCCTCCTGAAGCTCTCCGGCGAGGCGCTGATGGGGGAGCTGCCGTTCGGCACCGACCCCGCGCGGGTCGCGGCCGTGGCGCGCCAGGTGAGCGAGGTGCGCGACCGGGGGGTCGAGGTCGGGATCGTGGTCGGGGCCGGGAACATCTATCGCGGCATGCAGGGCGCCGCCGCCGGGATGGACCGCTCGACCGCCGACTACATGGGGATGCTCGCCACCGTGCTCAACGCGCTGCCGCTGCAGGACGCGCTGGAGAAGAGCGGCACCGACACGCGCGTGCAGTCGGCGCTTGCGATCTCCGAGGTCGCCGAGCCCTACATCCGCCGCCGCGCGATGCGCCACCTGGAGAAGGGGCGCGTCGTGATCTTCGCCGCCGGCACCGGCAACCCGTTCTTCACCACGGACACGGCCGCCGCGCTGCGCGCCGCCGAGGTGCACGCGGAGATCATCCTGATGGCCAAGAACGGCGTCGAGGGCGTCTACACCGCCGACCCCGCGCTCGATCCCGAGGCGCGGTTCATCCCCGAGATCACCCACATGGAGGCGCTGGAGCGCCGCCTGCGCGTGATGGACTCCACGGCGTTGGCGCTGTGCATGGAGAACGGGATGCCGCTGAACGTCTTCAACATGGACGACGAGCGCTCGATCTCGCGGATAATCTCGGGGGAGCGCGTGGGCACGCTGGTTTCGACAACTCCGAGTGAGGAGGGTGGCAGTGGTCATGGTTGAGCTTTACTGGTGCCGCCGGGCGCTGGCCGACGAGGGAGGTCTTCGCGATGGCTGCTGAGATGATCGACGAGCTGATCGAGGACGCGCGCGGGCGGATGGCCAAGTCCGTGGAGGCCACCCAACACGAGCTCGCCACGGTGCGCACCGGCCGCGCCTCCCCCGCTCTGCTGGAGCGCGTCGTGGTCGACTACTACGGCGCGCCCACGCCCTTGAATCAGCTCGCCACGATCTCCGCGCCCGAGGCGCGCCTGCTCACCGTGCAGCCCTACGACAAGTCCTCGATCAAGTTCATCGAGAAGGCGATCAACGAGTCCGATGTCGGTTTGAACCCGTCCAACGACGGCAACGTCGTGCGCCTGGTCGTGCCCGAGCTGACCGAGGAACGCCGCCGCGAGCTGGTGAAGGTCGTGCGCCATCTGATCGAGGAGGGCCGCGTGAAGATCCGCAACGTGCGCCGCGACGTGATGCACGACCTGCGCGAGCTGAAGGAGGCCGGGGAGGCCGGCTCCGACGACGAGCACCGCGCCGAGGTCGAGCTGCAGAAGCTCACCGACGCCCGCATCGCCGACCTCGATGGGGTGCTGAAGGCCAAGGAAGAGGAGATCCTCGAAGTCTGATGGCGGGCGCCGGGGCGGGCGGGAGTGTCATCGCGCGGTACGTGGCGATCATCACCGACGGCAACGGCCGCTGGGCGCACGCGCGCGGGCTGCCCGTCAACGCCGGGCACGAGGCGGGCGCGGACACAGTCAAGGCGCGCCTGCGCGACGCCGTCGAGCTTGGGATCGAGGAGCTGACGGTGTACTCCTTTTCGACCGAGAACTGGTCGCGCTCGCCCACCGAGGTGCAGGGCCTGTTCGAGATGTTCTCACGGCGGATCGCCGGCGAAACCCCCGAGCTGCACGCCGAGGGGGTGCGGATGCGCTTCATCGGCCGCCGCGAGGGCCTCCCCGGGGATCTGCAGGGCCAGATGCGTTGGGCGGAAGAGCTGACCGACGCCAACTCCACGATCACGCTGTTCGTCGCCTTCAACTATGGCGGCCGCGCCGAGATCGTCGACGCCGCCCGGCGCTTTGCGGCCATGAGGGAGCAACTGGCCGAAGGCCAGTTGGCCGAGCACCTCGCCCCCAAATCCGATGAGGAGGAGTTCCGCCGCTGCCTGTACGCGCCGGAGATGCACGACCCCGACCTGATCATCCGCACCTCCGGCGAGCGGCGGCTCTCCAACTACCTGCTGTGGCAGTCGGCCTACTCCGAGCTGGTCTTCCGCGAGGAGCTGTGGCCGGACTTCACGCGCGCGGCGCTCGAACAGTCGCTCGCCGAGTTCAGCGCACGGCGGCGGCGCTTCGGCGGGCGATGAGCGCCGGGCGCTCCGACCTCGCCGCACGGGTGCTGGCCGCGCTGCCGGCGATCGCCTTCGCGCTGTTCATCGTGATCGAGGGCGGCGCCGTCTTCGCCCTTGGCGTGCTGGTGCTCGGCTGGATCTGCATGCACGAGCTGTATGGCATGTACGAGCGCACCCACCCCGTGCGCCTCGCCGGCTTCATCGCGCTCGCGGGGCTGCTCGCCGCAGCGCTGTACGGGGGGCCGCCGCAGGTGCTGCTCGCCACGGTCGCCTCGCTGCCGCTGCTGTTCGGGCTGACCCTCCGCCAGCCCCGCCCCTCCGTCGCCGGGCTGGCCGTCACGCTGCTGGGGATCTTCTGGATTGGCCTCGCGCTCGCCCACGCGGTGCTCCTGCGCCAGCTGCCGCACGGCGAGGGCATCGTGATCGACGTGCTGGTGGGCACCTTCCTCGGCGACACCGGCGCCTACCTCGGCGGGCGCCTCTTCGGCCGCCGCCCGCTCGCGCCCTCGATCTCACCCGGCAAGACCGTCGAGGGGCTTGTGGCCGGGATGATCTGCGCCGTCGTCGCCGTGTGGCTGGCCGGGCGCTACCAGGAATGGCTGCCCGGCACGCACGCGCTGGTGCTCGGCCTCGGCGTTGCCATCGCCGGTCCCGTCGGGGACCTGTTCGAGTCGTTCGTCAAGCGCGAGGCCGGCGTCAAGGACGCGGGGAAGCTGTTCGGCGCGCACGGCGGCGCGCTCGACCGCCTCGACGCGGTGCTGTTCACGGCCGTCGTCGGCTATTACATTTGGCTTGCGTATGTGTGAAGGTCAGTCGGGGCTGGCGACGATGTCTTCGAAACGGACCCGAACCATTTACAAAATGAAGCGTGCCAGCGTGCGGACGGTACGTTCGTGCAGTTGCGCAACCCGATGCCCAAGCGACTCCTGATCCTCGGCTCCACCGGCTCGATCGGCACGCAGGCGCTCGACATCGTGGGCCGCAGCGAGGCGTTCGAGCTGGTGGGCCTCTCCGCCCAGCGCTCCTGGGAGACGCTGCTCGCGCAGGCCCGCACCCACGGGGTGGGGCGGATCGCGCTGGTCGAGCCCGACGCCGCCGCGCGCGCGGCCGAGGCGTGGACCGGGGGAGAGGTGCTGCACGGCGCGGAGGGGCTCGTGCGGCTGGTCGTCGAGTCGGGCGCCGATCTGGTGCTCAACGCGCTCGTTGGCTCCGCCGGCCTCGGGCCCACCGTGGCGACGCTCGGCGAGGGCATCGACCTCGCGCTCGCCAACAAGGAGTCGCTGGTCGTCGGCGGCGAGCTGGTGACCGCGCTGGCAGAAGCGACGGGCGCGCAGATCGTCCCGGTCGACTCCGAGCACACCGCCCTGCACCAACTGCTCTCAGGCCAGCCACCGGGGGCCGTGGAGCGGCTCACGATCACCGCGTCTGGTGGCCCCTTCCGTGGGTACACGCCCACACAGCTGCAAGAGGTGACGGTCGCGCAGGCGCTCGCCCACCCGACCTGGGAGATGGGGAGCATGAACACGATCGGCTCCGCCACGCTGATGAACAAGGGCCTGGAGTTGATGGAGGCCCACCACCTGTTCGGCACCCCCTACGAGCGCATCGACGTGGTGGTCCACCCGCAGTCCCTGATCCACGGGCTCGTCCAGCTCGCCGACGGCGCGATGCTCGCCCACATCGGCCCGCGCGACATGCGCGTGGCGATCTCCTACGCGCTGCACGGCGGGGAGAGCGTTGAGCTCCCGATCGCGCCGCTCGACCTTGTGCAGGTCGGCGAGCTGACGTTCGAGGCGGTCGATCTCGACGCCTTTCCCTGCTTGCGCATCGCGCGCGAAGCAGCCGTCACCGGTGGCACCGCGCCCTGCGTGCTGAACGCCGCCAACGAGGTGGCGGTGCACGCCTTCATCCAGGGAGGGCTGCCCTTCGCCGGCATCCCGGCCGTGATCGAGGCGACGCTGGAGCGCCTCCCAGCCACTCCCGTGCGCGCCTTCGAGTCGCTCTATGCAGCCGACCGCGAGGCCCGCGCCCTCGCGAATGAGGCTGTCACCGCGCTGACCTGAGCCTGCCCGGCCATGAGCGGCGGGCGCAGCCGATCGTGCAAGGTTGGCCGATTGCCGCCGTGCGCCCGACCCATCTGCGTGAAGTCTCGCCGTCGCCTGCCACACTGAGCGCATGAGCTGGGTGCTCACGATCCTCGGCATCGCCGCGCTCGTCATCCTGCACGAGGCCGGCCACTTCACCGTCGCCAAGGCGGTGGGGATGCGCGTGGAGCGCTTCTCGCTGTTCTTCCCGCCGAAGCTCGTCGGGTTCCGCCGGGGGGAAACCGAGTACATGATCGGTGCGATCCCCGCCGGGGGGTTCGTGAAGATCACCGGTATGAGCCCGCAGGAACTCGATGGGCTTGATCCGGAGGTGGCGGCGCACGCCTACTACAACCAGCCGCCGTGGAAGCGCATAGCCGTGATCCTCGCCGGACCCGGCGTGAACCTGCTGATCGCCTTCGTGCTGTTCTGGGCGATTCTCTTCTCCGGCAGCCTCGCCGGCATCGCCACGCTCGAAAACCTCAACCCGTCGATCCATACGCGCGTCCCCAACACCACCGTGGCGGCGATCGAGAAGAACGAGCCCGCCTACGGGACGCTCAGGCTCGGCGATCGGATCCTCGCGATCGACGGACGGCGCGTGAACGAGACATCCGCCGCGATCAAGGCGATCGGCGCCCACCGCTGTGCCGGGACCCCGCACGAAGGCTGCCGCGCGGTGACGCCGGTGCAGCTGACCGTCAGGCGCGCGGGTCGCACCGTCACGCTCTCGGCCCACCCCCGCTATAGCGCGCAGCTGAAACGCATGTTGATCGGCTTCGACTTCGGCGCCACCCCCAAGCGCTACGGCCCGTTCGCCGCCGCCGGCACGGCGCTCGGCGAGATGTGGGGGATCACCGCCCACACGCTCACCAACATTGGCCACGCCTTCACCAGCGCGAAGGTGCGCCATGAATTCAGCAGCATCGTGGGGATCACGGTGGACACCCAGGAAGCGGTCACCGCCGGCGCCGGCTATGCGCTCGTGATCATCGGCTTCGTCTCGCTCGCGCTCGCGATCGTCAACCTCTTCCCGTTCCTGCCGCTCGACGGCGGCCACGTGCTGTGGGCGCTCGCCGAGAAGGTCCGCGGGCGGCGAGTCTCGCTCGCCGCGATGTGGCGCTTCAGCTCGGTCGGGATCGTGCTGCTCGCGTTCCTCGTGATCAATGGGATCAGCAACGACATTGGCCGTCTCGGTGGGTGAGGGCGGCGGTTGCGCGGGCGCGAGAGCGAAAGTTGTCCGCAACGGCGCCGATCTTCGCTAGCTTTTGGTGTGGATGAGGAGCATTGCGAGCATCGAGGAGGGATCGAATGGAGAGCGCCATCGCACCTAAGCAGTCAGCTGGCAGCGCCGGATCCGCGGCCGGCGCGGAGGGCCATCCCGCCGCGCATGTCGCCACGATCGTCGAGGCGTTCGAGATCACGAGCTCGGCGCGCGCCGATCGCGTCGCGATCCGCACCAAGGACGACGCGCAGACGCTCACCTGGGCGCAGTGGCACCGTCGCGTGCGCGACCTCGCCGGGGGGCTGCACCGGCTGGGGCTGCGGCGCGGGCAGACGCTTGCGATCATGCTCTCCAACCGCCCCGAGTTTCATATCGTCGACCTGGCCGCGGTCACGCTCGGCGCGACGCCCTTCTCGATCTACCAGACCTACGCCGCCAACCAGATCGAGTACGTGGTCGCCGACGCCGACGCCCACATCGCCGTGGTCGAGCGCCAGTACCTCGAGCGGCTGCTGGAGGCGCGCGAGAACCTGCCCCATCTGGAACGCGTGATCGTCCTCGATCACCCCGACGAAGAGTCCCTCTCCGATGGCGTGCTCACGCTCGACGAGGTCGAGGCCTTCGGGCGCGACCCGCAGACGCAGGCGGCCGTGGATGAGGCCGCCGCACAGGTCGGGCCCGAGGACGTGCTCACGCTGATCTACACCTCCGGCACCACGGGGCCGCCGAAGGGCGTGCAGCTCTGCCACCGCAACCTGCTCTCCGCGGTGCGCGGCATCGAGCGGATAGTCGAGTTCCCGGAGGAATCCCGGGTGATCTCGTGGCTGCCGGCCGCCCACATCGCCGAGCGCGGCGCCCACCACTACCTGCCGATCGTCTACGGGCTGCAGATCACCACGTGCCCCGACCCGCGCCAGGTGCTCTCCTACCTGCCCGAGGTGCGCCCCCATTGGTTCTTCGCCGTGCCCCGCATCTGGGAGAAGCTGAAGGCCGGCCTGGAGACGATGATCGCGGGCCAGCCCGAGGAGCAGCGCGGGCAGACCGAGCGCGCGCTCGCCGCCGCGATCGAGAAGGTGCGCATCGAGCAGCGCGGCGAGCAGGTTCCGGCGGAGCTCGCGGCCGAGGTCGCCGCCGCCGACGATGAGATCTTTGCCGGCCTGCGCAAGATGCTCGGCTTCGACGAGGTGCGCGCCGTCAACGTCGGCGCTGCCCCCACGCCGCTGGAGGTGCTCGAGTTCTTCCACGCGATCGGCATTCCGCTCTCGGAGCTGTGGGGGATGTCGGAGACATGCGGCGCCGGCTGCGTCAACCCGCCGGAGCGGATCAAGCTCGGCACCGTCGGGCCGCCCGCGCCCGGCGTGGAGATCTCGCTCGCCGAGGACGGCGAGGTGCTTGTGCGCGGCGAGATGGTGATGCTCGGCTACCGCGGCGACCCGCAGAAGACGGCCGAGGCGATCGATCCCGAGGGCTGGCTGCACACCGGCGACATCGGCGAGCTCGACGCCGACGGCTACCTGCGGATCGTCGACCGCAAGAAGGAGCTGATCATCAACGCCGCCGGCAAGAACATGTCGCCCGCCAACATCGAGGCCGCGATCAAGAGCGTCTCGCCGCTGATCGGCCAGGCGTGCGCGATCGGCGACCGCCGCCCCTACAACACTGCGCTGATCGTGCTCGACGCCGACTTCGCCCCGATGTGGGCCTCGCAGCACGGCCTCGAGGGCCGCACCCTGGAGCAGCTCGCCGCCGAGCCCGCGGTGGTTGCCGCCGTGCAGGAGGCTGTCGACGCCGCCAACTCCCGCCTCGCCCGTGTCGAGCAGATCAAGAAGTTCACGATCGTCCCCGGCGACTGGCTGCCGGGGGAGGATGAGCTGACGCCGACGATGAAGCTCAAGCGCAAGCCGATCTCGGAGAAGTACGCCGCCGAGATCGCGGCGATGTACGCCTAGCACGCGGCATCTCAAACGGTTGTATTCGCCTGGCCGCAGCGGGATACTGCCCGCGCCCGCGCCGTTGTGTCCGCAAGCGGGACAGCGGCGAGGGAGCTGAGAGCAGGAAGCGGGCTCCTTCCCGCACGTGGCGGGATGGGTGCCTCATCCATATGGCAACGGTCCCGGCAGCGCCGGGACGGAAGGAGATAAAAACATTATGTTCAAAGTACGTATGATCCTGTTTGTGCTGCTGAGCGCGATCGGCCTCCTCGCGACGAGTGCCGTCGCATCGGCGAGGACCGGCCCGGTGTGGCACGTCAACGGCGTGAAACTGGCGGCCGGCGAAACCAGATTAATCAGAGGCGAAAACTTCGCCGGCAGCTTAGTCAAGCTGAAAAGCACGGTCCTCGGAACGGCGGTGACGATCTACTGCAGCGCCGCCAAAATCGAAGGCAAGCTGATCGGCGGCAACCCCGGCAAAGACGAAGAGACGATCGAATACAGCTCATGCAGCGTAGAAGGCGCCGCGGGCTGCGAAGTCACATTGGGCCGGACAAAAGCTTCGACCGAACTGGGGTATGAATCGAGCACGTCATCGCAGATCGTCGAGGTGTACAACGCGGCCGGCGCGTTCACGACTGTTACGATCAAAAAAAGGAGCGGCGAAACGTGTCTGCTCACGTTAAACACGACCGAAGTAAGATTGCTCAAAGAAGACAAATACGATGTTGCGTGCGTGGATACGCATCAGGAAGTCGAAGAATATTCCGGCTTATACATGTGCGTCGAACCGGCGCTCTCATTAGTCGAACTCGGCGGTCAATCGGTGGCCGTCGGCATGGAAATCGGCGGCCAGCCAGCGACCCTTACCGCCGACTTATTATTCAAGATGTTAACTGAAGAATTAAAATTCGGGGCATACAAAGAATAGGCTCACAGCGGCGTCGCCCGGGGGCCACCCCC
>DASZIQ010000097.1:0-15070 GCA_035948945.1 Solirubrobacteraceae bacterium
CCCGACCACCCCCCAACAGAGCGCTACTTCAAGAACCCCTCGTAACTTCGCATCATCAGCTGCGCCTCGAGCTGCTTCATTGTTTCCAGCGCCACCCCGATCACGATCAGGATCGACGTTCCTCCCAGCTGCAGTTCCACGTGCGTGCGGTCGAACAGGATCGTCGGCAGCGCCGCTACGGCAGCGAGGAACAGCGCGCCGGGGAACGTCAGACGCGCGAGGATGCGGTCGAGGAATTCGGCCGTCGGGCGCCCCGGGCGCACGCCGGGGATGAAGCCGCCGTACTTCTTCAGGTTGTCCGCCTGATCGACCGGGTTGAAGGTCACCGCCGTGTAGAAGTACGTGAAGATCACGATGAAGATCGACTCCCCCACGATGTAGTGCCAGCCTTTGGGGTTGAAGAAGTCGGATACTTCCTGGCCCGTGTGGGTTTTGATCAGCTGCCCGATCGTCGGCGGGAAGGCCATGATGCTGGCCGCGAAGATCACCGGGATCACTCCCGCCATGTTCACGCGCAGCGGCAGGTACGTCTGGCCGCCCTCGCTCATCCGCCGCCCGATCACGCGCTTGGCGTACTGCACCGGGATCCGCCGCTGGCCCTCCATCACGAACACGACCGCCGCCACGACGACCAGGACGAGGAACGGCATCATCACCTTGAACACCTGGTTCTGGGTCGTCCACCACGCCTGGATCCCCGTCGGCAGGCGCGAGACGATCGAGGCGAAGATCAACAGCGAGATGCCGTTGGCAATGCCTTTCTGGGTGATCAGCTCGCCGATCCACATCAGCAGCACGCAGCCGGCCGTCAGGCACACGACGATCAGGAAGATGTGGGGGAAGTCGAACTTCGTGACGACCGATTCTCCGGCGCTCGCCTGCAGCGAGTGGAACAGGAAGACGTAGCCCACCGACTGCGCGAACGCCAGGCCCACGGTCAGGTAGCGGGTGTACTGCGTGATCCGCGCCTGCCCGACTTCGCCTTCCTTGGAGAGCTTCTCCAGCGAGGGCACCACGACCTGCAGCAGCTGCAGGATGATCGAGGCCGTGATGTACGGCATGATCCCCAGCGCGAAGATCGCGATACGCGAGAGGCTCCCGCCCGAGAAGAGGTTCAGCAGCCCCAGGATGTTTGAGCCGCCCAGCTGCTTCTGGATGCTGTTGACCGCGGTCAGGTTGACCCCCGGCACCGGCAGGTGCGAGCCAAGGCGGTAGATCAGCAGCATCGCCGCCGTGAAGCCGATCTTCTTCCGGATGTCCGGCACCTGGAAGGCGTTCAGGATCGTCGAGAGCATCGCCTCGCGATTCTGACAGAAAAAGCTTAGGAGGCTGCCCGCTCGTCGAGCACGACGCAGCTGCCGCCCGCCGCCTCGATGCGCTCGCGCGCGCTGGCGCTGAAGGCGTGCGCGTGGACTGTCAGCGCCTTGCCGAGCTCGCCCTTCGCCAGCACCTTCACCGGCACCGCCTTGCGGGTGCCGAGGCCCTTGCCGCGCATCGACTCCAGCGTGACCTCCGCGCCCGCCTCGAAGCGCGCGTCGAGATCGCCGATGTTGACCGCCTGGGTGTGCGTGCGGAACGGCTCGAAGGGCATCGACTTCTTCATGTGCGGGCCCCTGAGCTTGCGCATCCGCATATGAATCGGCATCTGCCCGCCCTCGAAGCGGGCCCTGCTCTTGGCGCCCGAGCGCGAGCCGTATCCCTTCTGGCCTCTGCCGGCGGTCTTGCCCGTGCCCGAGCCTTCCCCGCGCCCCACGCGCTTGCGCGGCCGGCGGCTTCCCGGAGCCGGGGCGAGGCTATGCAACCCGATGCGGGGCTCCTGCTCGCTCACTTGCCCTGCTCCTGCACTTCCACGAGGTGGCGCACCGCGTGCAGCATCCCGCGCGCCTGGGGGGAGTCGTCGACCTTCACTGTGTGGCCGATCCGGCGCAGGCCCAGCGAGCGCAGCGTGTCCAGCTGGCGCTTGTTGGAGCCGTTGCTCGATCGGCGCTGGATGACTGTGATGGCAGCCATCAGGCCGGCGTCTCCTCGGTGGACTCTGCCTCCGGCGATGTCTCCGTCTCGACCTGTGGCGCCGCCTCGACGGACTCAGCCACAGCCGGCGCCTCCTCGGCAGGCGCGCCATCGGGCACTGCAGCCCCCGAGGCAGCTTTCGCGTCAGGAGACCCGTCTGGCGCGGCCGCCAACGTCTCCCCCTCGGCGGGCTTGTCCGCGAGGCCCAGCACCTGGTTGATCGTCAGGCCACGCAGGCGCGCGACCTCCTCGGGGGTGTTCAGCCCCCGCAGACCGGTGATCGTGGCCTTCACGAGGTTGATCGGGTTCTGCGTGCCGAGGCTCTTGGAGAGGATGTCGTGGATCCCCGCCAGCTCCAGCACGGCGCGCACGCCTCCGCCGGCAATCACGCCGGTGCCCGGCGCCGCGGGCTTCAGCAACACGCGGCCGGAGCCGAAGATCCCGGTGGTCTGGTGGGTGATCGTGCTCCCGTGCCGGGGGACGCGGAAGAGATCCTTCTTGGCGCGCTCCACACCCTTCTGGATCGCCAGCGGCACCTCGGTCGCCTTGCCGTAGCCGACGCCCACCACTTCCCGTTCGTCGCCGACGACCACCAGCGCGGTGAAGGAGAAGCGCCTCCCGCCCTTCACCACCTTGGCGACGCGGTTGATCTCGACGACCCGCTCCTGGAGGTCCAGGCCGGCGGGGTTGACGGAGCGATCTGTGGGAATGGTGGACATGGTGGGAGTCGAGAGGGTAGTTGGTGGCTGGGGGCGGGCGGGTGGGGACTTTAGACGACTATGCCCGCCTCGCGCAGCGCCTCTGCGAAGTCCTTGACGTGTCCGTGGTAGCGGTAGCCGCCGCGGTCGAACACTGCTTCGGTGGCCCCCGCCGCTTTGACGCGCTCGGCCAGCAGCGCGCCCTCGCGGGCGGTGCGCTGCGCCTTGGCGAGCGTCCGCAGCTCGGGCTCATACCAGTTGACCGCCGCCAGCGTGCGGCCGGAGAGGTCGTCGACCGCCTGCGCCGACAGCCCCTTGTTGGAACGGAACACCGAGATCCGCGGCCGCGTCGGCGTGCCGGCGATCTTCGCGCGCACTCGGCGGCGCCGTTTCAGCCTGCGCTCGGGCTTGGTCATGAGGCTCATGCGCGCCTACCCACTCTGCTCGTCGCGTACTCGCTCTTGTCGGAGGAGTGGCTCATGCGCGCCTACCCACTCTGGTCGCTGCATAGTCGCCATTGGTTAGGAAGCTCATGCCCTCTTCCCCACCTTCCTGGCGACGTACTCGCCCTCGTAGCGGATGCCCTTGCCCTTGTATGGCTCCGGCGGGCGCTGCTTGCGGATGATCGCGGCGGTCTCTCCGACCAGCTGCTTGGAGATCCCCTTCACGACGATCCTGGTGGGCTGGGGCACTTCGAACTCGATCCCGCTCGGCGCCGGAATCGGGACGGGATGGGAGTAGCCGACGGCGAGCTCGAGGTCCTTGCCCTTCAGCTGCGCACGGTAGCCGACGCCCTGGATCTCCAGGCGCTTTTCGTAGCCCGCGGTGACGCCCTGCACCATGTTGGCCACCAGCGTTCGGGTGAGCCCGTGCAGCGCGCGATGCTCGCCGCGGTCGGTGGGGCGGGTGACGAGCAGCTGCTCGCCTTCCTGGACGACCTGGATGTCGCGGTGCACGCGCTCCCGGAGCTCGCCTTTGGGCCCGCTCACGCGCACGCTCTCGGGCTCGATCGCGACGGTCACGCCGCTCGGCACGGGGATTGGCTGTCTTCCGATCCTAGACATGTCTACCCGCCCCCTCGGGCACATGCGGGTCGGAGGCAGCCCATAGCCTGTGGGCATGCAGGTCGGAGGCAGGCCATGGCCCACGGGCATGCAGGTCGGAGACGGGTCATTGCGCGCCGGCGCCGGGGAGGGGCCACCATGCTCACCACACCTGCGCCAGAACCTCGCCGCCGACGCCCGCCGCGCGCGCGTCGTGGCCGGTCATCACGCCCTGGGAGGTCGAGACGATCGACGTTCCCATCCCGCCCAGCACCTTCGGGATCCCGCCGGCCTGCACGTAGCTGCGCTGACCCGGCCTGGATACGCGCTTGAGGCCCGCGATCGCCGAGCGGCGATCGGCGGTGTACTTGAGACGGATCTCGATCACCTGCCCGGCGGCGCCATCCGGTGCCGGCGCGACCGACCAGCTCTCGATGTAGCCCTGCTCGGCGAGGATCCTGGCGAGCTCCGTCTTCAGTTTGGACGCGGGGATCTGCACCGTCTCGTGGGCGGCGTGAATCGCGTTGCGGATCCTCGTGAGGAAGTCCGCTATCGGGTCGGTCATGGGCATGGAAGCTCAGCGAGGGGTTGAGTTAGGTCGAGTTGTCGTTGTCATTTTTTAAGGGTGTGTGCTATGGCACACGGCTTTTGAAAAGAATGCTCATACTCCCGCCTACCACGAGGACTTGGTCATCCCCGGGATCTGGCCGTTGTGGGCGAGCTCGCGCAAGCAGATGCGGCAAAGCCCGAACTTGCGGTACACCGCCTTGGGTCGCCCGCAGCGGTTGCAGCGAGTATAGGCACGCGTCTTGTACTTCGGCGTCCGCGCCTGCTTGACGCGTAGCGAGGTCTTGGCCATCAGTCAGTCGTCTCCTGGTCGGTGGTGCTCTCCCCGAGAGCCTGGGCGAACTCCGCCGGGCGGCCGTAGGTGGAGAAGGGCATCCCCAGCGCGGAGAGCAATACAAAGGCCTCCACGTCGGTGTGGGCGCTGGTGGTGATCGTGATGTCCAGCCCGCGCACGTGGTCGATCGCGTCGTAGTCGATCTCGGGGAAGATGATCTGTTCGCGCACCCCCATCGAGTAGTTGCCGCGGCCGTCGAACGAGCGGGCGCGCAGGCCGCGGAAGTCGCGGATCCGGGGGATCGCGATCGAGATCAGCCGGTCGAGGAACTCGTAGGAGCGCTCCCGGCGCAGCGTCACCGACACCCCCACCGGCATCCCCTCGCGCAGTTTGAACGCGGCGATCGACTTGCGCGCGCGGCGCACGCTCGGCTGCTGGCCGGCGATCGTGGCGAGCTGGTCCTGGGCGGCCTTCAGCGCCTTGGAGTCCTGCTTGGCGTCGCCGACGCCCATGTTGAGCGTGATCTTCTCCAGGCGCGGCGTCTGCATCGAGGAGCTGTAGCCGAAGCGCTCGATCAGCTGCGGACGGATCTCCTCCATGTAGCGGACCTTCAGGCGCGCGGGGGCTTCTGTGCTCATCAGTCGATCCTCGCTCCCGTGCGGCGAGAGACGCGGAAGGGCCTGCCATTCTCCCGCTCGATCCCCACCCGCGTGGGTTTGCCGCCTTTGGGATCCAGCAGCATCACGTTGGAGACGTGGATCGGCCCCTCGCGCTCGATCACGCCTCCGATGCTGGGCCCACCGCCCCCGTAACGACCGGCGTTCTGCGTCTGCTGGGGGCGGGTGTGGCGCTTGATCATGTTCAGGCCCTCCACATACACGCGTTCGGAGCCCGGCTCCACGCGCAGCACACGGCCGCTCTTGCCGCGGTCCTTGCCCGCAATCACCTGCACGCGATCGTCGGAGCGGATCCGCAGCGTGCGCCGAAGGGCCTTCGCCGGGGCGCTCGAGCGCTTCGTGCCGGTGCGCTTCGCGCCGGTGCTCTTGCCGCCGCTCGCCCGCGATCCGCCCTTGCTCGATCCACCGGTCTGTGCCCGAGCACGTGCCATCAGTGGCTCCCCCTGTGCATCACGGACCCGACCGAGGACAAAGGCAGGCGCAGGCTTGCAGCCGACCCACACGACAGCGGATTCACAGGAGCGGCCACCTAGATCACCTCCGGGGCGAGCGAGACGATCTTCATGAAGTTGCGCTCGCGCAGTTCCCGCGCGACAGGGCCGAACACGCGCGTGCCGCGGGGGTTGTTCTGCTCGTCGATGATCACCGCAGCGTTCTCGTCGAAGGCGATGTAGGTGCCGTCCTCGCGGCCGAACGGCTTCTTCGTGCGCACCACCACGGCGGTGACCACATCGCCCTTTTTGACCGTGCCGTGGGGGGTGGCCTGCTTGACGGTGGCGGTGATCACATCGCCCACGTGGGCATACCGGCGACGCGAGCCGCCCTTGACGCGGATGCAAAGGATCTCGCGCGCCCCGGTGTTGTCAGCCACGCGCAGCCTCGTCTCGTTCTGGATCATCGTGCCCTCTCCAACACATCCACCAGCCTCCAGCGCTTGGTGCGCGACAGGGGGCGGCTCTCGATCACGCGCACCACATCGCCCTCGTGCGCGTCGTTGTTCTCGTCGTGCGCGTGCAGCGTGGAGGAGCTGCGCACGATCTTCTCGTAGCGCCGGTGGCGGCGGGCGACGTCGATGCGCACGGTGATCGTTTTGTCGGCCTTGCTGGACACGACCACGCCCTGACGCACCCGGCCGGCGCCCTCGCGCGGAGGATGCACGGGCGCGAGCGGCTCCTTCGCCGGAGTCGAAGCGCGGTGCTCGGCGCGTTTGGCGCGTTCCTGCAAGCGCCGCGTGCGGCGCTTGACCGCCTTCGCGCGACGCACGGCATCGCGCTCAGCCTGGCGCTCCTCGGGCGAGCGCGACGAGCGTGACGGTCCGACATGCAGCGAACGCGCCCTACGCCTGCGCTCCTTGGGCGAGAGCTGCTCGACGGGCTCGGGCGGGGCGACCTGCGCGACCGGCTCCGGCGTCTGCTCTGACTCCTGCGTCTCCTCGGGCTGCTGCTCGTCGGTCATCTCGTTGTCCTGTTCATCGGCCATCTCGTCACATCCCAAGCTCTCGCTCGCGCCGCACAGTGAGCGCGCGCGCAAGGTCGCGCCGGGCGCGGCCCATGCCGGCGGTGTTCTCGAGCTCGCCGGTCGCATTCGCGAAGCGCAGCCCGAAAAGATCCTTGCGCAGTGTGCCGATCTGCTCCGCCAGCTCGTCGTCGGGCATGTCGCGCATCTCCTTGGCCTTCATCGCGCGGACTCCCCCACACTCGCTGCAGTGCGGTTGCCCACACTCACTCGGGTGCGGTTGTGCTGAATCTCATGGGCAAGCCGGGCGCTCATCCTCACTCCTCGCGCATCACGAACTTGGACTTGACGGGCAGCTTGTGCGCGGCGAGCCGGATCGCGTCGCGGGCGAGCGGCTCGGGCACACCGGCGAGCTCGAACATCACGCGCCCGGGCTTGACCACGGCGACCCAGCCCTCGGGGGAGCCCTTGCCCGAGCCCATGCGGGTCTCGGCCGGCTTCTTGGTGACGGGCTTGTCGGGGAAGACGTTGATCCACACCTTGCCGCCACGCTTGATCTTGCGCGTCATCGCGATACGGGCGGCCTCGATCTGGCGGTTGGTGAGCCACCCCTGCTCGAGCGACTTCAGGCCGTACTCGCCGAACTGGACCTTCACCTGGCCGCGCGACATTCCGCCGCGGCGGCCGCGGTGCTGCTTGCGGTGCTTGACACGCTTGGGGGAGAGCATCAGCGGGTCACCTCGGGACTGCCGCCGCCACGGCCACCGCCACGGGTGGGTGGGCTACCGGATCCTCGACCTCCACCGGAACCGCCAAACCCGCCACCGGAGCCACCACGGCCACCGCCAGGCCCACCGGACCCACGTCCACCGCCAGGCCCGCCGGGCCCGCGACCACCACCGGGACCACCAGGCCCACGACCACCGCCGCCCGGGCCACGGCCACCGCCGGAGCCTCCACGGCCACCGCCCGGAGCGCCCGGACCGCGACCACCGCCCGATGATCCAGGCCCACCCGCCCCACGTCCGCCGCCGCGGCCGCCGCCACCGCCAGATCCGGACCCGCCCGCCCCGCCGCGGCCCCGGCCTCCGCCGCCACCACGCCCGTCGCGTCCGTCGCGTCCGCCACCGCGACCGTCGCGCCCGTCGCTCGGGGGAGGCGGAGCGGTCATGTCGGTGAGGTCTGCGCCGGTGAAGCCCTCGGGCATGATCTCGCCCTTGTTGACCCAGCACTTCACGCCGATGCGCCCGAACGTGGTGGCCGCCTCGTGGAAGCCGTAGTCGATGTCGGCGCGCATCGTGTGCAGCGGCACACGCCCGTCGGAGTAGCTCTCGGTGCGCGCCATCTCGGCGCCGCCGAGGCGCCCGGCGACCTGCACCTTGACGCCCTTGGCACCGGAGCGCATCGCGCTGGTGAGCGCCCGCTTCATCGCGCGGCGGAAGGCGACACGATTCTGCAGTTGCTCGGCGATCGACTGCGCGACCAGCTTCGCGTCGAGCTCGGGGCGCTTGATCTCGAGGATGTTGACCTTGATCTGCTTCTGGGTCATGCGGTGCAGGTCGCGCCGCAGAGCGTCCACTTCGGTGCCCGACTTGCCGATCACGATGCCGGGGCGGGCGGTGTGGATGTTGACCTCAAGTTCACCGGAGTCCTTGCGAATCGTGATGTCGGAGAGGCCCGCGTGGGCGAGGCGATCGGTGATGTGCCGGCGAATGCGAATGTCCTCCGCGAGATACTCGGCGAAGTGGCGCTCGTTGAACCAATTGGACTTCCAGTCGTGGATGTAGCCCACGCGCATTGCCTCGGGGTGAACCTTCTGTCCCATCTTCTCTCTTCTCTATCTCAATCCGGTGTCGTCGGGGAAGCTCTGTGGTCTGGTCTGCGGTGTCGGGGAAAGCTGGTGGTCTAAAAACTGGTGGTCTACGGTCTGGGAAGGCTTCTCGGTCTGTTCTCGCCTCTACGACCGCGGCGTCAGCGTGATCGTGAGATGACTGGTGCGCTTGCGGATCGGCGTCGCCCTGCCCATGGCGCGCGGTCGAAAGCGCTTGATCGTGGGCCCCTCGTCGGCGTAAGCCTCGCGGACGATCAAGTCGTCCTCGAGCAGCTCGTGGTTGTTCTCCGCGTTGGCCACCGCGGACTCGAGCAGCTTGCTCCAGTCGCGCGCCGCGTCGCGGGGCGTGAAGGCGAGGATAGCGCGTGCCTCCTGCACGGACTTCCCCCGGATGTGCCCGCACACCATGCGCGCCTTGCGCGCGGAGGTCCGCACATAGCGCGCCCGCGCGTGCACCACCTGCCGGCGCACGCCCGGTTTGCGTTTGGCGGCGACCGCCGGTTTGGGCTCCGGGGCGGCCTCCTCGACAGGGGCCTCCTCGGCGACCGGTTTCTCGGCTGGCTTCTCCTCTGCCTCCGCATCCGCTTTGGGGGCTTTCCTCGCTTTGGCAGGTTTTTTCTCGGCAGCTGGTTTTTTCTCGGCTTTGGCTGCTGCTTTCTCGGCAGCCGGCTTTTTCGCCGTGGCCTTTTTCGCAGCCGGCTTTTTGGCCGGCGCGTCCTCGGGCGTCGCGTTCTCTTGCTCGTCCTCGGCGCTCATCAGCGAACCTTCCCGGACCCCGCATGCCCGCGGAAGTGGCGGGTGGGGGCGAACTCGCCGAGCTTGTGGCCGACCATCGACTCCGAGACGAACACGGGAATGTGCTTCTTGCCGTCGTGCACGGCGATCGTGTGGCCCACCATGTCGGGAAAGATCGTCGAGGCGCGCGACCAGGTGCGGATCATCTGTTTGCGGTTCTCGGCGTTGAGCGCCTCGATGCGCTTCATCAGCCGCTCTTCCACCCACGGCCCCTTCTTGCTGGAACGGCTCATCGGCGTCGGCTCCCGCCATCGGTGAAGTTCATCGCTGCTTGCCCTTCCCGCGCCTACGTCCACGGACGATGTAGCGGTCGGAGGACTTGTTCTTCTTGCGGGTGCGATACCCGAGCGTGGGCACGCCCCACGGGGTGACGGGGTGCCGCCCCGCGGTGGTGGAGCCCTCGCCGCCGCCGTGCGGATGGTCGACAGGGTTCATGGCGACCCCGCGAGTCTGCGGGCGCACGCCCATGTGCCGCTTGCGCCCGGCCTTGCCGACCTTGACGTTCTGGTGGTCGGAGTTGCCGATCGTGCCGACGGTGGCGCGGCACTCGGCGCGCACCAAGCGCATCTCACCGGAAGGCAGGCGCAGCGTCGCCATGTCCCCGTCCTTGGCCATCAGCTGCACACCGGCCCCGGCGGAGCGCGCGAGTTGCCCGCCGCGGCCGGGGTGGAGCTCGACGTTATGCACGACGGTGCCGACCGGCATGCGCGCGAGCGGGAGACAGTTGCCCACGGCGATGTCGGCGCCGTCGCCGGAGCTGACGGTCATGCCGACAGACAGCCGCGAGGGCGCGAGGATGTAGCGCTTCTCGCCGTCGAGGTAGTGCAGCAGCGCGATGTAGGAGGAGCGGTTGGGGTCGTACTCGATCGCGGCGACCTTGGCGGGCACGCCGTCCTTGCGCCGCTTGAAGTCGATCCGGCGGTACAGCCGCTTGGCACCGCCGCCGCGGTGGCGGGCGGTCTTGCGCCCGTGGGCGTTGCGCCCGCCGCTCTTGGAGAGCCCCTCGACGAGCGTCTTCTCGGGCTCGCCCTTGGTGATCTCGGCGAAGTCGGGATAGGTGGTGAAGCGGCGGCCGGGGGAGGTGGGCTTTGGCTTGCGAATCGGCATCGTCTATACGCTTTCGGTTTCGCCTACACGCCCTCGAGCGCCTGGAAGACGGGGATGGTTTCGCCCTCACGCACCTGCACGATCGCCTTCTTCCAGGTGCGAGTGCGCCCGCTGATCGCCCCGCGGCGCTTGGGCTTGGATTTGACGTTCTGGGTGCGCACATCGACGACGTGCACTTTGAACAGCGATTCCACGGCCTGGCGAATGAGGGTCTTGTGCGCGTCGGGGTGCACGCGGAAGGTGTAGCGACCGAACGCCGAGAGCGCGTAGCTCTTCTCGGAGATGACCGGGCGGATGATGACCTGGTAGTGCTCCATCACTCCTCGCCTCCCTCGGGGGCCCCGTCCTTCGCAGCCTCGGCCGGCGCCTCGGGGGAGGACGCGGACGCATCCGCGGTGGCCTTGGCGGCGGCTGCCTTTGCAGCACCTTTGGATCCAGGCGCCCTGGCAGTGGTCGCGCTCTCCGCTGCAGACTCACCACCGTCCGCGCCCGCCTGCCCACCGCCGGCCCGCGCGGTAAGCGCGTCCAGCGCGGCCTGCGAGAGCACCAGCGTGGCAGCGCCCACGATGTCGGTGACGCCCACGTCTTCGTGCGCCAGCACCGCGACGCGGGCGAGGTTGCGGAACGACAGCGCGGCGTTGGATTCCTCGGGAGCGAGCGCGACGAGCGTCGGGCGGGGCTGGATGGGCAGGTTCCAGTCATCCAGCAGATCCATCGCCTGGCTGGTCTTGGGCACGGTGAAGGCGCTCGCATCGATCACCGCGAGCGACCCGCGCGTGGCGTGCAGCGAGAGCGCGCTGCGCAGGGCCGCGCGCTGCTCCTTGCGGTTGACCTTGAAGGTGTAGGAGCGAGGATGGGGCCCGAACACGGTGCCGCCTCCGGTCCAGATCGGCGAGCGGCTGGAGCCGGCGCGGGCGCGCCCGGTGCCCTTCTGACGCCAGGGCTTGGCCGAGCCGCCGGACACCATCGCGCGGGTCTTGGTGGCGGCGGTGCCGCGGCGGCGGGCGGCCTGCTCGGCGCGCACGCTCTGGTGCACGAGCGGGCCGTGAAAGCCGGCGGAGAAGGCGGCGCCGTCCAACGCGACGGTCTTGCCGGCGACGCCCCCCAGCACGGGAGCTTTGAGCGCGGCGTCAGCCATCGGCGCGCACCTCCACGACCCCGCCGCGCGGGCCGGGCACCGAGCCGCGCACCATCAGCAGGTTCTGCGCGGGGTCGACGGCGACGACCTCCAGGCCGGGCTGGGTGACGCGGCGGTTGCCCATCTGGCCGGGCCCGCGGATGCCTTTGATCACGCGCGCGGGCGTGGCGGAGGCGCCGATCGAGCCGGGGGCGCGGACGTTGTGGGATCCGTGGGACTTGGGTCCGCTCTTGAAGCCGTGGCGGCGGATCGTGCCCTGAAAGCCCTTGCCCTTGGAGACCCCGGAGATCTTGACGCGCGCGCCCACCTCGAAGGCGTCGACGGTCACGCTTTCGCCGAGCTTCATCTCCTCATCGAATCCCCCCCGGAACTCGACGAGATGCCGCAGCGGGGGGGCGTCGGCCTTGCGCAGATGGCCGAGCTCGGCTTTGGTCAGGTGCTTCTCGCGGGCAGCCCCAAACGCCAGTTGAACCGCGTCATACCCGTCGCGCTCGGCGCTGCGCACGGCGGTGACGGGGCAGGGCCCGGCCTCCAACACGGTCACGCGCGCCACCGAGCCGTCCTCCTTGAACAGCTGAGTCATTCCGAGCTTCTTGGCGAGGATCGCGGGCATTGGCGTGGAGTGGATGGTGGTGAGGGGGCGGTTACGGTCGCGGGGAAAAGGGAGGGGAGATGGGATGGCCGGCTCACGTGGCGAGGCGGATCTCGATGTCGACGCCCGCGGGCAGATGGTCGAGGCGCTGCAGGGAGTCGACCGTCTTCGGGGTGGGCTGGTGGATGTCGATCAGGCGCTTGTGCGTGCGGATCTCGAAGTGCTCGCGCGAGTCCTTGTCCTTGAAGGGCGAGCGGATCACGCAGTACACGTTCTTCTCCGTGGGCAGCGGCACAGGCCCGGACACGGTGGCGCCGGTGCGCGTGGCAGTCTCGACGATCTCCTTCGCGGCCGACTCGATCGCGGAGGTGTCGTACGCCTTCAGGCGAATGCGGATCTTGTTTTGGCTGGCTGGCGCCATCGAAGCTGCTCTCTGTGCTCTCTGGTTGGTGGGTTGGGATTTGGATGGGTTCGGTGGTGGCCTGCACGAGTCGGTGTCTCGGACACATGGCCGGTGCTCCGGCTCGCCACCGCAGGGGCGGCGAGAGAAGGGGCGGCCATGCCTGGAGGCCGCCCCTTTCACCGCGCCGCGCCAACGGGCGAGCCGCATTCGTCGTATCTGACTGCTGATTGAAACAAACCGGAAATAAGCTTCCCGGCGAAAGAAAACGCCCCGGAAACCCGAGGCGCTTTCGTGCTACTCGATGATCTCGCTGACCACGCCCGAGCCCACCGTGCGACCGCCCTCTCGGATCGCGAAGCGCAGGCCCTGGTCCATGGCGATCGGCTGGATCAGCTCGATCTCCATTTGGACGTTGTCGCCGGGCATCACCATCTCGACACCCTCGGGCAGCTTGGCCACGCCGGTGACGTCGGTGGTGCGGAAGTAGAACTGCGGCCGGTACCCGGAGAAGAACGGCGTGTGGCGCCCGCCCTCCTCCTTCTTGAGCACGTAGACCTCTGACTTGAACTTGGTGTGGGGGGTGATCGAGCCAGGCTTGCACAGCACCTGCCCGCGCTCGATCTCCTCGCGCTTGGTGCCGCGCAGCAGGCAGCCGACGTTGTCGCCGGCGCGGCCCTCGTCGAGGATCTTACGGAACATCTCGACGCCCGTCACCACCGTGGAGGTGGAGTCGTGGACGCCCACGATTTCGACGGTGTCGCCGGTTTTGACGATTCCCTGCTCGATGCGCCCGGTCGCGACGGTGCCGCGGCCAGTGATCGAGAAGACGTCCTCGACCGGCATCAGGAAGGGCTTGTCGAGCTCGCGCACCGGCTCGGGGATGTAGTCGTCAAGCGCGGCGGCGAGGTCGAGGATCTTCTGCTTGTAGGTCTCGTCGCCTTCCAGCGCCTTCAGCGCCGAGCCGATCACGAACGGGATGTCGTCGCCGGGGAAGTCGTATTCGGAGAGCAGCTCGCGCACCTCGACCTCGACCAGTTCAAGCAGCTCCTCGTCGTCGACCATGTCGGCCTTGTTGAGGAACACCACGATGTACGGCACGCCGACCTGGCGGGCGAGCAGGATGTGCTCGCGCGTCTGCGGCATCGGGCCGTCGGCGGCGGACACGACCAGGATCGCGCCGTCCATCTGCGCGGCGCCGGTGATCATGTTCTTGACGTAGTCGGCGTGCCCCGGGCAGTCCACGTGCGCGTAGTGGCGCTTGTCGGTCGTGTACTCGACGTGCGAGGTGGCGATCGTGATCCCGCGTTCCTTCTCCTCGGGAGCGTTGTCGATCTCCTCGAAGCTGCGGGCTTCGGCGCCTCCCTTCTCCGCCAGCACCGTTGTGATGGCAGCGGTCAGCGTCGTCTTACCGTGATCGATGTGACCGATGGTGCCGACGTTGACGTGCGGCTTGTCGCGCTCGAACTTCTCCTTCGCCACTTTGCTCTGCTCCTCTGGAATCGACTGTTGTGCTCACCCGCGTGGGGGCGAACCCGAGAAATCTATCTGAATGCCAAGTTTTGTGATCGCTGGTGTGTGTGCCCACTTATGTCTCGAGAACGAGGGGCCCGGCTCGGCGGCCTTTCGGCCGCCTGCGCCACCCTCTATGTCTTGAAAGAACGAGGGGCCCGGCTCGCCAGCCTCCGGCTGTCTGCGCCACCCTCTATGCAGGCACCGGCTCCCCCGTGCGCTGCTCGATGATCTTCTCCGCGATGCTCGGGGGGACCTCCTCGTAGCCCTCGAACTGCATCGTGTACGTCGCGCGCCCCTGTGTGTTGGAGCGCAGGTCGGTCGCATACCCGAACATCTCGCTGAGCGGCACGAGCGCGTGGATCGCCTGTGCGTTGCCCCGCTGCTCGGAGCCGTGCAGGTGCCCGCGCCGGCGCGAAAGGTCGCCCATCACATCGCCCATGAACTCCTCCGGCGTGACGACCTCCACCGCGAAGATCGGCTCCAGCAGCACCGGCTTGGCGCGCCGCGCCGCCTCCTTGAAGGCCAGCGAGCCGGCGACCTTGTAGGCGATCTCGGAGGAGTCCACCTCGTGGTACTTGCCGTCCACCAGCGTGACGCGCACGTCGACCATCGGGTAGCCGGCCTTGACGCCGTTCTCCAGCGCCTCCTCGACGCCCTTCTGGACGGCCGGGATGAACTCGGTGGGGATCGCGCCGCCCTTGATCTTGTTGACGAAGTCGAAGCCCTCGCCGGGGGCCGGCTCGAGGTTGATGTACACCACCCCGTACTGGCCCGAGCCGCCGGTCTGGCGCACGAACTTGCCTTCGATCTTCTCGGCGGTGCCCCTGACGGTCTCGCGGTAGGAGACCTGCGGGCGCCCGACGTTGGCCTCGACGCCGAACTCGCGCTTCATGCGGTCCACCAGCACTTCGAGGTGCAGCTCGCCCATCCCCGAGATCTCGGTCTGGCCGGTCTCTTCGTTGGTGCGC
>DASZIQ010000098.1:0-55351 GCA_035948945.1 Solirubrobacteraceae bacterium
CCGAGCACATGATCTCGATCGCGTCCTGGTCGCCGAGGAAGTCGGAGCCCTTGACGGTGTCGTAGGCGTGCGAGTGCCAGTCGTCGTCGACGGAGATCGCTGCGTTGATCCCGCCGGCGGCGGCCACGGAGTGCGAGCGCACGGGATGGACCTTGCTCACGATCGCCACGCTCGCCCCGCCCTGCGCGGCGGCGAGCGCCGCGCGCTGGCCTGCGAGGCCTGCGCCGATGATCAAGACGTCGTGTGCTGGCATGCGGGCGGGAACTCTATACGCCCGCGGCGGGACGCAATGCCTGGCGAATCTGCGCGACCGTTACGACCCCGCGCAACACTCCGTCGTCGTCGACGGCCACCATCGCTCCCAGGCGCCCGAGGCCCTCGGAGCGCAGCAGCGATTCCAGCGGCTGATCCTGCTCGATGCGGATCGGCAGGTTCTCCTCCAGCACGTCGCTCACCGGCAGCGCGGGCCGGCCGGCGGCGATCTCGGCGTCCACGCGTTCGGAGCGCACCACCCCGAGGAAGTGGCGGGCGGGATCGACGACCGCGAACCACGGCCAGCGGTAGCGCCCAAAGAAGTGCTCCTGGGCGTCCAGCAGCCCGGTCTCGGCGGGGATCGTCACCGGCTCGGTGTCCATCACGTCGGCCACCTTGAGTCGCTGGATGCGCTGGTTGACCGTCCCCTGCAGCACCGCCGCGGTAGCGCTCTGATAGATGAACAGGCCCATGAACGCCATGACCATGCCGCTGAAGGTGCCGTACGCGAGCAGCAGCACGATGCCGCCTGCGCCCAGCAGCACGCCAAAGCCCTGCCCCATGCGCCCCACCACGCGCGTGGCGCGGTTGCGATCGCCGGTGCGCGACCACAGCAGCGCGTGCACGATCTGGGCGCCGTCGAGTGGGAAGGCGGGGATCAGGTTGAGGATCAGCACCAGCACGTTGAGGGTGACCAGCCAGCTGAGCCACAGCACGAGGGGCGTCGTCAGTACGCCGCCGCTGCCGACGGCGACCGCGAAGAAGTGGTGGCTGCTCGCCACCGCCGCGCCGAGCGCGGTGCTGATCAGGATCACCGCCAGCGTCACGAGCGGCCCCGCTGCGGCCACCCGCAGCTCCACCCCCGCACGGGGCATCGGCCCGGTGCGGGTGGTGCCGCCCAGCGCCCACAGCTCTATTCCCATCACGGGGACGCCGTTGCGGCGGGCCACCAGCGCGTGGCCGAGCTCGTGCATGATCACCGAGGCGAAGAAGGAGAGCACGATCGCGACCATCACCAGGTAGGCGGTGGTGCGCGAGCCGCCGAGAACTTCGTGGAAGTAGGGGGTGAGCGTGTCGGCGAAGTAGATCAGGATCAGGCCGAGGATCACGAACCAGCTGATCCCCACCCCGATGCGGATACCGAAGACACGCGCGAGCTGAAAGTTCCTGCGTACGGGCATACGCCTCAATGGTAGGCCGCGAGCGGTCCGAGACCGGGTTTTACGCCTGCACGCGCCCGCGCGCGACGATCGCCTCGAAGTCCGTGCCGGCGGGCAGCGTGCCGTACTCCAGGCCGGCGTCGCGGCCGAGGCGCGCGGCGCAGAAGGCGTCGGCGACGGCGGGGTCGCCGTGGCGTACCAGCAGCGATCCCTGCAGCGCGAGGGCCATCGACTCCACCACGCGGCGCGCACGGGACTCCAACGTGGTGGGATCGGCGAACTGGTCCTTGAGGGCATCGAGGTGCTGGTCCAGGCGCCGGTCGGCTCCTCGCGCAAGGTCGAGCTCGTGCAGGAACACCTCCAGCGTTCGCGGGGTGCGCACCAGCGCGCGCAGCACGTCGAGGCTCATCACGTTGCCCGAGCCCTCCCAGATCGAGGCCAGCGGCGCCTCGCGGTAGAGGCGCGGCATCCCCGACTCCTCGACATACCCGTTGCCGCCGAGGCACTCCAGCGACTCGAAGGCGTGGTTGGGGGCGCGCTTGCACACCCAGTACTTCGACACGGCCGTCGCCAGGCGCTTGAAGAGGTGGACGTCGCTCAGATCGTCGCTCGCTGCGCCGGACTCGGCGCCGGCTTCGTCGTAGGCGCGCGCGAGGCGCAGCGCCAGCATCGTCGCGGCCTCCGACTCCAGGCAGAGGTCGGCCAGCACGTTGCGCATCAGCGGCTGGTCGATCAGCAGCTTGCCGAACGTGCTGCGGTGCGCGGCGTGGTGGGTGGCGGCCACCACCCCGGCGCGCATCCCGGCGGCGCAGCCGATCACGCAATCGAGGCGCGTGTGCCCCACCATCTCGATGATCGTCGGCACGCCCCTCCCGGGCTCGCCGACCATCCGCGCCCAGGCGCCGTGGAACTCGACCTCGCTGGAGGCGTTGGAGTGGTTGCCGAGCTTGTCCTTCAGGCGCTGGATGTGGAAGGCGTTGCGACTGCCGTCGCCCAGCACCCGGGGCATCAAAAAGCAGGACGGGGCTGCGGGGCTCTCCTCGCCGGTCTGCGCGAGCACGAGGAAGATGTCGGACATCGGCGCCGAGCAGAACCACTTGTGGCCTGTGATCTCGTACTCGGCGCCGGCGCCCCCGCCGTTCAGGGGACGCGCGACGGTCGTGTTGGCGCGCACGTCCGAGCCGCCCTGCTTCTCGGTCATCGCCATGCCGGCGATCGCGCACCCCTTCTCGCCCGTCGGGATCAGGCGCGGGTCGTACGTCGTGGCGGTGACCAGCGGCTCCCACTCGGCCGCCAGCTCCGGCTGCGCGCGCAGCGCGGGCACCACCGCGAAGGTCATCGTGATCGGGCAGGCGAAGCCGGCCTCGGCCTGCATCGCGGTCATGTACAGGGCGGCGCGGGCCACGTGTGCGCTGGGCTCGGGGCTCGTCCACGGCAGCGAGTGCAGCTCGTTCTCCACGCCCATCTTCATCAGCTTGTGCCACGCGGGGTGGAATTCGACCTCGTCGATGCGGTTGCCGTAGCGGTCGTGCGTGCGGAGGATGGGCTTGTTCTCGTTGGCCAATCGCCCCCAGAACTGCTGCGGAATGCCGCCGACGAACTGACCCAAAGTGGCAGCGCGCTCGCGTGCCCAGCCGCCGCCCTCACGCTCGAGCGCCTCGACCAGGGGCAGGTTGCTCGAGAAGACGTCCACCCCCTCCAGCGGCGGCGCCTGGTTTGCGACCTCGTGGGTCTTCCACGGCGCCGAGCCTGCGGCCGTTTCTGTCCTCAATGCCGTGGCCATCACGTGACAGGTTACTCCCCCGCGATAGCATCGCCCGCCCGGCAATAGCTTCTAGACCCGCAAGGACCGACACATGGCCAAGATCAAGGTGCAGAACCCCGTCGTCGAGCTCGACGGCGACGAGATGACCAGAATCATCTGGTCGTTCATCAAGGAGCAGCTGATCCTCCCCTACCTGGATGTCGAGCTCGAGTACTACGACCTTGGCATCGAGAGCCGCGATGCGACCGCCGACCGGGTGACGGTCGAGGCGGCCGAGGCGATCAAGCGCCACGGGGTCGGGGTCAAGTGCGCGACGATCACTCCCGACGAGGCGCGTGTGGAGGAGTTCGGCCTGAAGGAGATGTACCGCTCCCCCAACGGCACGGTCCGCAACATCCTTGGCGGGGTGATCTTCCGCGAGCCGATCGTGATCGCCAACATCCCGCGTCTGGTGCCCGGCTGGCGCAAGCCGATCGTGATCGGCCGCCACGCGTTCGGCGACCAGTACCGCGCCACCGACATGGTCGTTCCCGGTAAGGGCAAGCTGACGCTCGCCTTCACCCCGGCCGACGGCGGCCAGCCGATCGAGCTCGACGTCTATGACTTCCCCGGCGGTGGGGTGGCGCTGGCGATGTACAACCTCGACGACTCGATCCGCGACTTCGCCCGCGCCTCGCTGCGCTACGGGCTCGAACGCGGCTATCCGGTGTACATGTCCACCAAGAACACGATCCTCAAACGCTACGACGGGCGCTTCAAAGACATCTTCGCCGAGGTATATGCGAGCGAGTTCGAGTCGGACTTCCGGGCCGCCGGTATCACCTACGAACACCGGCTGATCGATGACATGGTCGCCGCCGCGCTGAAGTGGGAAGGTGGCTATGTGTGGGCCTGCAAGAACTACGACGGCGACGTGCAATCGGACACCGTCGCACAGGGTTTCGGCTCGCTTGGACTGATGACCAGCGTGCTGATGACCGCCGACGGGAAGACCGTCGAGGCTGAGGCCGCGCACGGCACGGTCACCCGCCACTACCGCCTGCACCAGCAGGGCAAGCCCACCTCCACCAACCCGATCGCCTCGATCTTCGCATGGACTCGCGGCCTCTCCGCGCGCGGGCGGATGGACGACACACCTGAGGTGACGCGCTTCGCCGAGACGCTCGAGCGGGTCTGTGTGGAGACGGTCGAAAGTGGCAAGATGACCAAGGACCTCGCGCTGCTGATCGGCCCCGAGGAGCCGTGGCAAACCACGCAGGAGTTCCTCGCCTCGATCGACGAGAACTTGGGTCGGGCGATGGCATAGAACGCCTTTACGATCGGCCGCCCGGATCTGCCCCTTTACGCAGTGGATGACGGCAAGGGAGCGGACACCGCCAGCCAACACCGATGCAAAGCACCAACCACCCACTTCCAGGAGATGAGATCGTGAGCAAGCCCATACGAGTAACCGTCACCGGCGCCGCCGGGCAGATCGGATACAGCATCGTCTTCCGCATCGCCTCAGGTCAGCTGCTGGGGCCCGAGCAGCCGATCGATCTGCGCCTGCTGGAGATCCCGCAGGCGATGAGCGCGCTGGAGGGGGTGGCGATGGAGCTGGTCGACTGCGCCTTCCCGCTGCTCGCCGGCCTCGACCTGCACGACCACCCGGCCGATGCCTTCGATGGCACCAACGTCGCGCTGCTGGTCGGCTCGCGCCCACGCACGAAGGGCATGGAGCGCGCCGAGCTGTTGAGCGCCAACGGCGAGATCTTCACCGTTCAGGGCAAGGCGCTGAACGCCGTCGCTGCCCCCGATGTGCGAGTGCTGGTGGTGGGCAACCCCGCCAACACCAACTGCCTGATTGCGATGTCGGGCGCGCCCGACATCCCCCGCGAGCGCTTCACGGCGATGCTGCGCCTCGACCACAACCGCGCGATCGCCCAGCTCGCGGCCAAGCTCGCCGTGCCCGTCGCCGACGTCTCCAAAATGGGTGTGTGGGGCAACCACTCGCCCACCATGTACCCCGATCTGTTTCACGCCAAGGTCGGTGACCAGGTCGCCGCGGACGCAGTCGACGACCAGGTGTGGATTGAAGAGGAGTTCCTGCCCGGCGTGGGCAAACGCGGTGCCGCGATCATCGAGGCACGCGGCGCTTCCTCGGCGGCCTCCGCCGCCAACGCGGCGATCGATCACGTGCACGACTGGGTGCGCGGCACCGACGGAAGGTGGGTCTCGATGGGCGTGCCCTCCGACGGATCCTACGGGATCCCCGAGGGCCTGATCTGCGGCTTCCCCTGCACCTGCGCCGGAGGAAAGTGGTCAATCGTGGAGGGCCTCGACCTCGACGACTTCTCCCGCGCACGCATCGACGCGAGCGTCAAGGAGCTCCAGGAAGAGCGCACCGCGGTGCAGGAGCTCGGTTTGATCTGAGGCTGAAGCTGAGCCGAATCACCCCAAAAAACAGCCCCGGCGTGTCGGCTCGCCGGGGCTGTCGTGCATTTGGATGGTCTCCGCCAGAAGGTGTCAGCCGCAATCCCGAGGTTGTGAGCAACGCCTCCTGACGGACCGTCAGGCTATTTGCCTTTTGGGTGCCAACCCCTGCCCTGCTTGGAGACCTTGCCTTCCTCCTCGAGGATCGGCAGCACGCGGTAGAGATAGTTCTGCTTGATCCCCATGCGGGCAGCGAGCTCGGGGATCGTGATGCCGGCCTGCGCCTGCACGAGGGCGAGCGCCTGCGCCGCGCGCGTGCCGCTGCCTTTGCGGCGGCCGGCTTTGCGCCTTGCGCCTCCGCGTCCCGCCGCCGGCGCCACCGCTGTCGCCGGGGCAGCAGCTGCTTTTTTGGTTTTGGTTTTCGACCCGGGCGGCCGGCCCGGCCCACGGCGGCCAGGAGCTTTTTTGCTGGCCGCTTTGGCGGTCGCTTTGGCGGCAGCTTTGGGCGCGGCTTTGGCGGCGGCTTTGGGCGCGGCGGCCGACCTGCCCAAGCCGTCGAGCGCGTCGACGGCTGCCTCCAGGCGCTGGTACTCCTCCACCAGCGGCTGCAGTTCGCTCAGCCGATCGGTGATCTCTTGGTGCTTCTCGTCAAGGAAGTCGGTCACAGTTGAATCCTGTTCACTCGGATTGCGTGATCTTCATCACGAGGTTGTTGAGTTACCTTACAACATTCACTGGTCGCGGTACCTCTGCGCAAGTCTTGTGTCAGTCTGCTCATCCCGGATTTCATTTCCGTCGGGGGTACCGCGGGCTGCTTAGGAACGCGAGGTCTCGCCATCCTCGAGCAGCTCACTCAGGCGTTCGATCGTGCGCCGTGCCTCCCGCTCTGGCATTCCTCCCACCAGCGCACGCGATGCGAGCGCCCCCACCGGCCCCAGCGGAGGACGGAACTCATTGCGATAGTCGAAGTGCGTGCCATCTCCCTCGGCGCGCAGCACGTATTCGGTGTGAGCGCGCGAGCGGGCCGGCCCGCGACCCTCCCACACGGCCAGTCTGCACGGTTCGCACCGCATCAGACGCCAGTGAATGTCAAGGCTCACTCCGCGCAGATGAACCTGCTGCTCCATCTCGTATCCCACCTCGGGCAGCCCGCCGTCGGCCGACCGCAGCGCGCGGTGAATCGTGACCCACTCGCCGAGACGGTGGGGATCCATCACCGTCTTCCACACCTCCTCCGGAGGGGCGGCAATGTGGGCGGAGAAGGAGACGACGCTCATCGCGCGACGAGCGGCTCGGCCGCCTCCCACTCGCGCAGCGCGCACTCGACGGCATTGTCGAAGGAGTGCAGCTCGACTCCCAACAGCTCGGCGGCGTGGTCGTGGGCGGGCAGCAGATCTCCCTGCAATCCCTCCATCAGCGGAAGCACCAGTGCAGGATCCTCGCCCGCCAGCGCCGCCGCGAGGTGGGCGGTGAGCGGCGTCATCGTAACCCCTACTCCGAGCATCGGACGGGGAAGCAGCAACAGCTCGGCGATGCGCCGCATCATCTCCTCATAGGTAAGCGGCTCCGGTCCACCGATGTCGAGCGTGCGGCCGCCCACGCTCGCGAGACGGGCGGCGGCGGCGAGCATCTCGATCGTGTCACGCACATCGATTGGCTGCGTGCGAAACCTGCGCCACGCCGGCAGCGTGAGCACGGGCATGCGCTCGACCAGTCGCACGAGCAGGCGAAAGGAGCGCGATCGTGCGCCGATCACGATCGAAGCGCGCAGGGCGACGGAATCGGGAACATGCTCGGACAGGATCTGCTCCACCTCCGCGCGGCTTGCCAGATGACGCGAGACGCGGCCGGAGCGCGGCAGCAGGCCGCCGAGGTAGACGATCCGTTTCACGCCGGCGCGCTGCGCGTGCGTCGCAAAGGTGCACGCCGCCACGCGCTCGCGCTCGGCAAAGCCGCCCGGCGAGGCGCTCCCGAGAGTGTCTTCCATCGAGTGGATCAGGTAGTAGGCAACCTCCACTCCCGCCAGTGCACGTGCCAGTCCTTCACCGGTGAGGACATCGCCGCGGACCACCTCGATCGCCTCGACCACGGTGGCGTCCCGAGCAGTTTGCGGATCCCACGTGGTGAGCACGGATGCCCCGCGCCCATCGTAGGCTGCGAGTGCGGCGTGCACGCGCGCGGGCTCGCGCGAGAAGGCGCGGAGCTCATGTCCTTCGGCCAGCAATGTGGGAGCGAGCGCCGAGCCGATGAAGCCGCTGGCCCCGGTGAGGAGAATGCGCATACCAGCAATAATGACGCGAGTGCCGCGATCGGATACCGAGCTCGCCTCGGAAACACCCTCGAGGTGCGATCTTGCGATCGTCGGCGGCGGGATCGTCGGCCTGGCGCTGGCGCGTGAGCTGACCCGTCGCCATCCGCGCCTGTCCGTCTCAGTGCTCGAGCGCGAGGCCGAGCTCGGCATGCACCAGACGAGCCACAACTCCGGTGTGATTCACGCCGGGGTCTACTACCAGCCGGGCTCGCTGAAGGCGCGTCTGTGTGTGGAGGGCGCGCGCGAGTTGTACGAGTACTGCGAGCAGCGAGGGGTCGCCCACGAGCGCTGCGGGAAGGTGATCGTCGCGACCGACGCGAGCGAGCTGGAGCGCCTGGATGAGCTCGAGCGCCGTGGCAAAGCCAACGGCGTTCCCGGGCTGCGCCGCATCGACGCCGCCGGCATCGAGGCGCTCGAGCCCCATGCGCGGGGGATTGCCGGGCTGCACTCCCCCGGTACGGGCATCGCCGACTTCGCCGCGCTCGCGCGCTCATACGCACAGGACGTGCTCGACGCCGGCGCCACGGTGGCGAAGAGCTGCGGCGTCGAAGGGGTCTCCGTGGTGGAGCGCTCGCTGCGCCTCGCGCACACGCACGGTGTCACCGAGGCCGGCAACGCGGTCTTCTGCGCCGGCGCATGGGCCGACCGCCTCGCCGTCGCCGCGGGCGCCGATCCAGACCCGCGTATCGTGCCGTTCCGCGGTGCCTACCTGCGCCTGGCCCCCGCGCGCCGCGAGCTGGTCCGCTCGCTGATCTACCCCGTGCCGGACCCGTCGCTGCCGTTCCTAGGCGTTCACCTGACTAAGCACATCGACGGCGAGGTGCTGATCGGGCCGACGGCACTGATCGTCGGCGCCCGCGATGCCTACAGCCTCGCGACGCTCAACCGCCGAGACCTGCTCGACACGCTCGCCTGGCCCGGCACCTGGCGGATGCTCGCCAACTGGTGGCAAACGGGCGTGACCGAGCTGCGCCACGCCGCCTCACGCGCCGCCTTCGTGCGCGCCGCCGCTCGCTACGTGCCGGATCTGCAGGTCGGTGACGTGCAACCCGCCTTCGCCGGCATTCGCGCCCAAGCGCTCGGGCGCGACGGCAAGCTCGTCGACGATTTCGTCTTCTCCCACACCGAGCGGGCGCTGCACGTGCGCAACGCGCCCTCGCCGGCCGCCACCTCCTCGCTGGCGATCGCCCGCCACGTCGCCGACCGTGCGGACGAGGCATTCGGGTTCGTGCGGTGAGAGCGATGTAGAACCTCGGAAAGTGCGGCGTTTCCTAGGGATTGTCACAAGAAAGTGACCTAAAGCCAGGTCTTTGCGGGTAGAAAAATCTTTTCCCTGCGATTTGCGAGAACGGCCCTTGAGCGGAGCGTCGGCGGGTGCTTTGATCCCCGCCGTCGTCATTCATCTCGTCCACCTGCCGGGTGGGGCGAGGTGTCGAAAACACTCGAGATCGGGGAGCGACCTTGGCGCAGGGAAGGAAGAGCGCGCGTGCCGCCGCGCGCAAGGTGACGTGCGAGGAATGCTATTTCAAGCGCAACATGCTCTGTGCGCTCGATTTAGATGAGCCCTGCGCCACGTTCCGGCCCCACGCCGCCCAGCTCAAACCACCGCCGCAGCTGCGCTTCGTCTTCCGCCAGGAGCGCCCGCGCGCCGCCTGGGCCTTCCCCACCGCGCAGGAACAGGCCGCGCTGCACGCATAGCGTTTCGCCGGAGGGGTATATTGGGGTGGGACCCACGGTAACCAAGCTCCAAGTAGAGGCGGTGGCTGCATGGCGGCAAAAGAGAGCATCGGCAAGGCTTCGGCGGCGGCCCGCGCCGCCCAGAGCAACCAGTACGTGAAGCGCATCCTCGAGGACGAGGAGCTGCGCGGCAGCCTGCTCGCGGCATACCTCGCCGCGCGCAGCGCTTACGGGCGGATGAGCAACGGCAAGCCGGCGACCAAGGCGCTGTTCGAGGATCGCAAGCTCCAGCGCGAGCTCGCCGAGGCGGTGGGCGCTCTGCGCGATGCGAGCACCGCGCTCAAAGAGCCCCCCAAGCGCAAGCGCCGGCGCGGAGGCTTCGGCCGCACGCTGATGCTCGCGCTCGTTGCGGGCGTGCTCGCGGTCGCGCTCAGCGAAAGCCTGCGCTCGAAGGTGCTCGACCTGCTGTTCGGGGCCGAGGAGGAGTTCGACTACAGCTCGACCACGATGCCGGCGCAGGAGGCGCCGAGCTCGGTGGGCGCACCCGCCGCCTGAGGCCTGAGACGCCCCACGGCGCGCGGCTGAATCTGGGGACGATGGCTTCCGTCGTGGAGAGCGGCTCGCGCAGCAGGGGCGCCAGGCCGCTCTCGGGCGAGCGCGCGCAGCGCATCGTGGAGGCGATGCGCCGCAGCGTCGCCCAGTATGGGACGGCGGGCTCCACCTTCGAGCGCGTCGCGCGCGAGGCGGGTGTGTCGCGGGGCCTGCTGCACTACTACTTCGGCACCAAGGAGCAGCTGCTCGCCGAGGCCGTGCGGCGCGACTGCCAGCTGCGCCTGGAGCGCCTGGAGCAGCAGCTCGCGGGGGCGCAGACGGCCGAGGACTTCATCGGCTTGATGGCACAGCACCTGCAGGACATAATTCGCGAGGATCCCGACTTCGTCACGCTCCTGTTCGAGCTGTTCACGCTCTCGCGGCGCAACGGCGACATCGCGACGGAGTACGCCAACCTGATGCGCACGATGCGCGAGCAGGTCGCGGGGATGCTCACGGTGGCACAGGATGAGGGAGTGTTGCGCCTGCATGCCGAGCCGGAGGCGATCGCCGAGATCCTCTTCTCGCTCGGCGACGGGTTCGCGCTGCGGATGCTCACCGAGCCCGACCGCGACTTCACCGCGACGATTCGCGCCGGCATCGCCAGCGTGCGTGCGCTGTTGGCAGATTGACGCCCCGGCTCGCGCGCACAATGGCCGACCGACCGCCGCTGCCACTCCGCCGGCCAACTCTTACGTTCAACGCCTGGCACTCCTATAATCCGAGTGCCAATGCCGATCTACGAGTACCGTCGCCCGGATGGGAGCACCTTCGAGGTTCTCCAGTCCTTCTCAGATGAAGCCCTCACCAAGGACCCGGAGACCGGGGTGAAGGTGCAGCGCGTGCTGCACGCCCCCGCCCTCCACTTCAAGGGCAAGGGCTTCTACAACACCGACTACGGCACCCGCAAACGCCAGCGCGAGAACGCGGCCGCCGCGGAGGGCTCGTCCGATTCGAGCTCCTCCGCGGGCTCATCGTCCGGGAGCGAGAGCGGCGCCTCGTCCAACGGGAAGGGCTCCTCATCCTCCGAGAGCGGCTCGAAGTCCGACCAGGGCTCCTCGAGCTCGAAGTCCGAGAAGAGTTCCTCCGCCAAGAAGCCGGAGCCGGTCGCGGCCAAGAGCTGAGCGCCACCCCACTCAAACCGGTGCGGTCGAGAGAGCTTGCGAGCACCGCACTGCCAAGAGCTGACCGCTACCCCGCCATGAACCGGGCCACCGCGGCGCGCTTGGATTCTTCGGAGACCGTCAAGCCTTCTTCTCCGTCGGGCAGCATGATCTGGCCGGTAGGCGCCAGCAGGCGGGTAGGGCCGGAGCCGCCGATCTCAAGCGCCGCGAACAGCGCGAGCAGTTCGGGGCCGCTCATGTCGGAGATGATCGTGGGCGGGGCGTTCCAGGAGATCAGCGGCAGGCGCAGGAAACTGGAGAAGGAGAGCAGTTGGGACTTCATGTCCAGCAGCAGTTTCTGCTGGCGTTCCTCGCGCTGGAGGTCTGTCTGCTGCGGAGCACAGCGGTTCTCCCGGGTGCGCGCGAGCGCGAGCGCTTCCGTGCCGTCGAGGTGGTGGGTGCCGGCGGAGAGGCGCAGCGTGAAGCCGCCGTCGGCGGAGCCCCCGTCGAGATAGGACACCACGCAGCCGCCGGTATAAGTGATGCCGCCCATCGCTTCGACGAGTTCGGGGAAGTTTTCGAAGTTGACCTCGATCACGTGGTTGATCGGGATGCCGAGATAGTGCTTGATCACCGAGATCGACTCCGCGGGGCCGCCAAAGGCGTAGGCGGCGTTGATCTTCTGCAGCCCGTGCCCGGGGATTTCGATCACGGTGTCGCGGGGGATCGAGAGGCGCGCGGCGTGCCCGCCGCCGGTGCGGATCAGCATGATCGAGTCCGAGCGGCTGGGCCCGTTGGGGTCGGCGCCCGGTTCCCTTGAGTCCTTCTGGCGTTTGTCGGAGCCCAGCACGAGGATGTTGTTGGCGGAGGTGAGCAGGAAGCCCGCCGGTTCGAGCTGACCGGCCACGTTGGCCGGCGGGGAGACGCGCCGGAAGTGGGAGCTGACGAGGAACAGCACGAGCGACAGCGCCACCCAGCCGACGATCAGCGCGAGCAGGCCGAGCACGGCGCGCTTGGGGGTGATCCGCCGTGTGAGCCGCCGCCACCGCGAGGGCTGCCCGCCTGCTTGTGCCGCGCCCGGGCGACGGGGCCGCTGGGGCGGCGGCGGGCCCCCTCGACCGCCTTCTAACAGGCTGCCTCCGCCGCCCCGCCCCGCCCCGGCGTACTCGTTCCCACCTGCATCTCCAGGGCTTGGGCGCAGCAGCTTGCGCCCCGCGCGGTAACGGGTGTATTGCGGCTTGGGGTCGGTCTCGTTCGCCATGACGGTCTCTATATTGGCCCAATGCCGGGCGAGGACGCGCGGGTTGCGCAGGTTGGGCGGGCGCCTGCAGAGGGGAGACTTGTCGTGTGCCCCACGCCGATCGGCAACCTCGAGGATGTGACGCTGCGGGTGCTGCGAGTCTTGGGCGAGGCCGACGTGCTCGCCTGCGAGGACACGCGCCACACGCGGATCCTGCTCGATCGCCACGGCATTCGGGCGGCGCGGCTGGTGAGCCTGCACGAGCACAACGAACGTGTGCGCACCCCCGAACTGGTGGCGCGGGCGGGTGCCGGCGAGACGGTTGCGCTGGTCAGCGACGCCGGCATGCCGGTGGTCTCGGACCCCGGCTTCCTGCTGGTGCGCGAGTGCCTGGCGGCCGGTGTCGCGGTCGAGGTGCTGCCGGGAGCCAGCTCGGTGCCGGTCGCTCTCGTGGCCTCGGGCCTGCCGGCGTCACGCTGGTGCTTCGTCGGGTTCCTGCCGCGCAAGCGCGGTCAGCGCGAGCGCCTGCTGGCGGATGCCACCGAGACGCTCGTGGCGTTCGAATCCCCCCGGCGCCTGTCCGCCACGCTCGACATGCTCGCGCGGGCCGATTCACAGCGCCCCGTGGCGGTGTGCCGCGAGCTGACCAAGCTGCACGAGGAAGTCGTGCGCGGGACCGCGGCAGAGCTCGCGGAGCGCTACCGCGAGCGTCCCCCCAAGGGAGAGGTGGTGGTGGTCGTGGGAGCGGCAGGCTCAACGAGTAGCCTGGGCGGGCAATGCCCTCCTTCTACGTAACCACCCCGATCTACTACGTCAACGCGGCGCCCCACCTCGGGCATGCGTACACGACGATCGCCGCCGACGTGCTGGCGCGCCACCACCGCCAGCGCGGCGAGCAGGTGTTCTTCCTGACCGGCACCGACGAGCACGGGGAGCCGGTGGCCGATGCGGCGCACGCGCTGGGGATCGAGCCCCAGGAGCTGGCCGATCGCAACGCCGCGCGCTTCCGCGCGCTGGCGCCACGGCTGGGGGCGTCCAACGACTTCTTCATCCGCACCACGGACCCCCAGCACATGGCGAAGGTGCAGGAGATTCTCACGCGGGTGCGTGACAACGGGTATGTGTACAAGGGCACTTACGAAGGGTGGTACTGCCCGCGCTGCGCCGACTTCAAGGCGGAGAACGAGATCGAGGAGGGCCACCGCTGCCCGATCCACCACGTCGAGTTGGTGCGCGAACAGGAGGACAACTACTTCTTCAAGCTCTCCGCCTTCCAGGAACAGCTCGAGCGGCTGTACGCCGAGCGGGAGGATTTCGTCGCCCCGCGCACGCGCTACAACGAGGCGCTCGCGTTCATCCGCTCGGGCCTGCGCGACGTGCCGCTGACGCGCCACAAGCTGACCTGGGGCGTGCCGGTGCCGTGGGACCCCGAGCACGTCTTCTACGTGTGGTTCGACGCGCTGCTCAACTACTACTCGGCGCTCTCCTACGCACCGGCGCCGGTCGGCGTCGCGACCGGCGCAGCGGCGGGCGTGGGTTCGCATCCCGCTGCCCCCGCCATCGATGCGAATGCAGATCTCGTGTCGACGTTCTGGCCGGCCGACTACCACCTGATCGCGAAGGACATCCTGCGCTTCCACACCGTGTACTGGCCCGCACTGTTGATGGCCGCCGGGATCGAGCTTCCCCGGCACGTGTTCGTGCACGGCTACCTGCTCATGGAAGGCGAGAAGATGAGCAAGTCGCTGGGCAATGTGCTCGACCCGTTCGCGGTGATCGAGCGCTTCGGGGCCGACGCGCTGCGCTTCTACCTGCTGCGCGACGTCTCCTTTGGCCAGGACGGCTCGGTGTCCACAACCGCCTTCGAGCAGCGCTACGAGAGCGAGCTCGCCAACGAGTACGGCAACCTCGCCAGCCGCACGCTGGCGATGGTGCGCCGCTACCGCGACGGGGTGCTGCCCGCGGCGCCGATCGACGCCGCGCTGGCCGGCGACTTCGAGGGTCTCGCCGATGAGGTGTGCGAGCTGCTCGACCGCGCCGAGCTCACGCAGGCGCTCGATGCGATCTGGCAGCGAGTGCGGCGCCTGAACCGCTACGTCGAGGAGCGTGCACCGTGGACGTTGGCGAAAGACAGCGAGAAGGCGGGGGATTTGGATGGAGTGCTCGCTTCGCTCGCCGAGGGAGTGCGCGTGGTGAGCCTGCTGCTCGTTCCCTACCTGCCGGCGAGCACCAAGAAGCTGCTGGATGCAATGGGTGTGGAGGACCGCTCGCTCGCCGCGGCGAGTTTGGGGGTCCGCCCCCCCGCCGCGGCTCCTTCCGTCGGTGAGCTCGAACCCCTCTTTCCCAAGCCGTGAGCGCCGCACCACAACGTGACCCCGCCCCAAATCCAAAAAAAGAACAACCGCCGACCAGCCATACGATGATCGACAGCCACACCCATCTGGACCTCTGCGAGCCCCCCAACACGGAGCTGGTGGCCGCCGCGGAGCAGGCGGGGGTGACGCGCATCCTCACCGTCGGCACAGGCGGCGACTCCTGTCGTGCGGCGCTGGCGGCGGCGGAGACCTTCCCGCAGGTGTACGCCGCGATCGGCCGCCACCCCAACTACGCGACCGGCTTCGACGACGCCGACCTGGCGGAGCTGCGTGCGCTCGCCGCCCACCCCCGCTGTCTGGCGATCGGGGAGACCGGGCTCGACTTCTACCGCGACTACGCTCCCCGCGCCGACCAGCAGCGCGCGTTCGCCGCGCAGATCGAGCTCGCGCGCGAGCTGGACAAGCCGCTGGTGATTCACACGCGCGCCGCCGAGCGAGACACGCTCGACCAGCTCGCCACGCAGGCGCAGGGGGTGAGCGTGGTGATGCACTGCTTCTCGATGCCCGCGCATCTGGACGAATGCCTGGAGCGCGGCTATGCGATCTCCTTCGCGGGCAACGTCACGTACAAAAGCGCCGCCGATCTCGCCGACGCCGCGCGGCGGGTGCCCGACGGGCGCCTGCTGGTGGAGACCGACGCTCCCTACCTCACGCCGCAGAAGGTGCGCAAGCAACCCAACCAACCCGCGTTCGTGGCACACACCGCCGCCTTCCTCGCCGAGCTGCGGGGCGTATCGGTGGGCGAGCTGGCGGCGGCCGTGCAGGGAACCGCGGCGCGCGTGTTCGGATGGTGAGCGGGGCGGGCGCCGTGCGGGACCGCCCACCTGGCAGCCGCTCCGCCGCACCAAGGTCGTGCTCCAGCGAGTCACGACCGGGCGCTGGTGAGAGAGCCCCGGGCGAGCAGGGCACGCCCACCCAGCCCACGCTGCGCCGGCTACGCCAGTTCGACGTGCGCCCCGACCGGGAGCTCGGGCAGAACTTCCTGATCGACTCCAACATCCTCGGGGTGATCGGTCGTCTCGCGGAGCTCTCCGACGCCGACGTCGTGCTCGAGATCGGCGGTGGCGTGGGGGTGCTCTCCGAGTACCTCGCTGCGCGTGCTGACCACGTGCACGTGGTCGAGATCGACGAGCGTCTGCGGGACCCGCTGAACGACGCCGTCGTGGGCTTTGCCAACGTGACGCTGCATTGGTGCGATGCGCTGACGGTGGACCTCGCGGCGCTGCGCCCCGCTCCCACGAAGGTGGTTGCCAACCTGCCCTACGGCGTAGCCGCCGCCGCTCTGTTGCGCACGATCGAGGAGCTGCCCACGGCGACTCGCTGGGTGGCGATGGTGCAGCGCGAGGTCGGCCAGCGGCTGGCCGCCGGGTGGGCGGGCTCCAATCCACGCGCCTATGGGGTGCCCTCGGTGCTCGCCCAGCTCGCCTGCCGCGTCCACGTCGCGCGGGCAATCCCACGCACTGTCTTTTACCCAGTCCCCAACGTGGACTCCGTGCTGGTCGAGCTGACCCGCACCGGGCCCGCCGCCACGCCCGCCGTGCGTGCGCTCGTCGCCGGCGCCTTCGCCCACCGGCGCAAGGCGCTCGCGCGCTCGCTGGCGTTGGCAGGCGTGGCGGAGCGTGAGCAGGTGCGCACGGCGCTGGCGAGCATGGGACTCCCGTTGGATGTGCGCGCCGAGCGGCTGGCCCCGCAGGAGTTCGTGGCGCTCGCGGGAGCATTGGACCTGTGAACACCCTGCCGCTGCGGGCGCTCGCCCCCGCAAAGATCAACCTTGGCCTGTTCCTCGGCCCCACCCGCGCCGACGGCCGCCACGAACTGGCGACTGTGATGCAGTCGATCTCGCTGGCGGACGAGCTCACGCTGCAGGCCGCGCCCGATCCCGACGCGGACGGCGACGTGGTGGTGTGTCCGGGTTTGGGGGACCCGCCCGCCCCGCCCGCCGAGAACCTCGCCGCCGTCGCGCTCGCCGCGTTTCGCGCCGCCACCGGCTGGGATGCACCGCCGCTGCGGCTGCACATCGCCAAGCACGTCCCGGTCGCCGCCGGCTTGGGGGGTGGCTCGGGCGACGCCGCCGCCGCGCTGCGCCTCGCCGCCGCCGCCTCGGGGCTGGGCGACCACGCTCTCCTCGACGAGCTCGCCCGTACGCTTGGCGCCGACGTGCCCGCCCAGGTGCAGCCCGGGCGGTGGCTGGCGCGTGGGGCAGGCGAGCTGTTGCAGGCGCTGCCCGATCCCGTTGTCCCCCTGGGCGTGCTTGTGCTGCCGGTCGCCCAACCCCTCGCTACCGCGGAGGTGTATGCGCAGGCCGACCGCATGGGCCTCGGGAGGGAGCAGGCGGAGCTCGAGGATGCTCACCGCGCGCTCGCCGGCGCGCTCGCCGACGGCTCCCCCCTACCCCCTGCGGAGCTCCTGCACAACGACCTCGAGGGGGCGGCCCGCGCGCTCTGTACGGAGATCGACGCCGCCCTGCTGGAGGCCCGCGCGACGGACGCCGACGCGGCACTGGTGAGCGGGTCCGGCCCCACCGTGCTGGGGCTCTTCGCGGGGTCTCGCGGCCCCGCCCGCGCACGCGCGGCTAGCCGCGCGTTGGCCGAGCGCGTACCCGTACCGCTCGCCGCGGACGCGGTGGGGGTGCGCTTTGCCGGTATGACTCCTGCTATGGGCTGACCGGCGATGTCGACCCGGTAGCCGACGAGGGTGGCGTTCAGCGATCGGACGGGCTACCGTGTCGAGCATGAGCGAGACGCTGCGCTTGACGATCGTCTACGAGGACGGCGGCGACGGCTGGATCGTTGCGTCGATCCCCGAGGTCCGTGGCGCTCACAGCCAGGGACGCACCCGCGCAGAGGCACGCGAGAACGTGATCGACGCGCTGCAGACGATGCTCACGCCCGACGAGGAGCTGCAGGAGCCCTCGGACCGCGAGGCGCTCATCTTCACCGCCCAGCCGTGAAGCGCCGCGCGCTGGAAGCGCACCTGCGCGAGCACGGCTGCCGCGTCGTCGGCGGTACCAAGCACGAGAAGTGGCGCGGCCCAACCGACCGAGCGTCCGTGCTGCCCCGCCACAACGAGATCTCCTGGCCGCTTGCCCGCAAGGTTTGCCGCGACCTGAAGATCCCGCCGCCTACCGGCTCACGATGAGGAGGCGGACGCCTGTCCCATCGGTAACAATTAGAAGCCCGATGACCGAAACCGATGTCACCTACCTGGTGGCCGTCTGCGCGGCGGTGTTCAGCCTGGCGCTGTTCGTCGGCCTGATCCTCGCGCCCGCATGGTCGGCGTACTCGCGCATCTGGGAGCGCGTCGCCGCGAGCGTCCTCTCGCTGTACGTGCTCGCGGTGCTCGTCGGCGTCGGCGTGGCCGGCGGGCTTGCCGTCGTCTACTTTTGGGTCTAGCCCGTGGCTGAGCTCTCCTCGCTCGATGCCGTCACCGAGGCGGTCGAGTCGGGCGCCGGGCTGCCCGAGGTCGTGCGCGCCGCCGCGCGCGCGCTCGACGCCAGCCTCGCCGTCACCGACGCGCAGGGAGGAACGCTGGCCGTGGCGGCACGCTCGCCCGCGGAGGAGCGCTCGCTGCTGGCGGGCGGCGACGGCGTGAGCAGCATCCCGTTGCGGGTCGCCGACGCGGTGGTGGGGTCGCTGCACGTGCGCGCCCGCACCGAGCCCTCCGTCTCGATGCGGCGGCTGCTCGTGACGATGATCGCCTCCGAGGTCGAGCGCGTGCGTGCGCCCGGCCGCGCCTCCGAGAACGCGGCCGCCGACTTCCTGCGCGCGATCCTCGCGCGTGAGCTCAGCAACAGCGAGGAGCTGCTGGCGCGCGGGCGCGAGCTCTCGCTGGAGCTCCAGGACGGGGCCAGCATGATCGTCGCCCGCGCCCACCCCCAGGCGCCGACCGAGGATGGTTGGCGCTCGCGCGTGCGGGCGGTCGCCGAGCGCGGCGCCCGCGCCGTGGCGAGCCGCTCGATCGCCGCTCTCACCGAGCGCGAGGGAGGCGCGCCGCGCCCTGCCGGCGGCAACCCCGCGGGCGCCACATCCGCGGGGCGGGGCAGGACGCCCGGCCCGGAGGGCTGGGTGGGGGTTGGCGGCGGCGCGGCCGGCGCGGAAGTGCTGCTGCTGGTGCCCGGCGGCGAGGAGGCGATGGCCGCGCGCGCCGCCGATTCGGTGCTGCGCGAGCTGCAGGCCGGCCTGCCCGGCTGCACCTTCGCGGTCGGGCGCAGTCGCATCGCCGAGGACCCCTCCGAGCTGCCGCGCGCCGCCAGCGAGGCGCTGCTCGCCGCCAACGTCGCCGAGGGCGGAGGCACCGCCGCCGGAGGCGGTGGGGGATCCGATCCCGCTGGCCCCGCGCTGGCGTTCGAGCAGACCGGCGCCTACCGGCTGCTGCTCTCCACGATGAGCGACAACCCCCGCGAGTTGCAGCGCTTCTACGCCGAGACGGTCGAGCCGCTGGTCGCCTACGACGAGCAGTACGAGACCGAGCTGGTGCGCACGCTGGAGACCTTCCTCGATGCCGATGGCAACGTCGCGGGCACCGCCCAGCGACTGTTCACCCACCGCCACACGATCTACTACCGCCTCGAGCGCGTGCGCGAGCTCTCCGGCCTCGACGTCGGCTCCAGCGACGGCCGCGAGAAGCTCTCGCTCGGGTTGAAGGCGATGCGCGTGCTCGGCATCGCCCACACCGGCGGCCCCGCCTCGGAGGCCGGTGCCGGCGGGGGTCGCGTGCCGCGGGGGTCGCGACGGTCGTGATGGCTACGATGAAGGCCCCTTGGGGGGTCGTCCAACGGCAGGACATCAGGTTTTGGTCCTGAGAATCGGGGTTCGAGTCCCTGCCCCCCAGCCTCTGCTTCGCACCCCCCTCCGCCGCGCTGTGCGCGCGGCCGGGATCCCCGGAGGGGAGGACGGTGGAATAAACGACCCCTCCGTCCGCGCTGCGCGCGGCCGGGATCCCCGGAGGGGAGGACTAGTGTGAGTGTCCCCCAGTGCCGATGGTGTGAGCTATGACCGCAACGACCGCACCCACAGTGGTTGTCCTGGCCGCCGGCCAGGGGACGCGGATGCGCTCCGCGGTGCCGAAGGTGCTGCACGAGCTGTGCGGCCGGCCGATGGGTTTGTGGCCGGTGGTCGCGGCGCTGGAGGCGGGTGCCGGCAAGGTTGTGGTGGTGGACTCGCCGGCTCGACCGCTGGCCGAGGTGTTGCCGGAGGGCGTCGAGCTGGTGGTGCAGTCCGTCTCCAACGGCACCGGTGGCGCAGTGGCCGCGGCCGCTGAGGCGATCGACCCGGTGGCGCCGGTGGTCGTGCTGAGCGGCGACGTGCCGCTCGTGAGCGCGGCGGCGATCGCGGAGCTGGTGGCGGCCCATATCGCAGGTGGGGCGGCGGCGACGATGGCGACCACGGTGCTTGATGACCCCAGCGGTTACGGACGCGTGGTGCGCGACGAGCGCGGCGCGGTGGCGCGCGTGGTGGAGACCAAGAAGGAGGGTGACGCCACGGCGGCGGAGCTCGAGATCCGCGAGGTCAACACCGGCATCTACGCGTTCGCCGCCGGGGCGCTGCTGGCGGCGCTGCCGCGGCTGAGCGCCGACAACGCTCAGGGCGAGCTGTACCTGCCGCAGGTGCTCGACCTGCTGCGCGCCGACGGCGCCGCGGTGCTCGCCCACGCCGTCGACGACCCCCACCTCGTGCTCGGCGTCAACGACCGCGTGGCGCTCGCCCAGGTGCGGGCGCTCGCGCAGCGCGCGATCCTCGAGCGGCACATGCGCGCCGGGGTGACCGTCGTGGACCCGCTCGCCACGTGGGTCGACGTGGACGTGTGCATCGGGCAGGACGCCCGGTTGGAGCCGGGCACCGCGCTGCACGGCGCGACCGATGTCGGCGTGGGCGCCACCGTGGGGCCGCATACGACTGCCACCGACACTCAGATCGGTGAGCACGCGACTGTCGGCCCCCACACCACCGCGCTCGACTCGCGCATCGGCGAGCGCGCGGCGGTGCGCGTCTCGTGGCTCGACCGGGCCGTGGTGGGAGCGGACGCGAGCGTCGGCCCGTTCGCCTACCTGCGCCCCGACGCCGTGTTGGGCGAGGGCTCCAAGGTTGGGACGTTCGTCGAGGTCAAGAACTCCGCGATCGGCCCCGGCGCGAAAGTCCCGCACCTCTCCTACATCGGCGACGCCGACGTCGGCGAGCGCGCCAACCTCGGCGCCGGCACGCTCACCGCCAACTACGACGGCCACGCCAAGCACCGCACCGTGATCGGCAAGCGCGTACGCGGAGGGGTGGACACCGCGTTCGTTGCCCCGGTGAGCGTCGGTGACGATGCCTATACAGCGGCGGGCTCGGTGATCACGGAGGACGTCCCCCCGGGGGCGCTGGGCGTGGCGCGCGCGCGGCAGGTCAACCGCGAGGGGTATGCGCAGCGGCGGGCAGGCGAGCGGGCGAGTGGATCTCCGGGCGCGCAGGATGCACCCCCCGCGAGCGGTGCGCAGAGGTCGGACGATCGGGAGACACACGATGCGCCGCCGCTGGACACGAGGTCCAGCGCCCCCCCGCCCGTTGCCCAACCCGCCCGCGCGGACGATCCCCAAAAATCCCCGTGAACGATGCCGCGTCGCGGACGTTTACACTCCGAGGAGCAATGAGCAGCGCGATGGATACGCGTGCGAGCGCCGCGACCAGTCTGCCGATCGATTACAACAAGCGGCTGATGCTGTTCGCCGGGCGCGCCAGCCCGCAGCTGGCGGTGGACATCGCCGGCAAGCTGCAGATGGATCTCGGCCCGGTGACGCTGCGGACGTTCTCCAACGGGGAGGTGTACTGCCGCTACGACGAGTCGATCCGCGGCGCCGACGTGTTCATCGTGCAGTCCACCTGCGGCAACCCCGCGACGGGGGTGACGGCCAACGACTCGCTGATGGAGCTGCTGTTCATGATCGACGCCGCCGTCGGCGCCTCCGCGCACCGGGTGATCGCCGTGACCCCGTGGTTCGGGTACTCCCGCCAGGACAAGAAGTCCGCCCCGCGCGAGCCGATCTCCGCGCGTCTGGTGGCGCGGATGCTGGAGGCGGCGGGCGCCGACCGGGTGCTGACGATGGACCTGCACGCCGGTCAGATCCAGGGCTTCTTCCAGAAACCGGTTGACCACATGACGGCGCTGTTCATGCTCACCCAGTACTTCGAGGACCTCGGCCTCTCCGACCTGGTGGTGGTCGCGCCGGACGCCGGCCGGGTCAAGCTCAACAAGAAATTCGCCTCCAAGATCGGCGCCGAGCTCGCGATCCTCGACAAGGAGCGCCCCGCCCAGCAGGTCGCGGAGATCGCGTACGTGATCGGCGACGTGCGCGGCAAGACCGCGGTGATCGTCGACGACATGATCGACACCGCCGGGACGCTCGCGGCGGCGACCCAAACCGTCTACGAAGCGGGCGCCCGCAGCGTCTATGCGGCGGCCACGCACGGGGTCTTCTCGGGCCCCGCGTTCGAGAACCTCGTGGCGTCGGGGTTGAAGGAGATCGTCGTCACCGACACGATCCCGGTGCCCGCCGAGCGCCCCGAGAACATCCGCGTGCTCCCCTGCGCCGACCTTCTCACCGACTCGATCCGGCGGATCTTCACCGACGACTCGGTGAGCGAAGTGTTCGGCGGCGAGAACCAGTTGTTCTGATGGCGTCTCCGCGGCGAGCATCGGCTGTTCTGAGCATGTCCCGCGGCGAGCACCAGCCGTTCTGAGCCATGTCTCGGCCCGACCTCGCCGTGGGGGCCGGCGCGATCGGCGCCCGCGACGCGAACGGCGCGTCCGGGCCCGGGCCCGGCGGGCGCGATCGGCGCCCGCGACGCTTCTCCCGCCGGACGCGCATCGTCCTGATCGCAGTCGGCGTGCTGCTGTTTCTCACGATCAGCGGCATGCTCGCGCGTTACCTGTCGTCGGAAAACGTCGAACGCGACCACGAGTGGGCGCTGATGCAGGCCGAGGCGCGGGGCGACGCGCAGGAAATGCTCGCGCAGCTCTCCGGCTGCCGCGCCAGCGCCTCGTGCGTCGCCACGGTACGCGCGGACGCGACCAGCCTGCGGCGACCGGGGGCGGTGGAACTCCTCTCCACGCAATCCACCACCAACCACTCGCTGGGCGGCTCCGTCGGCGAAACGCGCGTGGCGTGGAAGGTCAGCGGGCGCTACCCGGTCGTGCAGTGCGTGCAGATCCGCCGCTCGGGCGACTTCCTCACGGGCATCTCCGTTGCGCTGCTGCGCGTGGGCCCGCGGATCGGTTCCACCGCGGACTGCCGCGGTTGAGCGGTCGATTGCTAAAGTCCTCCCCCCGCCGATGGCCGACCAGACCTCAACTCAGCTAGCCGTGCGCGCCCGCCAGCCGGACGGCTCGCGCGCCGCGCGGCGCACGCGCCGCGATGGCCGCGTGCCCGGGGTTCTCTACGGCGGCGGCGAGCAGCCGCTGAGCTTCGAGGTGGACGCCCGCGAGCTGCGCCTGGCGCTGGCCAAAGCGGGAGCGGTGCTCGACCTGAGCGTCGATGGCGCCGCCCCCACGCCGGTCGTGCTCAAGGAGGCTCAGCGCCACCCGGTGCGCGGCGAGACCGTGCACGTGGATCTGCTGCGGGTGCGCCTGGACAAGCCGATCCAGGCGGTGGTCGCGCTGGAGCTGACGGGCCTGGAAGAGTCCCCCGGCGTCAGGGAAGGCGGCGTGCTCGAGCAGATCACGCGCGAGCTGAACGTCGAAGCGCTGCCGACGGCGATCCCGGAGTCGATCGTGCTCGACATCGGGGAGATGAAGATCGGCGAGACGCTGATGCTCGCCGCCGTGGCGCCCCCGGCGGGCGTCACGTTGCTGGACGCGCTGGAGGAGACGGTGCTGGCGACGCTCACCCCGCCACGCCTGCAGACCGAGGCGGCGACGGAGATCGAAGCGGAGACCGAGGTCGTCGGCGAGGCCGAGAAGGCCGAGGGCGCCGAGGGCGGCGCCTCCGCTGAGGAGTAACCCTCTGCGGCGCTCGCTGCCGCGGCCATTCGCCGGCAGGCGCTCGCACGGCGGTTCCGGCGGGTCCGGTGGCCCGCCCGCCGAATGGCTGATCGTGGGGCTGGGCAACCCCGGCCGGGAGTACGCGCGCACGCGTCACAACGTCGGCTTCATGGTTGCGGACGAGCTCGCCGAGCGGTGGGGCCTGCAGCGCGCCAAGCCACGCTTCCGCGCGCTGCTCGCCGAAGGCCGAGCCGGCCCCGGAGGCGCCCGCGTGGCGGTGCTGTGGCCGCAGACGTTCATGAACGAAGCCGGCCGCTCCGCCGGGCCCGCGCGCGGCTCCTACAAGCTGGCGCTGGAGCGCGTGGTGGCGGTGCACGACGAGATCGACATTCCCTTCGGCGAGGTGCGCACGCGCCTGGGCGGTGGCCTGGCGGGCCACAACGGGCTGAAGTCGCTGCGACGCGAGCTGGGCGCCGCGGACTTCTGGCGGGTGCGCGTGGGGGTCGGGCGCCCCGACTCGACCGACCCGGAGATCGTCTCCGCGCACGTGCTCGGCCGCTTCCGCGAGTCCCCTGAGGAAGTGCGCGAGCTGGTGCGCCGCGCGGCCGACGAGGTCGAGCGCGTGGTGCGCGAGGGGGGATCGGATGAGGTTTGATGGCCGGCCCCCGAGGGGCCGGGGGGTTGGGGCAGGGAGGCGAGCGCGAGGGCCGAGCGGGTACGCCCCAGGGGGGTCGGTGGGGAGCGTCGGACGCCTACACGGCGCCGGTGGCCGGCGATGAGCCTGCGCTCGCTGCTGGGACTGGCGCAGGACGATCCAGGGGGCGCGCGCCTGGCACGCGAAGGAGGCCACGCGTTCGTATCGGCCTCGCTGCGCCCCTACCTGATCGCCGGCCTCACCGAGATCGGTTCCCCCGGCGCCGCTGGGACGGGTGCCGGGGGCGGGCCGCGGCCGACGCTGGTCGTGGTCGGCGACGACCGCGCGGCGCGCGAGCTGGCGGCCGATCTGCGCGCGTGGTTGGCGCCGCGGCGCGTTCGCTACTACCCCTCGCGCGGGGTGACCTACGAATCCCACCTGACCCCCCCGGCGCACCTGATCGGGCTGCGGGTGGCCGCGCTGGACGCACTGCTGGCAGCCGAGTCCGCGGCCGGGCAGGTGGGCGGGCCTCCAGTCGTGGTCGTCTCCGCGGTGGCGCTCTCGGAGAAGGTGCCCGACCCCGCGCTGCGCCCGCGCTCGTTCACGCTGCGCCGCGGCGAGCTGCTCGACCTGGAGGAGTGCGCGAACGAGCTCGTGGCGGCGGGGTATGAACGCGCCGACCAGGTGGAGGAGCGGGGCCAGTTCGCGATGCGGGGCGGCATCCTCGACATCTTCCCCGCCACCGAGGAGCGGGCCGTGCGCGTGGACATGTTCGACGTGGAGATCGAATCGCTGCGCTGGTTCTCGACGTTCACGCAGCGCTCGCTGGGTGAGGTCGAGGAGGTCGAGATCGCGCCCGCGGCGGAGCTCGCCGCCGAGCACCGCGAGCTGGCGGAGATCGCTGCGCTGGAGGACGCCGGCGAGCGCCCGGACATCGCCGAGCTGCTGCCGGTGGAGCGCTTCGGGGCGCTGCTCGATCTGCTGGCCGGCGGCGGGGGGCCGGGCGCGGAGGTCGAAGTGATCGTCGCCGCCGAGGAGGAGCTCGACCCGGCGCTCGAAGATCACTGGGGCGACGTGTGCGCGGCCTTCCACGACGCCGACGCCCACCACTTGTACGTGAGCCCCGCGGAGGTGCGGGCAGCGCTCGCGCAGCGCACGCGCATCTGGCTCTCCTCGCTGGCCGCCGACCAGGAACTGCAGCTGCGCGCGCAGTCCGCCGACACCGCGGCGCGCTCGCTGGCGGAGGCCGAGCCGCAGCTGGAGAAGCTCGTGCGCTCCGGCTACCGCACGGTCGTCACCTTCCCCCACCGCGGCGAGGGCGAGCGCGCGGCGTACAACCTCGCGCGGCTGAAAGCCGTTTGGATGGGAACCCCACCCACCCCGGGCCGGCGCGCCGGCGGCGAGGCACCCGAGGCCGACATTACGCGGAACCCCGAGGGCATGGTCTCGCCGGAGTCGAGCTCTGGCTTGGCCGGGGTTGACGTGACGGCGGCGCCTTTGGAGGCGTCGTTGCGCTTTGCGGTTGCCTCGCTGCGCGAGGGCTTCATCGCGCCCTCGCTGAAGCTCGCGGTGTTCCCCGAGCACCGCCTGCTGCGCCGCCGCCGCGCCGAGCGACCTGAGGCGAGTGGCGACGGCCGACCGCGGCGCGGCGCGCTGCGCTCCTTCACCGAGCTGCGCACCGGCGACATCGTGGTCCACGAAGACCACGGCGTGGCGCGTTTCGCGGGCTTCGAGACGCGCACCGTGGCGGGCGTCACGCGCGACTACCTGTACCTCGAATACCAGGGCGACGACCGCGTGTATGCGCCCACCGAACAGCTCGCGAAGATCTCGCGCTACCTTGGCGCCGGCGGCGACCATCCGCCGCTCTCCAAACTGGGTGGCTCGCGCTGGGAGGCGATGAAGTCGCGCGCGCGCCGCGCCGCGCAGGAGCTGGCGGGCGAGCTGCTCTCCCTCTACGCCGAGCGCCGCCGGCGCTCCGGGCACTCCTTCGAGCCCGACTCCGAGTGGGAGCGGGAACTGGAGCAGCGCTTCCCCTACACCGAGACGCCCGACCAGCGCGACGCGATCGAGGCGGTGAAGGCCGACATGGAGGCGCCGCGGCCGATGGACCGCCTGATCTGCGGCGACGTCGGCTACGGCAAGACCGAGGTGGCGCTGCGCGCGGCATTCAAGGCGGCCACGCAGGGCAAGCAGGTGCTGATGCTGGCGCCCACCACGATCCTCGCGCAGCAGCACTTCGGCACCTTCTCCGAGCGCCTCGCCGACTACCCGGTGACGATCGACCACGTCTCCCGCTTCCGCACGCCCGCCGAGCAGAAGGAGGCGATCGCGGGCTTCGCCAAGGGCGGCGTGGACATCCTGATCGGCACTCACCGCGTGCTCTCGCGCGACGTGCGCGCGAAGGACCTCGGCCTGCTCGTCGTCGATGAGGAGCAGCGCTTCGGCGTCAAGCAGAAGGAGCTGCTGCGCCAGCTGAAGCTGCGCGTGGACGTGATCTCGATGTCCGCCACCCCGATCCCGCGCACGCTGCAGATGTCCCTTGCCGGCCTGCGCGACATCTCCGTGATCGAGACCCCCCCGGAGGGCCGCCGGCCGGTGCGCACCTACGTGGGCGAGTACGAGGAGGAGCTCGTGCGGGGCGCGATCCTGCGCGAGCACGAGCGCGGCGGGCAGGCCTTCTTCATGCACAACCGCGTGGAGTCGATCGACGAGACCGCCGAACGCCTGCGCGCGCTGTGCCCGGGGGTGCGCTTCGCGGTGGCGCACGGCCAGATGGGCGAGGGTGAGCTGGAGAGCGTGATGATGGACTACCTGCGCGGTGGCGCCGAGGTGCTCGTGTGCACCTCGATCATCGAGTCGGGGATCGACATCCCCCAGGCCAACACGCTGATCGTGGAGCACGCCGACGCCTTCGGCCTCGCCCAGCTCTACCAGATCCGCGGGCGCGTGGGGCGCAGCCGCGAGCGCGCCTACGCCTACCTGCTGTACGACTCGGCGGCGGCGCTCACGCCGGAGGCCGCGCAGCGACTCTCGGCGCTCTCGGACTACACCGAGCTGGGGTCCGGCTTCAAGATCGCGATGCGCGACCTGGAGATCCGCGGCGCGGGCAACCTGCTCGGCGACGAGCAGTCGGGGCACGTGGCGGCGCTGGGTTTCGAGCTGTACATGCAGATGCTCGACGAGGCGGTCCAGGCCGCTGGACCCACCGAGGGCGAGGACGAGGAGCTGCCCGAGCCGGTGCGCCTCGACGTCAACGTAGATGCCTACGTGCCGCCCGACTACGTCCCCTACGAGCAGGCCAAGATCGAGATCCACCGCCGCGTCGCCGGCGCGCTGGAGGTGGCCGACGTCGAGCGCCTGCGCGAGGAGCTCGAGGACCGTTTCGGCCCGGTGCCCGAGCCGCTCGCCAACCTGCTCGCGCTGCAGCGCGCCCGCATCAAGCTCGGCCAGGCGGGGGCGCGCGCGGTGAGCTTCCGCGGCGATCGCCTCGCGGTCACGCCGATCGACCTCGACTCCGCGCGCGCCCGGCGCCTGCGCGAACAGCTGCCCGAGGCGCTGTACGAGTCGGGCAAATCGCAGGTGTCGGTGCGCGTCCCGCGCGAGGGCCCCGAGCGCTTTCCCGCCGTGGTGCACGCCGCCGACGTGCTGCTGTCGGTCGTGCGTGAGGCGGCTTGAGCGGGCCTGGACTGCGGCCCCGAGCGGGTCTGGACCCGCGGCCCCGAGCGGCGTCGGAGACACGCCCCGGCGCTGCCGGTCACCGCCTTGACCGCGAGTTGAAGAACTCCTTAAACGCCGCTTATGATTTTTCGCTAGAGTGCCCTCGCTGTGTTCAAACTAACTCGATGGATCGCGGCGCTGGGCGCCGTTTTCTTTGCTGCCGTGGGAATCGCCGCGTGCGGTGGTGGGATCCCCAGCGACGCCGTGGTGCAGGTCAACGGCCAGCCGATCACAAAGTCGACATTCGAACACTGGATGGGGGTGGCGGCCTCCGCGAGCGCGGCGGCGGTGCCGGGCCAGAAAGCGCCCAAAGCGGTCGTGCCCGACCCGCCCGCCTACACCAACTGCATCGCCCACCTCAAAGAAATCGAACCAAAGCCGGCCAAGGGGCAGAAGCCGAAGACCGAAGCGGTGCTGAAGGCGCAGTGCGAACAGCAGTACAAAGCGCTGCAGCAGACGACGCTGGGCTTCCTGGTCAGCGCCGATTGGGTGATCGGGCAGGCCGAAGAACAGGGCATCAAGCTCAGCGACAAGGAAGTCGAGAAGAAGTTCAACGAACTCAAGAAGCAGCAGTTCCCCAAAGAAGCGGAATTCCAGAAATTCCTCGCCACCACCGGGCAGACGGTCTCCGACCTGCTGCTGCGCGTGAAGCTCAGCCAGCTCACGACCAAAATTCAGGAAAGGGTCGCCAAGGAAGCCAAGAAGAACGTGAACGAATCGGCGGTCGCCAAGTACTACAACGAACACAAGTCCACGTACGGCAAACCGGAATCGCGCGACCTGCGGATTATCCTCACGAAGACCGAAGCCGAGGCGCAGCAGGCGAAGAAGGAAATCGAATCGGGCAAGAGCTTCGCGAGCGTCGCCAAGAGCAAGTCGATCGACCCGACCAGCAAGAGCACCGGCGGCGAAGTCAAAGGCGTCGTCAAGGGCCAGGAGCAGAAGGCGCTCAGCGAAGCGGTGTTCGCCGCCAAGACGGGCGTGCTCGGCGGCCCCGTGAAGACGCCCTTCGGCTACTACATCTACGAAGTCAAGGCGGTCCACCCGGCCAGTCAGCAGAGCCTCGCGCAGGTGAAGGAAACGGTCAAAAGCCAGCTCGCCTCCACCCAGCAGCAGACGGCGCTCACCAAGTTCGTCAAGGAATTCGAAAAGAAGTGGAAGGCACGCACCGAATGCCGCGCGGGCTACGTGATGCAGCGGTGCGAGCAGTACAAAGCGCCGAAGACCACGCCGGCCACCCCGGTTCCCACGCCCGCCGGTTGAGCCAGATCGACCGAGTCCACGCCCGCCAGATCCTCGACAGCCGGGGCAACCCGACGGTCGAGGTGGAGGTCGCCCTGCGCTCCGGCGCCCACGGCCACGCGGCGATCCCCTCGGGGGCCTCCACGGGCGAGTTCGAGGCCACCGAGCTGCGCGACGGCGGGAAGCGCTGGAACGGGAAGGGCGTGAGCCGGGCGGTGGCGGGCGTGAGCGGCGAGATCGCCGACGCGGTGAGGGGTCTCGACGCCGGCGACCAGAGCGCGCTCGACCGGACGCTGATCGAGCTCGACGGCACCCCCAACAAGTCGCGCCTGGGCGCCAATGCGATCCTCGGCGTCTCGCTCGCCGCGGCACACGCCCAGGCCGCCGAGGAGGGCCTCCCTTTGTGGCGCTACCTCGGCGGGGAGGCCGCCCGGGTGCTGCCGGTGCCGATGATGAACGTGCTCAACGGCGGCGCCCACGCGGACAACAGCGTGGACTTCCAGGAGTTCATGGTGGTGCCCTGCGGCGCCGGCAGCTTCTCGGAGTGTCTGCGCATGGGCGTCGAGGTGTTCCACACGCTGAAGGCCACGCTGCACGAGCGCGGGCTCTCCACGGCGGGGGGAGACGAGGGCGGCTTCGCGCCCGACCTCGCCTCCAACGAGGAGGCGCTGCAGATGCTCCTCGCCGGCATCGAAGCGGCCGGCTACGAGCCCGGCACGGACGTGGCGATCGCGCTGGACCCCGCCACCAGCGAGCTCTACCGCGACGGCGCCTACGTGCTCGAGCACGAGGGCCGCACGCTGAGCGCCGCCGAGCTCGCCGACTACTGGGCCACGCTGGCGGCGCGCTACCCGATTGTCTCGCTCGAGGACGGCATGGCTGAGGAGGATTGGGATGGTTGGCAGGCCCTCACGGAGCGCGTCGGAGAGCACCTGCAACTGGTGGGCGACGACGTGTTCGTCACCAACACCGAGCGCCTGCAGCGCGGGATCGAGCTGGGGGTTGCGAATTCGATCCTCGTCAAGGTCAACCAGATCGGCACCCTCACCGAGACGCTCGCCGCGGTCGCGATGGCACGCGAAGCCGGCTACACCGCGGTGATGAGCCACCGCTCGGGCGAGACCGAGGACGTGACGATCGCCGACCTCGCGGTGGCGACGGGCTGCGGGCAGATCAAGACCGGCGCCCCCTCGCGTTCGGACCGCACCGCCAAGTACAACCAGCTGCTGCGCATCGAGGAGCAGCTGGGCGCCGACGCCGAGTTCCCCGGGCGCTCGGCGTTTCGCAGCTGAGTCAGCAGGAGCTTCCCCGTCGGGGGCGAATGCGAGAGGGATGCGATCGACGATGCGCGTGCGCTGGGACCGCCTGGGCCGCATGGCGATGCTGTGCGTGCTCGGTGCGCTGCTGTACCTCTACCTGAGCGCCGGCGTCTCGCTGGTGTCCACGTGGAAAGAGGCGCGGGGAGACAGCGCCCAGCTGGCGGTGCTGGAGCGCCAGCACGCCGCGCTGGAGGCTCAGCGCGCCTCCCTCACCAGCCCGGCGACGCTCATCCCGGAGGCCCGCCGTCTCGGCATGATCCGCCCCGGCGAGCAGACGTACGTGATCACCGGCCTTCCTTCGAACTGAGGGCCGAGGCCGGGACACCGGGCACTGCTACCCTCGCGGCCCGTGCCGGGCTTTGAGAACGCGATCCACCAGTGGCGCCAAGGCCAGCGCCGCCTTGAGCAGGCCCCGCCGGAGCGCCGGCGGCTGCTGGAGGGGGTCATCGACACGCTGGTGGCGGAGCTGCGCCGGCGCCTGGGCGGCAGGTTCTCGGCGGACGAGCTCGCGCGGCTGTACGAGCGCGACACTTCGTGGTGCCTGCAGCTGGCGATGGATACCGCCCCTGCTGACCCGTGGGCCTGGGACTCTGCCATCGTGGTGGACGCCGCCTTCGGGCGCTACCTGCGCGAGGCGGCGGACTACGCGGGGGGACGGCAGGTGGCTCCCGAGTAGGGAAACAAGGCCTCTAGCGCGTCGCTGGGCAAGCGAGGCAAGGGATTCGGACCCACCCACCCCGCGTGGCGTGCTGGCCAAAACGGGACTCGGAGTGTCTCCCGGCTTCGGTACGTGAGGGAACTGAGGACGGCGGCTCGGGTCAGTCGTCCCCGCCGGCGCGGCGGATGATTATTTGGTCCTCCTCGATGAGGACCTCCACGGGGCGGTGGCCGGCCCAGTGCTCGGCGTAGATCGGGTTGTCCTGGACGGCCGGGTCCAACCACAGGCCGTAGCCCTCCTCGCCGTGGTCGAAGGTGCCCTCCAGCGGAGCGGCGCTGCGCGTGGGTGAGCGTCGCCGGCCGCGTCCTCCGCGCCGGCTGCGGCGGCGCGCCGGCGTGTCCTCCTCATCCTCGTCCTCCTGGTCCTCCTCCACGCCCCGCTCGGCCCGTTCGGCGCGCTCGCGCTCCGCTGCCGCCTCGGCCTCAGCGCGCTCGCGCTCGGCCTCCAGCGCGGCCGCCTCGAGCTCGGCCGCGATCAGGGCGTCGTCCTCGGCGCGGAGATCGATCTCCTCGCTGAAGTCGCCCGTGCCGGCGCCCGCCGCGGCCTCCTCGCCTCCCAGATCGTTCTGGCGCTTGAACTGCTCGATCTCCTGCACGGTGACCTCGAGCTGGTGGGCGACCCAGGCATCGGTGCGCCCCTGGCGCACCCAGGCGCGGATCTGGTTTAGCTGTGGACGGAGCGACTTGCGCGGCATGGACGGTCCGGGAGACTAGCGCATGGGCGCCGTCGATCGCCTCGGCGGGCGTCGCCCCCGCACGCAAAGCCCCATTTCCCCGCGCCAGCGGAAGGCTGGAAGAGCGTCGTCCGGTGGCAGCTATCCGTAGCTTTGACCACCCCGCGGCAGAAATTTGCGCCTGCGCGCGTTATGTGGACAGAGCCGGTGGGCCGCCGGCCGAGATCCATTTTCCGGGGCTCTCGAATATATGCTTGGATAAAGGTCTGGTCTGCCGGTGATCGTGTCAGTGCCGTCGGCCCAAACGAAAGGGTACGTGGAATGCTGGTCCTGACGCGCAAGACCAACCAGAGCATCATGATTGGCGACGACGTCGAGGTGTCGGTGCTGTCGGTCGTCGGCGAGAAGGTGCGCATCGGCATTCAGGCGCCTCCCGACGTCCCGGTCTTCCGCACCGAGATCTACATCGAGATCCAGCGCCAGCAGGGCGAAGGCAAGCCTCCCGAGGATGTCCGCTCGGAGGTGGACGACGCGATCCACGGGCTGGGCGAGAAGGATTAGCTGCCCAGCAGCTGGTAGAGCGTGAAGAACATCGCCACGGCGACGACCACCGCGGTGAGGATCAACGCGCAGACCAGCAGCGTGAAGCGGACCGTGCCGCGCTTGTTGCGCCGCTGCACCTGACGCTTCAGCGCGCGCTGCTCGGCGGTGCGGCGCAGCGAGTCGCGGCGGTGGCGATCGAGCGAGATCTCCTTGGCAAACGCCTCCTCGATCTCCGCGACGCTGCGCCTCATTTTCATCGCCTGCATCGCCACCAGCCTACTCCCCGAAGCCCGTCGAGCTCATGGATCCCTACCCCACCGGGGCCTTGCCCTCGGCGCGCTCGTACACCTTGACGAAGCGCAGGTAGTTCTGCGCGATCTGCTGCGCCGCCACGCGACGCTCGATCTTGCCGTCCACGTACGCTTTGAGCGGGTCCCACCAGATCGAGCGCCCGATCGCGAAGCCCACGAAGCCATCCACCGGGGCGGCCTCTCCGAGCCAGTGGTCGACCTTCGCGTCGTCGGCGCCGCGGCCCAGCACCACGCACACCACTCCGTCGCGTCCTCCCGCGCGGGCCTGGGCGACGAGCATCTCGCAGTCCGAGCGCTCGTCCACGCCCTCGATCTTCCACACGTCCACCTCGATCCCCGCGTCCTGGATCTCGGCGATCGTGCGGCGCATCAGCTCGGGGCGCAGCTCCGCGTCGTAGCGCTCGCCGTTGCCGTCCACCGTCTGGAGCTGCGCGGGCGTGGCGGGCACGAGCAGCTCGAACAGGAACTTGCGCTCGTGCTCGTGCAACCAGTCGGACAGCTGCTTAAGCTTCTCGCGCTGCTCGCGGTTGCCCTCCGCGTCCCCGTCGGGGTTGTAGCGCACCAGCACCTTCGTGAAGTCGGGGTCGAAGCGCTCGATGTGCTCGCCGAACTGCTCCCCGTACTGGAAGTCGAACATCTCCTGGCCCGAGCGCTCGGCGGGCATCGCCAGCCGCAGGCCCTGCGCGCGGGCCTCCTCGGGAACGGTCGAGCCGAACTGCTCGTCCACCAACACACCCGTCACCGAGGGGTCGGCGCCGGCGGCCACCGCGTGGCGCAGGCCCTCGAAGACGAGGTGCTTGGCGTCGGCGATCATCGCCGTCTGCTCCGGGTCGGGTTCGCCCTCGATGCCAAAGAACTTCTTTTGGAAGGAGCCGCGGTGGTCGAAAGCAAGAATGTAGAGCTGCTTGTCATAGCCGAGTGAGGTCATGTCCGGACTCTACCGCCGAGGCGCCGCGGAGGGAAGGCGCGGGCCGATTCGCGGATCGCGCCGGCCGGTTCGTGAGCTCTCCTGACCCGCCCGCCAGCTCGCGCCGGCCGCGGTCCGAGATCTCGCCCGCCGCCTCTCGGGAGAGGCTTCCGGCGGGCCCTAGAATGGGTCGGCGATGTCTTCGGGTGCCGATCTGTTCGTGGTGTGCAAGCAATGCGGGTCCGAGGTCAGCCCCTACATCACCGAGTGCCCCTACTGCGGGCACCGGCTGCGGCGGCGGGCGCCCAAGCTGCCGCGCGAGCACACCCCCCAGCGCGCCTCGCAGCGGGCGCGGCTGTCGGTGCCCTCGCTCGGGCGCCTGCGCCGGGGCGAGATCGCCGGGGTACGCGCCGATTCCCGGCCGTACGCCACGATCGCGCTGGTGGCCGCCAGCTGCGTGGTATGGGTGCTCACCAGCGGCGGCTACATCGATATCGACCGACTGCTCGTGTTTGGCCCGCTGCGGGGCGACTGGTGGAAGTTCCTCACCACTCAGTTCGCATATGCAGGCGAAGTGTATGCCGGCGTATACGCATTCTCCGCGGTGCTGGCGGTGGCGATCTTCGGCTGGCTGCTCGAGCGCCGCCACGGGCCCGCCCCGGTGCTGGTGGCGTTTTTCGGCGCCGGCGCCACCGGGGTGCTCGTCGCGCTCGCGGTCTACCCGCTGCCGATCGTCGCCGGCGCCAACGCCGGTGCGCTCGCGCTGCTCGCCGCTTGGGCCGTCCCCGACCTGCGAGCCGCGCGCGCCAAGCACTACTACGACGGTGACCTGCTCGGCACCGCGACGATCGCCGCGGTGCTGCTGGCGATGCCGTTCGCCCGCTGGGAAGCCAGCTGGCTGGCGGGCGTCACCGGCGCCGCGGTCGGACTGGTGTTGGGCTACGGTCTCACCAGCGCTCGCGCGGGGGCGACCTGAGCGCGGCGAGCGCCGCTTACTGCAAACACAGTTATCAGCGCGCGTATGCCCTTCGGCGTACGATTGCGAGCACGTGCACTGCGCACGGTGGCGCTGGCCGATCTTCGATCGGTAGCACCACGGGCTCCGCGCCAGATACCCCATCCAAATCCAAAAAATAAGATCGAGAGCGAAAGGGCATATCGAACATGGAGATCCGCTTTCTCGGCCACGCGGCCTTCGAGCTGCGGGATGGCGACACCACGGTGCTGATCGATCCCTTCCTCACCGGCAACCCCAAGGCCGCGGTGAGCGCCGATGAGCTGAGCCCTGACGCGATCCTGCTCACCCACGGGCACATCGACCACCTCGGCGACACCGTCGCGATCGCCAAGCGCTCCGGCGCCGACGTGGTGGCGATCGTGGAGATCGCCAACGAGCTCTCTGGAGAGGGGCTGCAGAAGGTCCACGACCCCAACCTCGGCGGCACCGTGGAGCTCGATTGGGGGTGGGTGCGGCTGGTGCCCGCCTGGCACACCTCCACGACCCCCAAAGGCACCGCCAACGTCCCCGCCGGGCTCGTCGTCGGCATTGGTGGCAAGGTCGTCTACCACCTCGGCGACACCGCGCTCTTCTCCGACCTTGCCCTCGTCGGCCGGCGCGAGCCGATCGACGTGGCGCTGATGTGCATCGGCGGGCATTACACGATGGACCGCCTCGACGCCGTCGAGGCCGCGCGGCTGGTCGGCGCCAAGCAGGTGATTCCCTGCCACTACGACACCTTCCCCCCGATCGTGACCGACGCGCAGGCGTTCAGGGCCGACGTCGATGCCGCCGGCGCCTCGCAGGTGGTCGTGCTCGCCCCGGGGGAGTCGCACACGCCGTGACCACCGCCGCCCCGCCTCCGATCGCCGCCGCCCTGCCTCCGATCGCCACGACCCGCGTGCACACGCCATGACCCACGCGGTGGTGCTGATCGAGGCCGAACGCGACGCCCTCTCCACGCTGGGGGGCGCGCTGGCTGACATCGAGGGTGTCGCCGAGGCCTACTCGGTGACGGGCGAGTGGGACTTCGTCGCGATCGTCCGCGTTCCCGACCACGAGCAGCTCGCCGACGTCGTCACCGGGCACATCACCACGCTGCCGGGGGTCTCGCGCACGCAGACGATGGTCGCCTTCCAAGCCTACTCCCGCCATGACCTGGAGGCGCTGTTCTCGGTGGGGGAGTAGCGCAGCGCCGTGCTCGGTGGGAGGGGCGGGGCACATGCTCTCTTTTTGAAAGCCGTGTGCATTCGTAATACGACGACTTTTGGTCTTTTGACACGCACACCTGGCCGGACGGCCAGGGATGGTGTAGGCTGAGCTGGTGTCCGACGGCGGTGCACAGCAGGTGCAGAGCCCTCCGGGGTACAGCGCGTCGAGCCTGGGCGAGCGCGAGGACTTCCGCGCCACCTCCGACCCCGCGCTCTCCGAAGCCGGCGATCGCGGCCGTGTGGAGCTGCTCGACTACCGCCAGCTGTACTCGCTGTGGGAGCGCCAGCAGTGGGCGGTGCAGGACCTCGACTTCACCCAGGATCGGATCGACTGGCACGAGCGCATCGACGCCGAAGAGCGCTACGCGCGGATGTACGGACTCTCCTCGTTCTTCGTCGGCGAGCAGCGCGTCGCCGCGGAGCTCGGGCCGATGATGCGCGCCTGTCCCGACGAGGACATGCGCATCTTTCTCTGCACCCAAATCGCCGATGAGGCCCGCCACGTGGCGTTCTTCGACCGCTTCTACTCCGAGGTGGGGGTGCTCGAGGCCGATGACCTCGGCGGCCGCCTCGCCGAGACCAGCCAGCATCTCAATCCCGAGTTCGAGGAGCTGTTCGACGAGCTGCTGCGGGGGCGCGTCGACCGGCTCGCGCGCGAGCCCGAGGACACCGAGGCGCTGGTCGAGGCCGTCACGATCTACCACATGGTGATCGAGGGGATGCTCGCGCTCACCGGCCAGCACTTCATCATCTCCTACAACGAAAGCGTCGGCACGCTGCCCGCCTTCGTCGAAGGGTTCATCAACGTCGCCCGCGACGAGCACCGCCACGTCGCCTTCGGGGCGCGCTTCCTGCGCGACATGGCGCTCGCCGACGAGCGTTACAAGGCCGCGATCGGTCGCACGCTCGCGGAGGCCGCGCCCGCCGCCGAGGGTGTGCTGCGGCCGAAGTGGATGGACGAGAGCGAAGAGGACATCGAACTGCTCGGCGCGCGGATCTCCGAAACCCGCGAATTCGCGGCTACCGCTTTGAGCCGGCGGCTGAAGGTCATCGGGCTCGGGTAGCTCCGGGCCGGTCGCTCCGGTCGGGGTGCGGCGGCGGGCCCACCGGCTCCGCCGCGACCACCGGGCCCACTGCTCGCGCTGGGATAGGCTCACTCTCGATGCCCGCGCTGCCGCTCAAGAGCGAGTACGGCCCCACGCTCGGGGAGTTGCTGGCGCCCCGCTGGCGGCGCGCGTCGGCGTGCGTGCGCCTGCTGTGGGTGGCGTCGGTGGCGCTGCTGGCGGTGGCGATCGCAGGCGCCGCGCTGACGCTCGCCAGCCCCACGGTCTCCCACGGGGGCCCGGTGCCGTTCAGCTTCAGCTACGCGGGGCTCTCCCGCACAAGCCCCGCCGCCGGCGGCTACGCAAAGGTGCAGCACGTGGTGGATGGCCGGCTAGAGGACTCCTTCGCGGTGGGCCCCTTCGTGCTGCCCCCCTACCACGGTGCGCTCGGGGCGGCGTTGGCGATGTACGCATCCGGCTATGTCCAGCGCCTTGTTGCCGCCCGCCCGCCCGGGACCCACATCCCAGGGCAGAGCGGGTTCGTGCTGCGCGGGCAGGGCAGCACGCAGATCGACGCGGTGTCGAGCTACGCCACGTACAACGTGTTCTACACCACCACCGTGCAGGGGCGGCAGATGTACGGGCGTAACGTGCTGCTGCTGCCCGACCAGCCGGGTGCGCGCCGGGGCGCGGAGATCGCGATGCTCGCCGTGGTCGCCGGCAACCACCAGGTGACCTCGCCGCTTGACGTGGGCGTCAAAGGCGCCCTGGAAGAACCGCTGGGGACGTTCGCGCTGGAATAGCGGGCCGATCGATCCGCTCGGGTCACTGCTGGGGGACGCCGCCGCTGGGGTCTTCGGTGGTAGAGGTTTCGGCAGCGGCTCCCCCCGCGCCAGAGGCGACCGATTCGGCGGGTTCGCCGGTGGTCGTGACTGGTTCCGTCGTGGTCGGCGCCGTTTCGACCGGCGCGGTTTCGACCGGCGGCGCAGTGGCGGTCGGCGTCGTGCTCGTCACTGGCGGCGGATTGTCAGCGGGCTGAGAGGGCGTGCCAGTGGTGGTGCCGGTGGGTGGAAGCGCCGTGGTCTCGGTGGTCACCTGCACGGCCGCGGGCGGCGTGGCCGGCGGCTGGACGCCGGGGGCAGGAACGGGTGACTTGACGACGGGGGTCAGATCCGTGGCGGTCGGGGTGGGAGTATGGGGGTGCAGATGCGTACCGGCGGCGCCCGTGGCCGACTGCGACTTGAGCGGCGGGCGGCGGTGGAGGCGGCGGGTCGCGAGCTGCGCGGCGCTGGCCGCGGCGGCGATGTGGACCCCCGAGCTGATCGGCTGGGGCACCGAGCGGACGACCAGCGGAGCAGCAGAGCTGTGCGCGAGTGTGGCGGGAGCGGCCGAGGCGACCGCCGAAGTTGGGGAGGGGTGACGGCGGACATGGCTGTGGCTGACGGCCACTGCGCCGGCGGTGACGAGTGCGGCGGCGGCCAGCGTGGCGGCTGCCTTCGTCGCGATCGCTCCCGCACCGGCGGTGACCAGGCCTCCCGCGGCGCTCGTGCCCCCGACGGCCCCCGCCCCGGCACCTGCCGTGAGCAGTCCGCCCGCGGCGCCGGCCGCTCCGGCTCCGCCGGTCGCTCCGCTCGCGGCGCCCACCCCGGCGCCGGCGCTCCCGGCGCCGGCGGCGTGGCCAGCGGCGGAGGAGGCGCCGAATTTGCCGAGCACGAAGTGCTTGAGCAGCAGCAGCGGCCCGACGGGGAAGATCGCGGCGAGCGCGTGGTTGTTGTCCTTGAGCAGCTTGCGGAACGTACGGCAGCGCTCGCAGTCGCGCAGGTGGCGGCGCGCGGGGGCGCTGATCTTGACGAGGCCCTCGGCCACTTCGCCCAGCTCGCCGCGCACCTCCTCGCAGCTGAGCTTGCGCGCCTCCGCGGCCTCTGCGAGGGAGATGCGGGCGCGCACCAGCAGCGACTTCACCGAGGGCACGGTCGTCTCCATCGCGACCGCGATCTGCTCGTAGGAGAGCGCGTCGATCTCCCGCAGCAGCAAGGCGGTGCGCTGGGTCTCGGGCAGCTGCTGCACGTCGCCGATCAGCTGGCGGAAGCCCTCGCGGCGCAGCACCTGGTCGCCGGTGGAGAGGCCGTGCTCGGCGAAGTGGATGTCCATCGAGTCCACCCCGATCGCGGAGGCGCGGCGCAGGTGGTTGAGCGAGCGGTTGCGCGCGATCCGGTATAGCCACGGCCGCACGTTGATCGGGCGCTCGTCGGCGAGCACCGCGTTGAAGGCGGCGGCGAACACCTCCTGCAGCACGTCCTCGGCGTCCTCGCGCGAGCCCAGCATGTGCCTGCAGAAGGACAGCAGGCGGGAGTGGTAGCGCGAGAAGAGCGTCTCGAAGGCGGCGTGCTGGCCGCGACGCGTGAGCGCGATCAGGCGCTCATCGGGCTGCAGGCGCAGCAGTGGGCTGGCCCCTCGCAGGCCGGGTGCTACGCCTGGTTTTAGTGCGGTGACCTCCACGGTGGTCCAATCGCTGCGGCTTTACCCTTATAGACACGGTACCAACCGCTTAAGTTGCGGCTGGGGGAGTCGCTGGTGGCGATCCTGCATATGTTCTACCCGTACATGACCAAGGGAAGCTAAAGAGGTTGGAGGGGCTCGCCCACGGGGCGCTCCCGCCTGTGGCTCTCATAAACTGGGCGGTGGTCGCAGAGAGGAGCAGGGCGCACGCCCGGGTGGCGGAACGGTATACGCAGCCGACTTAAAATCGGCGCCTCGAAAGGGTTTGTGGGTTCGACTCCCACCCCGGGCACTCCCACCGCGGGCAGGCAGCGGGTAGAGTCGCAGCGAGCACATGGCCGCGGAGAGCACCTCAGCACCGCTGCAGCGTGGGACGAGCACCTTCCACGGTGGCCGCCTGGTCGCGCGGCGCCTGAAGGCGCACGGGGTGAGCCGGCTGTTCACGCTGTCGGGAGGGCACCTCTTCTCGATCTACGACGGCTGCCGCGCGGAGGGGATCGAGATCGTGGACGTGCGCCACGAGCAGACGGCGGCGTTCGCCGCGGAGGGCTGGGCGAAGGTGACACGCGAGGTGGGCGTGTGCGCGCTGACAGCGGGTCCGGGGGTGACCAACGGGCTCAGCGCGATCGCCGGCGCCCAGGCCAACCACTCGCCGATCGTGGTGCTGGGTGGGCGTGCGCCGGCCGGCCGCTGGGGGCAGGGCTCGCTGCAGGAGATCGACCACGTGCCATTCTTGCGGCCGCTCACCAAGCTGGCGGCGACTGCGGGCAGCTCGGCGGAGATCCCCGAGATGGTGGAGGACGCGTTCGCCGCGGCGCTCGCCCCGCACGGCGGCCCGGCGTTCGTGGATCTGCCGATGGACTACGTGTTCATGGAGGCGCACGAGCCCGAGGCTCGGCGGGAGGACGGCAAGGGCGCAAAGGGAGCGCCGGGGGAGGCGATCGAGGCCGCGGGAAGGCTGCTGGCAGGCGCCAAGCGCCCGGTGATCATGGCTGGCACCGACCTCTACTGGGGTCACGGCGAGGCGGCGCTGCGGGAGCTGGCGGAGGCACTGTGTATCCCGGTGTTCCTCAACGGCCTCGCGCGGGGTTGCGTGGCGGCCGATCACGAGCTGTGCTTCTCGCGCACGCGCAGCCGCGCTCTGCGGGAGGCGGATGTGGCGCTGGCGATCGGAGTGCCGATGGACTTCCGGCTGGGCTTCGGGGGGGCGTTTGGGGAGGAGACGGAGATCGTCGCGATCGACGTGGCCGAGCCCCAGCGTCGCCACCCGCGCGAGCCGGCGGTGGAGCTGTACGGGTCGCTGAGCGAGACGTTGAACGACCTGCGCCGGACGGCGAGCGAGCGCACCGCGGCGGCGGGGACAGGCGGGGGGCGTCCGAGCCGCGCGTGGGTCGCGCAACTGCGCGCGGCGGAGACAGAGCTGCGGGAGGGCGAGCGGGTGGAGCTCCAGGACGCGAGGGCACCGCTGCATCCGCTGCGCGTGTACGGCGGGCTGGCGGAGGTGCTGGATCGCGACGCGATCGTGATTGGCGACGGCGGTGACTTCGTCTCATACGCCGGCCGCGTGGTGGACAGCTCCGAGCCGGGATGCTGGCTGGACCCGGGGCCGTTCGGGTGTCTCGGCGCCGGGCCGGGGTATGCGTTGGCGGCGAAGCTGGCACGGCCGGAGCGCCAGGTGGTGCTGCTGCTGGGCGACGGCGCGTTCGGGTTCGCCGGGATGGAGTGGGACACGCTGGCGCGCCACGGCGTGAACGTGGTGGGCGTGATCGGCAACAACGGGATATGGGGCCTTGAGAAGCACCCGATGGAGCTCGTGTACGGGTACTCGGTGGCGGCCGACCTGCGGCCGGGCACCCGCTACGACCTGGTGGCGGAGGCGCTGGGCTGCGAGGGCGAGTTGGTCGAGCGCCCCGAGCAGTTGCGCGGCGCGCTCGAGCGAGCCTTCGCGGCGGACCGCCCGGCGCTGGTGAACGTGTTGACAGACCCGAGCGTGGCGTACCCGCGCCGGTCCAACCTCGCGTAGGCCCTCTCGCAGGGCCTTAAAGCGAGGAAGCCGCCCGGCAGGGGGCGGCTTCCTCAGGTAGGCCTCGAGGGACAGGCAGGGGTACGTTCCTCGGAGGCCTCGGGGGTAGGGTGACCCGGACGGCGGGAATGCCGATCGCTCGGCATGTTCGCCCAGGTCTATGGACCGGCTGAGGAGTATAAGACACAGTGCCCTACACCTCCTCACAAAATAGTGTATCGGATATCGGAATCCAATGCAAGGCCAATCGCAAAACATTTCAGATCGGCCATTTGCGCCACTCTTTGGAAGGGCTGGCGGACCGATTCCACTCGGTCGAGCTTCGGTGGACGCGCCGCATGAGCCTCCCAGGGCGCTCCCCACCGCGATCGCGGCAGGTGTGCAGGCGGATGCCCGAGCCGCAGGGCAAGCACCCGCGCAGGCGTCACTCCAGCCCGGCCAGCCGCAGGGCGCCACCGCGCAAGATGTCGTGCTCGGAGACCTCCACGCGGTCGAGCTCGAAGGCGCGCATCGCCTCCCCGAGCAGGATCATCCCGGCGACGATCGTGGGGGCGCGGTCGGGATGCAGACCAACGACTTCCCGGCGCTGGGCTTCGGTCATGCCGGCAAGGCGGGCGAGCAGCAGCTCGACGGTGGCGAGCAGCAACACGTGGCGGTGGACCCGCGCGGAGTCGTAGGGATCGAGCTCCATGTCGATCGCGGCCGCCGAGGTGGCGGTGCCGGCGACGGCGATCCCGTGCCGCACAGGCGCGCGCTCCTCGGGGGGCAGGCCATCGAGGTAGATCGAGCGCGTGTCGAGGGCGAGGCGCTGCAGCTCCGTGGGCGCGGGCGGATCGGAGTGGATGTGGCGTTCGCTCATGCGTACGACACCCGCCTGCAGTGAGACGTGGAAGCCCGCGGTGTGGTTGTGCCCGACCACGAACTCGGTGGACCCACCCCCGATGTCGACCACCACCGTCGGCTCCGGCGAGGCTTCGCGGCCGGACATCGCCCCAAGGAACGTGAGCGCGGCCTCCTCGTCGCCGGAGAGCGTGCGCGCATCCAGCCCGTAGTCGCGGCGCACACGCTCGGTGAAGGCGGCCCCGTCGGAGGCGTCGCGCACCGCGGAGGTGAGCACGGCAAGGTTGGCGTCGCAGCGGTGCTGGTCGATGAGCTCGCGGTAGTCGGCGAGCACGGCGCAGGTGCGCTCCACCGCCTCGGGCGAAAGCCCCCCGTGGGCATCCACACCCGCGCCAAGGCGGGTGACGCGGGAGAGGCGCACGAGCTCGGTTACAGACCCGTCGGGCTCGACGTCGGCGAGCAGCAGACGGGTGGAGTTGGTACCGATGTCCACGACGGCGACGCGCATGGGCGAGGATGGTAGGGGACGTGGCGAGTGGCGGCGCGCGCGGGGAGTCCGGACGTAAGTGGATCGGGAGAGGCGCGTTGCCGCAGGGCAGCCGGTCCGGGGGGCGGAGGGGGCGTGTGGGGGCGCTCGGGTAGGTGTCGCACGTGGCGGTGCGAGGCCTGTCCGGGTGTGTGCGTGCGCTTTGGGTCCTCTCGGATGCAGACAAAAGGAACGGCATTTTTCGGATCAGTGCCTCATCGCTTGGCCCCGATCCTTTGCTAGACTGATGAGTCCGCCGCGGGGTGGAGCAGTCTGGTAGCTCGTCGGGCTCATAACCCGAAGGTCGCGGGTTCGAATCCCGCCCCCGCTACTCAAGAAAAGGCCCGGTTTACCGGGCCTTTTCGCTGTCCGGGGCGAAGGTGTCAGACGCCGAGGAGACAACGGTGTGAACGCAAGTGTGAACACGAAGATGCATGAGGACTCGCAGGAGCGCGCCGCCGACGACTCCGCCGCGAGCCTGCACGTACCCGATGAGCTCGCGCCGGCCGCGGGTGAGGCGGCGGTGCTGTCGATGGTCACGGTGCGCGACGGCGCGTCGTGGGCGCTCGCCTCGGGATCGCTTCTCACGGTTCCAGTCGATATCGCCGGAATGAGCTGGCAGCGGTGGCGGGAACGACAGCCTCATGCCCGCGCTCGGATGGAACATGAGGGTCGACTGGATCTCGGCCCAATCTTCTGCGCTGAACTGTTCGCTGGCGTGCGCGCGGTGCGAGCGATCATCGATCGTAAGGGCTGGCATCCGCTCATCGAGAGCATCGGTGAGGGGCGCATCGACGTGTCGAGTTGCCCATGCTCGTTGGCGATCACCGAGTCGACATCGACAGTGCTCCTTGGCCAGGGCGGCAAAGGCGACGAATACGATGTCGTGGCCGGCGTGCGGCGGCCGGTGCTGGGCGTCGTGGTGACTCTCAAAGCGCGCGAGATGCCCGAGACCAGCGACACCTGGCAGCTGGCTATGCCTCCCAACCTGGAGAGGGGACCCGATCTCGCGCGCATGTCCTCGGAGCGGTCTCTCCTGTTTTGGCCGAAAGGGCTCCTCGGCATCAACTGGCTCGGTGGCAGCGACTTCGCCCTGCCCGCGCGCTTTGTGATCGGCAGGGCACAGTCGACAGCGTGGATCTCTCGCGTTAAGGCGGATTTCGAGAACGAGGCGCTCAGCATCTTGATCGCGTGGGACGAGCGCGCGATCAACCCGCTCGGCTGCTCGCTCGTGCTGCGGGTCGAGAGCGGCGGGCTCCCGCTGCTCGTGCGGGCTCAGCGGATCTCGGACCTGCCTGAGTTGTCCGAGGTCGTCGCCGACCCTGAGCCTCGCCAGTTGTCGTGGCGCGAGCGCACGCTCGACGTTCGCCTGCCACGGGGCGCGCGCCGAACCGACTGGGGACTCGCACTACTCACGAGCGACGGTAAGTTGCTCGATGAGCGGCCGGTGGCGAAACGGGTCGAGCAGGTAAAGATGGCGATGCACGTCAACGGCGCGTCCGAGCCGTCCTCGGTGGTCGACATCGGTGACAGAAAGCCACAGCCGTCTGACGCCGAGCGCGATGCGGCCATACGCGCGACGATCGCGATTGAAGCCGAAGCTCGGGAAGCTGCCGCTCGCCGGCGCATCTCGACCGCGGGCGAGCTTGAGCGCTATCTGCGCTGGCGATTCTCGTGCCGCGCCGGCGAGCTGCTCGTGCTCGACCCCCATCTGCTCGACCACAAGCCGGAAGACGTTGTGAGCTTCCTGGCCGGCCTCAGCCGACCCGTTCGCGTGCTCGCCCGATCCGTCCCACCGGCTGCTCAAGCCCCACTCAGCTCAGCACCGCAGATCGACGCGCGCCCGTTGCCGAACGGGATCAGCACTTTGCACGATCGGATCTGGATCGTCGGCGAGACGGGGATTCTCGTGGGCACGTCGGTGGGGAGCTTCCTGGCCGACCCCGCGGGTGCGCCGCGCCGCGCCACCACGGCTACCGATCTTCCGTTCGCTGATGCGGTTCTCTGGCGAGAGCGCTTCGAGGAATGGTGGGCCGCAGGGTCCTGATCCTTCGGCTCTTGCCAAGATGAGGACTCATGGGAGGCGCAGATTGAAAACCCTTGGCGTCGATCTTGCTTGGTCAGACGCGACGACCGCAAACGAGACAGGCGTCGTTGCTGCGGAGCCGGACGGCACGATCGTCGCCGCCGGCTGGACTACCGGCGTCGAGGAGACCGTCACGTGGGCAAACACGCACGCGACCGACGCCGCGATGCTGTTCGTCGACGCGCCGCTTGTGGTCCTCAATGCGGATAAGCAGCGCTTGTGCGAGAAGCAGGTCGGACAGGGCTATGGTCGCTGGAAGGTTTCGGCAAACTCGACGAACCTCGCCAGCCCGCGTCTTGCCGGGGTGCGCTTCAAGCGCGAACTCGAAGCCTGTGGCTGGATCTATGCGGACGGCATCGCCGGCCCTCCGCGGAGTGGCCGGGTTGTCAGCGAGTGCTATCCGTACACGACGATCGTCGGCACCGACGAGCTCGGCTACGAGCGCGAACGACCGCTTTACAAGCGCAAGCCGAAGGGTCTCTCGGCGGCAGCGTGGCGGCCCGTGCGCGCGGCGGCCTGCGATGTCCTCATTCAAAGGATCGCTGATCTGCGGAACGCCTTACCGCCGCTCGATCTCCGGTCTCATTCTGTGACCGCACAACTCCTCGATGAGCAATCACCGCTCGACGACCGCGCCTACAAGCATCGCGAGGATCTAATCGACGCTTGCCTGGCGGCGTGGACCGCTGCGCTGTGGATGCAGTGCGGCACGGACAGATGCCAGGTACTCGGTGAGTACGACGTCGACGACCGGGGTCAGCGCGCAACCATCATTGCACCGGCACGACGCACGCAGCGCTCAAACGCGTAGCCGGCAACCAGCTCAGGATCGAGCGACTCGCGCCGCAGGTGCGGTGACCCATTTGCCCCTGCCCTGCGTGCCCGGACCGACAGTCTGCCAGTCACGCTTGCGGGCTGGCTGGAGTGATCTGGAGTGTTGCCAATCGGTACATGTCGGGGATCGTGTGCGCCTTGGGTACACCGAGCCGGCAGGCCGCATGCGTGGTTGACTCGTCGCCCAGGAGGGCGAGGTTGCGCGCGGCGAAGAACGCCGGTGCCTGGCCGGGATCGAGGCCGGTTTGGAACGGCTCGCCGGCGTCGTGTACGGCTGTGAACCAGGCCCCAGCTTGTGGGTTTGTCGTGTCGAGGAATCGCTGGTCGACGTAGGTGAGCAGGATTTGACTGCCGGGCGCGCACACTTCGACGAGCGTGGCGAGGGTCGCGTCGATCGCTTCGGGCGTGAGGTAGCTGAACACGCCCTCCCATAGAACACACGTCCGCTGGCTCTGGTCCAACCCCGCGTCGATCAGCGCGGGTTGCAGGGCGTCGCTCTCGAAGTCGAGTGGGACGTAGCGTACGCGCTCGGATACGTCACCGAGGGCGGCACGCTTGCGAGCCTGTGTTATGGGATGGTCGATCTCAAAGACGATGCTCGCCGCGGCCGCGGGTAGCCTGGTCGCGCGCGTGTCATAGCCGGCGCCCAGCAGCACGAGCTGGGTTGCGCCGGCCTGCATAGCCGCCGTCACGAAGTCGTCGATCACGCGCGTTCTCACTACTCCCGACAGGCGCGGACCGGGCCAGCGACGATCGATGAGCGCGAAGATAAGCGAGCGCGTCGGTCCGAACCTCGCGGCGAGCGCGACAGCGCGCAGACTCGGGCGCAGAAAAGATGCGGCGGTGCGATCCTCAAACAGGCGCTTGCCCTCGGGTCGTGCGGACTCGAGCGCGCGGAACAGGGCCATGTATTCCGCTGTGCGTGAGGGTGTCCCCGTCTTCATCGCGCGGCCACCACACGCGCGAGCAATTCCAGGGCACTGTCGAACTCTGCGTCCACGTCGATGCCCTCAAAACGCCCTGTGGCCTCCGACAGTGCAAAGCCCATGACCACAGTGCTGAGCAATCGCTCCATTCTTCCCGCCGCTTCGCTGTCGAGCCCGCCATCGCGCAGCGCGCGCAGCGCCACCTCCCTGGCGCGCGTCGCGTCCTCACCCACGGCGCGCCGCTGGAGCAGCAGGCCGAACAGCGCGGGTCGCCTGTGCGCCAGGGCACGAAGCTCGCTGGCCAGCCCGCGCAGGCGCTCATCCCACGGCAGCGATGCCTCGGGCAGCTCCAGCTCTGCGAGCAGGCGCTCGACGAGCCCATCGAGCAGATCGTCCTTGTTCGTGACGTGCCGGTAGAGAGCCATCGGGGAGACACCCAGCTCTGACGCCACCAGTCGCATCGAAAGCCGCTGCAGACCCTCGCGCTCAGCCACGGCCAGTGCCGCATCGAGCACGCGCTCGCGCTTCAACGGCAACGATGTGTACAGTGTACGCATGACGAGAAAAGAGTACCAAATCGTCGTCCGAGCAGTGAGAGCGAGCTGATCCGCTCCGTGGGCTCCTGGCCGGCACCAGCCACGCTTGACGAGCCCGTCCTGGAGTCAATTTCGATCGGAGCAGTCATTCGCCGCGCGGGTCCGCGGATGGTGCGCGACGCCTTTGGGCCGCTCGCCGTCTTCTTTGCCGGCTGGAAGCTGATCGGTCTGACCGCCGGGATCGGGATGGCCGTGCTGTTCGGCGTGTCGGTGTTCGTTCACGAGCAGCGGCAAGGCAGGCCGGCGATGGTCGTGCGCCTTGCGCTCATCCTGGTCGCGATCCGCGCGAGCGTCGGCCTGAGCTCTGGCAGCGCCACCGTTTACCTGGCTCAAGAGGTCGCGGTCGACATGCTGCTGGGCGCCACGGTGCTTGCGTCCCTCGCACGAGGACGCCCATTCGCTTCCTGGTTTGCCAGCGAGATCTTTCCGCTACCGCGGGAGATGCGCGAATCGGACACGTTCCGACACGCGATGCGCACCATCACCGTGGTATGGGGGGTTTATTTCCTGGCACGAGCCCTGGTCCGCCTGATGGCGCTGCTTACGCTGAGCACCGACCTCTATGCCCTCGTCATCGCGCTCAGCGACGCACCGTTCCTGATCGCGATTCTGGCATGGTCTGTCTACCACACGGTAAGCGCCTTCAGAAACAGCGCTCGCTGAGCGTCGTGGCGTGCTCTGAATGCGGTCAGCGCCCGCGTTCGGCGGCGCGATTGGGTGCGTCGCGCCTTGGGACGCTTACCAGCCAGCTCTGATGCGGAAACAGATGCCGCAGGCGCAGCGGGTCGCGTGTGGGGTTCCAGGCGGCGTCAGACTCATGGTAGGCAATAGATGGCATACGGGTTTGGCTGTGGCTCATGCGTTGGGCGAGTCGTGTGATCCGGTCGGGGTCTTGGCCTTCCTCGCCGAGCTGGTCGCGGGCGAGATACCAGTCGGTGCCGTGGCGGGCGCGAGTGGCTTGGACGTAGGCGGTCTCCCTGCTGGTCTGCCAGCCGCCGGTGAGCACGACGGCGCGATCGACTGTCGCGCCCTGCTGGCGGTAGACGTGTTGGGCGTAGGCGAGCCGTAGGGACTCGACGTCCTCGCCGGCGAGCCGGACCGTGCGGTGCGAGCCGTCCAGTACGAGCGTGACGGTTTGATCGCGGCTGATGTCCGTGATCTCGCCGCGGGTGCCGTTCTCTACGCGCGCCTGTCCGGGCGGCCGATGCTGAGCGATGAATGCGACGTGATCGCCTTGGCGTAGTTCATAGTGCACGCTCGACAGCGGGAGCTCGTCGGGGCCGAGTTCGCCGCGTTGGGCGCGGAGGTGTTGCGCGCGGGCGTTGAGCTGGTCGATCTCCTTGTTGGAGGCGTCCGCGATCAGGGCGACCTGGCGGATGTCGTGGTGTTCGGTGAGCTGCGCCCAGGTTTGGACTGCGCTCTCGGCCGCCTCGTCGCGCGTATCTGCCAGGTGGAGTCGTCCGCGGGCCTGGTAGTGGGCCATCGCACGCTCGGGTTCGCCGGCCCGAAGGGCTTGCCATGCTCTCTGCTCGTCGGGGTCCTTGGTGCGGTGGATGGTCTCCAGCTCGACCGCGGGCACGTGCTGGGTGAGCCGGTCGAACATGCCTCCGGGTCCGATCGAGGGGAGCTGCTTGCCGTCGCCGACGGCGATCAGCTTCGCGCCTGTGCGCTCCACCAGCTCTGTGAGCGCGTCGAAGCGTTTGTGGTCGGCCATGCCAGCCTCGTCGAGGATCACGGTCGTGTCGGGACCGACGTGGATGCTGCCCGTGTTCGCTCGCGCGATGAGCGCGTCGAGCGTGAGGGCCTGCCCTTGGAGTGCCGGGCTGTCGGCACTCAATCGCTCGGCGGTGGACCCGGAGACGGCGATCCCGAGCGTTTCCCGTCCGGCCAACTGCTCGGCCCGGGCGGTCGCGTCGATCACGACGCCCTTGCCGGTGCCGGCGGGGCCGACGAGCGCCGCGGCGCGCTCCGGTCCTGTCAGGACGAGCAACGCTCTTGCCTGCTCGGCGGTGAGCGGGCTGCCGATGCGCTCTGCGACCTCGCGCGCGGCGTTGGTCCTCGCCTGGTGCCCGACGTCCCGTCCAGCGGGTCGGGCGAGGCTGGTTGTGCGTCGTTCGATCGCCTGCTCTTGGGCGCGAACCGCGAGCGTCGTCATCCGGCCACCTTCAAGGGTGAGGATTCGCCGGTCGCGGATCATGCCATCCGCGATCTGGAGCGCGTGATGGGGTGCTAGCTCCCCGGCGGTCTGCTCCAACGCAACCGTGCGCAGCTCGCGTGCCTCGAAGACGGCGTGACGTTCGGTCAGTTGTTCCTCGATCCGGTCCTCGACTGGTCGGAGAGTGTGCGGGGTGGACGATCGCCGGCGAGGAGCCGCAGCGCCTCGTCGGGACCGAAGTCATATCGGCTGGAGGTCTCTCGCCAGGCGTTCTCGAGGTCCGAGCGCGTGGCGAGCTGCTTGGCGCGGCGGTTCTCGAGCGCGAGGTTTCGCAGCTCGCCGCGCTCGGGTGCTCTGCCGTAGCGGGCGTGGAACCTGTCAGCGGCCCGCGCGACCTCCCGCGAGCGGCCGGAGAACGCCTCCCGTAGCTCCTCGGGTACGCCTGCGATCTCGAAGTATTTGCCATCCCGGCCGGTACCACGATCGATCCGGTAGCCCTCCCGGGCGAGTTCTTCTGCGAGCACAGAGCGGTAAAACGCGCCGAGCTCCCCCGCGGCGCGGAACACGGGGCGGGATGCGACGGCGACGATCCGGTCGTCCTCGCGGATCGCGCTTGTGATGACGACGTGGCTGTGCAGTTGTGGGTCGGGCGCGCTGGCGCCCGAGACACCGCGAGCGGTCGTGTGGCGGTACTCCGCCGCGATCAGATCCTTCGCGGGCTCCTCGATGACCTCGCCGCCGTAGCGGCGGCGGACGACCGGGATGTGCTCGCGCATGTATCCGACGGTCTGCTCGACGGCGTTGGCGTGTGCGTTCTCGATCTGCCTGCGCTGCCACGGATCGGCCAGCGCCCAAGCGACCGACACTGACTTCGGGGCGCTGAACACGCTGTCGATCCCACCGCCGCGACCGCCGTCTGCGCCGGCGCGCCGCAACCACCTTCCGGTCTGGGGATGGCGGCCCTCCATCAGCGAGACGAAATCCTCGCCATCCGCCGTACCGTCCGGCCGGACGCCGAGCCGTTCGAGGGTCTGCGGGTCTGCGAGCCATCGCCCGGCGGCCTGCGTCATCTCGCCATCGGGGGTGAGGTAGTAGTCCCCGCGCTCCGGCGCGACGGTCTTGCCCTCCAGGTAGCGGGCGTAGTCGCCACCCCGGGCCGCGGGGATGCTCGCTGCGGTCATCACATTAAGTGATGACCGTGAGAAGGCCAAAACGGCCACCGACTTCGTCACACAGCGATCACACACCGTGCGCACCCTTGTGCATCTGGTCTGCATCGGTGCCTGTTGAGTGACGCGGCGCTGCGAAGGCGAGTCGATTGCGAGCGCGCCGACGCGCGTTCTTCTTGCGTGGATGAGAGGTCTGATGAGGCGCGTTCAGACGCGCAACCGGCTCGAGGCGGTTGCCGCTGGAGGTGGGCGCTCTGAAATTCGTTGGCCGTTTCGCCGCGCTCACGGTCATAGATATCGAGGGTTTCAATCCGATCCCCGCAACGCGAGTCATGGAAGGAGGTCCCAGATGATTGAGCTGACCGTCAGGCTCACCGATGAGCAGCTCGCCGAAATAGCCGAGCGTGCTGCCGCTCTCATCCCAGCGGGCACCCCGATCGTCTCGCCATGGCTGAACGTTGTTGAGGCGGCCGAGCGCCTGCGATGCCGCAAGGATCGGATCTACGACCTGATCGCCCTTGGCAAGCTCCACCCCCGCCGCGACGGCCGCCGTGTCCTGCTGCACCGCAACGACCTCGATGCCTACATCGAAGGACGCGAAGGATGACTCTCCTGCGAGCGCGCTTTGCGTTATCATTGCGACTTATAGTGTGTAGACTTATAGTAGTCGAGAGGTTACATTGCTGTCTTGCCCGCGAGTTCTCCTCTCCACGCCGCTTTCGGCGATGCGCTCCGCGAGCTGCGCAGCGAGCGCGCCATGTCTCAGGAAGCGGTGGCGCTTGAGGCCGGTCTCAATCGCGGCTACTACAGCGGTATCGAGCGTGGCGTCCGCAACGTCGCTCTCGCCAACATCGTCAAGATCGCAGGTGCGCTCGACGTGCCCGCATCGGAGATCCTCGTGCGAGCCGAGGCGATTCTCGCTGCTGCCCGGCCACCTCGGCTTGGGTCGGGCGATGCCCGAAGGCGACGGGGATGATCTTGTAGAGCTGCGAGGAGGCGAGTGATGGCGGCGAAGATGGAGAAGACCCGCACGCCGGGCGTCTACAAGCGCGGCAGTCGGTACGTGTTCGCCTATCGCGTGGATGGCAAGCAGCGCTGGGAGTCATGTCGCACCCTCGACGAGGCACGCAGGGCAAAGGCGGCGCGAGCGACCGACATCGGACGAGGCGAGTTCGAGGAGCGCTCCCGGATCACGCTGCACGAGTACGCCCGCGAGTGGATCGAGCGCTACCAGGGCACGGGTCGCAGGGGCTTTCGCGAGGAGACGCGCTCCGAGTACCGGGGGCTGCTCGACAAGTACGCGCTGAGCCACTTCTCGTCGCAAACCAAGCTGACCGAGATCACGCCCAGGCACATCGCATCCTTCGTGGGTTGGCTGTGCGATCAGACCAAGTCGGCACCGACAAAGGAGGAGCCAGACAGGCGAGTGCCGTTGTCGGACAAGACGGTGCGCAACGCGCTCGGGCCGCTCAAGGCGTGCCTGGCGACCGCTCGTCGTGAGGGCTTGATCCGTCACAACCCGGCGACCGACGTGGCGCTGCCTCACAGGGCGCGGATGGATGATGATGAGGACCGGCCCCGGCCCTTCCCTCGCGTCGAGGGCGATGACGGCGAGGCGGTCGAGACGATGGAGCTGGTGGTCGAGCGTGTCCACGAGTCGCACCGGCTCATGTTCGAGCTACTCGCCGCGACCGGGCTGCGGCGGTCGGAGTTGCTCGTACTCGAAGGCCGCCACCTCGCGCTGGACGGCGAGCGACCGCACGTGAAGGTCCGTCAGCGCGTGCGCCGTCGTCGCGGCGAGGGCCTTGTGATCGGCCCGCTCAAGTCCCGCTACTCCAAGCGCGACGTGCCTATCCCGCGCGAGCTGGCGGATCGCCTATCGGCCCGCGGTGCCGCGCAGGGCGAGCTTGTGTTCCTCTCGGCCGCCGGTTCGGTACTCGATCCCGACAATCTCGCCACGCGCGTGCTCGCGCCTGCGTGCACGGCGGCGGCTGTCGAGTGGGCGGGCTTCCACACGTTTCGCCATACCGTCGCGTCGCGGCTGTTCGCGGAGGGGCGCAACGTCGTGCAGGTGCAACGCTGGCTCGGCCACCATTCGGCCAGCTTCACGCTCGACACCTACGTCCACCTGCTCGATAACGATCTTGGCGAGCCGCTTCAGGCCGCAGTTCTGCTCCGAGGCCGGCGTCGTGAAACCGATATCGACCCCAAGCGTCGGTAGCGGCAAGTACGCTCGGCGCAGATGAACCGGCGCAGACAAAGCGGTACGGCGGATTTGGAGAGAACGCGGGCCGCCGTGTCTTTGGCAAGCGGACGATTGGCGTCTTCTTGAGCCCTGCCGTAAGCCGAAACGATCTGATTGGGCGCCTGGAGCGCGCGCTGACGGTGCATCACGGACGGCGCGGCGGTGAACCCGAGACTCGAATCGAGCTGGACCATCTGCTGCCGTCTCCCGCTGGCGGAAGCAACGCGCCGGCGCGCTGGCGCCTGGCGACGACGACCGCGCGCCTTTATCCGCCTCCAGTGGAGAGCGAGCCTATGAAGGCTTGGCATATGGCGGAGGGGCAGAAGGGGCAAGCCGATGACCGACGAGGAGCTACTCGAGGTCGGCATCGGGAAGATCGCGTCGCTAGGCCGCTGGCAGCTACAGACCGAGGTGCCCGGTGAGGACGAGGACTCCTTCCTGATGCAGGCGTGTTGGCGCGAGGTCAAGAAACAGTGGGCCGACGGCACGCTTGCCAGGTTCGACCGCAAAGAGATCGCGAACTCGATCTCTTGGCTCGCCCCAGACCTGCAGCACCACTCGGCGCAGCGGATCGAGATGGCGCGGCTGACCGATGCGGATGTTCCGGAGCAGATGGCGGCCCAGTGCCGAGACGGCGGTCTGTACGCCGAGCTGCTGGAGGCGCTGACCGACTGGCAGGACGCCGATGAGCTGATCGAGCCGTTCGCGGCGATCCAGCCGCTGGTCACCCACGCCGCGATGTCACCCACGATGCGCGTGCGCTACATGCTGCCCGCTGCCCGAGCACTGGCAGTCGTGCACGACGCGGGCGAGGCGAGCGGCCTCGGCTGGTGGGAACGCCAGTCGTGGCACACCGCGGCGATCGACGGGTTCATTTATGAGCTGCAGCTCGCGCACGCGGGACCCTCGGCGCTCGACACCCCGACCGAGCGGTGCGGTCGGTACGGCAGCTCGAGAGCCGAGCGCGGCGGAGGCGAGATGGTTGAAACGGAGACTCTGATCGCTCGGGCGCGGACGAACATGGTGCCTCTGCCGATCGTGCTCGACGCCGACGTGCTGCACCGCAACGTCGACTACTGCCTGCGTACGGGTTACACGCCGAGAGTGCTGGAAGCCGCCAGCATGAGCTACACGCTGGTGACCGGCGTGGTCGTGTTCGCTACGAGCACGGTCCAGGGAGAGGTGGAACGCCAGCTGGTGGAGATCGCGCAGCGGCGCGAGGTCGCGCTCGAGGACGTGACGCACCTGTGGGAGAAGCTGTTTCTCCCTCGCATTCGCTTCGTGGAGATCAGCGAGAAGGACATCAACGACCCCCGTGTCGATGAAGTCGCGGCCTTGCATGGTGCCGACGCCCCGACTGCCGCGCTTGCGGTGATGCTCGCCCCCTGCGTGGTTCTCACCGACAACCGCAAGCATTTCGCCCCGCTGGGGATCTCCGATACCCGCACCGACGTGATCGCGGTCAACGCGAACGAGCTGGCGCGGTACTACGGCAGCATGAACGCGATGACGCTCGTGCCTACCGTGACTGGAGCTATGGCGGTCGAAGGCTCGAAAAAGGTGATCTCCACGATCGGGCGTGAGGCCGCGGTCGTGATTGCGTTGCTCTTGATTGGCGCCGGGGTGGTGCTCTGGCTTAGCGAGCCGGGCGAAAGGATGCGGGAGAGCGCGAAGAAGTTGGCACGCGAGATCGGGCCGCCCTTGGCGGAGGCAGCGACACGGGCGCTGGTGCTGACAGAGGAAATGAGCGCGCTGGCGGTCGACCAACCGTCCTCGGAGTGGGGGGTTAGATTCATTGCGAAGATTCTCGCGATGAGGCAGACGATGCTCAGCACGGCCGAAATCTCCAGGCGGCTGCTTGAGAACGGCTATCGCTTCGAGGGTGCGGGCTCGCACGCAACGCAGACCCGGAGGTGGCTACTTTCGCAGCGGTGCTTTGTCGAGCAGCAGCGGGGGCACTGGACACTTGGCTATCACGCAGCCGCCGTGTAGGCCGTTGGGGTTTCTCGTCGTCGGTGCGCTGCGCTCGGGAGTTGTCATCCCGTCACCAGCAGCTACGCCGAACCCGAGCCCCCTTGTGTGCCTTGCAATTGCTGGCCATCCGTGACTTATTGAGCTGCACGAACCTCGAGACGGACGGCGACGTGGGCGACTAGATGATTGATTCCACGGCGGGATCCGTGGTTTTCGAGGGTTTGTAGGCAGCCAGGTCGAAGTCGGCGGTGCTCAAAAGCATCGCCGACCATAGGGGGCCTCGATGGACGCCGACCTCGACCTGCTGCTCACTGCTGTC
>DASZIQ010000099.1:0-36003 GCA_035948945.1 Solirubrobacteraceae bacterium
GAAGAACCAGATGTGGGAGACGGGCGCGGCGAGGTCGATGTGACCCATCCGCTCGCGGCGCACCTTCTGGCGCGTCACCTCGACGCCGCAGCGCTCGCAGATGATGCCCTTGTAGCGCACGCGCTTGTACTTGCCGCAGTAGCACTCCCAGTCCTTGGTCGGGCCGAAGATGCGCTCGCAGAAGAGGCCGTCCTTCTCGGGCTTGAGCGTGCGGTAGTTGATCGTCTCGGGCTTGGTCACCTCGCCGGAGCTCCAGCCGCGGATCTGCTTGGAGGAGGCGAGTCCGATCTCGATGGCGTCGAAATTGTTGATGTCGATCATGCTCTAGCGCTTTCGCTCGCGGGTGTAACTGCGTCTGTCTCTCTGCCTATTGCCCGTCGCTCGCTGCTCAACTCTCCTCGCCTTCCTCGACCAAGTCGGCCGCCAGCGCTCCGTCGCCCAGCACCGCCTCGAGGTCGATGCCGGCCCCGTCGGCGAGCAGCTCATCGACGCCGAGGTCCTCCTCGACCTCATCGACCTCATCTAGCTCATCGGCGGAGTCGGCGTCCTCTACCTCCACGCCGTCCACGCCGTCGCCCGCCACGGGCTCGACGACGGCCTCGCCCGCATCGGTGTCGTCCTCGCCCTCGAGCGCTTCGTCGGCGGCGCCGGGCACCGGCGCGCGCACCCCCGAGAGATCGATGCCGAGCTCCTCGGCGGCGCGCAGCAAGTCGTCGTCTTCGTCGCGCATCTCCGCGCGCTGGCCCTCTTCGGAGACGACGTTGACGTCGAGCGCCAGCGACTGCATCTCCTTGAGCAGCACCTTGAAGGACTCGGGGATCGAGGGCTCGGCGATGTTCTCGCCCTTGACGATCGCCTCGTATGCCTTCACGCGCCCGACGGTGTCGTCGGACTTGATCGTGAGCATCTCCTGCAGCGTGTAGGCGGCGCCGAACGCCTCCAGCGCCCACACCTCCATCTCGCCGAAGCGCTGGCCGCCGAACTGCGCCTTGCCGCCCAGCGGCTGCTGGGTGACGAGCGAGTAGGGGCCGGTGGAGCGGGCGTGGATCTTGTCGTCGACGAGGTGCAGCAGCTTCAGGATGTACATGTAGCCGACCGTCACCTGCTCGGCGAACGGCTCGCCGGAGCGCCCGTTGAAGAGCGTCATCTTGCCCGAGGCCTGCTCGCCCGGGCGGCGGCTCTTGTCGACGTCCATGCGGATCCGCCCGGTGTGCTCGTCCTGCCACTTCACGAGCGCCTGGTCGACGTCTTCGACGGTCGCCCCGTCGAACACGGGCGTGGACACGTACACGCGCGTGGGGCCGCCGTTCTTGCGTTCCCCGCTGGCTTCGCGGTAGGCGTCGGTGCCGTCGTCATACCAGCCCTGGGCCGCGGCCCAGCCGAGGTGGGTCTCGAGGATCTGCCCGACGTTCATGCGGCTCGGCACGCCGAGCGGGTTGAGGATCACGTCCACCGGGGTGCCGTCCTCCAGGAACGGCATGTCCTGCACGTCCACGATCTTCGAGATCACGCCCTTGTTGCCGTGGCGGCCCGCGAGCTTGTCGCCCTCGGAGATCTTGCGCTTCTTGGCGACGAACACGCGCACGAGGTCGTTGACCCCGGGCGGCAGGTCGTCGCCGGCGTCGCGCGAGAAGGTCTTCACGTCGATCACCACGCCGCCCTCGCCGTGGGGCACCTTCAGCGAGGTGTCGCGGACCTCGCGCGCCTTCTCCTTGAAGATCGCGCGGATCAGCTTCTCCTCGGCGGTCAGCTCGGTCTCGCCCTTGGGCGTGACCTTGCCGACGAGCAGGTCTCCGGAGAGCACCTCGGCGCCGACACGCACGATCCCGCGGTCGTCGAGGTTGCGCAGCGACTCCTCCGAGCGGTTGGGGATGTCGCGGGTGATCTCCTCCTCGCCGAGCTTGGTGGTGCGGGCGTCGATCTCGTACTCCTCGATGTGGATCGAGGTGAGCTCGTCGTCCTGCACGAGGCGCTTGGAGAGGATGATCGCGTCCTCGAAGTTGTACCCCTCCCAGGACATGAAGGCGACCATCAGGTTCTTGCCGAGCGCCATCTCGCCCTTGTCGGTGGAGGACCCGTCGGCGAGCACGTCGCCGGCCTTGACCTTCTGGCCGGCGTCGACGCGCGGCTTGTGGTGGATCAGGGTGCCCTGGTTGGAGCGCATGAACTTCTGCAGCTCGTACTCGTCCGGCTTGCCGTCGCCGCGCTGCACCACGATTTGGTTGGCGTCGACGAACTCGACCGTGCCGGCGTTGTCGGCCAGCAGCACGTCGCCGGTGTCGAGCGCCGCGCGGCGCTCCATGCCGGTGCCGATCAGCGGCGCGTCGGCCTTCAGCAGCGGCACCGCCTGGCGCTGCATGTTGGAGCCCATCAGCGCGCGGTTGGCGTCGTCGTGCTCGAGGAACGGGATCATCGCCGTGGCGACCGACCAGATCTGCTCGGGCGAGACGTCCACCAGATCCACGTCCTTGGGGCCGACCGTCACGTACTGCCCGGCCTGCGTGCGGCAGAGGATCTCGGTGCCCTTCAGCTTCCCCGTCTTGGCGTCGACCGGGGTGTTGGCCTGGGCGATCAGCTGCTCCTCCTCCTGGGTGGCGTCGAGGCGCACGATCTCCTCGGTGACGACGCCGTCCTTGACCACGCGGTAAGGGGTCGTGACGAAGCCGTGCTCGGAGACCTCGGCGAACGAGGAGAGCGAGCCGATCAGGCCGATGTTCGGCCCCTCGGGGGTCTCGATCGGGCACATGCGCCCGTAGTGGGTGGGGTGCACGTCGCGCACCTCGATCGGCGCGCGCTCGCGCGTGAGCCCGCCCGCGCCGAGCGCGGAGAGGCGGCGGCGGTGGGTGAGGCCGGCGAGCGAGTTGGTCTGGTCCATGAACTGCGAGAGCTGCGAGGAGCCGAAGAACTCCTTCAGCGCGGCGACCACGGGGCGGATATTGATGATCGTCTGCGGTGTGATCGTGTCGGCATCCTCGGTCGTGAGGCGCTCGCGCACGACGCGCTCCATGCGGTAGAGGCCGATGCGGAAGGCCTCCTGGATCAGCTCGCCGACGGTGCGCAGGCGGCGGTTGCCGAAGTGCTCGTACTCGTCGAGGTGGTCGGCGACGGGCTCGCGCGGCATCGACAGCGCCTCGGCCGCGTAGTCCTTGATCTCGACTTCCGGTTTCTCGGGCAGGCCGAGGCGCTTGGGCAGCGACACCAGCTCCTTGATCAGCGCGACGATGTCGTCCTTGGTGAGCGTGCGCACGTCGAGGTCGGTCTGCTGGTTCAGACGCGAGTTGAGCTTGTAGCGCCCCACGCGCGTGAGGTCGTAGCGCTTGGGGTCGAAGAACAGCTGGTTGAGCAGCGCCTTGGCGTTCTCGACCGAAGGCGGCTCGCCGGGGCGCTGCTTCTTGAAGAGCTCGATCAGCGCGCCCTCTTCGGTGCGCGTCGCCTCCGTGTCGGAGTCCAGGGTGTTGGCGATGTAGTGCGAGTTCTCGAAGATCCGCATGATCTCCTCGTCCGCGGCGTAGCCCATCGCGCGCAGCAGCACCGTGACGGGCAACTTGCGCTTGCGGTCGATGCGGACGTAGACCTTGCCCTTCTTGTCGATCTCGAGCTCCAGCCACGAGCCGCGGGCGGGCATCAGGTTGGCGATGAAGACCTGCTTCTCGCGGTCCTTGGGCTCCATCAGGTAGGCCCCGGGGGAGCGCACAAGCTGCGTGACGACGACGCGCTCGGTGCCGTTGATCACGAACGTGCCGCGCTCGGTCATCCACGGGAAGTCGCCCATGAACACCGACTGCTCGCGGATCTCTCCCGTCTCGCGGTTGATGAAGGCGACCGTGACGGTGAGCGGACGCGCGAAGGTCAGGTCCTTCTCGCGGCACTGTTCGAGCGAGGCCACGGGCTCGTCGAAGGCGATCTCGCCGAACTGGACGGCGAGATTGCCGGTGTAGTCCTCGATCGGCGAGATGTCGTCGATCGTCTCCCGCAGCCCGCCCTTCTGCGGGTCGGTGAGCCACTTGAACGAGCGGCGCTGGATATCGATCAGGTTGGGTACGTCGCAGGACTTGTTCAGACGCGCGAACGTCCGGCGCGTCCGGAGGGCATCAGCAGCAGCCAAGGAAGACTCCTTCGAGGAGAGAGACGACACAAACGAGTGCGAACAGCGCTCAGGCGCAAGCGCGACCCGTTAAGATAGCACACGCCACCGCCACCCTCAAGTGGGCAGCCGGCGCTCACGGACCCCACCCCTGAGAACCGCGTATGTGGCGCGGTCTCAATCCGTCATGGGATGGCTGCGACTATCGGCCAGCGGGGCGATTCTACCGGAAAATCCGCGGATTTGTTAGCCGCGGGTAAAGATGCCCAAGAGGAGCTGAATGGCCTCCGGCGCCAAGCCGGTTCTGCGGCGACGGAGGCCCGGGGTATCGGCAAAGGGGGACTCCACCATCTTCGACAGAGGGCTCCACCATCTATCTGCTCTCAACCCCGTATAGCCATCGCGCACGCCTCGCGGATTTTATAGATACCCATGGGCTCAGATCACGGGGCGGGCGGGCGCCAATCCCTACTTCAGCTCCACCGACGCCCCCGCCTCCTCCAGTTCCTGCTTGAGCTTGTCGGCCTCGTCCTTCTCGATGCCCTCCTTGACCGGCTTGGGGGCCTCGTCGACGAGCGCCTTGGCCTCCTTGAGGCCGAGGCCCGTGGCGGCGCGCACGACCTTGATCACCTGGATCTTCTTGTCGCCGGCGCCGGTGAGCAGGACGTCCACGGTGGAGGGGCCTTCTTCCTCGGCGGCCGCCTCGCCGCCGCCCCCGCCGGCCGCTGCCGCGATGGGCGCCGCCACCGCTGCCGCGGAGACGCCGAACTCCTCCTCGAGCGCTTTGATGCGCTCGGCGAGCTCGAGCACGGAGATGCCCTTGAGCTCCTCGATCCAATCCTGTGTGCTGGTTGCCATCGTGATCAATCCTCCTTGGGATTCGCCTCGGCGGTTTCGGCCTGGGCCGAGGCGTCCGCCTGGTTGTCATCTGCCGCCGCCTCGGGAGCCGGCTCAGCTTGGTTCTCGGTATCCGCCGCGGGGGCTGGGGCCTCTGCCTCGGCGGCGGGGGACTCCGTCTCCGGTACCTCGGCGGCGGGGGACTCTGCCCCGGGAGCAGGGGTGTCTGCCGTCGGCGGGGCATCGACCTCTGGAGCAGAGACATCCGCCACCGCGGCGGCCGGAGGCTCGCCCGCGGGGATCTCTCCAGACTCCTTCTTCTCGTGCACCTGGCCGAGCGCCACGGCGAGACCGCCGAGCAGCGCACCCAGGGTGCGTACGAGTCCTGAGATGGGCGAGGCGACGACGCCGACGAGCTGCCCGTAGAGCACTTCGCGCGAGGGCAGGCGCGAGATCGCGCGCAGCTGGTCGGGGTCGAGCGCAGCGCCTTCCATCACGCCGCCCTTGAAGGGCAGCAGCTGGGTGACGCGCGCGTAGTCGGCGATCGCCTTCGCGGCCAGCGCGGCGTCGCCGCGCACGAACGTCAGCGCCGTGGGGCCCTGCAGCAGCGGCTTGAGATCCTCCGCCCCGGTCTGGTCGGCGGCCCGTTCGGTGAGCGAGTTCTTGACGACGCGGAAGACCGCGTCGGCCTCGCGCAGCTTGGCGCGCAGCTCGGCGGCCTGCGGCACGGAGATGCCGCGGTAGTCGACGGCGAACACCGCCTGGGAGCTCTCGATGTCGGCGGCGATCTCGGCGATCGCCGCGGCCTTTTGGTCTCGGTTCACTGTGGCTCCTGTCCCGGGCTTCTGCCGTCAGGCGGCGGCCGGGGGTCTCGGGTTGCCGATGGGGGGTTGTGTGTGTGGTGGTGCGGTCTGCGAGTGGTGGTGTCGGTGTCTGCGGGTGAAAGCTGGGTCGTGCGTGGCGGGCGCACCCGCCGAGGCTCAGGCGGCGACTGCCGCGGGCGAGGCCTCCTCAACGATATCGCGGGTGCGGGAAGGATCGACTTTGACGCCGGGGCCCATCGTCGAGGTGAGCGTGATCGTGCGCAGGTAGCGGCCTTTGGCGACGGACGGCTTGGCGCGGATCAGCTCTTCGACGACGGCGGCGTAGTTCTCCAGCAGCGCCCGCTCGTCGAAGGAGGCCTTGCCGATCACGAGGTGGACGATCGCGGTGCGGTCGGTGCGGTACTCGACCTTGCCGGACTTGGACTCTTCGACCGCTTTGGCGACGTCCATCGTGACCGTGCCGACTTTCGGGTTGGGCATCTTGCCGGCCGGCCCGAGGATCCGCCCGAGGCGCCCGACGACGGCCATCAGGTCGGGGGTGGCGATCGCCACGTCGAACTCGTCGAAGCCCTCCTGGATCCGCTGCGCGAGGTCCTCGCCGCCGACCACGTCGGCGCCGGCCGCCTCGGCCTCGGCGGCCTTCGCGCCCTGCGCGAAGACCGCGACCTTGACATCGCGGCCGAGCCCGTTGGGCAGCGCGATCGTGCCGCGCAGCTGCTCGTCGGCGTGGCGGACGTTGAGGCCGGTGCGGACGTGGACCTCGACCGACTCGTCGAACTTCGCGGCGGCGAGGCGCTTGACGAGCGCGATCGCCTCGGCCGGCAGGTAGTCGCGCTCGCGATCGATCTTCGCGAGCGCCTCGGCGTGGCGGCGGGAGTGGGTGGCCATTACGACCCTCCTTCTACAGAACGCCGGCATGGACGAGAGGTCATGCCTCCACCTCCACGCCCATCGACCGCGCGGTACCCGCGATGATTCGCGAGGCGTGCTCGACGTCGTGGGCGTTGAGGTCGGGCAGCTTGCGCTCGGCGATCGCCTCCAGCTGCGCGCGGGTCAGCTTGCCGACCTTGAGCCGATGCGGCTCGCCGGAGCCCTTCTCGAGCCGCAGCGCTTCGCGGATCAGCACGGCGGCCGGGGGCGTCTTCGTGACGAACGTGAACGAGCGATCCTCGTAGACGGTGATCACGACGGGCACGATCGTGCCCGTTTCGCTCTGCGTTTGGGCGTTGAAGGCCTTGCAGAACTCCATGATGTTGATGCCGTGCTGGCCCAGGGCAGGCCCGACTGGCGGGGCGGGAGATGCCTGCCCGGCGCGCGCCTGCAGCTTGATCGTTGTCAGAACCTTCTTTGCCATGGTCTAGAGCTTTTTCACCTGGTCGAAGCCTACCTCCACCGGGGTCTCCCGGCCGAAGATTGATACCAGGACCTTGAGCTTGGCGGCGTCGTCGTTGATCTCGGAGATCTCGCCCGAGAAGTCCGAGAGCGGCCCGGAGACGACCTTGACGGTCTCGCCGATCGCGAACTGTGCACGCGTGCGCGGCGCCGTGGCGACCTCCTTGTGCAGCAGGCGATCGACCTCGACCTGGGTCAAGGGCACCGGCTCCTGCGCAGCGCCGACGAAGCCGGTGACGCCGGGGGTGCCCTTGACGACGCCCCAGGAGTCCTCGTTCAGCTCCATGTTGACGAGCACGTAGCCCGGCATCGTGCGCTTCTCGACCGTGATTTTCTGGTTGTCCTTCATCTCCGAGACGGCTTCGGTGGGGACGACCACGTTGCGCACGGCGCGCTGCTGACCGAGCGAGACGATCCGATGTTCGAGGTTGTGCTTGACCTTGTTCTCGTGACCGGAGTATGTATTGACGACGTACCAGCGAAACATTCACAGGCTCCTAGAGGGCCGTACGGAGGGGTTGATGGACATGGGCGCTAGAGAATGAAATTGATTATCTTCTGAGCAACCCAGTCAGCGGCACCAAGATAGACCCCGGCGACGGCGACGAAGCCGAGCACGACCGCCGTGGCCTGCGAGACCTGGGGGCGGTCGGGCCACTGTACGCGCTGCAGCTCGGCCCACGAGGCGCGCAGGAAGGCGATCCCGCGGGCCGGCAGCGAGCGGCGGTGCGCGCGGCGCTCGGCGACCCGCTCGATCTCGTCGCCGCCGCTGCCTTCGCCGGCCGGCTCCAGCGCGACCCCGCCGCCACGGCCGCGGCCTCCACCGCCCCCGCCAGGGGCGCTCTCGATGTGGGCGCCGCCGAGGAATAGCTCGGGCAGCGCCCGCTCGGGCTCGATGTTGGCCGCGGCTGCGGCCTCGGACTCGGTGACGAGCGCCTTGCGCTCCCCCGGGGCGGAGCCGTTCCCGTCGTCGGCGTCCTCGGAAACCCCGTCCGCGGGCAGCGGCACGCCGCCCGCGCCGGCGATGAGCGCGGCGTCGAACTCGTCGACCTCGCCCGAGGCGTGCTCGAGCGCACCGGGCAGATCGGCACGGTGGATCTCGGCATGCGCGGCCGTCGGCGCGCCCCGTGGGGCACGCCGTTCGCGACGCTGCTTGGCGCGTTTACGGTCACGGGCCACGTGCGCGCCTCCGCGCTAGCGGGTCTCCCGGTGCCCGGTGTGCCGGCGACACCAGCGGCAGTACTTGCGCAGGGCGATCCGGTCGGGGTTGTTGCGCTTGCTCTTGTTGGTTTGGTAGTTACGCTGCTTGCACTCCTCGCAAGCGAGCGTGACTGCGATACGAACGTCTCCGCGGGCCATGTGGGTCCCAGTCTTCCAAGCGTGGTCGTGTACAGAACGTTTGCCCCAGGCGAAGAAAAACCCCGCCTGGCGCGAGGTCCAGCAAGTCTAGCGCGGTTTGCGCCCAGGAGTCGCGTTCCCGCCGGTTCTTTACACGCACGGCGCGCGGGCGACGGAGCCGGAGTCCCCGGGCGCTGTCTCCGACGATTCCGGGCGCGCGCGTCGATGGGAGTGGGTCTTGGGGATCGTCCGCGCGGGAGAGCGACTTCCCATGCGCGTGGGCGCCGGGCCTCCATGCCCGGCGACGGCGCTAGTCGGCGCCCGTCCCGCCACCCCCGAACGGTCGGAACAAGTAAAAAGTGGCAACTACAATCCGACCCATGACGACCAAGGAGCGCCTGCACAAGCTGGTGGACGAGCTCAGCGAGGCTGAGGCCGACGATGCCCTGCGGTATGTCGGGTCGCGACGCGAAGGCGAGGCGACAGACAGCTTCGAGCGCTGGCTCGACTCGCGTCCCGACGACGACGAGCCGCTGACGGCGGAGGACGAAGAGGCGATCGCGGAAGGACTCGCCGACAAGGCCGCTGGGCGTCTCATCTCCCATGAGGAGATGCTCCGCAAATACGGATGAGCGAGGAGCCCGCAGGCGGGTGGACGCTCAGCTACGCCAGCGTCCAGCCTCGGTCTCAGCCAGCATCGTGCCGATGTCGACTGAGCAGTGCAAGGTAGTTATCAAGTCCCCCTTCGTCACCGCGCCAAATCGCCCACCCGCCGCGGGCTCGCGCGACGCGCCGCCGTACCCGCGGGCGGGGCTCCACACAACGCGGCCCATCCGGACCCGCCCGCTCGGCGGGCGGGGTCCTCATCCAAACCGGCTCGCCTGCCGATATCCCGATCCAGCCGAGGTCCGCGCCATCATGGGACGCGCCCCACCCACCACTTCACGCCAGCCCAAGGAGGCCATGCGATGCAGCTGCCCGAGCCGATTCCGACCGCCGTGCGCGACGAGAGCTTCGCGGGGGTCACCTACCACGTGCGCGGGGAGCTCGTGCCCGAGCTGCAGGTCGAGGTCGGGGCCGCGGCGGTGATGTTCGAGCACCACGTGCTGCTGTGGAAGGAGACGCGGGTCGATGTCGAGCTGCGCAAGCTGCCCGGCGGGGTGAAGCGCAAGATCGCCGGGCTCGAGTACTTCGTCACGCGGACCTCCGGCGCCGGGCACATCGCCTTCTCGCGCGACTCGCCCGGGCAGTGCGTGCCGATGCACCTGCGCGCCGGCGAGGGGCTCGACGTGCGCGAGCACCAGTTCATCGCCGCCACCGACAACCTCGACTACTCGTTTGAGCGGATCAAGGGCGTGCAGAACATGCTGCTCGGCGGGTCGGGCATCTTCATGGACAAGTTCCGCGCCACCTCGGGCGACGCGCTCGTGTGGCTGCACGGCCACGGCAACGTCTTCCTCGTCGAGCTCGGCGCCGGCGAGCAGCTCGACGTCGAGGCCGGCGCCTGGCTGTACAAGGACCCCACCGTCTCGCTCGAGGCCGTCACGATGGGGCTGAAGACGGGCCTGATGGGAGGCGGCGGCAAGCTCACCTGGAACCGCTTCACCGGCCCCGGCCGCCTGGCGATCCAGACGCTCTTCATCTCGCCCGCCGAGGTCCGCGAAGACGGCGGCGGCAACGCGCAGGCGGCCACGGCCGGGGGGTTGGCGGGGGCTTTGATCGGGGGGCTTACGCGGGGGTAGGGTCGGGATCGTCCACGCGGGTGCGTGTGGCGCCACGCCGGTGGGGGCTGAGCCTCCGTGCCCAGCCGCCCGGGTTACTGATACGCCGCCACCACGGCCACGATCGCGTAGATCGCCGCCAGCGCCCACCCCTCGAAGGCGGCCGCCTCGCCGTCGGCCGTGACCTGCCACACGGCGATCGTCATCAGGCCGAGCGCGCCGATGTAGATCGGCTGCAGCTCGAACGTCAGCTGCGTGGGAAGCGCAAGCGAGATCAGCACCAGCGCCGGGAAGAGGAACGCGGCGATCTGCGCCACCGAGCTCTTGACGACGGCGATCGCGAGGTCGGCCTTGCCGCGCGCCGCCAGCGTGATGCCCGCGAAGTGCTCGACCGCGTTGCCGGCGATCGCGACGATCACGAGGCCGGCGAACGCGGTGGAGATGTGCAGGATCTCGATCGCCGGGCGCAGCGCGCTGACGAACCACTCCGAGACGAAGCCCGCGCCGACGCCCGCCGCCACGAGCAGCACGAGCGCTGCCCGCAGCGAGATGCGCGCCGGCTCCCCCGGCGGCGGCTGCGGCGCGCGAGCGCCCGTGGCGGTGGTTTTGGGCCGCAGGTAGGGCACCAGCCACGTCGCGTACACCCCCAACAGGCAGCAGGCGCCGACGACCGAGATCGTGTCCACGTGTGCGCCCGCGGCGCTGCCCGAGCTGAGCGCGAGACCGATCAGCACGATCAGGAACACAGTCACCAGCAGCAGCGTGGTCGCGTCGTTGGGCAGCCGCGAGGAGAAGCGCATGATCCCGTCCGGCGCCTGCCGCGCGCCCGCCACGATCGTCAACCCCAGCACCAGCAGCGCGCTCGCCAGCAGCGAGCCCACGAGCGCCGTCTGCGCGACGACGAGGTCGCCCGCTTTCAGCGCGAACACGACGACCAGCAGCTCCGGCAGGTTGCCGAGCGTCGCCTGCAGCACGCCGGTGGCCGCCGTGCCGATGTGCTCCCCCAACTGCTCGGTTCCCAGCGCGACCGCCCACGCCAGGCCCGCCAGCGCCACCGTCGCCAGCGCGAAACGCGGCACCGCCGGCCACGCCCCGTAGTTCGCCGCGCCCGCCCCCGCCACCGCCGCGGCCACCGCCGCCAGCAGGAGGCGCTCGGGTTTGCTCAGGCCGGCCATGGGGCCGGGCGAGCATAAACCCCGGGCAGGCGCCAGGCGGGTACGCTGCCGCGATGCGCCTCGCCACGTTCAAGCCTCCCGGCAGCGACGCCCCGCGCGCCGGCACCGTGGCGGACGGCCGCGTCACCGCGTTCGCCGACGAGCGCCTGACCGTGCTCGACGTGCTGGGCAGCCCCGCGCTCGCACAGAGCGCCGCCGCCGTGGGCGGGGCCGACGGGCCCGGGCCCGCCTGGCCGCTACAGGAGGTGACGCTGCTCGCGCCGGTGCCCGCCCCGCGGGCGATCTTCGGGATCGGGCTCAACTACGCCGACCACGTCGCCGAGACCGGTGGCGAGCGGCCCGCGCAGCCGCTGGTGTTCATGAAGCTGCCCACCTCCGCCGCCCCGCCGAACGCGCCCGTGCGCTGCCCCGCCGTCGTGCGCCGCCTCGACTACGAGGGCGAGCTCGCCGTGGCGATGGGCGCCGGCGGGCGCGTCGCCGGATACGCCGTCGCCGACGACGTCTCCGCGCGCGACCTGCAGGGACGCGAGCCGCAGTGGACGCGCGCCAAGGGGGCCGACGGCTTCTGCCCCTACGGCCCCTGGATCACCACGGCCGAGGAGGTCCCCGACCCGCACGCGCTGCGCCTGCGCACGTGGGTCAACGGCGAGCTGCGCCAGGACTCGAACACCTCCAACCTGATCTTCACCGTCCCCGAGCTCGTCGCCTTCATCGCCGAGACCTGCACGCTCTTCCCGGGGGACCTGATCCTCACGGGCACGCCCTCGGGGGTCGGGCTGGGGCAGAGCCCGCCGGTGTTTTTGTCAGCGGGGGATGTCGTGCGGGTGGAGATCGAGGGGCTGGGGGTTATCGAGCACGGGGTCGCCTGAGCCTCAGTGGCTCTCGAGCACCCGGTCGATCATCCCGTACTCCAGGGCCTGCTCGGCGGTGAAGAAGCGGTCGCGCTCCATGTCGCGGCGGACCTCCTCCTCGGCGCGGCCCGTATGGGCGGCGTAGATCTGGTCGATACGCGCGCGCACCTTGAGGATCTCGCGGGCGTGGATCTCGATGTCGGTGGACTGCCCTTCGAAGCCGGCGGAGGGCTGGTGGATCAGGATGCGGCTGTTGGGCAGGCAGGCGCGCTTGCCCTTGGTGCCGCCGGCCAGCAGCAGCGAGCCCATCGACATCGCCACGCCGACGCACATCGTCGCGATGTCGGGCTTGACGAAGTTCATCGTGTCGTAGATCGCGAGGCCCGAGTAGATCGAGCCGCCGGGGGTGTTGATGTAGATCGAGATGTCCTTCTCGGGATCCTCGGCCTCGAGGTGCAGCAGTTGCGCCACGACGAGGTTGGCGACCTGGTCTTCGATCGGGACGCCGAGGAAGATGATCCGCTCGTTGAGCAGCCGCGAGTAGATATCGAATTCGCGTTCCCCGCGCGCGGTGCGCTCGACGACCATCGGCACCAGTTGCATGTCCATGGGGGCCACCCTAGCGTGCCACCCGTGGGGACGCCGCCATAATGCTGCCGGGCTCTCTTCTTCCAACCAATCGCCACGTACCCCCGCGACGCACACCCAAGCACCCTGCCATGTTCCCCCTGAACCTACCGAACGTCCTGACCGTGCTGCGGATCATGCTGGTCCCCGTACTGGTCGTCGCCCTGCTGGGCAATACCCCGTCGGGCGACGTGCTGGCGGCGGTCGTGTTCGCGCTGGCGTCGCTGACCGACTTCGCCGACGGCTACCTCGCGCGCACGCGCGGGTCGATCACGACCTTCGGCAAGCTGATGGACCCGCTCGCCGACAAGCTGCTGATCGTCGCCGCGCTGCTGTCGCTCGTATCGCTGGGGCGCCTGCCCGCGTGGGTCGCGATGGTCATCATCACCCGCGAGCTGGCGGTGACGGTGCTGCGCCTCGGCGCCACGCAGGCGGGCGTGGTGATGGCCGCGAGCATGTTCGGCAAGGTCAAGACCTGCATGCAGATCGCGGCGATCCTCGCCGTGATCGCGGTGCCCGGCAAACCGCTGTGGGTGGCGCTGCTGCTGTACGCGACCGTGCTCGTGACGGTGCTCTCGGGCCTCGACTACTTCTTCGGCCTGCGCCGGCGGCTGCAGGCTCAGACGCACCAGTCAGGCTGAGCTGTCACTGAGCCACTCCTCGAGAGTGGTCTGGTGCGCGGCGGGCTGACCGGAGTCGATCTCGCCCCGCAGCTCCGCGAGCAGCCCGTGGCGTTCGGCGACGACGTTGTGGACGTGGATCGTCTCGAGGTTCTCCTGGCGCGCGGAGACGAAGCTCCCGCCGTCCAGGGCCGGGAAGGCGACCACGACGCCCGCGACCATCTCGCGCACGCAGTCCTCGACGAAGCGCGGGCGGCGGTGGGCCTTCTCGACGACCGCCACCTCGTCGGAGCGCTTCATCAACTCGTAGATCTCCGAGGACATCGAGCCCTCGACGATGCGCAGGAGCGCCTTCGCGTCGATCTCCGCGTCGCAGCCCTCCAGGCAGCCGATCGCCAGCGTGCCGAGGCCGCGCTGGTTGTGCGTGGCGACCGGGACCGCGGCGAGGATGCGCGCGATCTGCTCGGCGGTGAAGCCCTCCTGCTCGGAGAGGCGCTCAGCCGCGCGCGCCGCCACGAGCTCCTGCGCGCAGGGGCAGGCGGTGATCCCCGTCGCGGAGACCCCCACCATGTGGCGCGTGCCCCCCGCGAGCGCCACGGCGCGGCCGTGGAGGGTGTAGATCTCCTGCGTGGAGACCCCGGAGACGGGGGCGGGCTTGTGCTCGGGGTAGCGCGCCTGCACCGTCACCTCGGCGCGCTCCGCGCCCTGGCGGCTGCGCACGAGCTCGGCGATGTCGCGCGCGAGCGTCTCCGCGCGGAACGGCGACTCGGTGAGCACCACCTCGCCGATCGCCTCGTTGACGACCTCCTCGAAACGCGACATGTGCGCACCCTTCTGGTCGCGGCTCAGGTCGACGAAGCACTCCAGGCGCGCGAAGAACAGCTCGTCGCGGATGCGCACCACCTTCTCCACGCCGGTCACTCCCACGCGCGAGAGGCCGACGCGCACCGCGGGCGCTCGGGCCTGCACGTCCTCCGGCGCCGGCGGGGCAAGCGAGGGGTTCACGCGCATCGTTGTCGGCACCGCCCTCCAAGCCTAGTACACCTGTCCCGGGCGGGCGGATGGCCGGATGGCGGCTCGAATCCCGGGAGGCTGCGCACGGGGGCCTTGATATCTGGTATCACTCCGCAGATCATTTCAGGCAAGGCCGCAACGTCAGCGGTCGTCGCGGGTTTGGGCAGGCAGAGCCGGCGCGCGCGAAGGACTGGGGAGGAGGAGCAGAGCCGGTGGCAGTCATCACCGAAGGGACGCGTAGGAGGCGCGGACGAGGAGTCTGACAGGGGAGGCGCGGCGGCTGCGGCTTACCGCGATGGGTGCAGCATGGATCCCGGGAGTCCAAAGAGTTGAGCGAGAAGGCGTTGTTTGAGTTCGCAGGGCTGGAGGGCAGGGGGGTCGCTCGCGCTCCGGTGGAGCCGGCTGCGGAGGTCGAAATCGAAGAGCTGCATACGCTAATCGACTTCGACCAAGTCGTCGAGCTGCGCGGGCGGGCAGGCTTCGACGATATCGAGCTGCGTGGGCGGGTGGGCCTCGACGATATGGAGTTCGAGGGCGCCGAGTCGAGCCTCGACTCGCTGCGCCTGTACCTGCGCTCGATCGGCCGCGTGCCGCTGCTGAGCGCCGCCGAAGAGGTGTGCCTCGCCAAGCGCATCGAGCGCGGCGACGTGGCGGCCAAGCAACAGATGGTCGAGGCCAACCTGCGCCTCGTGGTGTCGATCGCCAAGGGCTACATGGGCCGCGGCCTCACCTTCCTGGACCTGATTCAAGAGGGCTCGCTGGGGCTGATCAGGGCGGTGGAGAAGTTCGACTACCGCCGCGGTTACAAGTTCTCGACCTATGCCACGTGGTGGATCCGCCAGGCGGTGACGCGCGCGATCGCCGACAAGGGCCGCACGATCCGGATCCCGGTGCACATGGCGGAAAAGCTCAACAAGGTGCTGCACGCCGAGCGCCACTTGATCCAGCGGCTGGGGCGCGACCCCAGCGCCGCGGAGCTCGCCTCCGAGCTGGACTACCCGATCGGCGAAGTGCGCGAGATCCTGCGCATGGCCCAGCAGCCGATCTCCCTCGAGAAGCCGGTGGGCGAGGAGGACGACTCGGCGCTGGCGGACTTCGTCGAGGACATCGCCGCCGAATCGCCCTTCGAGACCGCCTCGGAGTCGCTGCGCCGCGAGACCATCGTGCGCGTGCTGGCCGTGCTGCCGCGCCGCGAGCGGGAGGTGCTGGAGATGCGCTACGGCATCACCGGCGGGCGCTCGCGCACCCTGGAGGAGGTCGGCCGCGCCTTCAACATCACCCGCGAGCGCGTCCGCCAGATCGAGAACCGCACGCTGAAGAAGCTGCAGACGCTGCCCGAGGCGCAGCTGCTGCGCGAGGCTTCGTAGCTAAACTGCTCAGCGCCTCCCGGCGGGGTGTCCGAGTGGTTAAAGGAGACCGGCTGTAAACCGGTTGGCTCAGCCTACGCAGGTTCGAATCCTGCCCCCGCCATCTTCCGTCTGCTCCCCATCCTCGCCCCCTCCCCGATGCGTCTTTTCGCGCCAGCTTAGACGATTGTCTGAAGGGTCTCGGCGCCGCAGGCCGAAGAACGCGGCATGCCCGAGGCACGCATCGATCCGCTGGAGCAGGACGGCACGCAGTGCCTGGTCGTGGTGCAGCTGCTGCGCGACGATCACGCGCTGCGCTGGCCACGCGGGGAGCTCGAGCGCGAGCTCTACGACGTCGACCCGGAGGCGATCGGCGTCGCCCTCGAACGGCTGCGCGAACAGGGCGTCGTGCATGCGGAGGGCGAGCGGGTGTGGGCATCCCCGTGCGCCCGGCACCTGGACGCCCTCGGCTTCATCTGCGTCTGAGCCTGGACCATCGATCCCGCGCCCACGCGCGCACCGCGCCAGGTGGGCCCCGCTCGCGGCCCATCGCCCGCTCCGAGGAGCCTCCTAAGATCAAGCGTCCCTTCGCACCGGGCCAGGTGGGAAATGGATGTATTTGCAGCCGGTACAGACCAGCCACCGCTTGTCGATAAGCTGGAGAGAGTGTTTATGGATTCAGTCGTGCAGGGGGCGGGGCTTGCGATGCCGACACGATGCAGACAAAGAGCTGTAGACCCTTGTCTACAGAGGCGCGAAGGTTAGCGGGTGTCCGTGGAGCAAATACGAAGCCAATTCGCCAAGAACCTGCGCGCGCACCGGGAGCGCTCGGGGCTCTCGCAGGAGGCGCTCGCCGAAGCGTGCAACCTGCATCGCACCGAGATCAGCCTCCTGGAGCGGTGCAAGCGCTCGCCGCGTCTGGAGACGCTCGTGATCCTCGCCAGAGGCCTCGGGCTCGCCTCGCCCGCCGAGCTGCTCGACGGCATCCGCTAGACCCCGCCAGCGAGCCTCCCGATGCCCTCGGTGGCCGGCCCGGAGGAGCTCAGAGGCCCGTTTGAGCGGTGATCTTGCCTGCCTTGACGGCCTTGGCGAGGGCTCTGTAGTCGCGCTCGTTCTGCTCGGCGTAGGCGGCTGAGAACTCGACGATCGCGCGGTCGAAGCTGGACCCGCGGCCGAGATAGGCGGCGATCGCGATGCGGTCGCCGCTGCGGGCGTGCGCACGCGCGAGCGTCCACCCGCACAGCCGCCCGTAGGCGGAGAGTCCCGAGGGGATCATCTGCTCGACTTCGGCCGAGCCCTTCCAATCCTTCAGCTGGCGTCCGTAGAAGTCACGCTCCTGGCCGTCGAGCCCGGACTTGACGTGCAGCCAGCCGAGGAAGATGTCGCTCGAGGCCTGCATCAGTCGCTGGCCGGTGACGACCCGCTCGCCGTGGTTGTCGAACTCGCTGGGGCCGAGGAACTCCTCGAGCACCGACGCCTCCGCCTCCTTCATCTGCAGGAACAGCGGGTCCTGACCGTCGCGGCCGAGCATCAGCGCGATCCAGGCGCGCGTGCCGACGCTGCCCACGCCGACGACCTTGCGCGCGAAGTCGGTGAGGCGGAACTCCTCGAGCAGCACGCGCCGGTCGTGCTCCAGCGTGGCGCGGTAGGAGCGCACCAGCTCATGCAGGCCCTCGAACATTTCATCGCGTTCGGGGCCCTTGACGAGGTCGTCGATCGGGACGATCAGCGGCGGTTCGGCGACGATCCGCGCTTCGCCGTCCACGACGTGCGTCAGTTTGGAGAAGGCCGACATGCTGTCCTTGGTGCGAGCCTTGGTGAGCGCCTTCTCGGTCCGCTTGTACTGCCTCGGCTTGAGCTGCGACCCCAGCTCCTTGAGCGTGTTCTCGATGTCCAGGCGGGCGTACCACACGTCGAGGTTCTTCATCGCCGCGAAGCTCGTCATCGCGATGCGGTACTCCTCGACGGTGTCGAGCACGATCTGCTCCTGATCCTTGACCGGGAAGCCGTTGAAGCGCGCGGCGATCAGCATGCTGGCGGCGAGGCGCTTGACGTCCCACTCCCACGGGCCGGGCAGCGTCTCGTCGAAGTCGTTGACGTCGAACATCAGCCGCCGCTCGGGCGAGGCGAACACACCGAAGTTCGACAGGTGCGCATCGCCGCAGCACTGCACCATCAGCCCCGAGCGCGGCGTCGCCGCCAGGTCGGCGGCCATGATCAGCGCCGCCCCCCGGTAGAACGTAAACGGCGACACCAGCATGCGGCCGTAGCGGATCGGCACGAGCTCCGGCACCCGCGTCTGCGCCTGGCGCTGCAGCAACTCGATCGGGTCGCGGTGGGCCGCCGCCTGGAAGATCGCGTGGCTGGAGCGCGGCACCTCGGCGCGCGCCGCCTTGCCACGCGCCGCGCGCTCGGCAGCCGTCAGATGCACCACCGCGGGCGCCGTCTGCGTGGTGCTCGCCCGCCGAGAGCCCGACATGGCGTCGCTCGAATTCGTGCTCGCCGTTTTGGAAGCGGTTGGCATGAGCGCCTCGATTCTCTCGGCTCTGTCGCCAGACGCGCGGCCATGAGCAGAGGAGAAGTTCCGCGCGTCGTCCGCCTTCACTATACGCCCGGTGGGCCTTCGTGGTCCAAAGATCCCACGTCGGACCAGGCTTCGCGCCCAACGACCCCACGCCGGTGGGCCTTGATGGCAACGATCGCGGCGAGGGTCGCTCACCCCGCGTAGTCTCCAAGCCGATGGGAGCCCCTCGTGAGACATCTGGATCGTGGCGCAGGCACGTGAGTCGGGCCGCGGCTGCGGTGTTGGCGTCGATCGTCGCCGGGCTGGCGGTGCTGCTCCTCGCCGGTTGCTCCGGGGCGCAAAAACACAGCAAGGCGGCAGGGGCGCCGAGCTGCGAGGGCGCCGCGGCGCTGTGCGGGCGGCGCCTCGACGAAGTCGTGTTCCCCGGCACGCACAACTCGTTCGCAGCCTCCGCGGAGCCGGGCTGGTACTTCGCCAACCAGCGCTACGGCATCGCACGCCAGCTCGATGACGGCATCCGGGCGCTGCTGCTCGACGTGCACTTCGGGGTGTACGACCCGGCGACCGGCCGGGTACGGACCGATCTGCGTGCCGAGGGCTCCGATCGCAACAAGGTCGCCGCGCAGGTCCCCGCGGGGGCCCTGCGCATCGCCGACCGGATCGCCGGCCGCGTGGGGGTGGGCACGCTGAACGGACCCCCCGAGCCCTACCTGTGCCACACCCTGTGCGAGCTGGGAGCCGAGCCGCTGAATCGTGAACTGGAGACGATCGGGAGCTTCCTGGAGCGCCATCCCGACCAGGTGGTGATCGTGATCGTCGAGGACTACGTCCCCCCCGCCACGATCGAGCGGGCCTTCGAGCAGACCGGGCTCGCGCGCTACGTTGCCACGCTCGACCGCCGGGCGCCGCTCCCGACCCTGGGTGAGCTGATCGCGCGCGGGCAGCGTCTGGTGGTGTTCGCCGAGGAGCAGGGTGGATCGCCCGCCTGGTACATGCCCGCGTTCTCGTTCATCCAGGACACCCCGCTCGGCGCCACGCGCCCGGATCGGCTGAGCTGCGAGCGCTACCGCGGCGAAGCGGACAGCCCGCTGCTGCTGATCAACCATTGGATCCCCCCCTTCCCGCCGAGCCCCACCCTGAATGCGACCATCGGCCGTGCCCCGTTCCTGCGCGGACGCATCGAGCGCTGCCTGCAGAAGCGTGGCTTCAAGGGCGCTATCGTCGCGGTCGACTTCTATCAGCGCACGTCGGTCGTGGACGTGGCAAAGGAGCTCAACAGCCGTGACCGCTGAGCCGGCCCCGCCGAATTACGCACAGCTGCAGTCCGGGGAGTCCGCCGAACGAGGTCGAGCGGCCCGCCAGACCACACCCCGGTCGGCCCACGGCGAGTGGGCGCCGGCGCTGGATCGGCAGGACCCCGTCGCGGTGCTCGCGGCGCAGGCGGCCACACGTGTGCGGGAGCTCGTGCCGATCCGCTACGGACGGATGCTCGTCTCGCCGTTTACGTTCTACCGCGGCGCGGCGGCCGTGATGGCGGCCGACCTCGCGGCGACACCCGACTCGGGGATCGTGGTGCAGGCGTGCGGCGATGCGCACATCTCCAACTTCGGCGGGTTTGCGGCCCCCGATCGCCGCGTGGTGTTCAGCCCCAACGACTTCGACGAGACGCTTCCAGGTCCATGGGAGTGGGACGTCAAGCGGATGGCGGCCAGCGCCGAGATCGCCGGGCGCGACGTGAGCCTGCCCGCGGACAGCCGCCGAGGGATCGTCGAGGAGTGCGTGCGCGAGTACCGCGAGGCGATGCGCGACTTCGCGGGCCGCAGCCACCTCGACGTCTGGTACGAGCGCCTGACGGCCAGCGAGCTCGTCGACCGCTTCGGCGGGAGGCTGAGGGGCAGGGGGCGGATCGAGTTCGCGCGACCGTTCGCGCTGGCGCGTCGCAAGACGAGCCTGCGGGCGGTGAAGAAGCTGACCGAGCGCGCCGACGGCAGGCTGCGCTTCAGCCACGTCCCGCCGCTGCTCGTCCCGATTCGCGAGCTGGTCGGCCCAGTCGATGCGCGCGAGCAGCAGGCGTTCGTGCAGAAGGTGCTGGATCAGTACGCCGAGAGCCTCGACGCCGACCGGGAGTACCTGTTTCGCACCCACCGCTTCGTCGACATGGCCCGCAAGGTGGTCGGCGTCGGCAGCGTCGGCACGCGCGCATGGGTGTTCCTGCTCGTCGGCCGCGACGGGCAGGATCCGCTCGTGCTGCAGGCCAAGGAGGCGCAGCCCTCGGTGCTCGAGCCGTACCTTGGCGCAAGCGAGTACGCCAACCACGGCGAGCGGGTCGTGCGCGGCCAGCGCATCTCGCAGGCCGCCAGCGACATCTTCCTCGGCTGGCAGCGCAGCGTCGGGTTGGACGGCGACGAGCACGACTTCTACGTCCGCCAGCTATGGGACTGGAAGGCGTCCGCCGACCTCTCCACGCTGAGCGAGCAAGGCCTGCACGCCTACACGCGCGCGTGCGGGTGGTCGCTGGCCCGCGCGCACGCCCGCTCGGGCGACCGCCTGGCGATCGCCGCCTACCTGGGCGCCGGCTCGGCGTTCGACCGGGCGATCGCCAGCTTCGCCACGGCGTATGCCGATCAGAACGAGCGCGACCACCAGCGACTCGCCGACGCCGTCGCGGCGGGCAAGATCGTCGCCGAGCTCGGCGTGTGAGCGCGACCACCGGCGCCCACTTGACGGCCACAAAACGACCAGAGCGCCGACCGGCGACCCTCGAGGCCGGGACGATGCAGATGGCGCAGCCCGGGAGCAGCTAAGGCGTGTATGCAGCGGGCGAGCCCGGCGTCCCCGCCGCGCGCGTCTGCTCGTCCTGGAACGGAGGATACGTCTCCGTGAGCAGGGCGAGGTAGGCGTCCGATCGGGCGATGTAGGAGTTGGCCAGCACCATCAGGTCGAACAGGCCGCGCGGCATCTTACCGGTGACCACGATCACAAACCAGGCTGCGATCGCGCCGACCTCCAGCATCAGGTTCATGACATAGCGCAGGATCAGGATCGGGATCGCGAGGACGATGCGGAACAGCGTCTTCAGGCGGCTGTAGCGTGCGAGCGGCCCTTCAAACTGCATCCGCACCGGGTAGGCAGGATCGTCGGAGCCGCCGAAAGAGGGATAGGGGTCGCAGAGCAGCGCCGTGTAGGCCGTCACCCGCGCGAGGAAGCGTGTGAAGCCGGCGACGAAGTCATAAAGGCCGCGTGGGTAGGCGCCGGTGATGATGATCGCAAACCACGCAATCACGATCACGATATAAGCCACGATTGCGTACACGTACAGCCAGATCGCAAGCGGAATTGCCAGGATCAGCCTGAAGAAAGCGGTGAGCCGGTTGCGCTGCTCGACGTACTCGGCTGCGAAGGTGACGGGATAGGACATGAGACTCTCCCCCTCTTGGTTTGGGCCGAAAATGCTCGGCTTCCGCACCTGTGAATGGCCACATCGTACTCGGGTCACGCCTGCGCCGCTCGCCGGCGATCCCCGGGGGACGCCGTCAGTAGTACAGCTTGCCGACGGCTTGCACCGTCAGCGCATACGTCTTGCGGTTGATCGCGCCCGACAGGGTGCCATTGCCGTGAGCATGCGTATAGCGTCCCGAGCCGCCGGTGACCGTCAGCGAGCCCCCGAAGGTCGAGTACACGTTGGTGGAGTGGAGCGCGCCGCCGCCGTGGCCGCTGATCGAGCCGCCGCCGTTGGCGTAGATCGTGAACTTTGCGGAGATCGTCGCCCCGATGTCGAAGCTCACCTTCACCTTCCCCGGGATCGTCCCCGTGACCGGCCCTTCCTCGACTAGTTCCGCACCGGAGCTGCGCACCGAGTGCAGATGCCCTTCGTCCTTCACGTTCATCACGTGCGCCGCGCCCGCCACCGGGGGAGTTCGCGCGGCACCAAGGATCGCGGCCGACCGCGCGGCGCCCGCTTTCTGCGAAGAGCTCGTCGCCGCGGAATCGGCGGCGCCTGCGAAGCTCATGACGCCCGCCGCGAGCAACCCGACGCCGAGCGCCCGCTTGATGCCTCCTCGATCGAGCCGGCCGCTTCGGCCGAGCGGATGCTTCTCAGGCTCAGCGCCTCGCATTCCTCAACGCTCCTCCATCGCCTTCGCCCCGTGGCGAACGGCGGTCTCGTTATGCACTGTTCCCGAAGACTCCCGACTGAATGAACGATCTTACCAGCGACGTTGGGCCTTGGTCGCAGCGACCCGGCGGTAGTTGTGGCGTACCCACCCAGTGGCTTTCAAGGGATGGAGCATTTGGGTGGGCGCTCGTGGTCAGCGCCGCCGCAGCGCTCGGCGAGCGTTTTCGATACCTTGAGCACATGGATACTTCGGATATCGCAATGGACCACGAGGTCGTCGTGATCGGTGCCGGCTTCTCGGGCATCGGGGCGGCGATCAAGCTCGACCAGGCCGGCTTCCGCGACTTCGTCGTGCTCGAGGCCGGGGACGGTGTCGGGGGCGCCTGGCACTGGAACACCTACCCGGGGATAGCGGTCGACATCCCGTCCTTCAGCTACCAGTTCTCCTTCGAGAAGCGCAGCGACTGGTCGCGTATGTACGCGCCGGGGACGGAGCTCAAGGCCTACGCGGAGCACTGCGTGGACAAGTACGGGGTGCGCGATCGCATCCAGCTGAACACCAAGGTGGTCGGGGCGAGCTTCGACGAGGACGCCCACGCGTGGCACATCCAGACCGCGAACGGCGAGCAGATCACCGCGCGATACGTGGTCGGCGCGACAGGCGTGTTCAGCCAGCCCAAACCGCCCGAGATCGAGGGCCTCGACTCCTTCGCCGGCACGACCATGCACACGGCGCGCTGGGATCATTCGGTCGACCTGCGCGGCAAGCGCGTCGGGGTGATCGGCACGGGCGCCTCGGCGATCCAGCTCATCCCCGCGATCGCCCCCGAAGTCGAGCAGGTCACCGTCTTCCAGCGCACTCCCATTTGGTGCCTACCCAAGTTCGACGCCCCGATGAGCCCGCGCGTGCGCCGGGCACTGCGCTCGGTGCCCGGCGCCGAGCTCGCCACACGCTGGGCCAGTCAGGCCTTCGTGGAGGTCACCTTCGTGCTCGCCGCCCACTTCGCCGGCCAGTTCCCGAGCCTCACCGCCCGCGGCGAAGCCACCGCTCGCAAAATGCTCCGCGAGGTCAAGGATCCCGTCGTGCGCGAGAAGCTCACGCCCAAGTACTCCCTCGGGTGCAAGCGCCCGAGCTTCTCCAATGAGTACATCCCCGTCTTCAACCGGGAGAACGTGCTGCTCGAAACCACCTCCATTGAGGCGATCGCCAAGACGGGCGTTCGCACGAGCGACGGGGTCGAGCATCCTCTCGACGTGCTCGTCCTTGCAACCGGGTTCAAGGTGTTCGACTCCGGGAACCTGCCGGCATTCGAGACGCTGGGCGCGGGTGGTGTTGACCTCGAGGAGTGGTGGGATGCCAACCGGATGCAGGCCTATGAGGGCGTGAGCGTCCCCGGCTTTCCGAACTCCTTCTCGATCCTCGGTCCCTACGGGTTCAACGGCCAGTCCTACTTCGGTCTGATCGAGACCCAGATGCGCCACATCGTGCGCTGCCTGAAGCGGGCGCACAGCGAAGGCGCCACGCGCGTGGAGATCACGCCCGAGGCCAACCTTCGCTACTTCGAGTCAATGCTCGGGCGCCGCCACAACCAGGTCTTCTTCCGGGGCGCCTGCTCGAACGCTAACAGCTACTACTTCGACAAGCACGGCGACGCGCCGTTCCGGCCCAGCCTCTCGCTCGAGGCGGCCTGGCGCAGCGCCCGCTTCGACCTCGACGACTACGCGTTCTCACGATGACCCGTCTAACGCGTGCAGAGTCCCAGGCGCGAACCCGAGCGCTGATCGTCGACGCGGCCACCCGCCTGTTTCTGCGCGACGGCTTCCAGGTCACCTCCCTCGAGCAGGTCGGCGAGGACGCAGGGTTCACCCGCGGCGCGGTCTACTCCAACTTCCCCAGCAAGACCGCGATGGGGATCGCCGTGATCGATGAGCTGTACGAGCGCATGGCGCGCGATCTCAGACATTCGCTTGAGGAGACAGACAGCCTCGATGAGTGGTTTGACGTGCTCGCTGCGTGGGCGCAGGACACCATCGGCGAACCGCAGTGGACGCGCTTTGAGATAGAGCTCGCGGCATTCAGCGCTCACGACGACACCTACAAGGCCGCCACCGCCGCTCGCCACGCGCGCCTTCGCGCGGGCTGGGCCGAAGTGATCGCTGCGCGGCTCGGCGAGGACTTCCCGATCGACCCCGAGGCGCTGAGCACCATCATCCTCGCGCTCGGACTCGGCACCGGGGTGCAGCGTGCCGTCGAGCCCGACCTTCCCGGGTCGGGCTGGGTCGAGCTCTTGCGCGTGCTCGCCGGATCGATCGTCGCGGGTGCCCGATGAGAGCCGTGAACTGCAAAGAAGGCCAGTTGACGGTCGTCGATCTGCCGACGCCGGCCCCCGAAAGGGGGCAGGTATTGATCGATGTCCTTCGCTGTGGCATCTGCGGATCAGACCTTCATGCTCGCCACCACTGCGACGAGATGGCAGACGTGGCTCTGGAGACCGGCTATGCGGACTTCATGCGCTCCAACCAGGACGTCGTCATGGGGCACGAGTTCTGCGGTGAGATCGTCGAACATGGCCCCTCCTGTCGGCGGTCGGTGCCGGCGGGGACGACGGTGGTCTCGTTGCCTCTGCTGCGTGTCGGGAAGGACATCCACGCCACCGGCCTGTCGGTGGCGGCTCCCGGCGCCTATGCAGAGCGGATGCTCGTGCAGGAGTCTCTCACCGTTCCCGTACCCAATGGCCTCGCGCCCGGAGTCGCCGTGCTGACCGAGCCGATGGCTGTCGGCTGGCACGCTGTGCGCCGAGGCGAGGCCAAGAAGCGCACCGTCGCGGTCGTCATCGGCTGCGGGCCGATCGGCCTGTCGGTGATCTGCATGCTCAAGGCACACGGCGTGCGCACCGTCATCGCGAGCGACTTCTCCGCGGGGCGTCGCGCGTTGGCGAGGGCAAGCGGCGCTGACGTCGTCGTCGACCCAGCACACGAATCGCCCCACGCCTCAGCCGAGCAGCACGGGCACCTCACCGCGGTTCCCGCCGCCCTCGACCTCGCAGTTGACGGTATGGGCAAAATGCAGCGACTGCCGATTCCCTGGCATCACACCTGGCGCGCGGCCGAAGCGCTCGGCCTGGCCAAGCCCAAGAGCCCCGTGATCTTCGAATGCGTGGGCGTGCCCGGGGTGCTCGACCAGGTGATTGCGAGTGCGCCTCTGTTCTCCCGCGTGGTCGTCGTCGGCGTGTGTATGGGTACGGACAAGATCAGGCCGGCGATGGCGATCAACAAGGAAATCGACCTGCGCTTCGTCCTCGGTTACACCCCCGTCGAGTTCCGCGACACGCTTCACATGCTCGCCGAGGGAAAGGTGAACCCCGGTCCTCTTGTCACCGGCACCGTGGGACTCGACGGCGTCGACGGGGCCTTCGAGGCGCTCGGAGATCCCGAGACCCACGCGAAGATCCTGGTCGACCCGAAGAGCACCGCAGTCGCGCCTTAGCGCCCGCAGCAACCGGCGTGTGCTGCCGGGCGGGAACTCCGAGACCGTGCCCCTTCCGCGGCCCGGTCCGCGCCGCTCACCGCGTACCTTGCCCAATAGTGCGTATCCGCACTTGCCCAATAGGCTGCAGCGAACCTCCCCTGCCAATTTCGCCCGCGCGCCGATAGGATGCGTAGAGCACCCGCCGACGTAGCTCAGATGGCCAGAGCACCGCTCTCGTAAAGCGGGGGTCGCCGGTTCGACTCCGGCCGTCGGCTCTTGATTCCTTGCCGCTGGGGTACCCGGACGACGGTGTATTCCTTGTCCGCAGCCGTCCTAATCTGACCGCACACGGAAGGGGTGCCTTTCGAGCTACCGACCGAGAAATCGGCTCTAACTCGCGGTTTTCCTCCCCCTCCGAGCGAGCGCTTACGAGTGAAGTGCTCTACCAGCTGAGCTACGTCGGCGCGAGCTTGGATGCTACCGCTGTCGTCGAGTCTCTCGGACCCCTGAGGTAGCACGCCCGGTCTGGACGCCGGCACGCACTCACAGCCCCGCCAGTGCCTCCAAGAGGGACTCGCCGTGCTTCTCGCAGAAAGCCGGGCCGATGCCTCGAATCTCGATCATTTCCTCCAGGCTTGCCGGCCGGCGGCGCAGAATCTCCTCCAGCACCGTGTTCGCCGCAACCGTGAACGCCGGCTTGCCCTCCGCGCGGCCGAGGCGCCACTCCCTGAGCCTCTCGTACTGCGTGTCGTCCACCGGGTCCGATGGCGGTGCGGGCAGGGCGGAGGGCTCCGTGCAGCCGTTAAGCGCCAGAGCCGCGGGCATGCTGCGCGTCGAGCTTCCCGTGAGCGTCGGGCCGGCGGAGCCGTTGAGCAACGACCCCACGGTCTCGGGGAGGCCGTTGCTCGTGCCGCCCGCGCCCACACGCCTCTGGATGTCGCTCCCGTACGCTCCGCTGACCCCTCCGCGCGCCGTGCGCCTGGGCCGGGCACTCGTGCCGTGCGCCCCCGCGACGAGCGCCCGCTCCAACTCCGGGTCGGGGTCGCACACGCTGCAGCAGCGGCCCTCCCGCGCGCCTTCCTGGGAGTCGCCGAAGTGCTCGAGGATCTGCCGGCGACGGCACTCGCTAGCGTTGGCGATGAACCGCTCGATCGCGCGGTAGGACTCCCACCCGCGGTCCTTGGCGGCCTTGATCGCGGCATATGCGGCGCGGCCGTCCAGCTCGCCGGTGAGGCGCACTCGCAGCACCCCGCGCGCGCCCGGCTGCAGCTCTGCGGCGCCCGACCGCTCGGCGATCGAGAGCAGCACCCGCTCGGTGTCGTCCAGCTCCCGCGGCGCGATCTCCACGATCCCCTTCTGCGCGCGGCGGCTGAGGCGGTTGACGTATGCACGCACGTCTTCCACGCTGCTCTGACGCTCGGTGTTGAAGCGAATCAACCGGCCGAGATCCATCCGCGAGGCCAGCAGCAGCGCCCGCGCCGGCTTTCCATCGCGCCCGCCACGACCCGCCTCCTGGTAGTAGGCCTCCAGGCTCGTGGGGATCGCCCAGTGCGCGACGGTGCGCACATCCGCCTTGTCCACGCCCATCCCGAACGCGTTGGTCGCGACCACGACCTCCGCCCCGCCGTCCATGAACGTCTCCTGCGCGCGGCGGCGCTGCGCCGGTGAGAGACCGGCGTGGTAGGCGACCGTCGCGATTCCCCTCCCGGCGATCAGCTCCGCCACCTCCTCGGTGTCCTTGCGCGTACCGCAGTACACGATCGCCGGGCGTGCCTCGGCGCCCTGGAGCGCGTGCAGCAGCGCCGCGCGCTTGCGCCCCACCGCGCCCTTGCCTTCGACCCTGACGACGTCGAACGCGAGGTTCGGCCGGTCGAAGCCCGAGCTCACCGACACCCACTCCCGCAGCCCCAGCTTCGCCGCGATCTCCGCTGCCACCCGCGGGGTGGCGGTGGCCGTGGCCGCCATCACCGGGGGGCGGCCCAACGATGCGATCGCGCCGTGCAGGCGCAGGTAGTCGGGACGGAAGTCATGGCCCCACTCCGCCACGCAGTGCGCCTCGTCCACCACGAACAGCCCCACCTTGCGGGTGCCCAGCGCCTCCCTGAACGAGCGCGAGGCAAAGCGCTCCGGGGCCGCCAGCACCAGCTGCGCCCAGCCCGACTCGATGTCCAGCAGCGCCCGCGCGTTGTGGCCCTCCTCCATCCCCGACGCCAGCATCACCGCCTTCACGCCGGTCTCCTCCAGCCGCTTCCACTGATCGGCCATCAGCGCGATCAGCGGGCTCACGACCACCACGAGCCCTCTCCCCGCCAGGGCGGGCAGCTGGTAACACAGCGACTTCCCCGCCCCCGTCGGCATCACCACCAGCGTGTCCCGCCCCGCGAGCGCCGCCGCCACCGCCTCGCGCTGGCCCGCGCGGAACGTCTCCAGGCCGAAGCGTCCCAGCAGCTCCTCCGGAGCCGGCGGCGGGGCGGCGTCCTGGGCCTGCGCATCTACCAGCTCCCTGAGGCCGCCCGCGGCGCCGCTCAGCGTCGCGCGCTGCTCAGCGTCGAGCGTGCCCCACAGCTCCCGCGCCTGGCTCAGCACGCCGCGCGCGCGGGCGCACGCCAACGGGTCGCCGGGGCGCTCTTCGAGCTCCCGGCGCGCGGCCGCGATCGTCTGCAACATCTCCTTCATGCCCCGACCGTAGCGCCCGCTCCGGCCGGTACGCTCGCCCGGACGCCGGGGAACCCCGGCGCGCGGCCCGAGAGAGGGAGAGCGAGCCGCACGCCGGGAGCTGCAGAGAGCTTGGCCGGGAGCCGTGCCGGGTCAGCGACGGCGGCCGGCCTTCTTCCCCTTCGCTTGATGCTTGTTCGTCTTGTGCCGCCTGCCCCCGTGCTTCTTCGTCGACGTGGACTTTGGCTTTGACGGGCACCCGGTGATCGCAACCTTCGTCGTCTGTTTGACCTCGGCGCCGTTCTGCCCGACGATCGTCGTCGGCATCGAGAGGCTGCTCGACCCGCACAGGCCTTTCGGCGTGAGCGTCGCCAGCGCCGAGTTGGGCTCCTCGGGCAGGTTCGCTTCAAAGCTCGAGATCGGCGCATCCGGCACCGACCCGAACGTGCTCGAGGTGATTTTGGTCTTCGGGTCGATGTGCGTTTCGCCAGCGAGGTCGATCGTCACGCCGTCGCCCTGCAGCACGAACACCAGTTCCGGGTACTGCGCGCCGCCGTGGGAGACGAAGTACGCGGGGCCTTCCAGCGGGACCGGCAGCACCGGGGTGTGCGCGATCCCGGTCCCCACGTCAGAGGCGGCCGGGCAGCTCGCCGGGTTCGCGTCGAACGTCGCTTCCGTGCATGCTTTCTGCAACGTGTGCAGCCGGGCTGGGAGCTTCATCGGGAGTTCCAGGTGGACGGAGCGGATCGCCGCTTCGCCGGCCTGCTGGGTGACCTTGACGTTCAGCGAGGCGCCGTTTACGCGGTCGCTGCCGTTGCCCTGCGTTGTGGCCACGAGGACCGGCCTGAATGGGAGCGCCGCGCAGTTTGCCGCCTGGAAGCGGCTGGATGGGTTTGCGGTCGCGCCTTCGGGGCTCGTGATCGAGGAGGTCACGTGGAGTTCTTCGCAGTTGGTGGGATTGAACGTGAAGCCTTCGCGGTTGATGTTGACGTCGACCGTCCTGACGTCGAGTGGGACGCCATCGAGGATCGTCGGCAGCGATTCGCTGGCGATCGTCAGGGCGCCCGTCTTCGGGTTCACGGCGATCGACGCGCGGGTGACCTCCTTGCCAAAGCCAGCATTCCCTTCGAGCGTGAACGGCCCTGCCGTCGTCGGATTGACGACCGAGAGGCCGAACGGCTTGTTGTCGTAGGGTCCGGTCAGGTATACCCGACCGCCTTTGACCCAATACGGGTCTTCGCCGGGGCCCAACGCCTCGGTTGCTTCGCCGATCTTGCTTTCTTCGCTGCACGTGCCCTGACTCGCCTGCGGTTCCTGGCACAACGGGACCTTCGAGAGCATCCCCAGCAGGCCTGGGGGCGTGGTCACCGTGATCCCGCTCAGGTCCTGTTCGCCGTCGTTGCGGACGATCGTCACCCTCTCGTCGGTGAAGCCGCCTGCCTGGGGGTTTGTGGTGCCGGCTGTGAGCGTAGGGGAGAAGCCGTGGCCGCCACAGCCTTCCGCGATCGTGAAGCTGCTGGCCGGTTCGGCTGCCGGGTTCCCGTCCCACGGGGTGAGCTGCGACGTCGTTGTGTAGGCGCCGCACGAGGATGGCGTCACGAGCGGCGCCCTGGGCCCTCCGAAGAAGCGCATCTTCAGTTCGCTGAAGGGCAGCTGCGGCAGATCAAAGCCGGTCATCGGATCCTTGCCGAAGCTTGCGCGCACCTGCCCCGAGGCGGATCCCAGCTGCACTTCGCCCGGGAGCTTCACGATCGCTCCGTTGCCTTCGGCCACGACGTAGAGCGCGAACAGCGAGCCGAAGGGGTTCGAGCCATGATCCGGGAGGTTACCCTGTTCGGCGACGTACACCGAGCCCTGCAAAGGATGTTCGAGCAGCGGTGTCACCACTTCGACCGTCCCGAGCTCGGACGCCGGGGGGCAGTTTGCGGGCTGTTTAGATTCTAGGTTAATACCTACCAGTTCCCGGCGTTCTTCGTGTTCTTCTTTGTCCTTTTCCCTGCCCTGCAACAACGGGCACGCCGCGAGGCCGTTGGCGGCTGACGGCGACACCGTCATGCCCGCCGGCAACGCGACCACCGCTTCCTTCAGATCGGACTCGGCAAGACCTTCAAGGCTTTCTTCCCGCGGCACCTTCAAGTTGACTTCGAGCCCCGCCGGCGATTCGATGGACATTGCTTCCGGTCCAATCGGGGTCACCGATAGAGACGGTTCGAAGCGGAGCGCCGCACACCCCGTGACCGCGGGCGAACTCGCTTTCGCCTCGACGAACCTTTCTGGTTCTTCCCACGAGTCGGCGCTCATCGCCGCCACCAGCGGGCTGCCGGTGCACGACGACGGCAGAGTCAAGAATGGCGTGTCGACCTGCTGAGTAGGGCAGTTGAACCTATAATAGCCTTCTTCTGCCTTCGGCGAAAGCGGATTTGTTTCCACCTCTTCTTTCCATTCTTTTCGTTCTTTCAGTTTCTCCGCTGGAGTGGATTCTCCACACCTACCGCGTTCTTCGTTGTGGGCCGGGGAGGACGGGTCGCCCCACACAGTCAGTTCCACGCTGTAAGCGCCACCCGTCTCCACAATTCCCGATGTCCTCGCGGACAGCCCATAATCGCTTCCGGTGCGCGTGCTCCCGAAAACGTGGACGACAACGATTCCGCCGACGTCGAACCCAAGCTCCGCGGGAACGCCCGGAGGCGGGACCATGCTGTAAACTCCCACCAGCAGAGGCCCGCCACCCAGAAGACCACCGGTCGTGACGATCGCGACGCCCACCGTCGAAGCATTCGGGCACTCGGATTTAGTATCGAGTTCGGCCTCCGTGCACTTGACCGAAGACGCATTTGGGTTTGCTATCACACCGGCTGGAAGGCCTACTTCCACTTCTTTCACGGCACCGTCGGGCATTCTTTTATAGAGCTCACCTTCTTCGATCACGCCAGGTGCGTGGGTCGTGAATTCGAACGTGGTCGTCAGAGCGTCGGGGTGCGAGCCCGCCCGCATCGGCGTTTCGCCGGCATTTGGCGTGATCGCATTTTCGAACTTCGCGACTTCAAATGGTTCGTCCCCGAGGCTGCAAGCTGGGACGACGAGCGCGAGCAGGGCAAGCGACAGGATCATCAGCAGCAGAACGAGAACGAGAGCGAAAACGACAACGAAAGTTCCCTTCGCACCCTCCCGTGCGGTGGCAAAGAACGCAAACAGAGCAAACAGGGCAAACAAGAGGGCCACCGTCAACACAGACACTAGAATAATCACAAGAGTAGGCATGTCTACTTCCCTCCCCTGTTGCTCTTCTTGGCCTTGCTTCCATACTTCTTCTCGGCCTGCGCCTTACAGCGTGCTCGCTGCCCACTTGGCTTCTTCATACACGCTCGCAGCGCACCCTCAAGTTTCTGCTCACGTGTCCTCGGTTTAGCCTTTTTTATCCGTTCTTTCGGTTCAAGCACCTGTGCGGGCGGCGGCGGCACCAGGTTCCCGGCGCCCGACACCGTCACGCTCGCGGGCGTCCCGAACACCGGCCCTGAACCAGACGTGCCGCGGCATCCTTCCCCTTCGCACGTGCTGGCCGAGACCGTGTTTTGGCTTTCGAGCCCCCCGCCTTCGCGGGCGTCGTAGATGTCGGCGTTGTCGTCCTGATCCTGACTCACCAACGACTGGCGCGTGAAGAAGAAGACGTCTCCGCCATCTTCGCTGGCATCGCCGAAGTACGACGCGCTCGTGCTCTCTCCAGTCGAAATCAGATATAGGCAGCCGCCGTTCTCCACGCCTTCCCCCACGCCACAGCTGCCGGCGCCTTCCCGCTCCCACTCGTACACATTTTCCTGCCCATCCGTCGCCTGGGGCAGCAACGCTTCTGCCGTCTGGAAGAAAACCCTGGTACCTTCCCCGGACAGGTTGCGTGTCGTCAACACGAAATGCACTTCTGGACCAGCTTCGCTGATGTGCGCAAGATAGGAACCTGTTTTCGCTGGTGCCCCCGTTGGGTTGCACGACACGCAGCGGGGATTTGTCGGCGACAGCGGTTCGGTCGCATCATACAGATAGATCTCGCTCTCACCTGCATTATCGTATTCGGTCAATTGATTAGCTGAGCCTATGAGTACTTTCGTCCCATCGGCCGAGACACGTGACGCCTTATATCCTTCGTCCGGCGCGCCTGCCTGATCGTGGGTAAACCCCTCCCAATTGGTGTTATCGTAAAATGAATTGAGAGTCGCAATAAAGCTTATGGGTGTGCCCGCCCCTTCATGCCACTCGTAGAGATTATCTTTGCCCGCCGTTGCTTCATCGCCCTCGCCATTTTTATTGGAAGCCAGCACACCAGTGGCGACGAAGTAGGCATCCGACCCATCTTGCGATATCCCCACCACCCCCAGCACTCCCGCCGACCCCGCGGCAATGGGAGTGCGCGTTTCCGTATCGACGTCATACAGGTACAATTTCCCGCCTTCGGTGTAGAACACCTTTGAGCCCGTCGGTGTCGCCGCCCGCCACTGCGCTTCACCGTTGGAGATTTCTACCATACGGTTTGTGCCCGGTTCTCGCATATACACCTTCTCGCCTTCTCCGAGTTCCGAAAAGAACACCCTCGAGCCGTCTTCAGAAAGCGCGTTCTGATCGTACGCCTTTTCCGCTCCTCCAAGTTCTTCCGACTCGTTGGGTCCGGCTACGCCCCCCCCCTGCGGAGCACTCCCCCCGACCAATCCGACCAAGCTGGCCTGCCCCGTTTCCCTGTCCCACTCGAACACGTAGGGCACATGATTCGGATCGGCGACCCCTCCGAGTTCCTGGCTCTTGGCCAGTACGGCCGAAAAGAGAACTCGCGAGCCGTCCGGCGTCGCCCCAGCGAACTTGACATTAAATACACTCGCCGCGATCAATCTGTACGCTCCCGTCAGATTGTCGCGAAGGTAGAGATTACCGGCCGGTCCCGCCGTGGCGCCGGGCGCCAGCAGCAGACCATTCTCTTCCGTCACGTACACAACGGTTTCGTTGTTATCGTTGATCAGGCCGAGGATTTCTGCTGACGCGTATGACTCGGTCAGTGGGAGCAGGCCCTGGGTCGACCAACCGCTCTCGGTACGCGTACTGAGGTAGCTCGGAAACTGCGTTGCGCCCGCCGCGCTCGGGAACGGCACAATTGAGTAGTAGCTCACGCTGTCGCCCGATGGCGAACTCTCAACGAAGCCGGGCTTGCCTATGGCGTCAGTGGTATTCTTCGCCACCGGCGAGACCTGCTCATACGCCCGGCACTCCGGCAGATATACAGCGTTGGGCTCTACTTTGCGGACGTGTTCGGTTTCCGCTGGACACGCCTCTGCGAGCGCCGCGACACCCAGTACACTACAAATCGACATGACCGTCGCGACCAAGCTGATCGCCACCAAATGTGTCCGCTTGTATAGCCTCCCCATTGTCACCACATGCTCCTCTCCCAAAAACCCTAGTACATTCGATAACGCACCCGCTTGGTACATACGAATTGCAATGCATCGCATACGCTATCATTCATAGGTTGATACAATCCAGGTGTGTTTCTGACTGGAACTGACCGTATTGGCACGGTCGCGCCCATGGATGGGCGCGACCGCGTACCTTTCTATTTACGGTATTGAGGCTCCCCAGCTGTCGTCGTTGTTTAGGTCAATGCTCACTTTGCCTTTATATGTAGCGGTGTTTCCTTTGATAGTCAGATGGCTTCCTGACGGCGTGAAGGTGAGTTCTCTTAATAACTTACAACCGAGCGACGGCTTTTCAACTTCTGCGTTCTGTGTGCCTTCGACCGGGTACGTATTTTTCTCGGCACAAGATTTGCCTTCCTTGTTTTCGATCACAATGTTCACAAAGAGATTACTACCGCCTGCGGGTTTGAATTCATCTTCGACTTCGGTTGCCGACTTTTCGACTAACTGATCGACGAATTTGAAATTGATATTGGGCACCTGGCAGCTTGTAAATTCGCCGCTAGAGTTGCCCGCCGAGCATTCCCTGTACAACACTTCGCCCTTCGATAAACCTTTTGGTCCGATTTCGCCAGTGAATAAATCCTTTTTGCAGGTGATTACGAGTTCGGCGCCCGCGATTGTGGCCGTCAATGTCGAAACACCGCTGGTGCCGTTAGCTGGTAAAAATGACGTTACTTCCACTAATTCAAATTTGCCGGTACCTGCATTTTCTTTCGAACAATTACGGTCTTCGTATTTTTTCCCTGAGCCTGCTTTTTCTAAGCAAACTAAGTACACAGGCGTAATGGCCAAAGCCGACGTCGACGCAAACGCGCCCACGGCGAACATCGCCACCGCGCTCAACAGAAACAACCTCATTCGAGACATGTGTAGTACACTTCCTTTCGTGGTATGTGGCCCTGGGGCGCCCTTTGATTTGGCGTCGAGGCGTCTCGGGGCCTTTATCTATTCTCTGCTTCCGGTTTCTGGCACGCAGAGGTTTTGGGTGGCCTCGGAGACCATTGCCGCCGAACATGTCGCGGCGCCGGATCGTCGTTGGCCTCGGAGGACCTGCTCTATACCCTCCGAGCGCGGCCCTGCCAGAAATTTGTCCTACTGTGGGGCTTGGTCTCTTTTCGTCGTAACTTCGGTGACCCCGCCACCCCAGCGAGGCTCCGACGATCCCGCCGATGTGACCGCACTCATCGTGGTGGTGGGCCTAGTCGAGTCAAGCGGGTATGGGGAATGTTTAGCATGAATCCCGGACCGTATGCGGAGGTTCGTCGGGCTCATCGCCGCTCCCGGGCGGTCGCTGGACCGTGCGGTAGCTGAAATGTCCCGGTTTTACAGGAGTTTTGCTGCTTGGCAACGTCGGAACCCAACGTCGGAACCCATTGACTCGGGGGTTGCTGAATATGTCTCCGACCCGCCCGGCTGCGTCCTCGGGCAGCCGCGCGCGATTGCGCTCCTGAGTCGCCGCGCCGCTCGCGCCCGACCTGCGGGCATTGGCTTCGCGCCGGTGCCTCGCCTGCCGTTGCGATCGAGCGAGCGTCAGTGCCATGTATCATTGATGGTTCGTCGGGCCGACGCCTGTCAATGGGACGGGTGCACGAGGCCGCTATTTGCGGGGAAAAGATGCCCGTGGAAGGACTTTCGCCTGCAGACGGGGCCGCGCCGTTTGGACGGCCGGCGCCGGCGCCGCGCTGCGATCGCGGCCGCCACACCGCAACCCCACCCCTGACCCCCCTTGTGGGGTCCCTATCCCATCCCCCCTACCGAACGAGTGCGGCCAGCTCACTCATGCCGTCCCGAACCGGCCGGCTGCGCCACCCTCTAGATGATTGATTCCACGGCGGGATCCGTGGTTTTCGAGGGTTTGTAGGCAGCCAGGTCGAAGTCGGCGGTGCTCAAAAGCATCGCCGACCATAGGGGGCCTCGATGGACGCCGACCTCGACCTGCTGCTCACTGCTGTC
>DASZIQ010000100.1:0-2322 GCA_035948945.1 Solirubrobacteraceae bacterium
CGTCACCGACGACGCGATCCGCTCGCTGAGTGTCTCCCAGCGCAAGCTCGGCACAGAGGAGGTCGTGGTGGTCATGCACGACGGCTGCGGCCTGCACGGCGCCTCGGAGGACGAGTTCGCGCAGGCGCTTGCCGAGGACGGTGTGCTGCCCACGTGGCGGCTCGGCGCCTTTGAGGATGTCGAGGCAACCCTGCGCCGTGGTCTCTCGCAGCTGCGCTCGAGCCTTGAGCTGACAGCCCGCGATCACATTCGGGGCTTTGTATTCAACCCCGAGACCGGAGCGCTGCGCGAGGTCGAGGCTGCGCCCGCCGCCGACTGAGCTCGCGGTGCTTGTTTTGCGGCGGACCGGTACCATCCTGAGCTTCGCGCGCCCGTAGCTCAGTGGTCAACGGTTCTCTTCGGGGAGCCAAAGAGCAGCGGTCTTTCAAACCGCAGGCCGCGGGTTCGATTCCCGCCGGGCGCATTTTTCGAATCCCGCATGGATAGCTGGGTTGCTGGGCTCCTGGAGGATCGTGAAGGGTGTCGGCCAGGGTGGGGTGGTAACGGAAGTGGTAACTGGGCTCCGGCTCGCGGGGTCGGCTGGCCAACGCTTGCTCAGTCTCGATGGGCCGTGGCGGCCGGCTTAGGGTGGGCGGCCTCCGGGATGTGCCGACAGGTGCGGCTCATCTGGCCTCCATCTTTCGGGCACGGTAGACGATGTCTGCCGGTATGCGTCCTTGTGTGAGTCGTCCGTGGTGCACGCGGTCGTTGTTGTAGAAGCGTAGGTAGGTATCGAGCTCGCGTTTCAGGCCTGTGTAGCGGGGATAGAGATATCTGGCGAACGCTGGTCGCCAGCACTCATCGAGGATCGTCTTGTGCAGTGCCTCGACGTGTCCGTTTGTCTGCGGCCTGCCGGCGTGGATGCGGGTGTGGCGCACTTTCAACGCGTCAACGGTCTTCGTGAAATCGCCCTTGAACTCGTTGCCATTGTCCGAGAGGAAGCGCTTGAGCTTCCAGCCGGTGGCTTGCAGGTCCTTGGCAACGCGCTGGGCGAGCTTGCTGGTCTGCGCTGAGGTGGGGTTGCCTTGCTTGCAGGTCACGAGCTCCGCCCACGCGTAGGAGGAGGCGATGTCGATCGCAGTGAGCTGCCAGATCGCGCCCTCAGTGCCTCTGAGTCTGCCGACGTAGAAGCAGTCGATCCCGACCAGCTCACCAGGCCGCTGCACATCGATATGGCGCTCTGGCTCAGGTGTTCTGGGCGGCTCGTAGGGAGCTGCGTAGCCCGCGACCAACCCGAGGCGCTTGGCGCGGGTGTTCAGCCCGTGACGGCAGAGAACCTTCCACACCCCGTTCGGCGAAACGATGATCCCGCCCCACTTCTCCCTGGCCAGCTCCGAGGCGACTCGTCTGGGCCCGAGGCCTGGGTGAGCGATCGAGAACGACACGATGCGCTCCTCGATCATCTTCGGCAGCGCGTTGGGCATCTGCGGCCGGCGGCGCTCCCGGGGTCTGAGCATCTCCAGGCCGTGCCGGTCGACCTGGCGCTTCCAGGCGTAGTAGGTGGAGCGGTGCACCCCGAACGTCCGGCACGCCGCTGAGACATTCGTCCTCGCTGCCTCCGCGAACAACTGCTGGCGGTAGCCGAACAGCACGTCATCCTTCGTCATATGGCTCTGCTCCTCTTCACTTTGGCGGTGAAGGAGGCAGCCTGAGCCACGGCCCAGACGGGGTCCCGCCGATCGGCGGGACCCCGTCTGACCTCAAAGACCTATCGAGCCCCCAACTGTCGGGAGCACCCGGAGACAGCCCAACCTAAGCGTGCTTGTCGTTGATGCGAACGTCGTAGTCGAGGTCACCCTGGAGCGATTCGGCTTGACGGCCCTGGACGCTCTCGGCGACGAGCAACTGGTCGGGCCCTGGTTGCTTTGGAGCGAGGTTCCGGCCGCGCTTAGCGCAATGGTCTTCCGCGCCGAGATATCCCGCGAGCTGGGCGAGTCTGCGCTCGAGCGCTTTGAAACGATCAAAGTCGAGCCGCTCCATCCCGATGGCCTGGTCGGCGAGGCATGGCGCATCGCCAAGGAACGCGGATGGGCGAAGACCTACGACGCCGAGTATCTCGCTCTCGCGGGGCTACTCGGCTGCCGCCTTGTGACGCTCGACGGACCGCTGTGGCGCGCCACCAGGAGTCTCGGCTACGTCGTGACGCCGGAGGAACTCAAGTCCCCGATGGAGGAGGTCTCGACAGCCCCCGCAGCACCGGCACCAGTGGACGAAGCAACCGAATCTGCGTAGTGCGCGGGCCGCAGAACGAACTCTTGGTGCGCCTCAAGCTGCGTCACCTTG
>DASZIQ010000101.1:0-17834 GCA_035948945.1 Solirubrobacteraceae bacterium
TCTCCCTCTAGAAACCACGCTCAAACAACTCCCTCATCGCTCCGATCCAGCCCCTCTCCCATCCCTGCAAACCCTGCGAGCGCTGAAGTCAACCACAAAGCGGCATGACCCCAACCAGACCCTATGTACACCGGCCTCCCAGCAGCGGGACACCGGCCTGTCAACGCAGCCTAACTCACCACCACATAAATGTCAAGCCCCACGTGAGCTCGCGTACAGCGACGGTTTGCCTCCTATCAACTTACGCACGCACACCCCCGCGAAACAACCGGCCGAGCCGCCGCCCGGGCGGCGGCTGAGCGCACCAAGGCCGAGAGAGCACGCCCACGTCCCACTCGCGGGACGCCCCGTCTAGCGGTGGCGCTTGGGCGCGGTGAACGTCAGCGCGAGCGTCTTCACGACGACCTGCTTGCCGCCGATCGTCTCCGTGGCGACGAGCTTGACGTGCAGTGAGCGGTAGTGCGCGAGCAGCGCGCGCCCGGCGCTGTCGAGGGACACGCTCAGCGTCTTCGACGCCCCGCCCGCGAGCGATGCCGATGCGTGCCCTAGCGTGAGGGACCGTTTCTTCGTCTTCGCCGCCACCGCGACGACCCTGCCCGCGCGGAGCGTCTCGAGCGCCGACAGCGTGAGCGAGTCCGCGCACGTGGCCGTGGTCGCGCCCGCGCAGGCGAACGTGAGCGAGGCGACGTCCCCCTTGGTCTTCACATTCGCGAAGCTCGAAGTGCCCGCGCTTGCGCCCGCGTTGCCCGCGCCGCCGGGGTTGGCGCCCCCACCGGGGTTGCCGGCCCCGCCACCGGGGTTGCCCGCCCCCGCGCTGCGGTACACGGTGGAGCAGGCGAAGACCCCCGTGGTGGCGACCACGTCGAGCGCGTCGGCGTAGACGATGTCGGCGCCCGGGCCGCAGCTGATCTGGTCCTGGATGCCGTCGGCGGCGTAGATCACGCTGTTGCCGCTCGGGCAGGAGACTTCGAAGTTGCAGTAGGACTCGGCCGCGTAGATGCTATCGGGACCCGCGCCGTCGGGACCGTCGGTCTTGATCGTGTTGTCGCCGGCGCCGCCGCGCAGCGTGTCGCCGCCGGGGCCGCCTTCGATCAGGTCGTTGCCGCCCTCGCCGTCGAGGATGATCGGCCCGGTGCCGGCGATCAGCGTGTCGTTGCCTTCGCTGCCATCGACCTCGGTCACGTTCGGCTCGATCGTGTCGTGTTGACCGGCGACGCCGCTGTCGGGCAGCCCGTCGACTTTCGCGGTCACCGGCCCCGGGGCGCCGTAGAAGGACACGGTCGAGATTCCGCCTTCGCCGTCGAAGGTCTCGTTGCCGCCGTCGTAGCTGTCGGCGTCGGGCGCTTCGAGGTTGAACGTGATCCCGAGTTTGTTGGTCCCTTCGCCGCCGGCCTCGAGGCTTTTGCCGCTCGCCCCGCCGGTGATTTCGTCGTTGCCGCCTTCGCCGTAGAGCTGGTCTTCGTCGCCGCGGCCGTCGAGCACGTCGTTGCCGGGGCCGCCGCGCAGGATGTCGTCACCAGGGCCGCCGACGAGGATGTCGTTGCCGGCGCCGCCGGTGAAGTAGTCGTGGTCGGGGAACAGCGCGGGTTCGAATTCTTCCGCGCTCGGGTTGGTGCCGTAGATTTTCGAGCCGCCGTTGCCGGCTTTGACCGTCGCGCTCTGGTACTGCAGCGGAGCCAGCAGTTCGTAGCGATTGTTCGCTCCCGAGCCGAGGTTCGCGACGAAGTATTCGGCGTCGGGGCAGTACACGGAGGAGGAGCCGAAGTTCTGGCACGGCGCGACAGCCACTTCGTGAGCGTCTTCGTGGGGATAGATGTTGTAGCTGTCGCAGGGTTCGGACTGCGAGCAGTCCAGGGAGCCCACGACCTGCGTGGCGTCCTGAAACTGGACGACCACATCCTCGAATTCGCCGTTGTTGCCCTGGAAGCTGCTCGTGCCGCCACGGGTGGCGGCCGAGTGCCCGGCCGGAGCGGTGTAGCCGATCGTCTCGCCCGCCGTGGCATGCGCGGCGGCGGCGCTCGCGAGCAGGCACGCGACGCACGCGAAGAAAGCCGCGGAGGCGCGGGCCGGCAGGGCCTTGGTCAGCACGTTCGGGAACACCATGTGAGCGCTTGTGAAGATACCTGAGAGCGCACTGTCGCGACGATACCGTCCGGCCGGCCTCGGCGCCGCGACCCCCCGCAAGATCCCGTCTACAAGCCGATCTAGACCCCAGACTGTCCGGCAGCATCGGGGTTGGCTCCTGCGCGGCGTGCGGGTTTTTACGGACCATCCCGCGATATAGGTCGGGCGTGCCGCAGGGCGACGATGCGTAGCATGAGCCGGGTGCCCGATCAAACAGCGCAAGAGCCTGATGGTGTAGGCGTCAGCAAAACGAATGCGCACCCGCCGATGCCGCGCGACAAGCGCGGCTGGCACGTGTCGCCCGCACCAGACGGGCGGGGGATGCCCGAACAGGCACCCACCGGCCCTCCACCCCACCGCATGCGCGGCTTCTGGTGGTTCGTGATCGTACTGATCGCTCTGAACTGGATCTCGGTGTTCATCTTCAGCCCCTCACCGGGCGAACAGCGGGTGACTGTGCCGTTCAGCCCGTACTTCCTGGAACAGGTCAAGGGCGGTGAGGTCAGCTCGATCTCCTCCAAGGGTGACACGATCCAAGGAACCTTCAAAGCCAAGCTGCGCTACCCCGCGAGCGGCAAGAAGAAGGGCTCGCCCACGAAGCTGTTCGCTACCCAGGTGCCGAGCTTCTGGAACGGCAGCCAGCTGTCGGTGCTGCTGCAGGAAAAGGGAGTGAGGATCAACGCGGAATCGACGAGCACCAGCGAGTCGCTGCTGGAGGAGCTGCTGCTCGGGTTCGGCCCAACACTGTTGATCGTCGGCCTGTTCGTGCTGATCTACAGACGCGCCGCCAAGGGCGCCGGCGGGATGGGCGCGCTGGGTAGCTTCGGCCGCTCGCAGGCAAGGCGCGTCGACCCGGAAAAGATCCTGGTCACCTTCAAGGACGTTGCCGGCATCGACGAGGCCAAGTCCGAGCTCTCAGAGATCGTCGACTTCCTGCGCAATCCCGACCGCTACGGAAGCCTCGGCGGACGCATGCCCCATGGGGTGCTGCTCTCCGGCGCGCCCGGCACCGGCAAGACGCTACTCGCGCGTGCGGTAGCGGGCGAGGCGCACGCCGCGTTCTTCTCGATCTCCGCCTCGGAGTTCATCGAGGCGATCGTCGGGGTCGGCGCGTCCCGTGTGCGTGACCTGTTCGTCAAGGCCAAGGAGGCTGCGCCATCGATCATCTTCATCGACGAGCTCGACGCGATCGGCCGCTCCCGGCAGGGCTCGGTGTCGGTCACCGGCGCGAACGACGAGCGTGAGCAGACGCTCGATCAGATCCTGACCGAAATGGACGGCTTTGAGTCATCCGAGGCGGTGATCGTGCTCGCCGCGACCAACCGCCCCGATGTGCTCGACTCGGCGCTGCTGCGCGCGGGTCGCTTTGACCGCCGCGTCACGGTGCAGGCCCCCGACCGCACCGGCCGGTTGGAAATCCTCGAAGTTCACACCCGCTCGATCCCGCTCGACCCGTCCGTTGACCTCGACGCGCTGGCCGCGAGCACACCTGGCATGGTCGGCGCCGATTTGGCGAACCTCGCCAACGAGGCGGCACTGCTCGCAGCCCGCCGTGGCCACGAGAAGGTGCAGATGGCTGATCTCACCGACTCGCTTGAGAAGATCATGCTCGGCTCCCCGCGCGGCATCCTGCTCTCACCAGCCGACCGCGAGCGTACCGCCTACCACGAGTCCGGACACGCGCTCGTGGGGATGCTCACCGAGGGCGCCGATCCGGTCAGGAAGGTATCGATCATCCCGCGAGGCATGGCGCTCGGCGTGACACTCTCCACTCCCGACTCAGACCGCGTCTCCTACTCGCTTGAGGAACTGCAAGCCAAGATCAAGGTCGCCCTGGGTGGCCGAGTGGCCGAGGAGGTGATCTACGGCACGATCACAACCGGCGCCGAGTCAGACATCCAGCAGCTCACGATGATCGCCCGCCAGATGGTCGGGCGCTGGGGCATGAGCGAGGCGATCGGCCCGATCGCGGTCCTCCCCGAGGAGGGACAGGGGATGTTCCTTCCAGGAGTGAGCGCGACCTCAGAGTCCACCCAGCGTCTCGTGGACGAGGAGGTCAGACGGATGATCGACACGGCCCATCAGGAGGTCACAAGCCTACTCACAGAGCACCGGGAGCAGCTGGAGAGTCTCGCGCAGGCACTTCTGAAGACAGAGACGCTCGACGGGCTCGATGCGTATGCGGCAGCCGGGGTGCCCGTGAGCCAGCAACAGCCCGGCAGTCCTCTCCTGACCTGACGGCAGAGAAGTAGCGCGCCTGGGCGCTGTGAGATTCGGTGAGCCTGAGCTTCAGCTCACCGTGTAGCGGACTGGCACCTCACGCTCGGATTGCTTGGGCGGCCGCTTATACTTGCGGCGCTGGCGCGGCGGGAGCTTTACCTTCTTGGCCTTGTCGGGGTGCTCGTAGGGGATCAGTGAGAGCAGGTGGCTGATCAGGTTCAGGCGGGCGGTGCGCTTGTCGTCGGCCTCGACCACATGCCAAGGACTGTGGTCGGTGTCGGTATGCGCGAACATGCGGTCCTTCGCCTCGGCGTAGTCCACCCAACGCGCTCGGGCCTGCAGGTCGGTCCGGCTGAACTTCCAACGCTTGCGCGGATCGGTCAATCGTCTTTCAAAACGGCGCTCCTGCTCAGCGTCTGAGACCGACAACCAATACTTTATGAGCGTGATCCCTTCGTTCTGCAGCGACTGCTCAAACTGCGGGCAGAAGCGCAGGAACTCCTCATACTCCTCCTGGGTGCAGTAACCCATCACATGCTCTACCCCGGCGCGGTTGTACCAGCTGCGGTTGAACAGGGCGATCTCCCCGGCGGGTGGCAGATGCGCGGCGTAGCGTGCAAAGTACCACTGCGTGCGCTCGCGTTCGTCGGGAGCGGGCAGCGCCACGATGCGACAGGTGCGCGGGTTCAGATAGGCCGTGATCCGCTTGATCGCCCCGTCCTTGCCGGCCGTGTCGCGTCCCTCGAAGATCACCACCAGCTGGCGGCCATTCGTGACGATCCACTCCTGCATGTAGACCAGCTCGGTCTGCAGGCGCAAAAGCTCCTTCTCGTACTGCTTGCTGCTCAACTGTTGCGGAGCCGACACCGATCGCATCCTCGCACTTCTGAGGTCGGCTTGTCAGGTCGATCTGGCGATTGTGGTGCGCCGCTTCAGCCGGGTTGAGCGCTCGCGCTGGCGCTGGTGAGCGGCATCGACGATCGCGCATACCTCTGCTGGCTGCTCGACGACGTGCAGCACCGTGAGGTCGGCGGCGCCGATGTGCTGCTCGGCGAGCGCACGGTGCTCCTCTGGAGTGCTGGTGGGCTCGTGTGCCACGGGCCAAGCGTAGAGTCTTGAGCTGTGATCGACGACGCGACCGTGACAGACCCGCCGGCTGTTCTGTCGGGCGAGCAGCTGCGAGCGTTGGATGCCTACTGGCGGGCCGCGAACTATCTGTCGGTCGGCCAGATATATCTGCTTGAGAATCCGCTGCTGCGCGAGCCGCTTGCGATTGAGCACGTAAAGCCGCGTCTGCTCGGTCATTGGGGCACGACTCCTGGCTTGAACTTCCTCTACGCGCACATGAACCGGGCGATCCGCGAGCGTGACCTGAACGCGATCTACGTTGTCGGTCCCGGTCACGGTGGCCCAGGGGTGCTCGCGAATGTGTATCTCGAGGGCACCTACAGCGAGGTCTACCCCCACATCGGCCGTGACGCGGAGGGCCTGCGCAGGCTGTTCCGCCAGTTCTCCTTTCCCGGCGGTATCCCAAGCCATGTGGCGCCGGAGACGCCGGGGTCGATTCACGAGGGCGGCGAGCTTGGCTACTCCCTCGCGCACGCCTACGGGGCGGCGTTCGATAACCCCGACCTGCTGGTCTGCTGCGTGGTCGGCGACGGTGAGGCGGAGACGGGGCCGCTGGCGACGAGCTGGCACTCCAACAAGTTCCTGAATCCGGTCCGCGACGGCGCGGTGCTCCCCGTCCTGCATCTCAACGGCTACAAGATCGCCAACCCCACGGTACTCGCGCGCATCCCCGAGACGGAGCTTCGCTCTCTGATGCAGGGATACGGCTACGCGCCGCGCTTCGTTGGGGGCGATGACCCGAAGGTGATGCACCAGCTGATGGCCGCCACCCTGGATGAGGTCACGGCGGAGATCGCGGAGATCCAGCGTCGCGCCCGCGAGGATGGCGAGTCGGAGCGTCCGCGCTGGCCGATGATCGTGCTGCGCACCCCCAAGGGTTGGACCGGCCCGAAGGTGGTCGACGGGCTGCCGGCCGAGGGCTCGTTTCGCTCCCACCAAGTTCCGCTCGCCGACCTGGCCGGCAACCCGGAGCATCTACGCCAGCTTGAGGAGTGGCTCCGCTCCTACCGCCCCGAGGAGCTGTTCGACGGGCAGGGTGCACTCCGGGCGGAGTTGGCGGTGCTCGCACCCGAGGGTGAGCGGCGCATGGGCGCGAACCCGCACGCCAACGGCGGCCTCTTGTTGCGCGAACTGGAGCTGCCTGACTTCCGTGACTATGCCGTCGAGGTGCCGGCGCCGACGGCGAGCATCAGCGAGCCCACGCGGGTGCTGGGCGCGTTCCTGCGCGATGCGATCGTTGCCAACCCGGCGAACTTCCGCATCATGGGTCCTGACGAGACGGCATCCAACCGCTTGGGTGCGGTGTTCGAGGTCACCAACCGCGCGTGGGACGCGCAGCGCTTGGACAGCGACGATCACCTCGCGCCCGACGGGCGTGTGATGGAGGTCTTGAGCGAGCATCTTTGTCAGGGCTGGCTGGAGGGGTACTTGTTGACGGGCAGGCATGGTCTGCTGAACAGCTACGAGGCATTCATCCACATCGTGGACTCGATGTTCAACCAGCACGCCAAGTGGCTGAAGGTGACGCGCGGTATCCCGTGGCGCGCGCCGATCGCGTCGCTGAACTATCTGCTGTCCTCGCACGTTTGGCGCCAGGACCACAACGGGTTCTCACACCAGGACCCAGGGTTCATCGACCACGTGATCAACAAGAAGGCGGAGGTCGTGCGCGTGTACCTGCCGCCGGACGCGAACTGTCTACTGTCGGTTGCCGATCACTGCCTGCGCAGCCGCGACTATGTGAATGTGATCGTCGCCGGCAAGCAGCCGGCGCTCAACTATCTGACGATGGAAGAGGCGATCGCGCACTGCACGCGCGGGGTCGGCATGTGGGATTGGGCGTGCAGCGACGGCGGGCAGGAGCCCGATGTGGTGCTCGGCTGCGCCGGGGACATACCGACGCTGGAGAGCGTCGCGGCGGTGGCGATCCTGCGCGAGCGTCTGCCTGAGTTGAAGGTGAGGCTTGTGAACGTTGTTGATCTGATGCGACTGGAGCCCGACACCGAGCATCCCCACGGGCTGCCCGACGCGGAGTTCGACGCGCTGTTCACGACCGGCCGGCCGGTGATCTTCGCCTACCACGGCTACCCCTGGCTGATTCACCGTCTCACCTACAAGCGCACCAACCATGCCAACTTTCACGTCCGTGGCTACAAGGAGGAGGGCACCACCACGACGCCGTTTGACATGGTGATGCTCAACGACCTCGACCGCTTCCATCTCGTGATGGATGCGATCGACCGCGTCCCTGGCCTGGCTGAGCACGCGGCGCACATACGTCAGGAGATGGCCGATGAGCGGCTACGCCACAGGGCGTACACACGCGAGCATGGGCAGGACCCGCCTGATGTCACAGGCTGGTGCTGGCCCGGCTCGACCGAGGCTCGATCAACATAGGCTCGGCGATGCGGGTTCTGGTCGTCAACGCGGGCTCGAGCAGCCTGAAGCTGACGCTGCTCGACGGCGATGACACAGCGCTCGCCGCGCGGGAGCTGGACGCGCCTCGCGCGCAGGTCGACCCGGACCAGCTGCGAGCCGCGCTGGACACGGTGCTGTGCGAAGCGGATGCCGTTGGGCACCGCATCGTTCATGGCGGCGAGCGGTTCCGTGAGGCGGTGAGCATCGACGCCGATGTGGAGGCGGGGATGCGCGAGCTGAGCGACCTCGCTCCGCTTCATCAGCCCAAGTCGCTCGACGCGCTGGATGCCGTCACCGAGGCGCTGCCGGAGCTGCCGGCGGTCGCTTGCTTTGACACGGCTTTCCATGCGACGCTGCCGCCGGCAGCTTCGACCTACGCCTTGCCCGCACAGTGGCGGGAGCGCTGGGGTCTGCGCCGCTACGGCTTTCATGGTCTCTCGCACTCGTGGGTCGCGCGGCGCACACCGCAGTTGCTCGAACGGGACGCCTCGGCTCTGCGGATCGTGAGCTGCCACCTCGGCGCGGGAGCGTCGCTGTGCGCGATCGAGAACGGCCGCTCGCTCGACACGACGATGGGTTTCACCCCGCTTGAGGGGCTGGCGATGGCGACTCGCTCGGGCAGCGTTGATCCGGGGATGCTTTTGTGGCTGGCAGAGCGCGAGCGGCTGTCCGCGGCGGAGTTGGCGGACGCGCTGGAGCACCACTCGGGGATGCTTGGCCTGGCGGGCAGCGCCGACATGCGTGAGATCCTCGCCGGTGCTTGTGCTGGTGAGCCTGCGCCGCGCCTGGCCTTGGATGTGTATGTCCATCGGCTACGCGCCGGTATTGCCGCGATGGCGGCGGCGCTCGGCGGCCTTGACGCGCTCGTATTCACCGGCGGCGTCGGCGAGCATGCAAGCGAGGTCCGCGCCCAAGCCGCAGCGGGACTCGGGTTCCTCGGTGTGGAAGTCGATGGCGCCCGCAACGATGAGACACGAGCCGACGAGGAGATTGGAGCCAAGGGTGCGGCTGTACGCACGCTGGTCCTCACCGCCCGTGAGGACATCGAGATCGCGCGGCAGGTCAGGCAGGTCCTTGCAGGCCAGTCCCAGCAGGCGTGAGGTGGCTTTCGCGGGCCAGCATCCGCTCGAGGCCTATCGTGCAGACACCGAGGCTGACCACGGCCGCCGCGACGATCGCGGCGGCCACCGTGCCCTCCCCTCGTAGGCATCCAGCGACCACTGTCCGACGGCTACCTTCTGTAGCACGAGCGCATCCTCATCATGGTCCCGTCAGGTCGCGCAGCTTGAAGGCCCACATCGCCGCGAGCGCGCTGCTCACTGCAATCCCCAGCATGACGAGCGCCGCGTCGGCGCGCAAAGGTTGCGCAGGTACGAGCCCGATATGCGCGAACGGTGTCGCCTGCACAAGCCAGTGCGGCACGCTCAGCAGGGAACCGAACAGGTACCAAAGAAACGCAACCGTGACTAGGCCGTAGGAGAGCCCGGTGCTTGCGCGGGGGACGATCGCGTAGGCGAGCGCCGCGATGCCGAGGAACATGACCGCGACGGGCAGGCAGTTCAGGCCAGCTTCGAGCATCCCCGCCAGGGAGATGCTGACACCGCCAGACTCCGCGCCGACCCAGGTGAGCAGACCAGCGGTGAGGGAGATCGCGGCGGCACCTGCGAGGGCGAGCACGAGCCTCCCTCCAAGCCACCGGCTGCGGCTGACGGGCAGGGAGAGCAGCGTCTCCAGCCGCTCATCGGCTTCCTCGTGGCGCGCGGCGGAGATCTGCGCGCAGGCGAACAGGCTGACGGCCAGGACGAAGAAGATGAACACGAACGCGAGGTATCCAGTGGGTGTGACGATCGAGCCGGTCCCGAGCTTTGAGACCTGGTGTTGCAGGCTCTTTGAGATTCCTGCGGTCGCGGTGCTCTTGGCGATCACGCCGGTGATGTACGCAAATGCGCCGATGCTGGAGAGCCACACGATCAAGCTCGCGCGCTCTGAGCGCAACGCCTGCGCGATTGGCGAGGACAGCAGACCCAGACGTGGCTCTGAACTGTCGCGGGCCGGGAGGATGCCGGTGCCGATGTCGCGGCTCGCGGCGATCCGTGCGGCCACCACGAGCAGCAGCACGGTTGCGGCGACGGGGAGCGCCAGCACAATCGGGTGCGCTCCGGTGAACGGACGCACTTCCTCTGCCCAGCCGAGCGGAGTCGCCCACCGCAGCCAGCCAGCGCCGGTGGAGGTGTCGGCGATGACTCGCAGCGCCAGGAACAGTCCGACCGCGGCGCCGCCGAGCTCAAGCGCCATCCTGCGTGTCGAGGCGATCTGGCTTGTCAATGCTCCCACGCCTACGAACACAGGCACGACAGAGGCTGTAGCGAGGGCAAGCTCCGCCGAGCCGCCGGCGGGCAGGCCCGATAGGACCAGGCCGGCGAACTCGGCGAGGCCCAGGATCAGGATGCCCGCGCCGATCGCGGCCAGCGCCGAAAGATACGCGGTCCCGCGCCCGACCGAGCCCGCGAGCACGAGCTCGGAGCGGCCGGTGTCCTCCTCGGTGCGCAGCGCTCGCACGGCGGCCAGCAGGCCGAAGACGGAGGCGAAGATCGCCAAGGTGCCGCCGACCCGCCAGGCCGTGTAGCCGGAGACGGTGAGCAGGTCGTGAGGGACGCCGTAGAACAGACGGATCGCCTTGTTATCGCCGAAGCTGTGGGCAAAAGCGAGCCGGCTTGAGAGCGTCGGGTAGGCGTCGCGGTAGCCGACCGGCTGGATGTAGGCGATCGCCGCGAACAGGTACGCGAAGGAGATCGTGCGAACACGGGCGTCCCGGAATGCCCGCCGAGCCAGGGCCAGCTGTGCAGCGAAACTCATTTCCCCGTGCTCGACGCGGGCGCGCTGGGCGCCGCAACTATTCCGCTAGCCGCCGGCATGACCGTCAGAGCCGTCGTAGTGGTGAATGAATATCTCCTCAAGCGAAGGCTCACGGCTGGTCAACGTGGCCACCGGATGCTCGGCAAGCGCTGCGATCAACGGGCCGACGCTGCCGGAAACCTCAAAGCGCAGGGCGTTGGGCCCCGCAGCCTGGACCTGCACCCCTGGCAGCGGTGGGAGGGTGGGCGCGTGGCTGGTGAATGTGACCTCAACTGTCTGTGCGGCGAGGTGGCGTAGTTGCCTCAGCGTTCCCTCGTCGACGAGCCTGCCCTCCCGCAGGATGCCTACACGGTCGCACAACGCCTCAACCTCGCTGAGAATGTGAGAGGAGAGAAAGACAGTCTGCCCGCGCTCCTTGGCTTCCTTCACACAGTCGCGGAACACCACCTCCATCAACGGGTCGAGGCCGCTCGTCGGCTCATCGAGCAGCAACAACTCCGCGCGTGTGGCAAGCGCCGCGATCAACTGCACCTTCTGACGGTTGCCCTTCGACAGCGCCCGGATCTTCTTGTGCGGGTCGAGCTGAAAACGCTCCACGAGCCGATCGCGATAGGCGGCATCGACGCCGCCGTGCAGCCGCGCGAGGAACTGGAACGTCTCGGTGCTCGTCAATCCCGGCCATAGAAATGGCTCGCCTGCGACGTATGCGACGTAGCGGTGCGCTGCTACCGGGTCGCGCCAGGCGTCGTGGCCGAACAGCTCCGCACGACCAGCTGTGGGATGGTGCAGCCCGAGCAGCAGCCGGATCGTGGTGGTCTTGCCCGACCCGTTGGGGCCGAGATAACCGTACACCTCGCCCTTGGCGACGGTGAGGTCAAGCGCGTTCAACGCGAGGGTGTTTCCGTAGCGCTTGGAGAGCCCCTCAGTGCGGATCGCCGCGTCGAGGGAGTCTTGCGGTGGAAGGACCGGCGGTGGGTTTGGTTCTAGCTCTGTCACTGACATGCAACAAGGATCTGGCGTTCCCGTTGACTCAGCATCCGGGGTTTTCCCTGACGTGTCGGCGGGAGCACCGCACCACCATTGGGCCGGGGGCAGTCTATCCTGCTGGTGAAGGTTAGGCCGCCAGGTCGCTCACGGGACGCACTGCTTTGGCGGGTATGCCTGCTGTGGCATATGGTTGCTCGCGGCTCTACAGCAGTGCGCGCGTGATGGCCGCAGCCAGATCGGCGGCGGTAAACGGCTTGAGCAAGCACGAGCCGAACGCAACGTGGACTTGCGGGTCGGCCAACACACTCGCGCAGATGATCGGGATCAGCGGGTCGCTCACTTGCGTCTGCTCTGCGAGCAGGGCGCTTGTGGGGTCGGACGGCTCGACGATCACAGGTTGCCCCATACCTGCCCACGGACGAGCACGGGCACCCCGAGGAAGCTGCGCATCGCCGGATGGCCTGCCGGGAACCCGTAGCTGCTCGGGTGCTGGCCAACATCGACAGGGCGCAGCGGCTCGGGGCGTTCGATCAGCGTGCCGAGCACCCCCCGGCCGCGAGGCAGCTCGCCGATCGCGCGGCGGGCCTCCTCGTCGATCCCCACGGTCAAGAACTGCTCGAGCTCAGAGCGCTCATCGTTGAGGACCCCAATCGCGGCGTAACGCGCCCCGGTAATCTCTCTTGACGCCTCAAGAACACGATCGAGCACAGCCCGCTGATCAAGCTCGGTGACAAGCGCCTGCCCAACCTCAAGCGGCCGGGAACCAGATTGTCGTCTCCGGGCCACTCGCTGCCCCTACGGCGCTCGCGGAGCGCCAGGGCGCAGGGTCCAGCGGGACCTCCCGGCGGGCATGGCGGCTCTTGGGTGGCCCAAGACGGCCACGCACAACACCGCGGCGGACCTTGACGTGCGGACTGGAGCCCTCCAGCTCCAGGTGGCGCCACTGCAGGGCGATGGTCTCGCTGATCCGCAGGCCCGTCGCGGCCAAGAACCAGAAGAGCGCCCGCGAGCGCTCCGGGCGAGCGAGAGCAGCGTCGTCAACTCCTGGCGGCTCATCGCCCTGACCTCCTCATCCTCGGTGTCCTCTGCGGTCGGCCGATGCGGCAAGTCCACGTCCCGCGCGGGGTTGGAGCGGATCAGGCCCTCCCGCGGCGGTCGCCAGGCACGCGCGGAGCGGCCCCATCACGTTGCGGATCGTCTTGTCCGATAGCGGCTCGCGCCGGTCGGGGTGCTCCTTCGTCGACGCGGGCTTCGTCTGCTCGCACAGCCACGCGACGAACTCCGCGATCTTGGCGTGGGTCGAGCGCTCGGATGCGGCGCCAAGTCAGCGGCGGCGGGGGAGGGTCACGACAGGGAGCGGCGGACGATCGATCGTAACTTCGCTGTTCCGTCGGTCGGTCGGGCTGATCGGCGGGTCAGCGGCCCGCTACGCCGAGGGCGGCGAGCGCTCTTCGCCGGAAGGCTCATCCGTCGGCGTGTCGGTCGTAGCGGCGATCTCCTCAGCGGCATCGCGGCTGTCGAATAGCCGGACAGGCAGTTTCTGTCCTATAGCGTTGCGAGCCAGCGGGCCGTCCAGAGTCCACAGCTCTGCGTCGAGGCTCAGCGCGAGCGCAAGGCAGGCGGCGTCGAACGCGCTGCGTCGTCGGAGTTTCGTCGCAGCGTCGATCACCGCAGGACCATCAAGCAGAGCGTGATAGATGATCGGCAGCTCTTCGAGGGCCTGCCAGCCCGTCTTCATGTCCTCCCTCGACAGAAGGCCCGTCGCCAACTGGCGCGTGAGGACGTTCGCTACCTCATACCGCGCAAGCGCCGGCGCGTGGATCTCCCTGTCATCGGCGAGCCACTGCTCGACACGCTCGGCGACTACCGGCCCCTCCGGCTCGCCGACCATGAGCGCGACCAGCGCGTTCGCGTCAACGACGACCGTCACTCGCTGGAGGGAATGCGCCGGTCGAGTTCGTCGCGGCCTTCGCGTACGAGCGCCACAGCATCGACGCTGCCTCCAACGCGAGCCCTGAGCGCCGCAAGACGGTCGAGCGCATTGTGGGCTCGAGTCCGGTCCACAACCGCCCGCGGCAGTTGCTCGCCCAGCAGCTCGTCCGCGATCTCGTCGGCCGCCTGGTGGCGACGTGCAGCCTCGGCAAGAAGGCGCTCATACGTGCTGCTCGCAAGCCGTATCGTGTGGTCGGCGGTGGCCATGCTCAGAGTGTAGGGACAGACGTGCTGACCGTAGTCAGGTGCGTGTCCGGCGCCATGTCGATGCGCTGCCGCGTTTGCCGGGCACCCTCTCGATTTTGCCCGCTTTGGCGAGATCGAGAAAGACGTCCTTCATCGTGTTCTCTGATGAGATTCCGCACAGTTCGCGTCCCGTGTTGTTTTTTGATTTCGTCATGAGATTCGAGATATTCGATGACGATCTCTCGGGGCCGGGCGAGGGGCGTGTGGCCGAGCGTCACGACAAACGTGCCCCCATCGATCTGGATTTTGGGTTCCGTCAACTTTGCCTCCGCCATCTTGGCGAACACCGTGTTGAGGCCCTCCCCAATGTCCTTGTTTGGTGGATCGGGATACTTGTTGAGTAGGCGAACAATTGTGGGGTTACGCGCAAAGCGCTCTGTGAGTAGGTTGTCCAGCGTCATGTGACCAGGGAGGACCTCACACCGGATCGGAAATCACGATCCGCACAGCATGTTTGCACTTTTGTTTGCACCCCACCCATTTCGGCGCGTTTCGAGTTGGCGCACAATACAAAAAATCCCCGCCGTAGCAAGGATTTCTCGAAGGGTGAGCGAGGGGACTCGAACCCCCGACCGCCGGGACCACAACATGAGCAGGGGTATTGCTCAGGCCCACAGACCCCGTGTTTATAGGGCTCGTTGCTGATGAATATGGCTGAGTTCGTCGCAATTCGTTCCGCGAGTCGTTCCCCGGCGGTCGATGGTTGAGCGAGCCATTGATCCCGGAGGCTGCGAAGCCCTCGCTCGCCCAGTGGGGCTGCAATCCCAGCTATCGGTCAGACGTTTGGGTGATATATTCCCCCCTATGTCTGACGCTATTGACCATGATGGGCTCTACCGCCTCGCCGAGGCTCAGGCGGGCTACTTCACCGCCCCGCAGGCCCTGACCACCGGGATGGACAGAAGCACGCTACGCCATCATGCACGTCCGGGAGGCCGCTACGAGCGTGTGCGCCGTGGCCTCTACCGCCTGCGACACTTCCCGGCCAGCCCGCATGAGCACATCGTCTCGACGTGGCTGTCCATGCACCAAACCCCGGCGGTCGTCTCGCACGAGAGCGCACTCGAGCTGTACGACCTCTCCGACGTGATCCCAAGCGCAGTCCACATCTCGCTGCCTCGTACCAAGCGTGGTCAGCGATCGCGTCCCGGGGTCCGCTTCCATACCCTCCAGCGACCCCCCACCCCGCCGGAGATCCGCCCGCTCCTGGGCGTACCGGTCACGACTCCAGAGCGCACAATCGTGGATTCGCTGCAGGCAGGAACCCAGCCAGAGCAGATCGAACTCGCAGTACACCAAGCGCTCGCGCGCAGGCTCACGACACCCCGGCGGCTGCGCGCCACCGCCGCAGAGCGTCCTGCCCGCGTGCGGAGTCTCATCGAACACGCTCTTGCTGGAGGCCACGCGTGAGATACGGCAACCGCGGCGCCTTCCGCCGGATCGGACCCAAGCGGCTGCCCTCCACGCGCGACGGCCTGACGCGCAATCAATCAGACCGAGGCGGAGATGCGCAATCCGTCACGGTTGCGCTGGCACGGCGTGAGCGCATGACGATCACCAAGGCGGGTGAGCTGCTGGTGGAGACCGCGAGCACTCACGGGCTGAAGCGCTCCACGGTAATGAGCTACGAGTCGGAGTTCGTGGGCAGCGCGGTATGAAGGACGAAGAGCCGTCAGCGGCCTATGAGATCGAGTTCTTCGCCGCTCCGACGGAACCGAACCGGTCCGGCGCTTCCTCGACTCTTTGAGCGACGACAAGCGCAACGCGCTGGTGGCGGCGCTCACGTTCGTACTGGCGCGCACGGGACTGGACGTATGCCGATCGGAGTGGGGAAAGCAGCTCGGCGGCGGCCTCGCGGAGTTCCGACTGCGTCACGACGAGCGCGAGGTTCTCTCAGGTCACGGTGCCTCTGACGCGAGCGAACTCCCGGAGACATCCCCGGAGAAGATCCTGTTGCGTGTCTTTTTCCATGCCCACGGCAACCGACTGATCCTCCTGTTGAGCGGCTACGACAAGGGCAGCCGATCAAGCACCCGCCACCAGCAACGAGAGATCGAGCGCGCACGCGCGTACCTCAAGGAGTGGCAGGCCGAGCAGACACGCCACCGCCGCGCCAATGCACCCCGATCTCCCCGTCGTCGTGGACGTGGTTGACACGGCATGTGATATACGCCATACTCTCCACATGGGCGCCCGCCTGAGCGAATACACCCAGGAGCTGCGCTCGCGCTACGACGACGAGCAGCGCGCGCACCTCGACGACGAGATGCGCCGCTTCGACCTCGCCGGCCAGCTCCTCGCGCTGCGCCTGGACACGGGCCTCACCCAGCAGCAGCTCGCCGAGCGCTCGGGCATCTCGCAGGCTGACATCAGCCGCTACGAGCGCGGGCTGGGCAACCCGACCCGCACGACGATCGAGGCGCTCGCCACGGTGCTCGGCGCACACCTGGAGCTCGTACGCAACGGCGAGCAGGCGCCCCAGCCAGAGCCGATCGGCTCCTGAAGCGCCAGCAGCCCGGGCCACCACGCATAACTATCTACCCCACCTGGCCAGAGCTCTACGCCACCATCGCCAACAGCCTCGACATGCTCATCACGGATGTAGGCGAGGCCGTCGAGATTGCTCAGGGGTTCATACGACACACCGACATGCTGAAGCTCGCTTCGGAGAGCTCGGCGATCAGGCTGGGGGCAATGAGGCATCGCCGTCGGCCACAGGCTCCCGCTCGCGGACACACGCGGGCGTGTGCCCCGCCTCCGTCCATACGATCGCAAGTCGTCCCTTGCGAGAGTGAGAGCCTGCTTGATCCGTGCGCCCGCTTGCTCGCGGAAGCGGAACTTAAGCGCCAGTCCGTGCGGATAGGTGACGACAAACCCATACTGACGGAGCCGTTGGTCCGACCACCGGCACCTGCCGTATAGACAAGCGGTCGCGGGGCTCAGGCGGGGCTACCGGCCGAGGTACCAAAACGGCCAGCGCTAATGCACAGCGATCGCGAGCAGTAGTCTGGCCTGGCGCTAGGGGGTTTTGTTGTAGATCAAGCGACACCGCGGTTTGGGTGATGTGAACCGGAATCGCTGTTCGGCGATCTCTGCTACCTGTCCGGTGTCACGGCACTGCGTATAGACTTCGAGGGCGGTATTTCCAAGGAAATAGGTGAACGGGCAGTCGATCTGATACCGCGAGTGTCGCAGGCATGCGGATTGCGGTTGGACTTCGACGCTGCTCGGCCTCGAAGGCCCATAGGTGTGGGGGAGTGATTCCGCCTGCTTTGCAACTCGACGCGCCCCAGTCACGGTCACGGTCCACGCTTGGTGAATCGTCAGGGTGCGCCAGTGGTGGCCGGAGGTTGCCTGCGCGGGCACCGCAGGAAGAATCGCTACGCAGACGAGCATGATCGAGATCGCGGCTCCGCGTCGCACAGCACGGGCGATGTCGGCCACGGTCATCATCAAGCCGCCGTGCGCTCGGCCGCTGCGGTTCTGATGGCCTGAGTCGACCCGGACTGCGATCGTCGGCGCCGAGTCACACCGGCCGGCGTAAAGGGGACCCACGCGCTCCCCGAATGGGCTCCCTGAGAACGTCTTAGCGCCCGGTCCGGATATGGGCCGGGATGCTACGGGCCACCTCTTACGTTGTCATGTTCGTGGGAGAGCCCGAGCTCCATCGTCAGGGCTCCAGTCGCACGGGCAGCGTCTTGTGCTGGTTGGCGAACGCTGACTCGACGTGTGTGCACTCGCCGGCGATCTGGATCTCGGGGTAGCGCTTGAGCGTCTCCTCGATCAGGATCCGCAACTCCAGTCGCGCGAGCGCGGTGCCCAGGCAGAAGTGCCGGCCACCGGCACCGAACGCCTGGTGCTCG
>DASZIQ010000102.1:0-13711 GCA_035948945.1 Solirubrobacteraceae bacterium
CTTGTTGGCGAACTGCTCGTAGAAGGCTCGCCTCGAGACGCCTGCCAGCGCGATCACGTGCGCGACTGTCGTGGCCTTGTAGCCCTGGCGGTGAACCGCCTCGATCATCGCTCCGAACAGGCGTGCCCGCTGATGACGGGCGACCGCGTCACGCCCCATTCCGTGGGGTCCGTGCGGCAGCCGCCGGTACATCGCGTTCAGCTCCCTCTCGGTTCCACTCATCCCCACGTTTCCGACCATACAGGATTGCCCCAAGATTGCAAGTTAAAAATTGCGGGATCCATCCGACGTTTCTCATACACCCGGGAACCCCGCATACTGGCCAGATTGCCAATCTGTCCGAATAGATGCTTTCCACGGTTTATAGCGCGATGCGCTCCGCGATGCATTCGGGGGTTACTACGTGAACGGGACGATCCGAGCAGTCGGTGGGAGTCGGCCGGCGACTAGCGCGCGGCGAGTTCCACGCGGCGCGGCCCAACACGGAAGCCGGCCCGCTCGAGCGCCGCCTCCCAGCGCGAGCCCAGCACCGGCTCGCCGTCCACCCGCTCGAGCGCAATCCTGACCGGCAGCCGACCGACCCGGGCGTGCTCGGCGAGCACCGCCAGCGCCCGCTCGACGCGCGCGCCCTGCGGGCCTACATCCAGCACCCTCAGCGCCCTACCACCGCGCTCCAGGTAGAGCACCGGCTCTGCGTCCACCAACACCACGCTCGCCCCCGGGACCCGGGCTGGGGACGGCCGGGGCGTTTCCTGCGTTTGTCTCTGACTGATGGTGGCGTGCCTCTGGTCGGGCCACGGCAGCGCCGCCCCGTACGGCTGCGCTGGATCGGTTGCCGCGAGCACCAGCGGTTCCACATCCCCCCGCTGCGCTCGCAGGCGCTCGACGGCGCCCGCGAGCGCGAACTGAGCGCCGCCAAGGCCCTCCACGAAGTACCCGCGGCGCGCGATGCCCAAGGTCTCCAGCCGGCACAGCTCGGGGTAGAGCGCGGCGAAGCCTCCCGGCACGCCCTCCGCGCGCACCAGCTCGCGCGTGAGTATCCCGTAGCGCTCCAGCAGCAGTTCCGCCAGCGCGCGCAGGCGATGACTCGAGTCCTGCTCACCGAATAGCGACGCCGTCAGCGACCAGCGCCCGGGCGGATGGCCGACCCGCCCGCCGCCGGGCGCAGCGCTCGCGCGCCCCGCAAACCGACCCCGGCGGCGGGGCATCGCCGATTGAACGCCCGCCCAACCCGAAGTTCGCTCGCCGCCACCTGGCAGCGGGAGCAGGCGGGTCGAAGCGGCGGCGGTCTTCGGCGTCGGGTGTGGTGCGCGAAGCGGGGCGAACGCGTCGTTGGTCACCTCCCCCGCCCACACCAGATCCCACAGCGCCTCTCCCAGCTCGGGCGCAGCCAGCTCTACGTCGGCGAGCAGATCGGTGAAGAAACACGGCCCTTCCATTAGACGCGCGCGCACGCGCGCGTGCCCATCGCTATCCGGCAGTAGCGATCCCCCGCGGCGCGCCGGCGGGCCGAGCAGCCTCACATCCTCCCGGAAGTACAGCGCCACGCGGCCGTCCGCGCGTCCGAGCGCACCCGCGCCCACCCACACCAGCTCACCACCGGCGCACAGCTCGTCCATCCACGTCGTCGAGTACGCCCCCACCCGGCGCGGCAGCACCTCCAGCTCCCATGTGCGGGGCGTCAGCGCGAGACCCTGCAGCGGCACGAGCGCTTCGCGCAGGCGCGCGACACCCGCTCCCGCCGCCGCGTGGCGGTCGATCCCCTGCCACGCCGGCAAAAACGCCGCGAACGCGCGCCGCTCGGCCGGCTCGATCTCGCGGCGCAGCGCCGCCAGCGAGGCCCGACGCAGGCGCCGCAGCACCTCTACGTCACACCACTCCCGCTGGCCGAAACGGGGATGCTCGCCGGAGGCGTGCGTCCCCCGGCTTCGGTCGTCCCCCGACGGGGATGCCGCCGAGGAGGGCGAGGTGCCGGACGTGGACGAGCCGCGGAGCGCTGCCGGATAGGAGAGCGAGCCGTCAGGTATGGGCGAGCCACCGGACGCAGCCAAAGACGCGGCGTGACGCAGCGAAGCCGGATCGGGATGAAGCTCGCCACGCACAAGCACCCCGGATCGCTCCAGCTCGCGCAGTCCCGACTCGACCACCGCGCTGCCGAGGCCGTAGCGCGCCCGTGGCTGCTCGCTCGTGAACGGGCCGCGGGCCGCCGCATAGCGGCGCAGCAGCCACCCCAGCGCGTCCGGCACGTCCGCCAGGAAGGCCTCCGGCAGGCCGCCCGGTGGGACCGCGCCCAGCGCGTCGCGGTACAGCCCCGCGTCGGCGGCGTCGACGTAGCGATCCTCGCCGCCGATTCTCATCCGCACCGCCCGGCGCTCGCGCTCGAGCGTCGCCAGCAACGCCTCCGCGTCGACGCCCTCCAGCACGCGTTCCGCCACCTCGGCGGCGCTGAGGTCGCCGAGCAGGCGCAGCGTGTCGTGCAGCTCGTCGCGATTGGCCGCGCGCAGCAGCTCGTTGCGGCGCTGCAGCTGTTCCTGGAGTTGTTCGAGCGCCCCGCGATCGAGCAGCTCGCGCAGCTCCTCCTGCCCCAGCAGCTCGCGCAGCAGGTCCCTGTCCAGCGACAGCGCCGCCGCGCGTCGCTCCGCGTTGGGGGCATCCCCCTCGTACATGTATGTCGCCACGTAGTCGAACAGCAGCGAAGAGGCAAACGGGGAGGCCGTGGCCGTCTCCACCTCGACCACGCTCAGCTCGCGCCGGTGCAGCTTGCCCAGCAGCTCCGTGAGGCCGGGCAGGTCGAGCACGTCGCGCAGGCACTCCCGGTAGGCCTCCAGCACAATCGGGAAGTCCTCGTAGCGGCGCGCCACCTCCAGCAGTGTCTGCGCCTTCAGCCGCTGCTGCCACAGCGGTGTGCGCCTGCCGGGGTAGGCCCGCGGGATCAACAGCGCCCTACCGGCCGCCTCGCGGAAGCGGGCGCCGAACAGGGCCGAGCCGCCGAGCTCCCCCACGATCAGGTCCTCGACCTCATCCGGCTCGATCAGCGCCAGCGCGAGCGCCTGCGCTCCGTCCAGCTCGTCGCTCTCCGGCAGGTGCACGACGATCCCGTCGTCGGAGAAGATCGCATCCGCCTCCAGCCCCAGGCGCTCACGGATCCGCGCCGAGAGCGCGAGGCTCCACGCGGCGTGGATGCGCCCGCCGTAGGGGGAGAGCACGCACAGCCGCCAGTCGCCGATCTCGTCGCGGAAGCGCTCCACCACGATCGTGCGGTCGCTGGGAACCACCCGCGTGGCGTCCTGCTGCTCGCGCAGGTACTCCACCAGGTTGCTCGCCGCGCGGGGGTCGAGGTCGTACTCGCGCTCCAGCACCTCCGCCGACTGCCCCACGGCCCAGCGCGCGAACGCTCCGATCGCCTCCCCCAGCTCTTTGGGGCGGCCCACGCCCTCGCCCTTCCAGAACGGCACCGCCCCCGGCGCCCCCGGCGCGGGCGTGACGATCACGCGATCGCGGCCGATCTCCTCGATCCGCCACGCCGAGGCCCCCAGCAGGAAGACCTGTCCCGGCCGTGCCTCGTACACCATCTCCTCGTCGAGCTCCCCCACCCGGCGCCCGTCCGGCAGCGTCACCAGGTACAGCCCCCGGTCGGGGATTGTGCCGGCGTTGGCCACCGCCAGGGCACGAGCGCCCTTGCGGGGGCGGATCGTGCCGGCAATACGATCCCACACTATCCGCGGGCGCAGCTCACCGAACTCCGAGGATGGATAGCGCCCGTCGAGCATGTCCAGCACGCCCTCCAGCTGCCGGCGCGGCAGCTCCTCGTAGGAGTAGGTGCGCCGCACCCGCTCGTACAGCTCCTCCACCGCGAGCTCCTCCTCGCAGGCCGCCATCGCGACGATCTGCTGCGCCAGCACGTCCAGCGGGTTGCGCGGCACCACCGTCGGCTCGATCGCCCCTTCGCGCATCCGTCGCACCAGCACTGCGCACTCCAGCAGGTCGGCGCGGAACTTGGGGAAGATCCGCCCCCGCGAGACCTCGCCCACGCCGTGCCCCGCCCGCCCGATCCGCTGCAGGCCGGCTGCCACCGACTTCGGCGACTCGACCTGCAGCACGAGGTCGACGGCGCCCATGTCGATCCCCAGCTCGAGGCTCGAGGTCGCCACGATGCAGGGGATCTCCCCCGCCTTCAGCAGCTCCTCCACGACCATCCGCTCCTCCCTGGCGAGCGATCCGTGGTGGGCACGGGCGATCTCGCGCGGGGCGGGCTCCCGCCCGCCGTCCGCCGTGGTCCTCGTCGCCTCCTCTTCCTCCCCCTTCCCCCCCGCCTCCGCAGCCGACAGCTCGTTCAGACGCAGCGCCAGCCGCTCGGCGGAGCGGCGGTTGTTGACGAACACGATCGTCGAGTTGTGCTCGCGGATCAGGCGCAGCAGCTCCGGGTAGATCGCCGGCCAGATCGAGCCATGCAACGGCTGATCGGAGTCCCCGTGGACCACGCCGTGCAACTCCGTCATCGACTCCACCGGCACGTGCACCCTCACGTCCAGCGGCTTGGGGGCGCTGGCGTCGACGATCCTGCACTTTCGGCTCGGCCCCACCAGGAAGCGCGCCACCTCCGCCAGCGGTGTCTGCGTCGCCGACAGACCGATCCGCTGAGGCTCGCGGCGACCCTCCCCCCGCACGAGCGCGTCGAGGCGCTCCAGCGTCAGCGCCAGATGAGCGCCGCGCTTGGTCGCCGCCACCGCGTGGATCTCGTCCACGATCACCCACTCGGCGCCCGTAAGCATCTCTCGCGCGCGCGAGGTCAGCATCAGATACAGCGACTCTGGGGTGGTGATCAAGATGTCCGGCGGCTCTTTGCGCATCCGCTGGCGCTCGCGCTGGGGCGTATCCCCGGTGCGGATCGCCACCGTGATGCCAGCGCCGGCGGGGTGGGGCGGGTGGGGGCCATTAACTCCAGAGATGCCCTTCAGAGGCGCCCGCAGGTTGCGCTCGATGTCGTAGGAGAGCGCCTTCAACGGCGATACGTACACCAGGCGCGTGCGGCGCTCGGCCGCGGGCTCTGTTGCCAGCCGGTCCAGCCCCCACAGAAACGCCGCCAGCGTCTTGCCCGACCCGGTGGGCGCGGACACCAGCACGTGCTCCCCGCTTGCGATCGCCGGCCATGCCTGCGCCTGCGCCGGGGTCGGCTGCGCGAAGGCCGCTTCGAACCACTCGCGCACCCGGGGAGTGAAGGGGAGGGCGGAGGGAGACACTTGATTGGCACACGGGGAAGGCGGGAAGGGGAACCCCCTCCCGCTCAAGACACTCTTGCAAGCGAGGCTAGCGTGCCCGGACGATCCCACGCGTTCACAGCCCGAATCCTGGGGTTTTTCCAGTAACCTCGAATCATGGCCACCTCCAAGCTGGACCTCGATCAGGGGCTTGCCGAGTCCTGCCGTCAGGCCGCCGCGCGGATCGCCGCGGACGTCGCCGAGCAGATCGCCGGCATGACGACGCTGTCGGTCGAGCGGACCGTCGCGCGCCTGTTCGGCGTCGATGGGGCCAACGACCTCGGCGCCCCCCTGCCGAACGTGCTGGTCGACCATGTGCGCGCCCACGGCGGACTCGGCAAGGGCGTCGCCCACTGGATCGCCAATGCGATGCTCCACGCCGAGCGCGCCGGATGGGAGAGCGGGCGAGCAGGGGCCCAATCGATCGCCGAGGCCGTCGAGGGGAATGCCCTCGATCTCTGCACGCTGCCGCAGGCGCCCGAGGGGGCGATCCGCGACCGCGCGCGTGCGGAGCTGGCACGGGGCCTGGCGGAGATCGGCGCGCGTATGGAGGAGCGTCATGCCCTGCGCGAGCGCCTCGGCGAGAGGGTGGGCGGGCCCCGATCTCCCCTGCGCTACGTGCTCACCGCCACCGGCAACGTATACGAGGACGTCGTCCACAGCCTGGCCGTCGCCGAGGCCGGGGGGGACATCGTCGCCGTGATCCGCTCCACCGCCCAGAGCCTGCTCGACTACGTCCCCTACGGTCCCACCACCGAGGGCTACGGCGGCACCTTCGCCACGCAGGCCAACTTCGCGATCATGCGCGCCGCGCTGGACGAGTGGTCCGAGCAGCACGGGCGCTATGTGCGCCTCTCCAGCTTCTGCTCGGGCCTGTGTATGCCCGAGATCGCCGCGATGGGCGCGATCGAGGGCCTCGACAACATGGTCAACGACGCCCTCTATGGGATCCTCTACCGTGACATCAACCCGATCCGCGGGCTGCTCGACCAGCGCGTCTCGCGCGCCGTCAACGGCTACTTCGGGGTCGTCATCAACACCGGCGAGGACAACTACCTGCGCACCGCCGACGCACTGGAGGCCGCGCCCTCGGTGACGGCCTCGCAGTTCATCAACCACCAGCTCGCCCGCGCCTCGGGCGTACCCGACGAGCAGATCGCACTCGGCGACGCATTTGAGATCGACACCCCCGTCACCAACGGGCTGCTGTATGAGTGGGCTCAGGCCCAGCTCACTCGCGAGCTGTTCCCCGACTGCCCCGTCAAGTACATGCCCCCGACCCGGCACATGGACGGCAACCTCTTCCGCACGCACGCCTGCGACACGCTCTTCAACCTCGTCACCGTCGCCACCGACCAGGGCATCCAGACGATCGGCGTCCCCACCGAGGGAATCTTCACGCCCCACATCCACGACCGTGTGCTCGGGCTGCAGAACGTCAACTACGTCTTCAACGCCGCCCGCGACCTCGGCGAGGAGATCGAGTTCAAGCGCGGCGGCATCATCCAGACGCGCGCGCAGCAGGTGCTGCGCGACGCGCATCTGATGCTCGAGCGGATTGCCGAGATCGGGCTGTTCAAGGCGATCGAGGGTGGCGTCTTCGGAGACGTCAGCCGCCACCTCGAAGAGGGCCGCGGGATGGAGGGCATCGTCGCGACCGAGGAGGGGTACTTCAACCCCGTCACCGAGCTGATGCGGGGAGCGCTCAGCGTTGCCTGACGAGGCCGACCTGGAGCACGTCAAGCCCTACGCCGACCACCACGGCGACGGGATCGTGCAGCTCAGCTTCACGCTGCCCGTACCCGACGGTCTGGCAGCGCGCAAGGCCGCCATGGAGCTGGCCGGCAAGATGGGCTTCCAGCACCCCGAGGTCGTCCACCACGAGCGCCTCACCGATAGCCACACCTATTTCGTGATGTACGGGCACACGGTGCATGCCGTCGACTACGCCACCCTCACCGAAGAGGGGATCGACATCGTCCAGTACATGACCGAGGAGGAGGTCGAGTCGTACGCCCAGGAGCATGTTCGCCGGCCGATCGTCGTCGTCGGCGCCTCCACCGGCACCGACACCCACAGCGTCGGGATCGACGCGATGCTCAACCTCAAGGGCTTCCACGGCCACAAGGGCCTGGAGGGCTACCGCGCCTTCGAGGCGCACAACCTCGGCAGCCAGGTGCCCAACGGGGCGCTGGTCGCCAAGGCAATCGAGCTCGAGGCGGACGCGATCCTCGTCTCCCAGACCGTCACCCAGCAGAATCTGCACATCCACAACCTGACCGAGCTCGTCGAGATCGTCGAGGCCGAGGGCCGCCGGCGCGAGACGATCCTCGCCTGCGGGGGACCCCGCGTCTCGAATGAGCTCGCCAAGGAGCTCGGCTACGACGCCGGCTTCTCCAAAGGCACCTACCCCCACCACCTCGCCACCTTCCTCGTGCGCGAGCTGGCCGCACGCCTCGGGCAGGGCGAACCGGAGGAGGACGCGCGCGACGTGCCTCCCGCGGGGCGCGCGACCTTCGCGGAACACCGCAGCGAGCGACTGGCAGGCTAGTGGACACCAACGGATCCACGGGACAAACCACTAGGCTGAGAGCCGATGCAGCCACTCGCTGAGCTCACCGCGTCCGCGCGCCGCCTCGCCCTCGTCGGGCTGGCGAAGAACACCGGCAAGACCGAAACGCTCGCCGCGCTGCTGCGCGAGCTGCAGGAGCGCGGCCGCCGCGTCGGCGTAACCTCCGTCGGGCGCGACGGCGAGGAGCGCGACGTGATCGACATCCGCATCGAGAAGCCGCGCGTGGAGCTGTGCGCCGGCAGCCTTGTCGCCACGACCGACGCACTGCTGCGCGCCGGCGCGATCCCGCACGAGGTGGTCCAAGAGACCGGGGTGCGCACCCCCCTCGGGCGCGTGCTGATCGCGCGCCTGTTGACGCGCGGCACGATTGAGGTGGCCGGACCCAGCGCCGCCGCCGACGTGCGCGAGGTGTGCGACACGATGCTCGCCCACGGCGCCGAGCAGGTGCTGATCGACGGCGCCATCGACCGGCGCGCCGCCTCCTCCCCAGCAGTGTCCGACGGCCTCGTGATGTCCACCGGCGCCGTCCTGCACGAGGAGATCGAGCAGGTCGTGGCGCGCACCCGCGACGCCGTCGAGCTCGTCCGCCTGCCCGGGCTTAACGAGCCCCACGTACGCGAGATCGCCGCGTCCAACGCCGCCAGCATGCTCGTCGGCGGCCCGGACGAGGAGCCACTCACGCTGCACCCGCGCTTCGTGCTCACCAGCACCGCCGCGGACATCGGCCAGCTGTTGCGCGCGCGCACCACGGCCAGCCACCTACTGGTGCGCGGCGCGCTGTGCGAGCCGTTTCTCGCGGAGCTGCTGAGCGCAGCCGGAGGACGAGAGCTCGAGCTCGTCGTGGCCGATGCCACCAAGGTCTTCCTCACCGACCACGGCGTCGAGTGGTACCGTCGCCAGGGCCTCTCGATCGCGGTGCTCGCCTCGATCGACCTGCGCGCGATCACCGTCAACCCGGTCGCGCCGCAGTCACACCGCTTCGACTCGCCACAGCTGCGAGCCCTGCTGGAGGAGGCGATCCCCGGCGTGCCCGTGCTCGACGTGCGCGACCCCACCCACCATCTCGTGCCCGCTGCATGAGCACGCCGGAGGAGCTCGAGGAGCCGGTCGAGCAGGCCGGCGTGGTTGGGGCCGCGACTGCGAAGCCCGCGGGCAAGGTGACCGGCAGCGACGGCGGCGAGCCCATCGAAGCCGAGAGACACGGGCCTCCGGCGCCGGCCGATTCGGCCAGTGCCGACGAGCGCCACGCGAAGATGGAGCGCCTGCGCGGCGAGGGCGTCGAGCCCTACCCGCACATCTCCTCGCGCGTGCCGCGCACCTGGATCGCCGACATCCAAGCCGCCCACGACCCCGCCACGCTCGCCGCCGGCGTGCACGAGGGCCTCGCCTACCGCGTCGCCGGGCGTCTGATCGCGCGCCGCGGCCACGCCAAATACACGTTCTTCGACCTGCGCGACCAGTCTGGCTCGATGCAGGTGGTTGCGCGCCGCGAGGAGCTGGGCGAGGAGGCCTACGAGCGCATGGTAGGGCTCGACATCGGTGACATCGTGACCGTCGAGGGCGCCGTATACATCACCCAGCGCGGGCAGCTCGCGCTCGCGGTGAGCGTCTGCACGCTGCTCGCCAAGGCGCTGCGCCCACCCCCCGACCGCTACCACGGGATGGAGGACCAGGGCACGCGCTACCGCTACCGCGAACTGGACCTGCTCGCCAACGAGCAGACCCGCACGATGTTCTTCAGGCGCACGAAGATGATCGAGGCGATCCACGACTTCCTGCGCGAGCACGGCTTCACGCAGGTCGAGACGCCGATGCTGCAGACGCTCGCCGGCGGCGCCGCCTCTAGGCCATTCGTGACCCACCACAACGCGCTGGACGTCGACGTCTACCTGCGGATCTCGGTGGAGCTCTACCTCAACCGCTGCATCGTCGGGGGCCTGGAGAACATCTACGACCTCGGCCGCGCCTTCCGCAACGAGGGAATCTCCCACCGTCACAGCCCGGAGTTCACGATCCTCGAGTGGATGATGAGCTACGCCGATTATTGGGATGTCGCGAAATTCACCGAAGAGATGGCTGAGAGCGTCGCGCTGCGCACGTTGGGGACGACGAAGGTGGAGCAGTACGACGGGCGCGTGGTCGACCTTGCCACCCCGTGGCGGCGGATCACGCTGCGCGAGGCGATCGCCGACGCCGTCGGGATCGACTACCTGGAGTCCTCTCGCGAGCAGCTGATCGAGGCGGCCGGCGAGTCGGTGGATCGCGACACGACCTGGGCGAAGCTGGTGGACGCGATCTACGTCAAGCACGTCGAACCGACCCTGCACGAGCCCACGCACGTCTTCGACTTCCCCGTCGACCTGTTCCCGATCTGCAAGCGCCACCCCGAGGATCCGCGCCTCTCCGAGCACTTCGACTCGGTGATCCGCGGGATGGAGATCCTCAGCGGCGACACCGAGCTCAACGACCCGGTGGACCAGCTCAACCGCTTCGTGATCCAGCGCCAGCAGGCCTCCGGCGGGAGCGACGACGGCGACCAGCCGCAGCCCAACGATGAGGAGTACGTGCGCGCGCTGGAATACGGGATGGCGCCCACCGCGGGCGGGGGGCTCGGCGTCGACCGGCTGTTGATGGTGCTGACCGGCGTCGAGTCGGTGCGCGAGGTGGTGCCGTTCCCCACGCTGCGGGCTCGGGGGTAGACAAAGGGGCCCGCCGCGCTGTGCGACGGGCCCCGTGCTGCTGTTTTTTCCGTACTGCTGTTACTGCTTGCTACTGAGCCGCTCGGCCGCTATTCGCTGGCCCTGACGGCTTCCGCAACTGCCTCTTCGAGGTTGCCTTTGAGGATCGCGGTGTTGTGCCCAGCCGCCGACGGCAGGCCCAGCTCTTTGTTGACCGCTTCGTCAACGATGCCTTCGAACAGTTTGCCGCCGCAGCCGTGCGCCCCGGGCGACGCCCAGGTGTTGTCCACGAGCGAGCCTCCGGTGAGACGCACCAGATTGCCCGATTCGAGGATTTCCAGGCTGCCCGCGCTGCCTTTGATCGGTTCGTTTGGTTTTTCCGGTTTGGTCGTCCCGGTCGTCAGGTTCAGGACGATCGGGCTCGCTTCCGAGCCGACGTAGCATTCGTTGCCGAGGAACACGTTACCGAGCTTGACCTTGATCGGCAGCTGCAGCGCAGTCCCGGTTTCGAAGATCAGGTTGGTCGTGTTCAGCTTGATCGCGCTCGCGGGTGCCGCGAGTTCGGTCGTCGCCGTCACGCCGGTGATGCCTTCGTTGATGACTTTTTCGAACTTTTCTTTCTGTTCTTTGTTGAGGAATTCTGGCGCGATTATGTTGAGCAAGCCGCCGGGTACGTACAGCGGAGTTTTCGACAGCGTTTCGGCGCCTTCGGCCGCGATGAATTCGAGTTCTTCGGTTTTTTCGTTTTCATGCAGGCCGCCCTGCAGGGTGATCGTTTTGTTGATCGGCACCGACCTTTTGCCGACCGTGAATTCGCCTGCGTTTGTGTCCGCCACCGTGCAGAGCTCCGTCAATTTGTTGCTCAACGGGCAGTACTTGAACGGGGCGAAGTTCCCCGTCGGGTGGTGTTCGGTCGCCGAGGCCGACGACGCGATCGCCAGCGGTGCCAGCACGGCCATCGCCGCGATCAGGATGCGCCCGCGGAGACCCGCGATGCGCGTGATGTGATGCTTAGTCATATACATCTACCTTCCTTACTTGGTCCAGAGAATCCAAGGGCATGCTGCTTCCCGAACCTATCCGACCTAAGGTGGCCTTGCAAGGAATGTTTCCGACATGACGGAGCGTCCTGGCTGCTGCTGCCAATCCTTACACCTATACCTCGCGTGGGCGGAGGAGGCCCCAAGACCGGATAGCCACGGGGCCCGCCGCGCTACGCGACGGGCCCCGATTGCTGTGCTCCACTACAGGATTACTGCTCTCGACTGCTATTCGCTCGCTTTGACGGCTTCCGCCACAGCCTCTTCAAGGTTGCCCTTGAGGATCGCGGTGTTGTGCCCAGCTTTCGAAGGCACGCCGAGGATTTCGTTGACGAGCGGATCGACGGCCCACGAGAAGAAGAAGCCGCCGCAGCCGCTGGCTCCTTCTTCGGCCGCGAAGGAGTTGTCCACCAGCGCACCTCCCGTGAGACGCACCAGATTGCCCGATTCGAGGATTTCCAGGCTGCCCGCGCTGCCTTTGATCGGTTCGTTTGGTTTTTCCGGTTTGGTCGTCCCGGTCGTCAGGTTCAGGACGATCGGGTGCGAGGCGGAGCCGACGTAGCATTCGTTGCCGAGGAACACGTTGTTGAGCTTGACCTTCACCGGCAACTGCAGCGCCGTGCCGGTTTCAAAGATCAAGTTGGTCGTGTTCAGCTTGATCGCGCTCGCGGGCTTTGCGAGTTCGGTGATCTCCGTGACGCCCGTGAATCCTTTGTTGATCACGTATTCGTTGAAGAGTTCCTGCAGGAGCAGCGGCCACGACGTGGGGGCTTTGATCCCGAGCAGGCCGCCGGGGACGGTCTCTTCGGTTTTCGACAGCGTTTCGGCGCCTTCGGCTGCGATGAATTCGAGTTCTTCGGTTTTTTCGTTTTCATGCAGGCCGCCCTGCAGCGTGATCGGGTTCGTGATCAACACCGTCTTTTTGCCGACCGTGAATTCGCCGGCTTTTGTGCTCGCGACCGTGCAGAGCTCCGTCGCTTTGTTGCCCAGCGGGCAGTACTTGAACGGCGCGAAGTTCCCTTTCGGGTGGTTTTCGGCCATGGCTGGCGAGGCCATCGCCAGCGGGGCCAGCACGGCGATCCCCGCGATCAACATGCGCTTGCGGACACCCGCGAAACGCCCATTATGGTTCCTGGTCATACGGTTCCTACCTTCCTTGTCTAGTCCAAGGGCAATTGCCTTCTCGAACCTACCCCGCCCGCCGATCGCCCACAAGCCGTGTTTCCGACATTACGGAGCATCCTGGCTGTTGATGCCAAGCCTCGGTTTTGTCCTGCAACACGACCGCCGTGCGAGACGGAGTAACCGGGCCCTGCAGCAGCACGGGCAGCACCGGCTCGTCACCGTCCCGTCGGTGAAGCCGCCTGCCTGGGGTTCGTGGTGCCGGCTGTTGCTGCGGGGGAGAAGCCGTGGGGGCATAGCCGGCCCTCTGCCCCCAGCCCGACCGCCGGGCAGTCCTATGGCTTAGGCCGTACGTACTGCCCGCCCAAGGGGGCGGGCAGTACGCCGGTCCTCTCTTATCTGCCTTAGCGGGCGCCCCTACCGTAATTTCTGGGCTCCACTCGAAGCCAGAACCAGCATGCACAATTTGGGCCCCGGCGTCAAGTCAAGTTGGCCGAAATTCGGATTGTTCCTCCGTCGAACTGTTGCCATGGGCTCGCCGACAGGAGGAATCACCAGTATCCACGCGCTTTTCCGGCGGCTCAGGATCGGGTGGGAATCGGAGACATCCAAGCCAAACAGGGCCGACCAGATCCTGCGCCCACTCAGGAAGAAACCTGCTATGCTTCGACTAAGATTTCAGTAGCGGACCACGCTAAGCGCGGCTCGCCGGTCCAGAGACCAAGCGCTGGCTGGCGCTATAAGCGGCTCCGCCGCGACCCAACTACCTCATACCCAAACCAAGGAGCACCCAAGCAAATGGCAAAGACCATAGGCATAGACCTCGGCACGACGAACTCGTGCATGGCCGTCCTCGAGGGCGGCGAGCCCACGGTGATCGAGAACGCCGAGGGCGGCAGGACCACGCCCTCCGTCGTCGCCTTCGCCGCCTCCGGCGAGCGGCTTGTCGGCACCGTCGCCAAGCGCCAGGCGGTGACCAACCCGCAGAACACCGTCTTCTCGATCAAGCGCTTCATGGGCCGCAAGGAGGCCGAGGTGCGC
>DASZIQ010000103.1:0-69843 GCA_035948945.1 Solirubrobacteraceae bacterium
ACCCCCACGCGGGCCGCGCCGGCGATAACTCGCTCCGCTACGGCCTACGACCTCCGCTCCACCAGACACCGCCGAAAGTCACAAACAGAGAAGATCAACACACACAACAACCGACGCGAAGTGGGGCCACTTCAAGCCGCCGCGCCGGGGCCAATGCAAACCGCCGCGCCCAGGCCACCGCGAACCCCTGCGAGGGCGTGGAGCTGCCCGCCGCACCCGACCACGTTGAGGTGCGCTACCTGGAGCTGGGGCAGATCGACGCGCTTGTGCAGCACGCCGAGCCGGGACCGTATCAGGCGCTCGACCGGGTGCTCTACCGGATGGCCGCGATGACCGGCATCCGCGAGGGCGAGCTGATCGCGCTGCGCTGGCAGGACGTGGACTGGACCGCGAGCGCGATCCGCGTGCGCTCCAACTACGTGCTCAAGAAGTTCGGCTCGCCGAAGTCCAAGCGCTCCAGCCGCGCCGTCCCGATGGCCGATGAGATCGCGGGCGAACTCGACCGTTTCCACAAGGCGCAGGGCGAACCCGCCGACCACCTGCTCGTGTTCCCCGACCCGCTGGAGGGCACTCCGCTGGACAAGGCCGCGCTCCTGCGCCGGATGCGCAAGGCGCTACGCGCGGCCGGCCTCGACCCCGCCAGGCGCTTCCACGATCTGCTCCACACGTTCGGCACGCAGATGGCCGCCGCCGGGGTGCCCATGCGGACCCTTCAGGAGTGGATGGGGCACAAGGACATCAAGACGACCGAACGCTATGCGGACTACGCGCCGAAGACGCGGGACGCGAAGCTGATCGCCGCGGCGTTCCGTCGTCCAGCGGAGGCTCCGGACACAACGCTAAGCGTGTCCGCTTGAGGGCTAATGGCTCGGTTTTAGCGAGCGGATCTCGACGGCGATGACATTCGGCGGCGGAGTCGAAGGCATCGGGCTGGCCGGAGCCGGCTTTGGAGCTGAGGGCGTATTAGGCATCTCAATCAAGGATTGTAACGACTAGGGCGACGGCCAACGCAACGATCTCTACCCCCAGCGAAATAAGCGCTTCCCGAACCTTATCGGCAGCTCCCTCAAGGATCACCTGGTTGTGCTTGTAGAAGCCATCGAGATAGCTGGCAGCAGATGCCTGCATCTGTGGTAGATCGGCTTCGGTTTCGATCGCCAACTGCAGCATCTCGCCCCCCAGGAGACCTGCCTCCCTGTCCTTCGGGAAGAGCGCTACGACACACGAACGAGCGCACCAGAAGTACGCCATTGCCGCGACGCTGAAAGGAATCGCGGCAATGGCTGGCGCGCTCCCGAGCGCCACTGCTGCAACTGGAACGACGATCGATGCGGCCGCGAGGACCGCCGTCGCCTTTTCGCGAAGCTGGTTTTCGCTGCCGTCCTGCGATTCGAGCGCAGCACGCGATAGTTCGAGGGCCACTTCCTCGGGGCTGTTCGCCATGTCGACAAGAGTAGGCCGACCGCAGGACGCATCGCGCCTGACACCATTCGTGACACCAACCTGAGCGAATCTCACAGAACCTCACGTGACCTTAGCTCAATGAATCCGGGCGTTCTCGCCTGGCGTGATCCCCGGTTTCTGTTTCGAGCCCAGTATCGCCCATCGCCCATCGCCCAAAAGCCCTGCTAATAGCGGAGTTTTTGCGTCTCAGGGGTCCGAAAAGGCGGAGGTCAAAATGGCCCGCGACCCCGTATACGACCCCGCGCAGCGCGGGGGGCAAGCCCGCACCATCGCCGCTACCGCCCCCGTCAAACCCGCTCGACCCGCCCGAGCAAAAAAACGGTCGGCCGAGACGATCCCGAACAACAACCGGGATCGAGCACCCCAACAGCCCATAGCCGCCAGTTTCGGGGTTGCCGTCCTGTATCGGGGCTTCTGACACTGGTTCGTCTCCTACGCCTTTCTGCCTTGCTACCGCACCCGGCCCGCTGGCGGCGAACCGTTGCTCGATCGTCAGGGGCTGCTCCCGCCCTTCACCGCACCTCCCGGTATCAGACTGCCCCTCAGCTTCTCCCGGCTGTTACGGTGGCCGGAGGTGGGTCCTTTCACCCCACCCGGTTGAATAGTGCCTCGTGGCGCAGTGGTGCTTTGGACGAGCCGCGATCATGGTGGTCGTCAGTCACGTCACGCTCGCTTGCGAGGCGTTGCGGCCGTGTCAGCCCGGCGGTCCGGAGGTTGGCCGCTTGATGCTGGCGTGCCATAAGCGAGGACATCTGCCCAGATTGCTAGGCGAGCGTGAGTTGCCAGGAGACTCCGAAGCGGTCGGTGACCCAGCCGAAGCGCTCACTGAACGGGTAGCGGTCGAGGGGCATCAGGACGGTGCCATCCTGTGATAGGCGCGCGAACATTTCGTCTACCGCATCTGCGGAGGCTGCCCGGACGGCAAGCGAGACCGCAGGCGTGAAACCGAAGGCATGCTCGATTGGGCTGTCGATGCATTGGATCGTGGAATCGCCGAGCCGCAGCGTTGCGTGCTTGACCGTGCCCTCGGCGCCCTGCGCGCCGGCGCCGTAGCGTGCGATCCGTTCGATCCGCGCCGGAAAGAAGACTGAGACGTAGAAGCGCATCGCCTCTTCCGCGTTGCCAACGAACATGAGTAGTGGCGCAACCGTATCGGAGGGGGTGACACGACTAGGGGGCGGTGTGGCTTGCTCTGGCGCGATTCCGAAGCGTTGCTCGTAGGCTCGGTTGAGCTCGTCCCAGCCAGCCGGGATCGCGGACTCTCCGGGGGGCGGTGGGTCCTCCTTGCCTGACAGCGAGGTTGCGAGCGCGTCGAGGCACAGGTCCCAGCCGGCTGCGTCGCGAGCCGCCTTCAGGCGATCATCGAAAGTGTGAGTCAGAACTAGTCGCGTGCCGCTGCCGCGAGGCTCGAGCTCCCAGCGAAGGTGGTCCTCACCCCAGCTGTACGCCAGCAGGTGTGGCGGCTCGTAGGCTGTCACACGACCATCGCCGAACGCGTTGCCCTCAGGTGGCAGGAAGCTGACCGTCCCGCCGACGCGGAGTTCCAGCTCAAACGGCGACGGATGCCAACGACGCAGCTGGTCCAGTTGCGTGAGCGCGAGCCACACTCGGTCAGGTGGATGATCGAGCAGCCGCTCGAATCGCAGCGCGGGACGGCCCTGTGTGTCCTCAAGGATGGCATCGGTGGAAACCGGCATTGGTCAACTCCTTTCGTCGAGGTGGCGTTCGAGGGAGTCCAGGCTGGAGCGCCAGAGCGCGCGATAGGGCGTCAGCCACCGATCGAGCTCGAGCAGCCGCTCGGGACGCAGCTGGTAAAGACGCCGCTGTCCGTCGGCGGTACACGAAACGATCCCCGTCTCGCGGAGGATCCGCAGATGTCGAGAGGTGTTCGGCTGGCTGAGCCCAGTCGCGGCGCACAATGCGCCGACCGGCTTCGGCCCGTCGACCAGCGCATCCAGCAGCGCTCGGCGAGCAGGCTCGGCGACGGCCTCGAACGGGGTCATTACAGATATCTAATCAGAAGCTTATATAAGCTACAAGTCATAGGTCTACTGGCCTGCTACCGAACTCGTCATTTCGCGCCGACGGTAGACGGCGAACCCATGGCGCAGCCCATCTCAAGTCTTGCCCCCCTTCGATGGGTCGCAGCAGGCCATAGCCCGAGGACTGACACCGCGGGCTTTGCCTGTCATACGACCCGGACCGCCGGCGCTGCCATCAGCGCTTGGCTTGCGCGCCGACAAGTTTCGCCCATCCGAGGATCCCTGCTAGCGCGGGGGTTTTCTCAGCACTACGCTCGACGGCGCTTTCTGCTCCCAGGCATCGGTGAGCAGGTCGGCCAGCCTGTCGGGGTCGACTCGGCCAAGGCTCACGTGAATGGCGCCGAGGCGCTTGCCCCACCAGAACTCCGTGCACGTCTCAGGTTCGCGCTGGGCAGCGGTGAGGATGCCGGCCTCGTCGAGCATCACATTCATATGGTCCTCATCCCACAGGGTCGCGAAGATCTTGCCCCCGACGCGGAACGAGGGCCGACCGTGATGGTCCTGCTCGACCGTCTCAGGCAGCCCGAGTGCGAGCGATCGAGCCTGTTGCTTGGAGACCACGGTTGGCGCTCAGGCCGCCGGCTCGGGTCGGTACGTGCCAAAGCTCCATGTGTGCCCGTCGAGATCGCGCACCGAGTACTCACGCGAGCCGTACGGCGTGTCCTCGATCTCGCGTGTGATCTCGGCGCCTGCCGCCTTGGCGCGCTCGTAGTGGGCATCCGCGTCCTCGACAGCGACATAGACCCCCCGATCGCCGGGGTCGCCCTGCCCGAGCATGATCGTGCCTGCGCCGAGCGACATCTCAGCGTGACGGATCGCGCCCTGGTCGTCGCGGTGGACGGCGCGCTGTTGAAACCCAAACGCCCGGGCGAGCCACTCCAGCGCAGCGTCCGCATCGGCAAAACGCATGAAAGGGAAGATATTTGGTGTCTGGTCGGCCATCTCGTGCTCCTCGGTCGGATTGCCGCCGACTCTAGGCTGCGGCCGGGCTGGCGTCTTGGACAAACGTAACCCGCTCGGAGAGGTACGCCGCGGGAGTGGTCTGAGCGAAGTCGCGGAAGTCACGGTGGAGGTGCGCCTGATCGTAGTAGCCGCAGGTGGCGGCGAGCTCCGCGAGACTCAAGCTACGAGCGCTCAGCAGACAGTCGCTCGCGTGCCGGAAGCGCAGCATCCGCGCAACGAGCTTCGGCGGTAGACCAACGTGCTCGCGGAAGCGCGCCGCCAAGTGCTTGCGGCTGCAGCCGATCTCGGTCGCGAGCTCGGCGACGCGGAGTCCTCCCCGGCTTGCGACCAGACGCCGCCAAGCCCAGTCGACGTCTGGTGGCGGTGGCTCGGCTGCCTGGAGCTTGGCGGCGAGCATGGCCTCCACCAGATCAAAGCGCTCCTCCCAGGTGCCGGTCTCGATCAACCGATCTTCGAGCACGCGCCCCTCCCGGCCGAGCAGATCCTCCAGCGCCACGACCTCGCGTGCGAGCGAACACATCGACTCGCGGAAGATCATCCGGGTGGCGAGCGGGCTCAGATCGACCTGCACACCGCGCATCTCGCCCTTGTGCTCGGTCACCGCGCACGCATCGTCGAGACCAGCCACGAAGGACCCAAACCAGGCCGCCGGCTGCGCCGGGTCAGCCCGATCGGCCAGCCCCAGCTGCGGTCCCAGCCCGAGAATCATGACAACCCCGGTCGAAAGCGGCTCGCGCTGCCGCGCCGGGCCCGGCAGCTCGTGCGCGTAGCCCCAATAACCGCGAACATGGCGCCTGAGCGCCGGATCCGCGCGTCGGATGACCAGCTCATTCGTCACGTTCAGGAGCATAGTCCGCATAGGACCGGGCTCTCGCTACCCGTCTCGTGGAGCTGTGCTTGATGGGCAGCGCATGGTGAGCTGAGCGCAGATCATGATGAGCTGAGCGCAGATGAGCTTCGCTGTCGTGCGCCCCGTCGACGATGAATGCCCCAGGACTGCCTTCATGTCGCAAGCGTGACTTCGGGTGGAGGCATCAGCGCAGCCGCGTCTGGATCGCCAGGGCTTCACCTTCGATGGTCACGCGCACGGTGTAGGTGCCGTGCCGGATGGATCGCGTTACCCGCAGGGCGCCGAGTCGGCCGCGTGCATATGTGTCGCCTTTCCTTCTCAGGAGCGCTCGGGCGCCGCGCCCGGCCTTCTTGCCGTCGACGTTCACCTGACAGGTGACGATGTGGTTGTGATTGACGAGGTGGCAGGTCACGCGCGCGTCACGTCCGGCTGGGCCGCGCGCTCCCGTCTTGCCCGTGGCGCCTGTCGGGCCTTGGAGTCCGGCGGGGCCCTGGGGTCCGGGCAGGCCCTGCTGGCCGTTCGCGCCTTGCGCTCCCGCGGGCCCCTGCGCTCCCGTGGGAAGCTCGCCTCCTTCGCCGCTGAGGCTGAGTTCGAGGGTGACAGCGGGGTCGGTGTGCACGATCAGGGTGGCGGACCGCTGCCCTGTGGCGCTTGGCAGGAACCTCACCATGAAGGTACAGGCTTCCCCCGGTTCGAGCGTTGCTCCGCTGCAATCGTCGGCGGTGACGATGAAGTCCGAGGCGTCTGCGCCGTCGAGTTGCAGGTGGTGTATCTGCAGCGTTTCAGAGCCGGCCGTGAGAGTGACCTGCTGTGCGGCGCTGACGGTGTCGAGTGGCTGGGCGCTGAAGCTGAGGGTGGCGGGCGAGACGGTTGGTTCTTCGTCGCAGGGGGCGAGGTTGCGTATGTAGGTCTCGAACGGTTCGCTGAGGGGAGGTCCCGGCTCGAAGAGGTTGGCCGCCCTCGTGGCGAAGGCGACCCTGCAGCCGTTGGCCGAGATCACACCTCCTTCGGCGGGCCCTTGGTCGGCGACTTCTCCTTCGGCTCCACCGATCGAAGATCGGCCAGCACGGTCAACAAGCGTCGTATCCCCTGTGCGGAGGTCGCGCACGTAGAGATGCGTATGCGTGGCCGGACCCGTGCCGTGCGCGTCGAGAATCGCCTCAAACAGGATGTAGCGACCGTCGGCGCTGGCCCCGAGGTTCGTCACTCCTCCGCCTTCGCCGACAGGTGCGCCGTCTTCTCCGTCGGCGCGGCTGACGAGCGTGGTGCTCACGGGCGTGGAGCAGAGGTCCGTCAGGTAGACCTGCGGGTTGGGCACAGGCTTTCCTTCGTAGAGGTAAAGGTTGGTGGCGGCGGACTTGAATGCCATCTCACAGCCGTCAACGCCTACGAGGATCGGTTCTTCGGAGGATTCGTTGCCCGGTTCCCCGTCTGGCGCGGCATCGGTCGGAGCCGTCTTGCTGACGAGAGTCGTCGTGCCGGTCTGCAGGTCGCGCAGGTAGACCTGCGCGGCGGTGTTGGACTGCATTCCGGGCACGAGATTGGTCGCGGAGCTTTCGAACGCGACATAGCGGCCATCGGGAGAGATCGAACTGGCGCGGCTCTTTTCATTGGCGAGTTCTCCATCGGGGCCGCTGGCGCGGCTGACAGCGGTCGTTGTCCCGGTCTGCATGTCGCGGACATACACAGTCTGTAGTCCCGGTTCGTGCGTGCCTGCGGGGTTTTCGAGGTCTTCGACGTGGTCCCTGAACAGGACGTAGCGGCCTTCTTCTGAGATCGCCTCGGCGTGCGGGTTGCCTTCGTCGAGGATCGCGCCGTCGGGACCGGTCACCAGGTCGACGAGGACGGTTTCGCCGGTCTGTAGGTCGCGGCGGTAGACGTGCAAAGGGTGTTCGCCTACTCCGGTTGGGGGCAGTCCGGTGACGAGGTTGGACGCGTCGGAAGTGAAGATCACGTACCGCCCGTTGCCGGAGATGCTGAGGTTTTCCACGCCGGTGGCTTCCCCGGGTTCGTTGGCCGGTTCGCCGTCCACACCGTTGGCGCGGCTGACGAGCGTGACTTCTCCGGTATGCAGATCCTTGACGTACGCCTCATTCACGCCAGGAGGTCCATGTTCGCCGAGGTTGGTGGCGTCGCTCTCGAACGCCACATAGCGTCCGTCGGCGGAGATCGAGGGGGTTTCGCCGGTGCCCTCGTTCGCGTACACGCCGGCCTGGGTGACCGAGGCGGGGAACGTGTCGTCGATCGTTTCATCGCTCGCGGCGCGGGCGCCGGCGGCGAAGAGGGTCAGCAGGAGCGTCGTCGTGAGGATCGCGCTGCGCCTGAGTGTCGTGGCGCAGACCCTGGCCAGGTTGTGGTGCGGCATCCGGGAACCCCTTTCCACGAGGGTGTCTAGATGGGGGGATCGGAGGGAGGTCTCCTGGCTTCCGAGCCTCCCGTCGCGCCTTCCCAGCACCCTTCCGGGGCCAGTGGCTGCCGCACACATGGCGTGCGACGGGCCTTTGCTGCTCGGTCACAGTGGCGGGCCCGCGCCGGTCTCTCACCGGGCTTCCCTGTCCACCGATCCTTGGTTTTGCTGCCGGACCATAGCGCAACGCGCGGGGCTCGGGGCCGGATTGCAGGTCGGCGGTCCAAGCGCTATGGTGTTGCTCGCCACGTTGTCGAGGGAACCCGGTGGGAATCCGGGACTGACGCGCAACGGTATGGGCAGCTGGCCTTGGCAGGTCCGCTGACCCGAGTCCGAATACTCGCCGGGTGGCACAGACATAAGGACCCCTGTTCTCGCGAATGGACGGCAGGTCGTCAGCTCTCTCGCTTCTGGTGTAAGCGGGTACGAGACGCCTCTCGTCCCTACTGGAAGGAGATCCCCCTGATGCGTACCCCGACCCTCCGACGCGCGCTGATCGCGGCTTGCGTCTGTGCATTGCTGGCGCCCGCCGCAGCATCGGCGACTGCCACCTCCGCAGAAATCGAAGCCTCTGTGGGAAAAGGTGCGGCCTACCTGGAGACCCTGCAGCAGACAGGTGGCGGCTTTGAAAGCGACTGGGACCTCAGCGCCCTCGCCGCCGCCCACGTGGCCGCGGCGAACGTCAAGAAGACCGGTGCTGAAACCGACGCGCGGACGTGGTATCGAAAACTGGTCGGCAACACCGAAACCTGGCCTGGCAAAGAACCAGTGGTGACCGACTATGAGCGGGCGGCGCTCAACGCCTACGCGGCCGGGATCGACCCGGCACGCGTCTCCAAGGCGCAGAATTTGATCGCTGAGATCGCCTCCTACTACGAACCCGCGAGTCCCGGCTACTACGTCGGAAGCTTCAATGGCACCGTGTTCGCGCTGTTGGCGCTCGCCGACACGAAGACCGAGGGAGGCGTCCAGCGCGTGCCGCAGGCGCTGCTGAACCAATCGATCGCAGTGGTCGAGAAAAACCAGCACACCGACGGCGGCTGGACCTGGGAAAAGGCGGAAGGCAACGAAACAAAGCTCAAAGTGGCCGCTGAACCAGACATGACGGGCGCCGCGATGGCCGCGCTGTGCACCGCCGGCGTATCGAAATCCGAAGGCGCGCTCGTCAAAGCCAAGCAATACCTCGAGGCCGATCTCAAAGCGGAATCTAAAGGCAGCGGGGCGTTCGAATCCGAATTCCACGCAAACACCGACTCCAACGCCTGGGCCGTCAGCGGCCTGAACGCCTGCGGGATCAACCCCCAGGAAGCAGGGTTCACGACCACAGAAAACCACACGCCGATCGAATTTCTGCTCTCCCAGCAGCTCAAAAGCGGGACCGAAAGCGGCGGCTTCAAGTACCTGACTACGGGAACGACCGCCAACGAATACTCAAGTCAGGATGCCGTCCGCGCACTCGCGGGCGCCGGCTTCACGGCCACGCCGCCGGTGCCGACCGGCGGCCTTGAACAGTGGTTCGCCGAAAGCAACTTCAGCACGAGCAAAACCGTCAAGAGCCCGCTGGCGCTGATCATCAACAACGGCACCGGCACGCTCAAGGTCTGCTCGGTGTCTGTCGCGCCCGAAGCAACGACCACGACCCTCGAAACGGTGCTCAAAACAGCCGAAGCGGGGTCGACTCCAAAAGAATGCGTGATCAACCACAAATCGGAAAGCGCCACCAAAGCGATCACGCAGATCAACAGCTATCCGAGCACGCCCGCTCCCGAATGGGATGTGAGCATCGACGGTGGCACCGAAGAAGAGGCCAAGACCAGCAAGGTCATCCACCTCGGCGACACGATCTACCTGCGGTTGGCATAGCCATGGGTTGCCCCGGTCCCGCGCTCACACACACAGAGCGCGGGACCGGGACTCCGTCGCGGAAAGGCGTCAAGACAAGTGCGCACAGCTATCGCCACACTTACCATCACAACTCTCATCATGGCCCTCGCCGCATTGGCTGCACAGGCCACGCCCACGCAGGTCAACGTGCGGATCGAGGGGCGCAGCGAAACGCTGTTCGAGGGGCCGATCTTGACCGAAGGACACGACGTGCAGGCATCCTCGGATACCCGGGAGCGCTCCTGCGATGGGATCAACCCCAACGACCCGGAAAACGTGACGCCGGGCCCCACCCCGACCGCCGCGTCGGTCGATGCGATGAGCCTGATCGGGGAAACGTTCGACGGGGTGTGGTACGGGGGCTATGAGGACTACTTCATCACGCGCTGGGGACCGGATCAGGAAGAACAAGGAATGTCGTGGGGAATCCTCGTCAACAACGTCTTCACGGATGTCGGCGGCTGCCAGTACGAGCTGAGCGCGGGCGACGAAGTCCTGTGGGTCTACAACGCGTTCGCGAGCAGGCCGTTTCTGGCGCTGTTCCCCATCGCTGCGGGGTACACCTCCGGCGCCCGTCCGTTGACGGCGACCGCGGAACTCGGCAAGCCGTTCGAAGTCGAAGTCGTCGATTACAACGATCAGAAAGAAGACAAACCACCGGCCGATCCCGAACGGGCCGGCTCCTCACCATACGAAGGCGCCGATGTATCCCCGGTGCAGACATCCGCCGAGGGCTTCGAGCAGATCGAGACCACAAGCCCGGAAACGGTCAAAACCAACACCGAGGGCAAGGCGCGCATCACGTTCACCACACCCGGCTGGCACAGAATCAAGGCGACCGCCGTCAATGGCAAGGGCGAAGAAGACGCGATCCGCTCGAACCGCCTGGACGTGTGCGTACCTCCGAAAGGCTCAGCCACCTGCCCTGACCCATTCCCCGAAGATCAAGTGCGTGTCCCGCCGCATACCGCCGAAGAAGCCAAACGTGAAGAAGAAACAAAACTCCACGCCGAAGAAGCCAAGTGTCAAGAAGAAACCAAGCTCCACGAAGCCGAAGCAAAGCGCCGCGAAGCAGAAGACAAGCCAAGCTCAGGACCGGGAGGCAAATCAGACGTCCTGACATCCACACCTGGCGTCACCTCACCGCGGACGCCGGGGCACGATGCACGCGGCCCCGTTGCCAGTCTGGCGGTCGAGAGCGTCAGCCCCGCGCAGCTGCGGTTGAAGCTCATCGCACCAGGTGAGGCAACTGTGAAGATCGCCCGCCTGCGCGGCAAGGGACACCACCGCCAGTGGCAGACGATAAAGACGATCTCCGTCAAAGCCAACAAGGCGGGAGCGCTCGAGGTCAAGCTGCCGCGGCTGGCGGCGGGCAGCTACCGCGTGAGCGTCACCCTTGCCGGCGCCAAGCCCGTCGTCAAGACCCTGACCGTGCCCCGCACACGACGATGAGCCCGCGTGCACTCCGGGGCAAGCTGGAACTCGATGACACGACAGTCGAACGGTAGGATGGCCGCGGCTGGTCGCGGGACGCTGGCGGCGCTAGCCGCGATGGTCGCGGTGCTGTCGATCTACCCCGCCCGTCCCGCCCAGGCGGCCACGGCGCGCGATCCGAAGTTTCAGCCCAACCTGGAAGCGACCGTGCGCTATCTGCAGAATGCGCAGCTCGAAAACGGGGGCTTTGCCGAACCGGGCACCGAATCCGGTGCGGACTTCACCGCCTGGGTCGCGCTGGCGCTGGCGGCCGCGGGGATCAACCCTCGCGATCAGACGACCGCACCCCAGCACTGGGTGGGCGGCCACAGCGCATACACCTACCTGGCCGAAAACGCACACACAGCTTCGCTGACGACCGACTTCGAGCGCGAACTGCTGGTAGTCGATGCCGCCGGCGCCTCACCACATGACTTCGGCGGAGTCGATCTGGTCGGCGAAATCCTCAAACGACAGATCGCCACTGGTAGTAATGAAGGCGCCTTCCCACACGAAGCAGGCGGGACCGTGCCCGGGGTCAACGACACGATCTTCGCGATTCTCTCGCTCAGCCCGATCCACGAACCAGCGGTCGAAGAAGCCGTCGGCAGAGCCACGCAATGGTTGGAAGCACAGCAGAAGTGCGACGGCGGCTGGTACTGGAAATATGAACCCAGGGTCAGCCCTTGCAACCCAAAAGAAAGGCGGCTGCTGCCGGAAGAAGAAAGAGGCGAAATCGACCTGACCGGCGCCGCACTCGAGGCGCTGAACGCCGTCAAACATCCAGACCCGGAAGGGCAGGAAGAGGCGTTTAAATACCTGCGTGAAGGCGAGACCCCAAACGGCGGTTTCGTGGAGCTCCTCACCGGAAGCGAACCAAATGTCGCCTCGAGCGCCTGGGTCGTGCAGGCGCTGTGGTCCGCTGGGATCAATCCCGAAACATGGCTCAAGCACTCGGGGCTCGCTACTGAAGAACCGCTCGGTTATCTCGCTTCGATGCAACAGCCCGACGGGCACATCCGCTACGAGGAAAGCGAGGAAATGAACGGCATGTGGATGACCACCTACGTCACCCCGGCGTTCACCGGCAACCCACTGCCGATCCCCGAAGTGCCTTACGAACCTCTTCCCCTAGAGCCCCCTGGCAGCGGAGAACCCGGAAACGGCGGCGTGTCTCCTCAGCCGGGAGGCGGCGTGATCTCAGGCGGTGGCGGGAACGGCGCCCAGTTGTTCAGTCGTCCGCAACCCGGCAGCAAGGGTCACACTCCCGGTGGTGCTCGCCAGCGGAGATCGCGAAAGCACGACAAGCCCCGCGCCCACAAGCTGAATCCAGGCCCTGCCCGCAAAACGCCTGTCCTGACAGCCACTACCGCCAGTGTCTACCACGCCAAGAAACACAACCAGGCAAGCCACAAAGGCACAGGCGGAGTCGCGCTTACCGGGACCGGCACCGGCGGCGCAGGACAGAGCAGCGGCCGAGAGGTCAAAGGACTTCTGATCGGCGCACCCGCCGACGCGCTGGAACCTGGCGCCCCGGGCCTGCGTGGCGCCGGGGCAGGAGAAAACCAGACATCGTGGCCTGCGATCGGCATCGCCGCCGCGGCGCTCGCTCTCGCGCTCCTGGGCGCGCTGGTTGAGCTCAGGCGTCCGCAGGTGATCCTGTGAGCACGCTCGCTTCGACAGGTGCCATCGCCGAAGGGCTGGCACAGATCGCCTCCTCGCTGCGCATCCCCGTCCTGATCCTCGCGCTGCTCGTGCTGCTCGTCTGCGCTCTGGAGGCCGGACGCTTCGCGATCGAGCTGTGGTCTCGCGCACGCGCCGGACGGGGCGCGCTGCGAAGCCTCGCTCGCCAGGTCATCGCCAGCCCCGAGCAAGCCGCCACGCTCTCAGCGCGCGCACCAAACTCGTTCGCTGCAGACGCGCTCCTGGAGATAGCCCGTGCAACCCTTGCCGGCGAGGAGGCTGGCGTCGAGCACGCGCTCACCGACTACGAGCTCGCGGTCCAGCGGCGTCTCGACCACACCCGGATACTCGTCCGCGCCGGACCAGCGCTCGGCCTGATGGGCACCCTGATCCCACTCGCACCAGGACTCGCGGCGCTCGGCCGCGGCGAAGTGAACACGCTGGCCACAGACCTGCGCACAGCGTTCGCCGCGACCACGATCGGGCTCTTGGTCGGCACCGTCGCGTTCGCGCTGACGCTCACCCGCACTCGCATGTACACAGAAGACCTCACCGCACTGGAGCGAGCCACCGACTCAATCCCAGCGAAGACGCCACAGCCGACAGGAGCGCCGCACTCGCCCGCTCAGGCGCCCATGCCAGTGTCGGGAACGCCAGTATCTGCCGACGGTAAACAAGCACCGGCAGCCGGGCCACCGCCATCACGGCGAATCATCACCCTTCCCGCCAGCACCGAGGCTTCCGTCCCACCACCGCTACTGGAGACCGGTAAATGAATCGCCGCACAGGACTCGGCCGCCACGGCCGCATCGAAGACGCCGCCGGAGACCCACTCGACGGCCTCGTCAACCTGTTCGACATCGGCATCGTCCTCGCCGTCGCGTTCCTTATCGCCGGGCTCGGACTGACGCTCGACCAGCAGACCCACCGGCTGCAAGCACGCACGCCGGCTACGCAGCACACCCAGACCCTGCCCGCACCATCATCCGGGGCCCTGGCCGCTAGCGGCCAGGGCCAGGCAGTCGGGACTGTCTACCGCCTTAGCAACGGGCAGCTTGTCTATGTGCAGAAGGGGCCTTGAATCTGACGCTACGTCATGGCCTACGGTGCTCCGCGATGACAGAAAATCGGCGTGAATGGACGATCGGCGAAGTTAGGTCTCCGTCGAGTGCGCGTGCATCGTTGGCTTCGATCGGTAGCGCTTCAACGCGATCACGGCCCAAATCGCCTCGACTGCTCCGAAGGGCCAAGTGCCCGCGAGGAAGCCGTAGAGGCTCGACAGGGCACAGCCGCAAGCGAAGGCGAGGATGAAGCCTCGGCCGCGTCGTTCCAGCGCGTACATCAGGACCATGAACGTGACCGCACAGGCACCAAAGAGCGTAAGCACACCACGGAGTGTGCCAGCGCGATCGTCCTGCCCTGGCCTTGAGCGCTCGGCGGGCGGGGAGTAGCCTTCGTGCTGCGCCTCGGCGCTGCCGTGCTCGCCGGAGCGCCGATCGGCTTCGAGCGCCAATGGCGCAGCCGCGGCGCGGGCCTGCGAACCAACACACTCGTATCCGCTGGCGCCGATGTTTCTGGTTGCATAGATCACGTGATCGATGCGCACCCCCCCGAGGGTACCCGCCGGCCGCGCCCCGGTCCAGGGGAGCCCCCGCACCTGCGCGCAGCGACAGCCCGGCCCGGTGTGATCCTGCGCCCGCTCGTCGAGAGTGATGAGGCGGAACTGTTGCGAATCCACTGCGCTGCGGAGGTCGTGCGCTGGTGGGGTCATCCCGCGGAGGGCTTCCCGTGGACCGACGAGCCCGACTCCACGCGCCTGACGATCGAGGTCGAGGGCGCGGTAGCTGGCTTGATCCAGTTCACCGAGGAGCTCGAGCCCACTTACCGTCATGCGAGCATCGACCTGTTCGTCGATCCAGCGCACCACGGACGGGGCGTGGGCACCCTGGCGGTAGGACTCCTCGTGCGTTACCTGATCGACGTGCTCGGCCATCACCGCATCACGATCGACCCGGCCGCGGCGAACGCGGCGGCCATCCGGACGTATGAGAAGGTCGGCTTCAGGGCCGTGGGGGTCATGCGAAGCTACGAGCGCGACATGGATCGCGGCGGCTGGCATGATGGCCTGCTGATGGAGCTCCTCGCCGGCGAGGAGGAGACTCCCTGAGACCAGCGAGCTGGCCGCCGCTTCCCGCTCTGCGTGAAGACGAGCAGGTGTTGGGCGAGCTGTCGGCTTGCTGCTGCGCTTCCGCGTGATTCCACAAGAGCAAGGCTCGCGCGGCCGATCTATTAAGAGCAGCCATCGCGGAGCAGCCATCGCGAGCCCTCCCGCCGAGGGCGGCATTGACCGACACACGGTCCCGCCAAATGCTCCCGCAGGCGTTCGTTCGAGTCGCACCTCAGCGAGTCCGAACATGGCGACTGCCAGTGGTTGCGGGTTTCGGTGATATGCATGTCGCAAGCGTGTCGAGCCATGCGCTGATCGCTGTAGTGAAGGCGTCGTTGTTGTCCCCGGCGACCATGTGACCGGCGTGTGGGACTTCGGCCAGGGTGGCATTCGCTGCGAGCTCGGTGAACTCGCGCGCGATGCTGGTGGTGAGCACGTCGCTTTCTGCGCCGCGGACGAGCAGGCAGGGTTGACGCAGCCGCATCGCGGCCTTGGTGAGACGCTCGGTGAGCTGGGCTTGGTCCTGGAGCAGCGGGCGGGCCTGGGTCAGGATCTCCGGGTCCCAGTGCCACCTCCAGCGTTCGTCGTCGCATCGGAGGTTGTGGCGAAGACCACTCGTGTCGCGAGGTCGTGCGCGGTGAGGAAGGTAGGTGGCGACTGCCTCAGCAGCATCGGCGAGAGTGGCAAAGCCGTCCGGGTGCTGCTCCATGAAGCTCACGATTCGTCCGCCGCCACGCGGCTGAAAGCGGTGGGCGACGTCGACCAGGACGAGCCCAGCGGTGCGCGCTGCGGGTGGCTCTGTGACGGCCAGCAGGCTGGCGATCCCACCCAGCGAGGCCCCGACCACGACCGGGTCCTCCGCGACCGCTGCGATCAACGCGCGCACGTCGGCAGCAAAGTCATCGAGTGCGTAGGCCGGGGGTCGCGGGTGGGTGCTCTCGCCGTGGCCGCGCAGGTCGACTGTGATCGCCTGCCAGCCAGCGTCGGCGAGGTTCGTCGCAGTCGCGTGCCACGCGTGTCGTGTCTGGCCACCGCCGTGGAGCATGAGCACGACGGGCGCGTCCGGGTCGCCGAAGGCGTCTGCGGCCAGGTGGATGCCCGCGGCTGCGTCGAACACAACGGCGGCCCGCGTCATCGCGACCCACGCCGCCGCTTGCGCTGAAGCGGCGTGACAAGCTCCGCGGCGCGGTCCTCGCTTGCGCTCGCGGCGAACACCACGTCAACGGCGAAGCGCACCCGCGTACGAAAGGCTGCGTCTGAGATCTGACCGGCGGCCCACTGACGCAACGCGCCGCCGGCCGCCGTCGCGATGTGCCCGACCAGCGCCTCGACGTGAAGATCGGGCCTGAGCATCCCGCTCGCCTGTCCGCGGCGCAATGCGGCGCGCAGTTGGGGGATCGGATTCTCCTGCAGCAGCGCGCCGCTGCGCCCCCCGCTGTTGACCAGATACCTCGAGACGGCTGCGTCGGCGATGAACAGCTCGGCCGTCTCGTCGACGATCCTGCGCGCCTGCTCTCGCGGGTCCTCCTCGGCGGCGAGAGCGAGGCAGGCGTCGAGTTCGCGCAGCAGCGCGTCGGACAGCGCCGCCAACTGCCGCTCTCGCGGTCCGACCAGATTGAAGACCGTCGCAGGCGAGAGGTCCGCCAGCTCGGCGATGCGCTCAACGGTCGGTGTCTCGTCGGGACACTCGCGCAGCAGCTCGCGGATCGCCTCGAGAATGCGCTCGCGGCGCTGCTGCTTGTGGCGCTCACGCAGGCCGGCTGCCGGGGTTGAAGCTGACATCCACCACGACTTTAGAGGAGACTCTAAATCTAGTCAAGCCTAAAAACTTATGTCCGTTGCTGGCCTCGGGCACATCTCGCGCGAGGCCCTCTTCTCTGAAGCCGGCCGGCCGGCTTGTAGCAGCGCAGCGCGGGCTCGTTGAGCGAGGACGCGAGAAGCTCCAGCCTGTGCAGGTAGCTTTGCGAAAGCAAACGCGACGAGCCAGTCCATCAGGCGTTGAGCTGGAGCCGACCGATCCCTGGGAGGAAGCGACCGACGCGAGCGGCATAGACGGTGTACCGCTCGCCGTGAACCCTTGTGAGGTAGGGCTCCTCGATGAGCCGCGTCTGCAGCTCGAGCGCCACCATCAAGAGAATGGCTCCGGCAATCGTCACGGCGTTGGGAGCGAGTAGGGCGATGCCCACGAACGAGGGGATCATCGCCGCGTAGATCGGATTGCGCACGAGCGAGAAGGGGCCGTCGGTGACCAGCCCGGTGCGCTCGGCGGGATCGACGCCGATCCGCCAGGCGTCGCCCATCGCAAACTGGGCGAACGAGATGATCGCGATCCCCAGAGCGGCGAGCACGACGCCGAGAATCCTGGCGCCCTCACCGTCGAGCGCTTCGACGGAGCTCAGTACGTCCGCCAGCTGGAGCACAGTGCCCGCGATGCAGAGCACGACAGCCAACGCGAACAGCAACCCGCTTATCAGCTCCATGAGCCCAGAGGCGCCGTGCAGGCCCTTGAAGCCCGTTGAGCCTGTCCGGCGGAGCTGGACAGCCATCCGCAACCCGACTGTGAGCAGGCCGTAGAGCGCAAGGAGAGCAAGTCCGAGGGCAGGCGCCGAGACAGTTATGCCAGCATATTGAGTCATTACTCGCATGTCGTCAACTCGCATTCCCGACCGGCGGCTCGTACAGGCTCGGGTATGAGCGACCAGCACGAGCAGCTGCTGGGCCGCGCCTACGAGGCGTTCAACGCCCGCGATATCCAGGGTGCTCTCGCGACGATGCACCCACAGGTCGACTGGCCGAACGCGATGGAGGGTGGACGCGTCCACGGCCACGCTGAGGTACGGGCATATTGGGAGCGACAGTGGGGATCGCTCGACTCACGAGTGCAGCCGCTGCGCATCGAGCAGGGTCCCGGCGGCCGCGTGGTCGCGACGGTCCGCCAGCTCGTGCGAGACCTGGCTGGGAACGTGGTCTCCGATCAGACGGTCGAGCATCGCTTCGTGATCGCCGGGGGGTTGATCGAGCGCATGGACATCAACGATCAATGGGCGATGCGCAGCGCGGCCGAGGAGGACATCGCGGCCGTGCTCGACCTGTGGGTCGCGGCGGGCAGCGTGCCGAGCGTCAGCGACTCTCCCGAGGGACTGGCTCGGCTGCTGGCCACCGATCCGCAGGCGCTGCTGGTCGCCGAGCTCGATGGCGTCCTTGTCGGCTCGCTGATTGCCGCGTGGGACGGGTGGCGTGGGAGCTTCTACCGGCTGGCGGTCTCGCCGGAGCATCGGCGCAGGGGGCTCGCAACGATGCTGCTCCGGGAGGGCGAGCGGCGCTTGCGCAAGCGGGGCGCGGTCAGGCTCACCGCGATCGTGGTCGACGATGAGGCGGGCGCGATGGGTTTCTGGCGGGCTGCCGGCTATGAGCGCCAGCAGCACAGGGCGCGGTTCGTGCGCCACTTCGATGCGTAACGCCAAGTATCTTGGTGTGGTGTCGCGACCTGTGAGGGGGAAGATTGGCGATGAGCCGCTGCTTATACGCTCTTCACTGTTTTCGCTCACCGATGGCTAGCGGGACCGAAATTGCGGTGCTCGCTCAGTGAGGTAGCGCGTCTCGCAGCGGCTTGACGCCGATCAGGAGCGCCATCTCGAGCCACTTCCAGTAGCAGTCCACGTCATCGAAGCCGAGCGCGCGCAGCCACTCGAGCTGGGCCTGCACGTCGAGTAGACGGTCGGATGGGTCCTCGTCCTCGATCGGCTCGCCGATCGCCTCGAAGAACGCCAAGTGCAGGCGAGGGGTTGGCGACGCCACGTGCTCGAAGTTCGCGAACACGCCGCCGGGCTGCAGCAAGTCGAGGACCTCACCGTAGAGCGAGCGCTTGCGGTCGTGCTCGAGATGGTGGATGGCGAACGACGAGATGACGGCGTCGAAGCGCCCGAGCTCCGGGAGCGTCTCGGACAGATCGTGTTGGACGAGCTCGACGCGCTCATCGCGGGCGAACCGCTTGCGTGCCGCGGCGAGCATGACCTCGGAGAAGTCAACGCCGACGCCAACGACCTCGGGACGATCGCGTTTGAGAAGCGCGAGCAGGCGGCCGTCTCCCGTCCCGAGATCGAGGACACGACGAGCGTTCTCGGGGATGTGCTCGAGCAGGACGCTCTCTCCCTCCGCGCGGTGCGGGAACCCATCCGCCCGGTCGAGATAGCAAAGGACGCGCTCGGGGATGGTCCACTCGCTGGGTCGCACGCTTGCATTATCGCGCTGTCGCGCCACCCGCCGGATAGTGCGCTGTCGGCTACGCTGACCCGCGAGCAATGGCTGAACGTGCCTCGCATCCGATGTTCGCCCGCGTCTATGCGAGGGTGGCGGAGATCAGCGAGCGTCGCGGCGGCGCCGAGCATCGCCGCAGGCTGCTCAGCGGCTTGCAGGGCCGAGTGGTGGAGGTGGGCGCCGGCAGCGGCGCGAACTTCCAGCACTACCCGACCTCCGTCAACGAGGTCGTGGCCGTCGAGCCCGAGCGCTACCTGCGCGAGCGCGCCGAGCGCGCCGCGTCGGGGACGCCCGTCTCGGTCTCTGTCGCGCACGGTGGCGCCGATCGCCTTCCCGGGGAGGCGGAATCCTTCGATGCCGGTGTTGTGGCGCTCGTGCTCTGCACGGTGCCCGATCAACAGTCGGCGCTCGCGGAGCTCTACAGGGTGATCCGTCCCGGTGGCGAGCTGCGCTTCTACGAGCATGTGCTCGCCCACTCCAGATGGGAGGCTCGCTTTCAGCGGTTCTCCGATGCGACTTTCTGGCCCCGCCTCGCGGGCGGTTGCCACCTGGCGCGCGACACGACGACCGCGATCGAGCGCGCGGGGTTTCGGATCGAGACGTTCGAGCGCTTTCGCTACAGCCCGGCCCCATTCCTCCCGGCCGATCCGCATGTGCTCGGCGTGGCACGTCGTGCCTGACCGTGGACGCTTTCCGCTCGCGCTAGTTTGGGGAGGATGGCCAAGGTGCTGGCGTTTCGGGAGATCGCACACGATGACATCGACGAGCTTGCTGCCCTGGTCGCCGATGCGTTCGTCGGCTACCGCGACTTCGCGCCGGCCGGCTGGCAGCCTCCCTCGGCGGGCGAGCAGGCCCGCGGGCTGCAGGATTGGATCGCTGACCCGGGCTCCTGGGGCGAGCTGGCTTCAGAAGGGCAAACGCTCGTCGGGCACGCGACGTTCATCCCGGCCGCGCGCCACTCCTTTCGGGCGGCACCCGACCTGTCCCTCGCCCACCTTGGTCACCTCTTCGTCAAGCCACCGTATTGGGGGTCGGGTGTGGCGAGGCAGCTGCTCGACCACGCAACGAGCGCCGCGGCTGCTCGCGGGTTCAGGGTCATGCGCCTGTTCGTCCCCGCCGGCCAGGCGCGCGCCCGGCGCTTCTACGCGCGCGAAGGCTTCGTCGCGGTTGGCGAGCCGTTTGAATTCGGGCTCGGTCTGCCCGTGCTCGAATATCGGCGCTCGCTCGAGCTCCAGGCGCAGACCGCCACCGCTGGAGTCGCATCACGGTCAGCGGCGCCATGATCTTCAAGGACGCTGAGGACCGAAAGCGCCAGACGGCGCGGTGGGTGCCGAGCAATAATCTTCCAGGCAGCGTGGAATCGGATCGGTATGAGCAGGCGCCCCTTCGGCTGTTCGAGCGCTGGCTCGCCGAGGCCCGCGCTGCCGGCGTCCTCGAGCCCGGTTCCGTCGGGTTCGTGACCGTGGGGGAGGGGGGGCGGCCGTCGGCGCGGACGGTGCTGCTCAAGCGCGTGGAGGAGGATGCGCTGGTGTTCACCTCGGCGCTATGGACACGCAAAGCGCGCGAGATCGCGGACAACCCACACGTCGCGCTGCTCTTCTATTGGCCGCCCGCGGAACGACAGGTGCACGTGGCTGGACGTGCGGCCGTCGCCGAGCGCGAGCTGGCGGTGGAACTGTTCGCGGCGCGCGATCCCTCCCACCAGGTGCAGACGCTCGTCTCGCGCCAGGGGGAGCCGATCGACGATATCGAGTCGCTGCGCGCCAGGCACGCCCACCTCATGGGCCACATGGAGGCTCCACCGGAGTGCCCACCCGACTGGGGTGCGATCCGGGTGATGCCCGAGACGATCGAGTTCTGGCGCCAGGCGCCGGATCGCATGCACGATCGCCTGCTCTACGAGCGCACCGCCAACGGGTGGCGCTCCTCCCGCCTAGCGCCGTGAGCGCACCTCTGCCATCGGAGCGTCTCGCGCGCGACACCTTGAGCCGCCCCCGCTGTTCGCTGGTTGACTTGGTGGAGGCTGTGCGAGTGCTCCCGTACGCACGCCCAAGCGACCGCACGGGCGAGATGCTGCGCGAGGTCGCGGCACATGCTCCACCAAGCATCTGGCCTCGCCCGGCTGCGACTCGGCGGTCCGCGAGCCGTTCACTACGGCGTTGGCGTCCAAGAGGGCGGCGGTTGCCCTTTAGATGAGAATGCACAGCGTGAGTGGCAGCGTATGCGTGCGAGCAGCACGGGAGTCTGATGCCGGCATGATCGCGTCGATCTACAACGACGGGATCGCCGGGCGCGAAGCGACGTTCGAGACCGATCCTCGCCATGCGGCCGACTTCCACGAGCGGATCATCTCCGAGCGCCACCCGCTGCTGGTCGCCGAGGTGGATGGCCGGCTTGTTGGTTGGGCCGGACTGGCTCCCTACAGCGAGCGAGCGGCGTATGCCGGGATCGCCGAGTGCAGCATTTACGTGGCGAGCGACGCGCGTGGTCGTGGGGTAGGGACAGAGCTCTGCCAGCGGCTCGCGCGGGAGGCGGCCGGCCGTGGACTTTGGAAGCTGCTCGGCAAAGTCTTTCCGGAGAATCTGGCGTGCGTGCGGATGCTCGGCCGCTGTGGGTTCCGTGAGGTCGGTCTGCACCAGTGCCACGGCCGTCTCGACGACGAGTGGCGAGACGTGCTGCTGGTCGAGCGGTTGCTCGGTGAGGCAGTCAACGCAGCGGCAGGCGGGAGATAGTCGCCGCTCACTGGCCGGCGCGGCCAGGCGTGTACCGTTTGACGAACTCGCTCTTGGCCTCGGTGTAGGCTTCACGGTCATCGGAGTAGCGCTCCGCGAGTGCCCGCTTCAGCGCCACGTATTCACCTGCAAGGACGGGGTCGGAGCGCAGGCGGTCGCGAAAGCGCAGACGGCGCTCGAGCTCTCCCGGATCGTCCACGAGGTGCAGATGGTGCGTGCGGTGGGCGGCCGTGGGGTAGCACAGAAACCGCCGGTGGTTGAGTGTCGCGTTGAACGCCTGCGGGTACTGGTAGCCGCCATGCTGCACCAGCGCCGCGATCGGCGCGTCGAGGTCGTCCACGAGCGCGATCATGTCGATCACCGGCTTGGCTGCCAGGCCCGGCACGGCGGTGGACCCAAAGTGGTGCAGTTGCACCCCGGTGGGCAGCAGCGGTGCAAGCCGCTCGCGCTCGGCCTGATAGGCAGCCGGCCACGCGGGGTCGTACTCGACGATCTCCACCTTGGCGTCGTGCCCACCGGCACGCGCGAGATCCTCGGCTGCGGCGCTGCGGCTGTCTGCTGGTGTCATTTCTGCCCGCAGTCTCTCACACCGTCGCGTGCGCACACCTACGACGCCGGAGCAACGGCGACCGACGGCTCCCTGGGGCATAATGATCGAATGGTTGGCAGATGGGGCATAGCCGTGAAGCCGCTGCCGGCCGAGTCGCGGGTGCGCAGCGAGTGCGTGCGGCCGGCACAGCGGAAGAACAGCGGCGATAGGAAGCGATGACCACACGAAACGTCCTCGGCACGGCGTTGGCCTGCGCGTTGCTCCTGACCTCAGTCGCCGTATCGAGGGCGTACGCCTCCACTGGCTTTGGGATCGCGCGCTACAGCCTGACTGCGACGAACGAAGACGGCTCGGCGGATACGCAGGCTGGCTCACATCCCTATGAACTGACGGTGGAAGCGGCGCTTGAGCCGAATGTGGACCGCACAAGCGCCGATGAAGTCAAGGGCCTGGATTTTGAATTGCCGCCGGGGCTGATTGTCGATCCGGCCGGTGTGCCACAGAGCAACGCCGTCGGGACGGTGCGAATGAGCATGGCCGGGAAGATCGTGTCCGCTGCCGTATACAACCTGGCTGCGGGTCCGGGAATACTGGCGCGGTTCGGCTTCACGCTCGAAGGCGCATGGATGGTCGCCGACATCTCAGTTCGGCCGGGCGGCGATCATGGGATGGCTTTGAGCATCCAGGACTTGCCTCAACGAGGGATCGAATCGGTGAAGCTGACGTTGGGACCGGCGAGCCCCGCGTTGTTGGCGTTGCCCACCGCATGCGCCGGGCCACTGCAGACGACGGTGCAAGGCGAATCGTGGGGAAAAGCAAGCACATCCCTGTCAGCCTCCTTCCCTCAATTGAGTGGCTGCAGTCTGCTTGCGTTTCAGTCCACGCTGAGCGTTGTGCCGGATATCACGGAGGCCGACGAGCCTTCGGGCTATCAGATGCAGCTGAACGTGCCCCAGGGCGATAGCCCGGAAGGGCTGTCCGCGGCACCGGTGCGGGACGCGAGTGTAACGCTGCCCGCGGGCACGTCGCTGTCACTGTCGGCCACGGATGGGTTGACCGGTTGCGAAGAAGCGCAGGTCGAGCTCGATTCCAGCGAACCGGCCATGTGTCCGAACAGCTCCAAGGTGGGGGTGGTCAAGATCGCCACGCCGCTGCTGACCCATCCGCTCGAAGGCGCGGTATTTCTGGCGACTCCCGACGCCAATCCGCTCGGGGAGCCGGTCGCGTTGTACCTCGTCGCTGACGAGCCGACATCGGGTGTGCTGCTCAAGCTCACGGGACAGATCGACCTGAATCAGGTCACAGGGCAGCCGACGCTGACGTTCGAGGAATTGCCGCAGCTGCCGATCGTCGACATCGAATTGGTGCTGTTCGGCGGTCCGCGGGCGCTGCTGAGCACCCCGGCGACATGCGGCAAGGCCACCAGCACGAGCGAACTGACGCCCTGGAGCGGGACGCCCAGTGTCACGGCCGCCAGCAGCTTTGAAATCACCTCTGGCGCCAACGGCACGGCGTGCTCTGAACCGCGACCTTTCAGCCCCTCGTTCCAGGTGGCGAGCACGACCAGCGAAACTGGCGCGTACAACTCCTTGACCTTCATCGTCTCGCGGGCCGACCAGGAAGCAGTTCTGAGCACGATCGCCCTGCGGGCTCCTCCCGCCGTTGGGGGGATGTTCGCGGGCGTGCCGCCATGCGGCGAACCGTGGGCGTCCGAGGGCACATGCCCCACGGCCAGCCAGGTCGGGACCGTCGAGCTGGCGGCGGGACCAGGGCCGGATCCTTACTACCCGAGTGGCAGCGTCTACCTGACCGGTCCCTACGGCGGTGAGACGCAGGGCCTGTCGATCGTGGTGCCGTTTGACCCCGGCCCATTCCAGCTGGGAACCGTGGTGGTTCGCGCGGCCGAGCAGATCGACCCCGGCACAGGACAGCTGAGCATCCTCACCGATCCACTGCCGAGGATCGTAAACGGTGTCCCGGTGCAGTTGAAAGCGCTCGCGTTGCAGCTCGATCGGGGCGAATTCAGGCTCAACCCGGACGGCTGCGAATCGGACGCCGTCACGGGCACGATCACGAGCACAACGGGCGACGCCTTTGCAATCCCCACAGGTCTTCCGGGTGCGTCGCCTGCGCCATGCAATCCGCCGCACACCGCACCTCCGGTCGCGACCCCTGAAGAGGACAGTGCGTCGTCCGGCGCCGCTACCGCATCGCCAGTCAGCACACGCATCACGACAAACGATGGCGAGGCGACCGTCGAGGTGGCCTGCAAGGGCACGGGCACGTGCCGCGGCACGCTGAGGCTGAACGTCGAGACGAGGAGCAAGGGCAAAGGGAGACGATCTAAAACGACGACGATCGGGACAGCGGCGTTCTCGATCCCAGCGGGCAAGACCGCAACCATCAGACTCATGCTCGATGCCCGCGCTCGCGCACTGCTCGACACGCCGGCGCACCACAGAAGGCTCAGTGCCACCCTGACGGTCCTGGAGTCTTCCCCCGCACCGTCACAGACGCACACCGAGAGCGTCCAACTCGTGCAGCAGAAGGCTGCCAAGCGAAGCAGCTGAGAAAGTGGTCCCCGCGCTCACACGATCCGCCCTCTGGTGCGTAGCGCCCAGCCAAGAGGCCCCCAAGTCGCTGCGGATCGGCCAAGTCGCTGCGGATCGGGAGGGCTCATGGCGCCGGCACGCTGTCCGGTTGCCAGCCCGTCAGTCCGAGCCGACGCGCAGCACCAACTTGCCGATGTTCTCGCCGCGGAACAGCTTGAGCAGCGTGTCGGGGAAGGCGCTCACACCGCCCTCGACCACATCCTCGCGCGAGATCAGGCGGCCTTCGCGCATCCACCCGGCGATCTCCGCAGCCGCTTCTCCGTAACGCGCGGCGTAGTCGAACACGACCATGCCCGTCATCGACGCGCGGGCGACCAGCAGCGCCATGTAATTGGCGGGACCGCGCATTCCCTGGGTGGCGTTGTACTGCGAGACCGCCCCGCAGATCACGATGCGCGCGCCACGCGCCAGGCGCGTGAGCACCGCGTCGAGGATCTCGCCGCCGACGTTGTCGAAGTAGACGTCCACGCCCTTTGGCGCCGCCTCGTGCAGGGCCGCGCGGACGTCCTGTGTCTTGTAGTCGATCGCCGCGTCGAAGCCGAGGTCCTCGACGATCCAGCGACACTTCTCCTCGCCGCCCGCAATGCCGATCACACGGGCCCCCTTGAGCTTGGCGATCTGCCCTGCCACGCTGCCGACCGCGCCGGCGGCGCCCGAGACGACGACCGTGTCTCCCGCACTCGGCTTGCCCACGTCGAGCAGTCCGAAGTAGGCGGTCATGCCCGTCATTCCCAGCGTGCCCAGGTAGGTGGGCAGCGGAGCCAGCGAGGGGTCGACCTTCATCACGCCCGCGCCATTTGAAAGCGCGTACTCCTGGACCCCAAGACCCCCGTACACGTGCTCGCCGACCGCGAAGTCGGGGTGTTCGGAGGCGATCACTTCTCCGACCGCGCCCGCGCGCATCACGTCGCCGATTTCGACCGGATCGATGTAGGAGGCGCCCGCGTTCATCCAGCCGCGCATCGCCGGGTCGAGCGAGAGGTGGGAGATCGCCACCACGAGCTCTCCGGCGCCCGGCGTCGGCACGGGCTCCTCGACGATGTTCCAGTCGGAGGCCTGCGGCAGGCCGGTGGGGCGCGCGGCGAGGCGCACCTGATGGTTAATCGGACTCATTTGCGGGTCTCCAAGCGTGTGGGTTGTGGGGTCAAGTTGGTGCCTCCGTCCATGATCGGCTCTGAGCCGGTCATCGGGCTCCCGCGGGTGCTGTTGCGATCCCGTGGCCGACTTCGGTGGCGCTCATCAGGCGCACGCCAATCTGCGCAAGCTCGCGTTCGCCGCGCTCGTAGAGCCCGGAGATCGCATCGCGGGCGAGCACAACACGGAAGTCGCGCTCGCTGGCCTCGTAGATCGAGGTGCGCGGGCAGTTGGGGAAGTTACAGCCGCAGAACACGATCGTGGTGACGCCGTGCTCGCGTAGATGGTCCTCCAGCGGAGTGCGGTAGAAGGCGCCCCAGCGGGGCTTGTAGATCGCGGCCTCTCGTGGCCCCAGGCGCTGGACGCCGCCGGCGAGCAGCAGCGGGCCGTCGAGCGTCAGATCGGGCGCGGGCGCAAGCTCCACGGCGAGCTCTGAGCCGGGCGCGCCCGTGGCGAGTATGCGCGCGCCGTCTTGCACGGCGCGGCGGCGGCAGAGGTCGACGTTGCTGCCGTCGGGCTCGTACAGGCGCACGATGTGCACGATCGGACGGCCCGCCTCGCGGAACGCCTGCGCGAGCCCCTGCATCGGCGCGAGCGCCGCGGAGGTCCCCGCGATCTCCAACGGCCCGCCGTCCAGCACATCGCGTTGGGTGTCGATCGTGACGAGCGCCGCCGTCGCGAAGTCAGGGTCGGTGTAGGGGTCGCTCACGTGGTCGCTCACCGCGATCTTCTCCTGCGTGCGCTTGCACCAGACGGCATCATCTGCAAGCAGGCTATTGCACCGCCCGTGCGGGCTCGTCCTGGTGCTGAGGCCCTGCCCGTGCGGGCTCGCCCGGCGCTGCGCCGGACGGGCTGCGCGCGGCCTCGGTGGTGGCCTGCGCAATGCTCGCCGCGAGCGCGGCCACCGCTGGCTGCACGGCGGCATCGGCGAGGTTGGCGTAGCCGACGACGATCGCCGGGGTGCCCCCGGCGAATCCCTCCAACGCGATGCCCCGCGAGCGCGCGGCGGCGAGCACCAGCTGCTCGTCGAGGCCCTCCGGGAGGTGCAGCACGGCGTACAGACCGGCGGCGGCGCCGTGCACGCTCACCTCGGGCAACTTGCCGGCGAGCGCCGCCAGTAGCGCCTCGCGCTGGCGGTGGTAGCGCCGGCGTTGGCGACGCAGATGGCGGTCGAGCTCGCCGCGCTCGATCAGATCGGCCAACGCAAGCTGCTCGAGCGGCGCGGGCATCCCCCCGCACAGGCGTTGACGGACGGCGACGGGCTCCACGAGACGCTCGGGGAGTGCCAGCCAGCCGAGGCGCACCGCGGGGGCGAGGGTCTTGCTCGCCGAGCCGCCGTAGACGACGCATTGGGGTTCGAGACCCTGGAGTGAGCCGATCGGCTGGCGGTCGTAGCGGTACTCGGCGTCGTAGTCGTCCTCCACGATCAGCGCGCCCCGCGCCTGGGCCCACGCCACGAGAGCGGCACGACGAGCGGGTGAGAGGACCGCGCCGGTGGGGTACTGGTGCGCGGGCGCCACAGCCACCGCGTCGGCGTCCTGGAGCTCCAGACGCTCGACGATCAGCCCGTCGCGATCGACCGGTAGCGGCACGAGCTCGAGCCCTGCGGCTGCAGCTGTCTCGCGTATGCCACGCCAGCCGGGATCCTCGACGGCGACTCGCCGCGCGCCGGCGGCGGCAAGGGTCGACCACAGCAGCGCGATGCCCTGGCGCAGGCCGGTGGTCACCACGATCTGCGCAGGGTCGGCGCGTACGCCGCGCACCCGGCCGAGGTAGGCGGCGAGCGTGGCGCGCAGCTCGGGCGTGCCGGCGGGATTGGGGTAGGCGAGGCACTCGTCGGGCACGTTGCGCAGCACCCTCGTGTAGGCGGCGGCCCACGCCGTCCTCGGAAAGCCGCTCAGCGCCGGGCGGAAGGGACTCATGTCGTGGCGAATCGCAGGCCGCGGCGCGGTGTCGGACGATGGCGGGCGTGCCCGTGTGAGCGTCGCGGCGACCGTCGTGCCACCGCCGCGGCGGGTGTGCAGATAGCCCTCGGCCGACAGCTGCGCGTAGGCATCGACAACCACCCCCCGCGAGACACCGAGCTCGATGCACAGGGCGCGTGTGGAGGGAAGGCGCGTGCCGGGCGCCAGGCGCCCGCCGCGCACGGCCTCGCGCAGCGCGTGCTCGACACGGGCGCGCAAAGATCGCCCGGGAGCGCTCGCCAGATCGAGGTGCAGCTCCATTGGCCCTAGATTCTCGCATCTGATTGGCCCTGTTCGTGGAGCCAAGGCTGGACTACTGTGCTGGTATGTCCACCGCCCCTTCGGGCATGTCCACCGCCTCTTCGGTGCGCACGAAGGTCCGTCGCATGCCAGCCCGCGGCCGCTACGACCGTGAGGCGATCGATGCGATCCTCGACGAGGCGATGGTGGCGCACCTCGGTTGCGCACACGAGGGCCAGCCCTTCGTGATCCCCACGCTGCACGCGCGCGTCGGCGATGAGGTGTACTTCCACGGCTCCGCCGCCAGCCGCACGATCCGCGCGCTGCGCGCCGGGGCGCCGGCGTGCCTGACGGTGACCCTGCTCGATGGGGTGGTGCTCGCCCGCTCGGCCGTGCACCATTCTGTCAACTACCGCTCGGTCGTCGTGCTGGGCACCGCTCGACCCGTTGAGGATCTCGACAGGCGCATGCGGGCAGTACAGGCTTTCACCGAACGCCTCATCCCCGGGCGCTGGCGGGAGGTCCGCCCACCCACCGTCAAGGAGCTGAAGGCCATCCACGTGCTCGCCCTGCCTCTCGACGAGGCATCGGCGAAGATCCGCGGCGGGCCACCACTCGACGACGAGCCGGACTACGCACTACCCGCATGGGCTGGCGTGATCCCCCTACACACCTACGCCGGCGCCCCGATACCCGACCCGCGCCTGGCAAGCGGCATCGCGCCATCCCCAGCAGTCCGCGACTGGACCCCACAGCGCGCCTGAGCGCTTCGGTGAAGTGAGATGCCACAGGGTCAGCAGGATCCCTCCCTTCTGCTCGTACCGACCTGTATGCTGGGATCGGTGAACAGGGGGAGGATGCAACGGGTGAGGGGCCTCCGATGCAACGGGTGAGCAGCCTCCGAGTCTGGCGGAGACGCACGGTGCTGCTGGCAGTCGGTCTTCCGGCTCTGCTGTGCGCACTGGCGGCACCCGTGGCGGCTGGGTCTACCAGGACGCCGGCGCGCGGGCCGCTCTCCAGGCCGCCCAAGATCAGAGCCCACAAGGGCCCTGCCCCCAAAAGGCTGGTGATAAAGAACATCATCAAAGGCACCGGCCCAAAGGCAAAGGACGGACGCGAGCTGACCGTCAACTACGTCGGTGCTTTTTACAGCAACGGCAAGGTCTTCGACAGCTCGTGGCGTGACGGCGAGCTCTTCACCTTCACCATCGGGCGAGGCGAGGTCATCGAAGGTTGGGAACGAGGTCTTGTGGGCATGCGCGTGGGAGGACGGCGCGAATTGATCATCCCTGCCCCCCTTGCATATGGCCACAAAGGCAGTCCCCCGGTCATACCGCCAAACTCGACGCTGATCTTCGTCGTGGACCTGCTCGCTGCATGATCCCGTGATCGCTACGCTGGACCTCGGCGCCGTCGCGGAGCGTCGCAGGCGCTGCTAGCCACTGCCGCGAGCCGCGCATCGCACCTCGAGATCGCCCACCCTCGAAAGGAAATATGATTGGACATCCAATGCTCGCACTGGTGGCATCGCTCGCAGCGCTCTTCGCCGCCCCGGCGCCGGCGCGAGTGGCGCCCCCGCCCTCGCTGCCGGTGCCCCGCTCGGCGACACCAACTGCAAACGCTCACACGGCGGCCGCCCCGCGGTGCAAGACGGCCGGGCTCGTCATGTGGCTGAACGCCGAAGGCTCGGGGACCGCGGGGAGCTTCTATTACAAACTCGAATTCGTCAACTTCTCTGGGCACACTTGCACCCTGGCCGGCTATCCCGGTGTGTCGGCGGTGAGCCTCGGCGGGCGCCGGATCGGAGCGTCGGCGAAGCGGGAAGTGACGGGGCGGCCGCGCACAGTCACGCTCGCCCCCGAAGGGGGGGCAACGGCGATCGTGCGCGTCGTCGACGTGGGCGCGCTGCCGTCTTCATGCCACCCGACGGCGGCTGCGGGGTTCCGCGTGTATCCACCTGGCGAGACCGCCTCAAAGGTGGTGCCATACCCGTTTCGCACCTGCGCAAACGCCCGCGAAAGCTCGATCTCGGTGCGCGCGCTCGAGCGCGAATAGCCGGTGGCGGCAGACGACCAACCGACGCTGATCGCGATCGATGCGGCGGCGTGGGTGGGGTGGCTGGCGAGCAACCACGAGCACTCCCCCGGCGTGTGGGTGGGCCTGGCGAAGAAGGGCACCACCGAGCCGACCAGCCTGACTTACGACGAGGCGCTGGAGGAGGCGCTGTGCCACGGCTGGATCGACGGCCAGATGCGGCGACTGGACGCACACATTTACCGCCAGCGCTTCACCCCGCGGCGCCCGCGCAGCGCGTGGTCGAAGCGCAATGTGGGGATCGTGGAGCGGCTGACGCGCGAAGGCCGGATGCGCCCGGCGGGGATCGCCGCGGTCGAGCGAGCGAAGGCGGACGGGCGCTGGGAGCAGGCGTACGCGGGACAGGCGACGATCGAGGTGCCGGCGGACCTCGCGGCGGCGCTGGGCGCGCAACCGGCGGCGCAGGCGATGTGGGAGGTGCTCACCAGCCAGAACCGCTACGCGGTGCTGTACCGGATCGACAATGCGAAGCGCGCGGACACGCGCGCCCGGCGGATCGAGCAGTTCGTGGCGATGTTGGCCCGCGGCGAGACGCCGCATCCGCAGAGACGCGGGCGTCCCGACTGACCCACACTGCCCGCAGCGCCTCGTTGCGCTCATCTCACCCCGTCGGCAGTGCCTCGTTGGCTTGTATTTGGGGATCGTCCGCGCGGGTTGGTTGCGCCCCTGGCGCGTGGGCGCCGGGCCTCCTACCCGGCGTCGGCGCGCAGTGTGGATCCCTGGGTTCGGCACGGAGGCCAGATCGTCCACACGGCGAGCCCGCTCTTCGGCTCCCGGATCTCGGTCGTGCCCGAGCCCGGGGGGCGAGCTCCAGTTCTTCGACGTGGGCGGGTGACTGCCGAGGCGCTGCGAGCCATCAGCGTCGTCGCCGAGCGCCGCCACAGCATCGCCCCCGTGCCATGGTGACGATTGGGTGACCAGAACGTCACTGTGAAAGTGAAGTGAAATCCAGGTGAACGGGGGAGGGGTGCTGTTCTCGACTTGTTCACACACGGGTCACGAGATGAACACGTCGGCACGGCCGTCGACGGGAAGACTCACACGCACGAGCGGTATCAGATCACCATGTCCAAGATCGCCACGTCTACGTGCGCAAAGGAGATGACCCCCGCGATGAACGCAGAGTCCCCAGGCCGTCCCGCGCGACGGCTCTTCTCTCGCCGCAAGCCGGCGCCCGCCCCGCGCCCGCCCCGACAGCGCCCCGAGGCTCGCAGAGCCCGCATTGCCGTTGCGATCGCGGTGGCGGCGATGGCCGCTCTCTTGATGGCGTCGGCCAGCGCCCTCGCCGGCGAAGCGCCTGCGACTCACCCGGACGGTCTCGGCATCGGCAAGAGCAAGGTCAAGCACGTGTGGCTGATCATCCTCGAGAACAAGTCCTACGACGCCACCTTCACGGGCCTCAACGACAACACCTACCTGTGGCAGACGCTGCCCGAACAGGGGGTGCTGCTGAAGAACTATTACGGCACCGGCCACTTCAGCCTCGACAACTACGTCTCGATGGTGAGCGGCCAGGCCACGCAGCCCGACACGCAGGCCGACTGCCCCTACTACGACAAATTCACCGGCACACTCGACACGTCGGGCAAGCTGAGGACCAACCCCAACTATGGGCAGATGGAATCGGCCGCCGGCCCCAACGCGGCGGCGGGCTCTAACGGCTGCGTGTACCCGGCGAGCGTGCCGACGCTGTTCAACCAGCTCGACGCTGCCCACGTCAGCTGGAAGGGCTACGCCCAGGATCTCGGCAACCCCGACGAAAGCGGGCCCGTGCACGACGCGGGCACCGAATACTGCGGCGCCCCCTACGCCGAACCGGGGGCGACCGGCAGCAAAGCGTTTCCCAACCCGGGCAGCGCCAACGGCACCGACCAGTACGTGCCCAAGCACTTCCCCTTCCCCTGGTTTGAATCGATCCGGGCGGCGGGCGACTGCAACGAAGCACACATCGCCAACCTCTTCAGCTCGACCGACGGCCTCTACCACGACCTGCAGAGCGCGGCGACCACGCCGGCGTTCAGCTGGATCTCGCCGAACAACTGCAGCGACGGCCACGACGCCGTGTGCCACGGCAACAACCTCTCGGGCGGCTTCTCCAGCCCGACGACCCCGAACGAACCTGTCAACTACACCGGCGGGCTGTACTCCGCCGACCTGTTCCTCGAACACGTGATCCCCGAGATCGAGGAATCGCCGGCGTTCAAGGAAGGCGGGCTGATCGACGTCACCTTCGACGAGGGCTTCCCGCCGTTCACCTACACCGGCAACAGCTTCTCCAACTCGACGCTGGTGGCACCCGACGCGGCGACCTCGCTGGAAGACGACTCGGCCGGGGAGACGCTGTTCGGCAACAGCCTCAACTGGGAGCCCACGGGGCCGAACACGCCACTGGAAAAGAACGAACACGGCGAAGAGCTCTACCCGGGCCCCGGCGACAACGCCTACATCGACCGTCCGAGCGACTGCTTGGAACAGACCGTCCCGTCGCTGCCCACGGGCACCTGCATCCTCGGCGGCGGCAGCCACGTGCCGGGCGCCCGCACCGACAAAGGGGCGAACGCCACCGAAGGGGCCACGACGATCGCCGACAACTCAATCGTGGCGACCGACAAGGGCCGCTCGGTGAGCGGCACGGGCATCCCCGCCGGGGCGTTCGTCGGCGAAGTGAGCGATTCGTTCGTCAACGCCACCGCTCCCAACCAGAGCGGCGGCTTCGTCGACACCGGCTCGTTCGCGCTGGTGAACGCCTCCGGCGAACCGCTTGCGACGACGGGCGCGGTGAGCGGGATCACGCTCGGCGCGCGCACCCCGGCAACCGACCCGCTGTTCAACGCCACCGACCCGACGACGGGCGGCGGCGACACCGGCAGCGTGCTGATCAGCCCCTACATCGCACCGGGCAGCGTCAGCACCGTGTACTACAACCACTACAGCTGGCTGCGCACGATGGAGGACCTCTTCGATGTGAAGAGCGCCTCCCCCGGATTGGACGGCAAAGGCCACATCGGCTACGCGGCCCAGCCCGGCCTCGCGCCGTTCGGCCCGGACGTGTTCACCAATCCCAAAGGACCGGCGAAGGAACATCACTGATGGTGGCCGTCGGGGATGAGTAGCGCCAACCACACATCGGTCGCATCTGGCAGGGGGAGCCGAGCCTTCGCGCTCGGCTCCCGCCGCGCCCGCTTGGCGGCGATCGCCGCTGCCGTGCTGGCGCTCGGGCTCGTCGTTTCGCTGAGCGGAATGCTGAGCTCCGGCGGCACGACGGGAGCGCATCGGCCGAGCCCCGCGCGTTCCCTGGCCGGGGGAGGGGACCTCTCACGGCCGGCGGCAGCGGATGGCAGCCGGTCTGGATCGGCAGTCGCGGGCACAAGCTCGCACCACTCCGCCACATACGGAGGCCTGCCGAGCTGGCTGCCGAAGCCGAAGGTGCACGTCAACCGCATCCTCACCGCCTCCGCCGCTCACCCGGCGCTGTCGATCCAGGGCGACGCGGTCGCCGTCGAGCTCCCACACGGGCGCGTGCTGGCCACCGCGGTCGGGCCGGAAGTGCCCGAGGAGGGCCATTTCCCGGTGCCGGCGAGCACCCCGTGCACGTTCATCGTCACGTTCGCCTCGGCCTCGGGCACGATCCCGCTCGACCCGGCGGCGTTCACGTTCCTCGACGATCACGGTCACGTCCACCATCCGCGGGTGACCGCGATGGACGGGGGCCCGCCGCCCACCACGGTCCCGCCCGGCAAGACGGTGTCGCTGAGGTTGCACGACGTGCTGCCGACCGGCGACGGCGGGCTGGCGTGGGCGCCGGAGGGAGGGCGCACGCTCGTCGGGTGGGACTACACCGTCGAGATCGACTGAGCACGTGGCGCCACCAGCTTCATCGGTGTAGTCTCTGCGGCTCGTAAGGCCCATCGCCCACACAGGGGGGGAAGTTGTCGACCCAAGCTCTGTCGCCAATCTCAGAGAAGCTCGCGTTCTACCGGCGCGCCACCAACTACATCGCGGTGGCGATGATCTACCTGCAGGACAACCACCTGTTGGAGGAGCCGCTGAAGCCCGAGCACGTCAAGCACCGCCTGCTCGGCCACTGGGGAACGGTCCCCGGGATCAACCTGATGTACGCGGGGCTCAACCGCCTGATCCTCGACACCGACTCGAGCGTCCTGCTGGTGACCGGCCCCGGTCACGGAGCGCCCGCGAACCTCGCCAACCTGTGGATCGACGGGTGCCTGGAAGACGTAAAGCCCGAGATGAGCCGCGATCGCGAGGGGCTCTCCAAGCTAGTGCGCCTCTTCTCCTGGCCGGGTGGCTTTCCCAGCCACATCGCCCCGATCGTGCCGGGCACGATCCACGAGGGTGGCGAGCTGGGCTACGCGCTGGCGACCGCCTTCGGCGCCGCGCTTGACAACCCCGAGCTGATCGTGGCGTGCATCGTCGGCGACGGCGAGGCGGAGACCGGGCCGACGGCGGGCGCGTGGCACTCCAACAAGTTCCTCGATCCCGCCACCTCCGGCGCGGTGCTGCCGATGCTGCACCTCAACGGCTACAAGATCGCCAACCCGACGATCTTCAGCTCGATGAGCGACACCGAGCTGACGAAGCTGTTCGAGGGGTATGGGTGGCACCCGATGATCGTCCAGGGCGACGATCTCGACGGCGAGCTGGCCGCCGCGCTCGACACCGCCCACGGCGAGATCCGTGAGCTGCAGAGCGCCGCGCGCGAAGGCAGCCGGCCGGTGCGGCCGATCTGGCCGATGCTGATCGTGCGCTCGCCGAAGGGGTGGACCGGCGTGCGTGAACTCGACGGCATCCGCGTCGAGGGCACCTCCAAGTCCCACCAGGTGCCCGCGATGCAGGCCCGCACCAACCCCGAGCACCTGCAGGCGCTGGAGGAGTGGCTGCGCTCCTACGGCCCCGAGGAGCTGTTCGACGCAAACGGCGGGCCCGCCCCCGAGATCGCCGCGATGTGCCCGACCGGCGAGCGACGCATGGGCGCCAACCCACACGTCAACGGGGGGCGGATGCGGGTCGCGCTGCAGCTGCCCGAGCTGAGCGCCCACGCCGTCGCGCTCGAGCGCCCCGGCGCCACCACGGAGAGCTCGCTCGGCGCGGTGGGGGAGTACCTCGCCCAGGTGTTCGAGCTCAACCGCGAGCAGGCCAACTTCCGCGTCGTGTGCCCCGACGAGGTGGCCTCCAACCGGCTGGGGGCGTTGTTCAAGGTCGAGAACCACGCCTACGAGTGGCCGGTCGATCCCGAGATCAACCCCGACTACAAGCCCGACGGGCGGATCATGGAGGTGCTCTCCGAGCACAACTGCCAGGGCTGGCTGCAGGGCTACGTGCTGACCGGCCGCCACGGCATCTTCCCCTGCTACGAGGCGTTCATCCCGATCGTCGACGGGATGGTCAACCAGTACGGCAAGTTCCTGAAGATGTCGCGCGAGGAGGCGCCCTGGCGCGAGCCGGTCGCCTCCCTGAACTACCTGCTCACATCGGAGGGCTGGCGCCAGGATCACAACGGCTACTCCCACCAGATGCCGGGCTTCATCAACTCGATGCTCAACCGTCGCGAGGAGCACGCGCGCGTGTACGTGCCGCCGGACGCCAACACGCTGCTGGCGACCGTCGATCACTGCCTGCAGGCGACCAACTGCATCAACCTGATCATCGGCTCCAAGCTGCCGCTGCCGCAGTGGCTGACGATGGATGAGGCGCGCGAGCACGTCCGCGTCGGCGCTTCCGCGTGGGAGTGGGCGAGCGCGGGCGACGACGGCGATCCCGACCTGGTGCTGGCAAGCTGCGGCACGATTCCCACGATCGAGCTGCTGGCGGCCGCCAGCCTACTCAAAGAGGATGTGCCGGATCTGAAGGTGCGCTTCGTCAACGTCACCAACCTGTTCGCGCTGGCGGCGCCCGGCAAGCATCCCGACGCGATGCCCGCGGGCGCCTTCGGCGAGCTGTTCACCAAAGGCCGGCCGGTGATCTTCAACTTCCACGGCTACCCCTCGGCGGTCCACCAGCTGATCCACCGCCGCCCCAACCAGGAGCGCTTCCACGTGCGTGGCTATGCGGAGGAGGGGACGACCACGACGCCCTTCGACCTGCTGGCGATGAACGGCGTCGATCGCTACCAGCTGGCGATCGAGGCGCTGAGCCGCGTCGACCTCGGGATCAGCGACAACATCGGCGGGATGTCGGGCGCGTTCGCCGTGCGCAACATCGGCGGCGCCCAAGAGGCGATCGCGAAGTACCGCGAGCAGCTCGCCGAGCACCGACGGTACGTGCGCGAGGTTGGCAACGACCCGCCGGAGCTCACCAACTGGGTGTGGCCGGGATGAGCACGGAGGCCAGGCAGCAGGCCGACACCCACTTCCAGGCCGGTGAATTTCGCGAGAGCCGTGCCGCGGCGCTCGCGGCGCTCGCCAGCGCGCCGGAGGATGTCGAGCTGCTAGTGCTGGCCGGGCGCGCCGGCGTGGAGCTCGACGCCGAGGACGCCACCGAGCAGCTGCGGCGCGCGACCGAGCTAGCTCCCGATAACGCCGACGCCTGGCACCACCTGGGGGAGGCGCTTGCGACCGAAGGCGGCATGGATGAGGCGAACGACGCCTTTCGCCGCGCGGTCGAGCTCAACCCCGCCGACCAGGTGGCGCTCAGCCACCTCGGCCACACCTCCGCCGCGACCGGGCGCGAGGAGGAGGCCGTCGGCTACCTCAGCCAGGCGGCGCAGAGCATGCGCGGCGCCTCCACCGCGGCGATCAGCCTCGTCGACATGTACCGCACGCTTGGCCACTACGAGGAGGCGCTCACCCAGGCGCAGCGGATCGCCGAGGCCGAGCCCGAGGACCTGATGGCCGCGCTCGACGTGGCCGAGCTCAGCCTCGAGGTCGGACAGCTCGACGAGGCGGTGGCGGCGTTCGAGCGCCTGCGCGAGCTCGACGACGTACCGGGCCACGAGATCTACCCGCTGCACGGGATGCTCGCGACCGCAATCAAACGCGAGGATTGGCCACGCGCGTTGGAGCTTGCGCGCGAGGCGCCGGTCAGCGATTCCCAGGGTCGAACCCTCAATCTAATTGCTTTTATTCAAGCCCTTGCAGGCGAACGGGCCGAGCAGGCGCCCACGCGCGAGGAGGTCGACGCCGCATTGAGCGCGTCGCTGTTCGAGTACCGGCGCATGCACGCCGACGATCGACGCCTGGCCTCGGAAGATCTCCTTGGCTGAGCTCGCGACAGCCAGCCGCGCCGACGTGGTCGAGTGGTTTCGCTGCCCCTCGTGCGCGGCCTTCGTCTACCACAAGCGCCTGCGCCGCAACCTCGGCGTGTGCCCCGATTGCAACCACCACTTCCGGCTGCGCATCCGCGAGCGCCTTGGGCAGCTGCTCGACGAGGGCAGCTTCGCGGAGCTCAGCGACGACCTCGAGATTCTCGACGCGCTCTCCTTCGCGGACTCCAAGCCCTACACAGAGCGGATCGCGCAGGCGCAGAAGAAGAGCGAGACGAAGACCGGCGCGCTGCACGGCACCGGCACGATCGACGGCCTGCCGATCGTGGTAGCGGGCATCGACTTCTCGTTCATCGGCGGCTCGATGGGCGGCGCGGTTGGCGAGTCGATCACGCGCGCGGCCGAGCTGGCGCTCGAGACCCGCACGCCGCTGCTGGTGATCTCCGCCTCCGGCGGCGCCCGCATGCAGGAGGGGTGCGTGTCGCTGATGCAGATGGTCAAGACCTCGCAGGCGATGGCGCGGCTGGCAGAGGAGGGCGTGCTGTTCATCTCGCTGCTGACCGATCCGACCTACGGGGGCGTCAGCGCCTCTTACGCGACGCTTGGTGACATCCTGATCGCGGAGCCCGACGCGCACATCGGCTTCGCCGGGCCGACGGTGATCGAGCAGACGATCCGCCAGAAGTTGCCCGACGAGTTCCAGACCGCGGGCTTCCTGCTCGAGCACGGGATGCTCGACCTGGTCGAGCCGCGCGAAAGCCTGCGCCGCACGATCCGCAACCTGCTCGAGCTCCACGCCCGTGCCGAGGCGGCGCGTGGCGAGGACGCGGCGGCGCGCCGGGGGCGCCTGCCGGCGGTCGAGGGCACCACGCCGATCGTCGATCCCGAGCGACTGCCCGCGCGCGACCCCTGGGAGATCGTCCAGCTCGCCCGCCACATCGACCGACCGCGGTTCCTCGACCTCGTCGGCTTCGCCTTCGACGGCTTCCAGGAGCTGCACGGCGACCGGCTGTTCGAGGAGGACCACGCGATCATCGCGGGTCTCGCGCAGCTCGGGGAGATGGCGGTGATGGTGATTGGGCAGCAGAAGGGCCACACGACCAGCGAGTTGGTCGAGCACAACTTCGGCATGCCCGAGCCCGAGGGCTACCGCAAGAGCATGCGCCTGATGCGCTACGCCGCGCGCTTCGGCCTGCCGCTCGTGACGATCGTCGACACGCCCGGCGCCTACCCCGGGCTGGGGGCCGAGGAGCGGGGGCAGTCGAACGCGATCGCCGAATCGATCATGCTGATGTCGCGCCTGCCCGTGCCGGCCGTCACGGTCGTCACCGGCGAGGGCGGCAGCGGCGGTGCGCTGGCGATTGCCGCGGGCGACCGGGTGCTGATGATGGAGAACGCCTACTACTCGGTGATCAGCCCCGAGGGCTGCTCGACGATCCTCTTCAAGGACGCCTCCGCCGCTCCCCGCGCGGCCAAGGCGCTGCGCATCACGAGCCCCGAGCTGCTGCGTCTCGGCGTGATGGACGCGGTTGTGCCCGAGCCCGAGGGGGGGGCGCAGGCCGACCCGCCGGCCGCCGGAGCCAACCTCAAGGCGGCGATCGTCGCCAGCCTCGGCGAACTGCTGCCGCTGAGCGCCGACGAGCTGATCGCCCAGCGTTACGAGCGCTTTCGCAAGTTCGGCACCCCCGGGCGCCAGCCAACACTTCCGCCACTATCACAGGGGGAGACATCATGAGCGACAACGAGAACATCCAGGCTACCCCCGACCGCGAGCTGATCGAGTCGGTGTGGGCCGAGGCCCGCGACCTGATCAAGCGGCTGGAGGGCAGCACCGTGCAGCGCTTCGCGGTCGCCGCCGGCGACTACAAGATCGAGATCGAGCGCGGCGCGCCGCCGGTGGCGCCGGGCGTGCCCGGGGCGCCGCCGCCACCGCCGCTGGGGGGGTTGGGCAACCCAAGCGGACCTGTCGCGACCGGCGCGGGCCCCGGCATGAGCATCGCTCCCGGTGCGCGCATGGCCTCGGGCGTTTTCATGATCGGCGACCTCGAGGCCGACAAGCGGGTGCCGGTGCTGGCGCCCCTGGTGGGCACCTACTACAGCGCTGCGCAGCCCGGCGCCAAGCCGTTCGTGGAGGTCGGCTCTAGCGTCGAGCCCGGCGAGACCGTGTGCATCGTCGAGGCGATGAAGATGATGAACGAGGTCTCCGCCGGCGAGGGCGGCAAGGTCGCCGAGATCGTCGTCGAGAATGGCGAGTGGGTCGAGTTCGAGCAGGTGCTGATGTACCTGGAGCCGGCTGATGATTGAGCGCCCGGGTGACGGCGGCTCCGTAGAGCATGCGGCAACCCAGGGGAGCTGAGCCGTGTTCGAGAAGGTTCTGATCGCCAACCGAGGTGAGATCGCGCTGCGAGTCGCGCGCGCCTGCCGCGAGCTGGGCATCAAGTCGGTCGCGATCTACTCCACCGCCGACGCCGAGTCGGCCGTCGTGCGCTTCGCCGACGAGGCCGTGCACGTCGGGCCCCACCACCCCGGCAAGAGCTACCTGCACATCCCCAACGTGATCGGCGCCGCGCAGAAGACCGGCGCCGATGCGATCCACCCCGGCTACGGGTTTCTCTCCGAGGACCCGTTCTTCGCCGAGATCTGCTCCGACAACGGGATCACCTTCATCGGGCCGCGCCCCGAGGTGATGGAGAAGGTGGGCGACAAGGCGATCGCGCGCGACTTGATGCAGAAGGCCGGCCTGCCGCTGTTGCCCGGCACGATCGAGCCCGTGCAGACGGCGGAGGAGGCGCAGGAGATCTCCGACGGGATCGGCTATCCGGTGATCATCAAGGCGGTCGCGGGCGGCGGCGGGCGCGGCATGAACGTGGTGCGCCGCGCCGAGGACCTCGTGCGCCTCTACACCACCACGCGTGCGACCGCCCAGGCCGTGTTCAAGGACAGCGCCGTCTACATCGAGCGCTACCTGGAGGCGCCCCGCCACACCGAGGTGCAGCTGGTCTGCGACAGCCACGGCCACGGCGTGTACTTCTTCGAACGCGACTGCTCGGTGCAGCGCCGCCACCAGAAGCTGATCGAGGAGGCGCCCTCGATTCACCTCTCCGACGCGCAGCGCCGCGACATCGGCGAGCGCGCCGTCGCCGGCGCTCTGGCGGTCGGCTACACCGGCGCCGGCACGATGGAGTTCCTGCTCGACCACGATGGCAACCTCTCCTTCATGGAGATGAACGCCCGCATCCAGGTCGAGCACCCCGTGAGCGAGATGGTCACGTCCGTCGACCTGATCCAGGAGCAGATCCGCGTCGCCGCCGGCGAGCCGCTGTCGGTCACCCAGGAGGACGTCGTGCTGCGCGGCCATGCGATCGAGTGCCGCGTCAACGCCGAGGACCCCGACCGCGACTTCGCGCCGGCGGCCGGGCGACTCGACGTGTACGTGCCGCCCGGCGGGCCGTGGACGCGCGTGGACTCCCACTGCTACCCGGGCTGGAACATCGCACCCTTCTACGATTCGCTGATCGCCAAGCTGATCGTGTGGGCGCCGACGCGCCCGGAGGCGATCGAGCGGATGGACCGCGCGCTCTCGGAGTTTCAGATCGAGGGCCGCGGCGTGAAGACGACGATCCCCTTCCACCGCCGCGTGCTCGCCGATGCGCAGTTCCGCTCGGGCGACGTGACGACCGACTTCGTCGAGCACTTCCTCGCGGCTGACGCGGCGATGGCGACATGAGCCGCGGTTTCGCGCGACATTCGCGACTGGCCCGGAGCGAGGCCTCTTGCTCCACACACACCTGCGACCGACCCACAGCAAGGAGACCCCAATGAGCAGCGGTGAAGCCGCAGTCGAGATGTTGCCCGAGGTGCTGGACTATCTGGGCGAGCAGCGCACGCTCGCGCTCGCAACCGCCAGCCCGAGCGGCGTTCCACATGCCGGCACATTCCTCTATGTGCACGACGGCCCCGAGTTGTACTTCTGGACGAAGGCGCACACCACCACGGCTCGTCACATCGAGCAGAACCCGCTCGTGGCCTTCACGATCGACGGGCCCTCCGATGACCTGCAGAAGATTCGTGGGCTGCAGGGCACGGGGGAGTGCCGCGTGATCCTCAGCGGCGAGCAGATCGCGCGCGTGGCCGACCTCTTCGGGCAGAAGTTCCCGGCGCTCTCGCCAGGCACCACAATGACGATCTCGTTCTTTCGCATCGTGGCGAGCGAGCTGCAGTTCACCGACAACACCGAAGCGGCGATCCATCAGCAGGAGGGGACCTTCGGCGTGGACTTCCACCGCGAGCGCGCCTACTCGGTGTTCGCCGACCTGCCGCTGCAGAGCGTCTCGAGCCTCACCGGCGAGCTGCAGATCCTCGACTTCCCCGCGGGCGAGACGATCGCTCGCGCGGGCGGTCCGGCCGACAAGTTCTTCATCGTCATGGACGGCGCGGTAGAGGTCGACCGCGAAGGGGTCGGCGGGGAGGCCCCGGTCTCGCTCGGTCCCGGGCAGTTCTTCGGAGAGCTCGCGATCCTGCGCGACCGGCCGCGGACGGCCACGCTGAAGGCGCTGGAGCCCACACGGGTGCTGGCGATGGAGCGCGATACGTTCCGCGACATCGTCGCCGAGTCCCTGGGGACGACCAAGGACTTCGACGCGATCGTGCGCGAGCGGCTGCGGAGCCTCGACTAGGAGCGCTCCGGAGTACCGCCCTCTCCACGCTCATGCCCGCCTTCAGCAGCAAGGACTTCCGCGACACGGTTGGCGCGTTCGCCACGGGCGTTACGGTGATCACCACGCGCGGGGAGGAGCACGCGTATGGCATGACGGCCAATGCCTTCTCCTCCGTGTCGCTCGATCCGCCGCTGGTGCTGGTGTGCACGATCGCGCGCTCGGAGGGCAGCGAGCACCTGCGGCGCAACGGGGTGTTCGCCGTCAACATCCTCGGTACCCACCAGGAGCCGCTGTCGCGGTACTTCGCCTCCAAGGAGCGCCCCCGCGGCCGGGACGCGTTCGCCGAGGTGTCGCACCGGGTGGCCACCAGCGGCTCGCCGATCCTCGAGGACGCGCTCGCCTACCTCGATTGCCGGCTGCACGCCGAGCACGAGGCGGGCGACCACGACATCTTCATCGGCGAGGTGCTCGAGCTGGGTGTGCACGACACGGCCGAGCCGCTGATCTTCCACCGCGGGCAGTACCGGCTGCTCGGTGCCGGGTAGCCCGCGGGCTCAGGCCGTCGAGCCGGCGAACGCCGACAGCTTCTCCGGCGAGTCGGCGGCGAACACCTCGACGTCGCTGTCGATCTGACGCACCAGCCCTCCCAGCACCCGTCCGGGCCCGAGCTCCAGGACCCTCGTGCACCCCTCCTTGACGAGCGTCTGCACGCAATCCACCCACAGCACGGGGCTTGCGATCTGCGCGACCAGCGCCTGGCACACCTCCTCGCCGGTTCGGAGCACCGTGCCGGAGGCGTTGGCCACCACCGGAACCTGGGGGTCCTTCCAGGCGAGCTTGCCCATCATCTCGGCCATCTCCCGCTGCACGGGCTCCATCAGCACGCTGTGGAAGGCGGCCGACACCTTCAGGCGCACCGCCTTGCTGGCGCCTGCCTCCTCGGCCAGCTGCAGCAGCCGCTGCACGCCCGCCTCCTCACCGGAGACGACGGTCTGTCGCGGGCTGTTGAAGTTGGCGGGAGCCACGGTACCCGCCTCAGAGGCTGTCTCGCACAGCGCCCGCACCTCCTCGGCAGGCAGGCCGACGATCGCCGCCATCCCGCCCGGGCGCTCGGACCCGCAGTTGGCCATCAGCCTGCCGCGCAGCGAGACGAGCTCCATGCCCGCCTCCAGGTCGAGCGTGCCCGCGGCGACCGCCGCCGTGTCCTCGCCCAGGCTGTGCCCGGCCATGAAGTCGGGCTCCAGACCCGACTCGCGCGCCAGCTCGTGGATCGCGAGCGAGAGCGCGAACAGGGCAGGCTGAGCCACGTCGGTGCGCGTGAGCTCCTCGATCGGCCCCTCCAGCGCGAGTTTGCGGATCGGCAGCCCGGAGGCCGCGTCGGCGAGGCTGAAGTAGCGATCGAATAGCTCGGGGCGCGCCTCGAGCAGCTCTGTGCCCATGCCTACGCGCTGCGAGCCCTGTCCTGGAAATACAAATGCCGTTGCCCTCATGTTCAGCGCTCCTTGTCTCCGCTGCCGATTGTTGCTCGTCGCCGAGAAGCTAACGTAGATCGACCGCCGAAGCTCGTTCGTAGGGGCTGCCCTTCAGAGAGCGTGCTTTGCCCGGGCGGCCAGGGCGGCGCTCGAGGTTTGAGCCGGAGTGGTGCGAGCGTGGCGCCTGTTGTGCATCGTGTCGGGTAAGCTCCGTTAGGTGGATTCGAAGGAAGTCGGATGATGCGCCACCGTGACGATCGTGTGTTGATTGTCGGTGCGGGACCGAGTGGGCTTGCGTCTGCTATTGCGCTTCGGCGGGTTGGTATTCGGGCCGAGGTGTTTGAGCAGTCTTCGCGGCATTTGGCGTTTGGTGGCGGGTTCACGATTCGGAGTAATACGGTGAAGTTGTTGTTGCGGCTTGGGGTGGGTCAGCGGTTGCTGGGGAAGGGTGTTGAGTATCGTTCGTTTGAGTATTACTCGGCGAGCGGTCGGCGGTTGAACACTCTTCCCGAGGGTGAGGTTGCGGATGCTTGGGGGACTCCGAGTATCGGTGCGTTGCGTGCCGACTTGTACGCGGCGTTGATGGCGGAGGTCGATCAGGATGTGGTGCATCTCGGTGCGCGGTTTGTTGGTGCTGAGCAGGACGAGGATGGTGTGACCGCGCGTTTCGCGGACGGGCGCGAGGAGCGCGGCAGGCTGCTGCTGGGATGCGATGGGATGCACTCGGTCGTCCGCGGGCTTGTGCTCGAGGGCGCCGAGCCGATCTATGCGGGCTTTGTCACGTGGCGCAACTCGGTTATCCAGGACCCGGTGATCGTGCCGAGAGGTGAGGTGCGCCTCTACCTCGGTGTTGGCAAGGCGATCGTGATGTTTCCTTGTAGCGAGCAGCAGTTGTCGATGGACTGTTTTGTCCGGGGCCCTGCGGGTGGCTCGGATCCCCCCGGACAGGTCAAGGAGACTCTGCTCGGGACGTTCGCCGGGTTCAGCGACACGGTGAAGCGTGCGTTGGGGGCCACGGAGGAGTCGAGCTTCAGTCGTGGCGATATGTACGAGCGCGATCCCGGTCCTACCTGGTTCAAAGGGCGGATCGTGTTGCTTGGCGACTCGATCCACCCGACGACGCCGTTCGTTGGGCAGGGTGCGGGCGCTGCGATGGAGGACGGCATCGCGCTTGCCAAGGAGCTTGCGCTGACGCGCGATCTTGGTCATGCTGAGGATGTTCGGGCTGCGCTGAGCGCGTATGAGTGGCGGCGACGGGATCGCGCGGCGTGGATCGTCGGCTCGGCGGGGCGTAGGGCCAAGATGGTCGGTTTGACTAATCCTGTGGCCGCGGCGGGGCGCAACTTCGTGTTGAGCAAGCTCCCAGCGAGAGTGCTGCGTAAGGAGATGGAGCGGGCCGTTTTCTACGAGTAGCCGGCACGACAGTTAGGCCGGTTAGGGATGAGACGAATCGATGGTTCGGGCGACGCTTTAGGGGGTTCGCGGGCCTTACATGAAAGTCGAGGATGGCCGCAGGAGTGACTTCGAGCGCGGAGGCTGTCAGTCGCGGAGGCTGTCAGTTCGAGTGTTGTTTCGCCTGCAGCGGTGACGCTACCCGGCGGCCGGCGGCGGACCCCCGGCCACGGGTGCTCCGCCCACGCCCGGCGGGGGGCCGAGCCGCGGAGCCGGCGCGGTCGGGTCCCAAAAGGCGTCGATCCCGGGACACAGCCCACGCGCGTCCTCGATCGTCAGCCCGGACCCGTCGAGGAGGCCGTCGGCCTCCCACTTGGACGGGTCCAGCCCGACGGCGAGCGGGTTGACCGGCCCATCGATCGCCGGCACATCCGGCACCGCCTCGAGCGCTTTGGCGAACACCGCGATCAGGAACGCCTCCTGATTGCGGATCTGCAATTGCAGCTCGCCGCGCAGCGCGTCGTCGTCTGGCAGCGGCTTGACCAGGCCGATCATCGCGTCGATCGACGGTTTGATGAGTGGCGGATGTAGCACCGGCGACTCGCCGACGTTCAGCTCGTGCCATTCACGGAACAGCTTTTGGGCGCTCGTGTTGAGCTCGGCGAGGCGCTCGAGCAGATGGCTCGCCGTCTTCATGAACTCGATGTCGGCGACCTTCTCCCTGATCATCACGAAAGCGGGGCCGCCGTGGCTTGTCAGGAAGGTCCACGTCAGGGCAGCCGGAAGCACCCACGCATCCCCAAACACCGGGTACATGTCTCGGTAGCGACACACGACGCTCTCGAACGTGCGCTTGTAGAGGCCGTTGTAGGACTCGACGCGCTCGGCAACGTCCTCGCCGTCCAGCTCACGGACGAGGAGCTCGGTCGTGAGCGTGTTGCTCAAGCAGATGAAGTCCGAGCCCGGGGAGAAGAACGGATCGGCAAACGCCGCGGCCTCGCCAACCAGCGTCCAGCGGTCGTTCGAGCACATCTGCGTAACGTCGTAGGAGAAGTCCTCGACGCGCAGAAAGTCCTCGACGTCGTCCAGCCGGCCCTCGACCGACGCGGCGAGCTGCGGCTCGTGCTCGCGCAGCCAGCTCAGCATCGCATCGAACGAGCTGATCTCCTCAAACGGGTGCACGCGCGGGTCCGCGCACACGCCGATGCTGATCGGCCCCGTCGCCAACGGGATCAGCCACACCCAGTAGCCCTCGCCCATCAGGTGGTTGGTGCTGAACTGACGGATCCCCGGCTTCGACATGAAGCCCATCCACTCGGAGTCCGACGCGCCCCACTGCTCGAGGTCGAGCCCGCCCGCCAGCCGGAACCAGGCGGAGTTGATGTGATGCCCGGAATCGGCGGCGAGCCCCAGCTTGCGCTTGATCAGCGAAGCTCGCCCAGCCGCGTCGACGACCCACCGTGCGGTCGTCGACGAGCGCTCGCCGAACAAATCGAACGCGATCGTGTGCCGATCGCCAAGCTCGATCTCCTGCACACGAGCCCCCCCGGTCACCTCGACGCCACACTCTCGGGCACGCGCCGCGAGCTTGTTCTCGAACAGGCCACGATCGACCTGGAACGTCTCAAACGGCGGGTACACCGCCGGACCGAGCTCCACGCGCTTGGTGATGTCCGTGTTGCCGGCAGCCGGCGGGAAGAACCGCAGACCGCACTTGATGTTCTGTTCCCCACGGAGGTGGTCTGCCATCCCAATCACATTCGCGAAGTAGCTGGCTCCGGCCGGCACCGTCGACTCGCCGACCTTGAACGCCGCCAGCGGCGCGGGACCCTCGCGCTTCTCGAGCACCAGCACGCTGGTCTCGGGCCGCCGCTGCTTGATCTGGACCGCGACCGTCAGCCCGGCAAGACCACCGCCGAGTATCACGACGTCGTAGTCGTCGCCGGGCGGCCGCAGGGCCCCGATCTCAACCACCGACAAGCTCCGCTCATTCACAACGATCGCCCTTCCTCGCCGACTCGGTTTACGCCCACAGGCCCGTCTCGTCCGGCCAGGACCTGAACCGGGCCAGAACCTGAAGCATCATAGATTACGGTGTCGTCGGTCGCCCGCAACGAGCTTCGCGACCTGGTGGTGCAATATGATGCCCCCAAGCAAACCACTGGGGGCTCAGCGATGTCGGAACGACTCACGTCAAGCGGATTGCCGGTGCACATTCCGAGCGGTGACACGGACTCTGTGTTCGTAGACGCGGTCGGCATCAGATACCTCCTGACGGGCGCGCAGACCGGTGGCAACATCACGCTTCTCGAGATCCCGTGCAAACCCCAATCGGTGGTGGCCCCCGTTCATACGCACACGCTCGAGGACGAGTATCAGCTGATCCTCGAGGGCGAGGTCGGCTTCGAGCTCGACGGCGAAGTCTTCCATGCTAAAGCAGGAGACCTGGTCATCCAGGAGCGCAACGTTCCGATGGCGATTTGGAATCCAACCGATCGACCGGCGCGCCTCCTGGTGATGTTCACCCCCGGCGGCTATGACAAGTACCTCCAGGAGGTGACCCCCCTGATCGTGGCCGGCAGGCGGGATGAGATGTCGTCGGTGTGGGTGAGGTATGGCCTGGACATCGACCCGTCCACGATTCCGCGGATCATTCGGGAGCAAGGGCTGAAGCCGCAGGGTGGCGGCGGACCCCCCGGCGGCGGACCCCCCGGCGGCGGACCTCCCGGCGGCGGACCCCCTGGCGGCGGACCTCCCGGCGGCGGACCTCCCGGCGGCGGACCTCCCGGCGGGGGACCTCCCGGCGGGGGACCTCCCGGCGGGGGACCTCCCGGCGGGGGACCTCCCGGCGGCGGACCTCCCGGCGGGGGACCCCCAAAGGCAGCCGCCCCATGATCGACGACGACCTGAAGGCAAAGCGCGAGGCGACGGTGCTCGAGCACTTCCGCGCCGAGAACGAACACGACCTCGATGGCCTGATCGCCAGCTTTCACGAGCCCCACTACGAAATGATGCATCTGGGCCGCACACACGACGGCGAGGAGGAGGTCCGCATGCTGATCTCCGGCCTCTACCGAGGTCTGCCCGACATCCACGCCGAGCCCGGCAAGCTGCGGCATCTGGAGGACGCGGTGTTCGTCGAGTGCATCACCACCGGCACGCACAGCGGCTTCTTCGCGGGCGTTGAGTCGACCGGCAAGAAAATACGATCGCGGTCGGCGTGCATCTTCGAGTTCGACGGCGACAGGCTGCTGTGTGAGAGGGTCTATCTCGACATGGCGACGATCCTGCGGCAGCTCGGTGCACTGCCGCCGCTGCCGATGATGCCGGGACCGCCTGGCGCGCCCGGCGGTCCGGGACCTGCTGGAGCTTGAGCAGCGCCTCCGCCTACGGGAGCTCGAGCAGCGCCGCCGCGTTCCCCCCCAGGATGCCGGCGCGCTCGTCGTCGGAGACGTCCAGCCGGTCGATCAGCGTCCGCGAGACCCCCGCGGGGATCTCCACAGGCGGCCAATCGGTACCGAACAACAGCCGATCGGGGCCGAACACCTCGAGCGCACACCGCAGCGCCGGCTCGCTGAACATCAACGTGTCGACGTAGACCCGGCGCAGGTACGCACTCGGGGCATCCGCGGGGACCGGCCCCGCCCCGTTTGGCACGATCACACCCTGAGGCGGCGCACCGGCGGGCGGCCCGGCCGGCGCCGCGCCCGCCGCACTCGCGGGCGGCCCAGCCAGCGCCGCGCCAGCCAGCGCCGGAATCCGGTAGCCCGCATCCAGCCGGCCCATCAAGTCGGCGATCCCGCCACCTCCCGCTCCGGCGATCAGCCGCAACGACGGGTGGCGGTCCAGTACGCCGGCGAAGATCGCGGCGGCGAGGCTCAGCCCCACGTCGGCTGCCCGGTTGCCGAACTCGTCCAACCGCGGGTCACCCACTCCGCCCGGCCTGACCGGCGGGTGGATCAGGACCGGTACGTCGAGCTCCTCGGCGAGGCTCCAGAAATCCTCGGCCCGCGGATCGTCCAGGCGGTGGCCGTCGACGCTGGAGCTGACCGAGAACCCACAGCTCCCGGCCGCGACGGCGCGCCGCGCCTCCTCGAGCATCCCGTCGCCCTCGAACGCGTCGACGCCCACCATCACCGAAACCCGGTCCGGATACTGCTCACGGACCCCGAGATTGAACTCATTCCACCGCTTGAGCCGGTCGAGCAGACCTCCGAGACCTGGCAGGCGGACGATCCCGTGGACGATGACAGCACGATCGATCCCGTCCTGCGCCTTGCGCTCGAGGAAGCCGTCGACGTCCTTCAGCGATGGCGCACCTGGCGACTCAGGCGGTGCCAGGTGGCAGTGCGCGTCGATGATCATTGGATTGCTCCACCTTCATGAACAGCTGGGGGCCAGTACGTTGCCGCAATGGTGTTGGCCGGGAGCTCGTCGATTGCGTCCATCCACGGCAGCCTAACCGGATCCAGGTAGGCTTGGCCGCTCATGCGACGCGAAACGTCTTTCAACGCGGGCCTGCCGGCTGTTTGAAAGCCGTGCTCGGAATGTGTTTTGCAATTGGCGGTGTTCTCAGAGGAGGATCTCTTGGATCTCGGACTTAGCGGAAAGCGGGCGCTCGTCACGGGCGGCTCGCGCGGTATCGGGCGTGCACTGGTGCTGGGGCTGGCGCAGGGGGGAGCCTCGGTTGGGGCTTGCTACAACCGGGAGTCCGAGGACGTGGAGCGCCTGCGGGGCGAGTTGGCGCAGATCGGCGGCGCGAGCTTTCTCGCGCAGGCCGACCTCTCCAACCCGCCCTCGGCGGAGGCGTTCGTGAAAGACACCAGCGAGCGCTTCGGCGGCCTCGACATCGTCATCAACAACGCCGGCGTGGTGAGCCACGCGATGATCGATCAACTGACGCTAGCGGAGTGGCACAGGGTGGTCGACACCAACCTGACGGCCGTCTACCTCGTCTGCCAGGCCGCTCTGCCGGCGATGGGGGAGGGTGGGTCGATCGTCAACATCACCTCGGCGGTCGCGATGCGCGGGATGCCGGGACGCGTCCACTACATCTCCTCCAAGGCCGGCCTGATCGGCCTGACGCGGGCCCTCTGCAAGGAGGTCGGCAGGGCAGGCATCCGCGTCAACGCGGTGGCGCCCGGCATCATCGAAACCGACCAGACCGGCGAGCTGGACGACGTCGGCCGCGCGCGCTACTCCGGCCTCGCGGCGCTCAACCGGCTGGGGCAGCCGCAGGAGATCGCCGATGTCGCGCTGTTCCTCGCCAGCGACCACGCGAGCTTCGTCTCCGGGGTGACGCTGAACGTGGACGGGGGGATCTGACGGGCAGGCAGTCTCTTTTCTGCGGGCGCTCCAACCAACTCGCGGCGCAGCGGTACCGATGCCACTGCCGGCTGTCCTTCATGTGCTGCGGCGGTTCCCGGAGTGAGACCTGCGGCGGTTCCCCGATGCGTTTCGATGGCAGCTACCGGATACGGTGCGCACCTGCGGGACATAGGCTCTTCGTGGGCCGTGCTGGATGGATCATGCCCGATTGGCGCAGCGCGTAAGAGCGAACCAAGGGGGGACTTCGATGCCATCGAACAGTGAGCTGTCGAGTGGGGGTCTGGCGCGGCGGCTGATCGCCTTCTATGTGGTCTTGGCGGCGCTCTCGGTCGCCGTCGTGATCATCGTGATCGACAAGGGCGGCAGCGAGAAGGCGCTTCCCTCGATCGCGGGTGGATACGTCGCGAGCGCGCCCAGCAGCTGCCTGGGTCCGGCTCCTGCGCCCGTGGGCGGGGCTCCGCTGCCCGTGACCGCGCCGACACAGCTGCCTCCGCCGGGACCGGCGTTCAGCGTCAACCAGTCCGGGCAGTTCGTCAACCTCACCAACAGCCAGCGCACGCTGGGCGGTCAGCTGCGCATGAAGCCCGGCGCGACTCCCGCCGGCGCTCACCGCCTCACGGGGACGGTCAACTGCATCTCCGGCAAACAGCAGACGCTCAACGCGCTCGTGACGCCCGGGGTGAAAGGGTCGATCGCCGGCACGCTCGGAGGCGCACCGTTCGCGGCGACCCTCAAGTCCCCGCCGCCGGCCCCCGGCGCGGCGCTGCCACGCACGCCGAGTGGGATCGCGGGCAAGTATGCGCTGTCGCCCGCCTCTACCTGCTTCGGCAGCTCGTTCACGCTGAACGGCAGCGGGTCGAGCTACACCCTCGTCGCCGCCAACCATACGCTCGGGCGGGTCTCCTACTCGACCAAAACCAGCGCCGTCAGCGGGGATGTCGCGTGCATCAAAGGCGGGTCGGTACGCCTGACGGCGACGGCGAACGACATCCTGCTGCAGAACGTCAAGCTGATTCCGCTGCAGGCCGCCACGCCCGTTCCGTCGTCCGCCAAAACGACCGTCAACGCGGCGGCGCTCCCCACCACCTCGAAGCCGGCCGCCAAGGCGGCGCTGGGCAGCACCTCCAAGCCGGCCGCGAAAGCGACACCGACCACCTCGGGGTCCGCAGGCAAAGTGGCGGTGGTCACCACCTCCAAAACAGTTCCCAAACCAGCGCATGGCACGTCGGAATCGTTGAGCAAAGTGGTGATCATGCCCTCGAAAGCAGCCGCCAAACCGGCGTTGATCACCGCCTCGGGCCTGCCGCCGTCGGGAGAGCAGTTCACCGCCACCAAGCAGCGCAGCTCGTTCACGAAGCTCGTGGCCGCCTTCTTCCTCGCCGTCCTGATCGTGCTGATCGTCGCGCGCCTGTTTGGAATGGTCGCGGTGCGGGTCGGCCAGCCGCGGGTGATGGGGGAGGTGATCGCGGGGATCGCGCTCGGCCCCTCGCTGTTCGGCCTGCTCGCGCCCAACCTCCAGGCGACGATCTTCTCGACCGACATCCTGCCGGCATTCGGCGTCGCCGCCAACCTGGGGTTGATCTTCTTCATGTTCCTGATCGGCATGGAGGTCGATCAGAAGCAGCTGAGGGGCAAGGTCGCGCCCGCCGCGGCGATCTCCAATGCGAGCATCGCGCTGCCGATGCTGCTCGGGATCGCCGCCGCGCTGCCGCTGTACAAGCTCCTGGGGCCGGACATCAAGTTCGCCGCGTTCGCACTGTTCATGGGCGTCGCGATGTCGATCACCGCCTTCCCGGTACTGGCGCGGATCCTCACCGAGCGGCGGATGCTCAAGGGCCAGGTCGGCTCGCTCACCATCGGCTGCGCCGCGATCGACGACGTCAGCGCCTGGTTCTTGATCGCGCTCGCGACCACGATCGCCGTCTCCGGCTCGTTTGGGGTCGTCGTGCGGACGATCGCCGAGGCGGTCGCGTTCGTGCTCGTGATGGCGCTGGTGGTGCGGCGGGTTCTGGCGCGCATGGCGACCGCGTTCGACGAGGTCGGGCAGATCCCCTCCGGGTGGTTCGCGGCGATCGTCGTCGGCGTGCTGCTGTCGGCGTACATCACCGAAGCGATCGACATCGACGTGATCTTCGGCGGCTTCATCATGGGAATGGTGATGCCGCGGCACGCGCGCCTCACCGAGGAGGTCACGCGCCGGGTGGAGGATTTTGTCGTCACGCTGCTGCTGCCGCTGTTCTTCGTATACACGGGCTTGAAGACCAACATCACGCTGCTCGACCGGCCCGAGCTGTGGCTGATCACCGCCGGCCTGGTGGTGCTCGCGATCGTCGGCAAGCTCGCCGGGGCGGCGATCGCGGCGCGCGTGTCCGGCTTCAACACGCGCGCGTCGCTGGTGATCGGCACGTTGATGAACACGCGCGGGCTCACCGAGCTGATCGTGCTCAACATCGCGCTCGAAGTCGGCGCGATCTCGAGCATCTTGTTCACGGCGCTCGTGATTATGGCGATCGTCACCACGCTGATGACGGGGCCGATGCTGAAACTGCTCGATCCGCGCAACGAATACGGCACAACGATCGAGGACGAGCTCGCCGGCGCGGCCGCCATCGCCGCCCGCGAGCATCCCGGCCTGCCGCCGGCGGAGCGCTCGATCCTCGTCGCCTCGCACACCGACGCAGCGCTGGAGCGCCTGATCGAGTTGGCCAAGCCGCTGGCCCGCTCGGCGCCGCAGCGCGACCTGATCCTCGCCCGCCTCGTCGAGCCTCCGCGCGGCGCCGGGGTGCGCGGCGGTCTGCAGACCGAGAACCTGCAGCTCGAAGAGGCCTCGCAGGCAGTCGCGCAGGCACGCGAGCGCCTGGCCGCCGACGGCGTTCGCGCCCGGGGTGTCGCGCTCACCTCCAGCCACCCCGGCACGGATCTCGCGCACGTCGCCGAGCGCGAGCCGGTGGACCTGGTGCTGACAGAGGGGCGCCGGCGCCTGATCGGCGAGAGCGTGCCGCTCGGGGACGTGAGCGTGCTGCTCGAACAGGCCGAGTGCGACGTCGCGGTGCTCATCGCGAAGGAGAGCGCGCCGATAGACCTCGGGCCGGACGCTCCGGTGCTGGTGCCTTTCGGTGGAGCCGAGCACGACTGGGCCGCCCTGGAGCTTGGCTCGTGGCTCTCCGCCACCACCGGCGCGCCGCTCAAGCTGCTCGGCGTCGGGGGGCAGAGCGAGGACGGCAAGTCGGTCACCCGGATGCTCGCCGACGCCGGCCTGCTAGTGCAGCAGAGCACCGGGATCGCGACGGAGCCGCTGGTCATCGCGGACGGGGGCGAGGGCGTCGTGTCGGCCGCGACGGGCGCCGGCCTGCTGGTGATCGGCCTCTCCGAGCGCTGGCGGCGGGAGGGCCTGGGGCCGAGCCGCTCGGAGATCGCGAAGGCCGCGCCCGCGCCGGTGTTGTTCGTGCGCCGCGGCACCCGCGCCGGTCTGTTTGCGCAGCGAGACAACGTCACCCAGTTCAACTGGTCGCGGGCCGGGCAGCCGTCGATCAGGTAGGGGAGGCGGGCAGTTGGACAAGCTGCCCGGTACCCGGCAGATCTCCGCGTGCGGCTTAAGGCGCGTTGAAGCGAGGTGGATAAGCACTCGGCGTGCTTGCTTCGGGTCTCCGTGTTCCGCGCCTTATTCTTGCTCGGGCGGCCAGCGGAGCGTTTTGGGTCGCGGCTCCTGGTAGATCGTGGCTCCCAACCGCTCCTTCTTGTTGACTCGGAGAATGATCACCACCCCTCGCTCGTAGTCTGGTTCCCATATGAGCCGATATGCGTCTTTCGCGAAATGCACAGCCCATGCACCATCCCACTCATCGCGGAGTGCGGTGCCAGTCTCGGGATATTCAGAGATGAGACCAATCTGACTCCGGGCAGCTTGAAATGCTTTACGGTCGGTTCTCTTGAGCTGACGGAGGTCGTTCGCGGCCTCCGGGGTGTACTGGACAGCAAGCTCGGCGATGGTCGTTTACTCGTCGTTGGCGTCGAGCTCGAGGTCTAGCTCCTCCTGGGAGATCAGCTTGCCTTCGTGGGCATGTCGTCGTGCCCGGTTTAGCGCCTCGGCCTGCCCGGGTTCTGACTTGATTTCCTCCGTCATCCGCGTTGCCCTGTGGAGGTCAGATAGAAAGATGTCCTGGCCCTCGGTCTTTTCGCGTTGCTCGTCTCTGCGCCTGAGCGCTCGATGGTGACGCGCGTGACGATTGAGCATCTTGCCTGCTTCGGAGTTATCTTGCACCATGAGTCTTGCCTTTCACGTAATGAACTTGCTTGAAAATATCCGCAACTCCTCGGTCACAAAGCTGCACGCGACACCTATTTGCCCATCTATGACATCAAGGTCTGAGCCCGGACGCGGAGGCTCGGGGCTCGGCCTGAACGTGAGCGTCCCGCTCAACATCAGTGCCTCGGACCCGTAAGGGTTGATCTCGGCGTGGTAGTGATACGTCTCGGTGGTTCCCTTCAGATTGAGGCCCGCGCCTTCAAGGCCGGGCAAGTCGGACCGATCTACGCGCGGGGGAATCAACTTCTTGGAGACCACTGTCTCGACATCGCGTTTGCCGCCCTCCGGCACGTGTGCAAACACCCGTATCTCGTCGGTGTAAAAGGTGCGGTCCGACGCGACGCATTTCCGTGTCCCGTCGAGGAGGAAATGCACTCGTCTCTTGAGATCCTCAAGAGAGGACAGTTGAACGCAGCGTACAAATACCCCCGCTGGCGATAGGTCGTACGACCATGCGTCACTCTCGAAGCGGGCTCCGCTCTCCGGCCGCAACTCCAACGATGAGAACATGCCGTCGCCGTTAAGGGCTCCGAACAGCTCCGAAAGGTCTTTGGTCTTGAACCTCTCTACCTCAGGCCAGAGGTTGACTTCAACCGCCACACGGCGGATGCCATAGGAATCGTAGAGCAGCGACATAGATCACAGTCTACGCCATGATCGCTCGAGTCCATTGTCGCGTCTGGGGCGCTGGTTGGCTATGAATGCCATGCAGCGCAGACTCCCCGACTGGCCCGTAAGCGCACATGCGCAGACGGAGACGCTACCCAGGCAGCGGCAGCACGGCCGTCACGCACGTCGGACCGCCCTCCCGGGAGCTCAGCGAGAGCTCCCCACCGAGGAGGTCGGCGCGTTCGCGCATCCCGATCAGCCCGAAGCCCTCGCTCGGGCCATCGGGCACGAAGCCGCAGCCGTCGTCCTGCACCGTCACCTCCACATGTCGAGGCAGTTGCCTCACGCTCAGCGTGGCCTGCTCGGCGCCGGCGTGCCGGACGACGTTGCTGAGCGCCTCTTGGACGATGCGATATATGGCGTCCTCGATCTCGCGCGGGCGCTCGTGCAGACCGAACTCGATGTTCATGTCGAGCGCGAAGCCCGCCGCGGCCGCCTGGCGCTTGGCCAGCGACTCGATCGCCGGGCCCAGCCCGAGATCGTCAAGAGCGGCCGGGCGCAACTCGGTGATCAGGTCGCGCAGGCTGCGCGCCTCGACGCCGATGTGCAAATCCGCGGTCTCGGCGGCGCGCCGCAGCGCGTCGGGATCGTCGCGGGCGAGCCCGGCCGCCAGCACCATGCGGGCGCCGGCAAGCCCCTGCAAGGTTTGATCGTGCAGCTCGCGCGCCCATCGAGCTCGCGCCTGCTCGGCCGCGTCGATGCTCAATCGCAGGCGCTCGGCCGCGACCGACCGGGCGGTCGCCACGGCCGTGGCGGCGCTGGCCGCGACCGACAGCAGCAGCTGCTCGTCCTCCTCGCCGAAGGCGCATCCGTCGTCGCGGTCGATCCCCGCCAGCACCCCGAGCACATCGCCGCGGAAGATCAGGGGCACGAGCAGCGCCGTGCCGGCGCCGGGGAGCAGTTGATCGAGCTGGTGGGCGCGATCCTCGCGCGTGACGCGCAGCGGCCGCCCGCTCAGGAGCACCTCCGCCACCAGTGAACCTCGGGCCTCGCCCTCCGGCAGGCACACGAGCAGGCTGCGGGCGGCCACGACTTCGCGTCCGTGGTCGAGGATCAGCGACAGCACCCGCTCCAGATCGGTCTCGCCGCCGACGGCGCGGGCGATCTCGGCGAACGCCTCCAGCCGCTCCACGCTCTGGGCGAGCTGTTGGTTGGCGCGGGTGAGCTGGTCGGCATAGAGCGACATGTGGCGCTGCGTGCGCCGACGCTCGGCGACGTCCTCGCGCAACCGGTCGGCGAAGCGCCCCACCACGGCGCCGCTCACCAGCAGTGCCGCCCCGCGCGCGGTGTAGCCGAGCACGCCGAGGTGGACGGCTTGGAGCACGCTCCAGGCGAACACCAACCCGAGCGCCACCGCTGCGGCGATCAATCCGCCGCGGGTGCCGAATTCGATCGCCAGCAGTGCGATCGGCACCACGTAGAAGTTGGCGATCAGCGTATCCGGGTCCTTGATCGCCAGGCGGGCGGCGAAGGTGAGGGCGAACAGCGCCGCGGCGACCGCGAGCACCACGAGCCGCCGGGTGTGGGAGGGCCGCTCGGCCGTGCTGATCTTGAGGCTCTCCAGCACACGGCTCTCGGCGGCCTCGAACGCCAACTGCTGCACCCGCGTGGTGGTGCCTCGTTCCGGGAGGTGTGTCGTGGTGGGGGGTGTGGCTTGGGGATCGTCCGCGTGGGCGGGTTGGGCGCGAAGCTTGTGGGCGCTGGCCGAAACGGGGATGCTCGCCGGAGGCGAGTGTCTCCCGGCTTCGGTCCTCCTGTCCAGCGACCGAGGTCTGGGCCCCACCCACCCGCTCATCGGTGGATCACCCCGTGCTGCAGCGCGTAGCGGACGAGCTCCGGCCGGCCGCTCACGCCGAGCTTGTGCTGCAGGTTGGCGCGGTGCGTTTCGACGGTGCGCGGGCTGATGTACATCTGCTTGGCGATCTCCGTGTTGGTGTGGCCAAGCGCCACCAGCCGCAGCACCTCGATCTCTCGCTCGCTCAGCACCGCGGTGCCCCCGCCCTCGAGCGCCCATCCGCCGATCGCCGGATCGAGATACCTTCCGCCCTTGGCGACCATGCGGATCGCGCGCACCAGGTCGGCGCGCGAGGCTTCCTTGAGCACATAACCAGCCGCCCCCGCCGCCCACGCCTGTTGTGCGAACGCGGGGTCGTCATCCATCGTCAGGATCACGATGGCGCTCGCGGGCGACGCGCCGCGCAGGGTGGACAGCACGCCCAGGCTGAGCTGGCGGCCCATGTGGAGGTCGAGCACCAACACGCTCGGGGCGCGATCGAGCAGGAGGGCGTGCGTTTCGTCCAGATCGCTCGCCTCGCCGACGACGTTGAAGTCGGCCTCGGCCTCCAGCATCATCCGCAGGCCGTCCCGCACGACCGCGTGATCGTCGGCGATTACGATCGTGAGGAGGGCACTACTGGGACTTTGTGAGTCCCTCACCGGCCTCATCGGACGCGAAGTCGCCGTTGAAGATGTCGCCCGTGAACAGGTGCAGCTTGAAGTTCTCGGGCTCGTGGGCGTCCGTGAAGAACTCTCCGAAGCGTTCGATCGCCCGCTTGTGGTACTCGGCCTCGGTGCTGGACAGCAGCTCGTCCTCGCCTTCCCAGAAGGTGATCGAGAGCGCCTTGCCCGACTCGGCGTCGACCAGCGAGAGCGCGCCCTTGAACCCTTCGCGCGCCATCGTGACCGGCAGGACGTTCTCGTACCAAAGTTTGAGGCCCTCTTGCACCCGTCCCTCGGGCGCCTGGACATGGGTCACGCGACAGAACACATGCTCCCCCTTGTATGTGGGTTGGACGAGATTGAAGCTCGCGCCGATCCTAGCGCTCCGCCGGTGGCGTTGCGAGGCCCTCGGGGCGGCTCGCCACCGGAGGCTGGCCCCTGTAGGATGCCTGCCGTGGTGCGCGCGACTCTGTACATGACCGTCAAGGAGGGGCGCGGGCCGGACTTCGAACGGGCCTGGCGGGCGATCGCCGAGCAGGTTCGGGACGTCCCCGGGAACGTCCGCCAGACGCTCGCGCGCGACCCCGAGGACTCCGACTGCTTCGTCGTGACCAGCGACTGGAGCAGCAGGGAGGTGTTCGGAGAGTTCGAGCGCAGCCCGGAGCAGGACGAGCTGACGGCGCCGCTGCGCGAGTTGCGCTCCTCGGCGCGCATGACGGTGCACGACATACTCATCGATCTTCAAAATCGGGACGGAGGGGCGAACTGAATGGCCGCACGTGTGATGGTTTTCGCCAAGATCAACCGCGAGGACGCCGAGGCGTTCGAGGCGGCGTACGCGCAGGTCACCGCCAACGTGAAAGGCACGGCGGGGCACATCGGCGACGAGCTGCTGCGCCGCCGCGAGCCGGCCGACCCCGACGGGGAGCCGCTCAGCTACATCCTGCTCAGCGAGTGGGAGAGCAAGGACGCGTTCCTGGCGTGGGAGGAGTCGGTGGCACACGTCGCCAAGCGCTCGCCGATGCACCCTTACTGGGCGGGGACCAACGAGCGGATCATCTACGACGTCGCCCACACGATCAAGCCAACCGCCTGAGGGGGTCTCATGTACGCACGAGTCAACACCACCGAGTGGAACCCCGAGAAAGTCGATGCCGGTATGCAGCTGACGGAGGAGAAGATCATCCCCTCCTACCAGGAGCATCCGGGCTTTCGCGGCTACATCCTGCTGACCGAGCCCGACGGCGGGCCGCATGCCGTGGCGATTACGTTGTGGGACAGCGAGGAGACCAGGGATTCGAGCGCCGGGATCGCCCGGGCGATGGTCGGGGAGCTGAAGGACGTGCTGCAGGCGCCGCCAAAAACCGACCACTACGACGTTCGCTTCTACGTGCAGGGATAAGAGAGAAAGGAAGGGGGCTCTGTCATGGCGCAGTACTGGGCGCTCATGTGGGACATCAAACCGGGGTCGCAGGACGCGGTTCGCCAGGCATTCAAGGAATACGGCCGGCCCGATCACACTGTGCGCGACGAAGACGGCAACGCCGTCGGAACGCTGCTCAGCACGCAGGTGTTCATGAAGGGCAACACGGTGGTCAGGGTGGTCGAGACGACTGACGACGTGCCCCTGCCGGTGCTCGGCCAGCACATGGGTCGCCAGCCGGCGATCCGCGAGCTGGAGGACAAGCTCGACGAGCTGGTGGCCGACCCCCGCGACATGTCCACCAGCGAGGGCGCGCGGGAGTTCTTCATGAAGAGCACGATGGAGCTGCTGGTCACGCGGCGGCACGACGAATGAGCGCTGAGCCTCCTGGCGCCTCGGCCGGGGCTCCGCCCCAGCCGGCGGGTGGACCGCCCGGCCCGGCGATCGTGGTGGACGAGCGGCGCGCAGCCGACTTCGCATCGCTGTTTCGCCTCGACGGCCAGCGCGTGATCGTCGTTGGGGGCTACGGCGGCATCGGCGAGGTCACCACGCGCCTGTTTGCGGGGTGCGGCGCCGAGCTGATGATCGCTGGGCGCTCACAGGAGAAGGCGCAGGCGCTCGCCGCAGAGCTCTCCGCGTTGGGGCACATCGCGCACGGCACGCGCGTGGACATATCGAGCCGCGAGAGCGCGCGCGAGTTGATTGAGCACGGCAGGCGCGAGCTGGGTGGGGTGGACGTGCTCGTCAACCTGGCGGGAATCGACATCGAGGCGCCGGCCGAGCGCTTCGAGGAGGAGGCGTGGCAGTCGCTGCTGGACATCAACCTCTCGGGCGCCTTCTGGCTCTCTCAGGCGGCCGGCGAGGCGATGATCGACGCCGGCCGCGGCGGGCGCATCATCCACTACTCGACCACGCGCAGCGTCGCAGGCGGGCGCCGGGGCTTTGCGGGGTATGCCGCCTCCAAGGCCGGGCTCAACGGCCTGATCCGTCAGCTCGCCACCGAGTGGGGCAGGTACCGCATCACCGTCAACGGGGTCGCGCCGGGGTTCGTCCCGACCGAGCTCGTGCACGATGCGGCGGCTGATGATAGGTTCGTCGCGATGATGCTCGGACGGATCCCCTTCGGCCGCTTCGGCGAGCCGGTCGAGCTGGCCAGCGCGACGCTGTTCCTCGCCTCGCAGGCGGCCAGCTTCGTCACCGGCCAGGTGCTGTTCGTCGACGGCGGCGTGACCGCGAGCTCTTAGCGTGCCCTCTGCAGCAACCGACAAGCGGCGGATCGCGTTCATCGGCCTCGGTGTGATGGGCAACGGCATGGCCTGCCGGCTGGTCGAGTCGGGGTATGACGTCACCGTCTACAACCGCACGCGCGCCAAGGCCGACGAAGTCGCGGGGCTCGGCGCGCGCGTCGCCGACTCCCCCGCGGACGCGGCGCGCGAGGCCGATGTGGTGATGCTGAGCCTCGCCAACCAGGAGATCGTCGCGCGGATGCTGTTCGACGCCGACGGGGTGTTCGAGACCCTCCGGGAGGGTGGCTACATCCTCGACATGAGCACCGTGCCACCCGACTTTCCCAGGGAGGTCGCCGCGCGCGCGGCCACGACCGGCCACCACGCGCTCGATGCGTGCGTGCTCGGCAACCCGATGCACGCCCGTCAGGGCGAGATGCGGGTGATGGCCGGCGGCGAGGAGCGGGACTTCCGGGCAGTGGAGCCGCTGTTGGAGGCGCTCGGCAAGGAGGTGACCTATCTCGGGGGCAGCGGCATGGGAGCGACGATGAAGCTCGTGTTGAACATGCTGATGGGGGTGCAGATGCCGGCGCTGGCCGAGGCGGTGGTGTTCGGCGAGCGCGCCGGGCTGAACCGCGAGCAGGTGCTCGAGATGATCTCCAAGAGCGGCTACAGCTCGCCGGTGATGAGCTTCCGCTGCGCGATCATGGGGCAGCGCAACTTCGAGTTCGCGGCGTTCAAGCTCGGGCTGATGCGCAAGGACATGACGCTCGTGCTCGGCGAGGCGCAGAAGGCGGGGGTGCCGATGCCAGTCACCGAGAGCGCCCACGCGATGCTCACCGCCGCCCAGTCCCAGGGGCTCGGCGATCTCGATGTCGCCGCGATGCTCGCCTTCCAGGAGCGTATGTCAGGGGTGCACGAGTACCCCTGGCCCGGCGCCGACGCCGAGGACGAGGACGGTGGAGCCGCAACGTGATCGACGAAGGTCCGGATAGCCGCGCCGCGATCATCGAAGGTTTGCGAAGCCGCATCGGCGCCGTCGGGACCCATGGAGCCTCATCGTGATCGTCGACGTTCACGGTCACATCACCCACCCCGAGTTGTTCAAGCGCTACCCGATGCCGCCCGCGCTCGCGGACATCGAGGGGATGCTGGATCGCAAGTCAGACGCCGGGATCGGTGTGACGATCGTCGGCAGCCCGGTCGGCTTCGGGACGATGAGCAAGCGCGGTCACGACAACTACGCGCAGTCGGCCGACGAGTTGAAGTCGTTTCACGAGTGGCTCGCCGAGACGGTGCGCAAGCACGCACCACGGCTGGCCGCCTACGTCTATACGAACCCCTTCGGCGGCTCCGCGCTGCTCGACCAGACCGCGCAGACGGTGCGCGACGGTGGGTTCGTCGGGCTGATCGTCAACACCAGCGTGGGCGGCGAGTACCTCGACTCGCCGCGCGCCGACGAGTTCTTTGCGATGGCGGCCGAGCTCGGCAAGCCGATCTTCCTGCATCCCCCCGCCGAGCCGGTCGGCAGCGACAGCGTCGAGGACTTCCGTTTGGTCGAGCAGGTCGGGCGGTTCGTGGACGTCACCGTCGGCCTGGCGACGCTCGTGTTCGCGAGCCGGCTGGAGCAGTACCCGGATCTCGAGCTGATCGCGGCCACGGCGGGCGGTGCGATCTCGCTGCTCGCGGGGCGCATGGACCAGGCCTACCAGCCCCGCCACTGGGCCGGCAGCGGACCCCCCGGCGGTGGTGGGCCTCCCGGCGGAGCGCCTGGCGGTGGTGGGCCTCCCAGCGGAGCGCCTGGCGGTGGTGGGCCTTCCGGCGGAGCGCCTGGCGGTGCCCCACCTGGCGATGGGCCTCCCGGTGGCGGCGGACCAGGTGGGGGCGGCTCCCCGGGTCCCCCGCCAATGGCGCAATACACCAACAAGATCACCCAACCCCCAAGCGCGTACCTGCGGCGTGTGTACGTGGACACGGCCAACTCCAGCGTGCCCAACCACCTCGCCAACCTGGAGCTGATGGGGGCCGATCACATGCTGTTCGGCACGGACTCGCCACCGCTTGCGACGCCCCTGCAGGATGCGATCGCGATGGTCGACGGCCTGCCTATCTCGACGGCCGAGAAGCAGGGCATCCTGGAGGGGAACGCGCGGCGCCTGTTCGGGCTGTGACGGCCTCAGAACAAGAGCTGGACGATCACGACGACAATCGCGATCGCCAGCGCGAGCAGCAGCAACGGCACGAGCATCACGACGGGACGCCGGGCGCGCGGCGGAAGCCGTAGGAGAAGCGGCAGCAGGCGTCTCCCCCTGGCAGATTTCATCAGCAGGCGGACTGGCAGCGGGATGGTCGGGGGAGGACCGCTCGGAGGGTCGGGGGGTCCGTCACCGGGAGGGCCGTCGCTCGGCGGCTTGGGAGCCTCAACCTGCGTGGCGCGGACCACTGTGCGATTCGAGACGTCCGGCTTCGGGCGCACCACTGTGCGATCGGCGATGTCCGGCGTGGCTCGCATGACGGTGCGATCCGGGACGTCCGGCTTGGCACGGATCACTGTGCGATCCGAAAGGTCCGGCGTGGTCCGGATCACCGTGCGATCCGACGCGTCCGCGTCGGGTATCTCGCCCTCTGCCATGCTTCGTGGCAGACTAGCGGGGCGGTGAGCTCACGTCAAACGCCGCGCGGGATCATCCCGTTGCCGCGGCTGTATCCGGCACCTCGGTCGCTCCCGCGTCGCTCGCCGCGCCGTCCGGCTCGTACACCGGCCATCGGTACTCGCGCCGGCGGCGGGCGTTCAGCGCGACCAGCCCACCGATCTCGCGCAGCAGTGCGGGCCGGTCGCAGCCGGGCCGTGCGAACACGCGTCCCATCGCGGCGGCCAGGCGCGGCGGAGTGAGCACCTGCGCGGGCTTGCCGCGGTGGCTGAAGAGATCGATCAACGGCGCCAATTCGCCCCGGGCGAGCAGCCGTTTGCCGACCTCGGGCAGCGCGGTGGGCGCTTTGCCGCCGGCGCCGATGTCGGTCGCCAGCCAGTAGTGCCCGATCGCGTCCTCGTTGCGCCAGCGACCCCACGTCATGAGCTCCTCATCGAGCGCCCGATCGGAGCCTTCCAGGCCGCGCACGATCGGCTCCACCAGCGCCTCGCCCTGCCTGAACGCGTCCCCGATGCCCTGGCCGGCGGCGGGGTCCTTGAAGTGGCCGGCGTCGCCGAGCAGCACCCAGCCGGCGCCGGAGGCGTCCCGGAAGAAGCCCTGCCAGCGCAGCATCCCGAAGATCTTTCCCACCCGCTGCGCGCCCGCGAGCGTCTCGGCCACCGGCTCGCAGCTGCGGACGTGCTCGAGGTAGCTGCCCTCGAGGTTCTCCCGGTAGCGCGGGAGCTCGTGCAGCTCGGGCATCACCACCACCTGATACAGCCCGCTGTCCGACGGCGCCGCGATCACGAACCGCTCGCCCCAGCGGTGCAGCAGGAAGGCCGGGTCGGAGCCCAGCGCGGCTCCCTCGAAGAACGACCAGTAGGCAAACCGCTGGTTGCGCACCACGTTGTACTTGCGCGCGCCGGCGCCGCTCGCCACCGTCGAGTTGCGGCCGTCGGCGCCCACGACCAGCCGTGCCTGCAGCGTGCTCTCCGCGCCATCGCGCTTGACCCGCACGCCGCTCACGCGCTCGCCATCCTTCACCACCCCGGTCACAGTCGTCCCCATGAGCATCTCGGCGCCCGCCTCGGCGGCGGCGTCTGCGAGGATCGGGTCGAGCACCATGCGCCGCACCGACCTGAGCCCGCCGACGTCGCCGGGCTGCTGGGGGATCGGCGCCTGGAACTGGAGGCCTTCGATGCGAAGGTTGACCATCCCCACGCATGGCGCACCGGTTGCTTCCAGCTTCTCCGTCACCCCGAGACGCTCCAGGGAGGCGAGCGCCTGGGCCTGAAAGAAGTGGGTCGAGAGGGTGTCGCGGGGAAACTCTGCCTTCTCCACCACCGCCACGCGCAGACCGCGATGGGCCAGCAGCGCCGCCAGCGGGGAGCCCGCACACCGCGCGCCGACCACTACGACATCGAAGCGCTCAGCGATGGGAGCCTCGCAGCGATCTCTCCACACCCCACGAGCTGCTCGCAGGACGTCCGGCCATCTCTACGCTGGCGGTCCGCCGGCGCCCGGAGGGGGTCCACCCACACCCGGGGGCGGCCCGCCGACGCCCGGAGGCGGGCCACCCGCAAACGCGAGCGAGGAGTCCCACATGCCATCGATCCCCGTGACCATCCCGCGCGCCTGCTCGATCGTCATACCGGGCTCCTCGAACAGCCCGTCGGCCTCCCACCGCTCGGGGTCGAGGCTCAGGGCGTAAGGGTTGATCGGCCGATCGGCCGGTGGTGGGCCGCCGGGCAGCGCCTTCGCGGCCTGGTTGAACATCGCGACCGCCATCGCCTCCGAGTTGCGCACGTTGGTGCGCAACTCCTCCAGCAGCGCCTCCTCGTCGGGGTACTCCTTGACGAGACCGACGAGCCCGCCGAGCAGCACCGGGAAGGTCGCGAGCATGCCCCCGTCACGCGGCTTGTGCTCGAGCTCGTGCCATTCGCGAAACAGCTTGTGCATGTTGATGTTCAGCTTGGACAGGCGATCCAGGTACTCGTCGGCCCGCCGCATGAAGTCGATATCGGTGAGCTTGTTCTGCGTGAACGCCAGCACGCTGCCGGTGTGGTTGGAGTAGAAGTCCCACGTCAGCAGGCCGCACATCACCCATGCGTTGCCGAACACCGGGTAGGAGTCGCGGTAGCGGGAGATGACGTGCGCGAAGAGACGTTGGTAGAGGTCGTTGTAGTAGTCGGCGCGCTCGCCGATCTCCTCGCCATTCAGATCGCGAGTGACCAGGTCCGACGTGAAGGTGTTGCTGTAGCCGATGAAGTCCGAGCCGGGCGAGTAGAAGGGGTCGGCGAACGCTCCCGCCTCTCCCACCAGCGCCCAGCGATCGGTCGAGAACATCTGCTTGACCCCGTACGCGAAGTCTTTGACGCGCAGGAAGTCCTCGATGTCCTGCGGGCGCTCTTCGATCGACGCGGCGAGTTGCGGCTCGTGCTTGCGCAGCCAGCTGAGCAGGCGCTCGAGCTCGTTGATCTCCTCGTACGGGTGAAAGCGGGGATCGGCGCACACGCCGATGCTGATCGGTCCCGTGGAGAGTGGGATCATCCACACCCAGTAGCCCTCGCCCATCAGATGGTTGGTGCTGAATTGGCGGATGCCCGGCTTGGACATCCGCGCCATCCACTCGGCATCGTCGGCGCCCCACGACTCCAGGTCGAGCCCGCCGCCGAGGCGCAGCCACGCCGAGTTGATGTGGTGGCCGCAGTCGGCCATCAGGTCCAGCTTGCGCTTGAGGATGCTCGCGCGGCCCGCGGCGTCCACGACCCAGCGCGCGCTCAGCGTCGTCTCGTTGTCAAACTGCTCGAACGTCACGCGGTGCGGGTCGGCGTCGAGATCGATCTCCCTGACGCGGGCGCCCTGCTGCAGGTCGACGCCGAGCGCCCGCGCGCGCGCCGCGAGCTTGTTCTCGAACAGGCCCCGGTCGATCTGGTAGTTGTCGTGCGGCGGGTACAGGGGGGGTCCGGCCTCGACCCGCTTGGTGATGTCCTCGTTGCCGTCGGCGGGCGGGAAGTAGCGCAGCCCGCACTTGATGAGCTGTTCGGCGTGCAGATGGTCGTGCATCCCCACCACCTCGGAGAAGTAGTGGGCGCCGGAGGGCACGGTCGACTCGCCGACCTTGAACGCCGCCAGCGGCGCCGGGCCCTCGCGCTTCTCCAGGACGACCACCGTCGTCTCGGGCCGCATCTGCTTGAGCTGGATCGCCAGCGTGAGACCTGCAAGCCCGCCCCCGAGGATCGCCACGTCGTACCGCTCGGCCGGCGGGCGAATCGCCCCAATCTCGACGATGGACTGGCCTCGTTCGATGCTCACGGGTTCGCCATCCTATACGACCACACCGTCGCGCACCTCGAAGGACGACCGGCTCGCCTGCGCGAAGCAGGCGCGCAGCGGCGCCAGCAGGCGGGCGTGATCCTCCGAGGCGTCCCACCCGTTTGAGAGCTCGATGCTCTCCCACTCGCTGATCACCAGCCAGCGCTCGCCGTCCTCGCTTGACTCGCACAGCTGATGGCCGATCAAACCGGGCTCCTGTGCAACCCGCGCGCGCAACGCGGCGTAGGCGCTCAGCAACTGCTCGCGGGACTCGGGCTTGATGCGGACATCGACGATCAGCCGGACGCTCATGGGCTGGTGGCCGGGCGCTCCGTCGGCCCGGTGAGCGAGAGGGGGGCGGAGCGCGCCGGTTGCTCGATGAGCGTGCGGATGGCGGAGCGCGCTGCCAGCTCGACGAGGCTGGCGCCGCCGCTCATTTCTCGGCCGGTGGGGCGGGTGGGTCCCAACTATAGAACTCCCGCGCCTGGGCGTCCTTCGGCGAGCGCCACGTCTCGGGGTTGTACGGGGTGATGTAGGGATCGAGCTGGGCGCTGATCTCCCTGAACAGGTCGTGGTTGCGCACCTTCTCGACGGCGTCGGCGAACTCGTCGTCGGTCTCCACCAGGTGGATGTAGATGTCGTCGAGTACGAACAGGCTGCGGTGGCGCACGCCGGTGATGTGGGGCAGCTCGGTCTCGTCGGACTCGCCGAAGATCCGCGCGACCTCCTCCTCGGCGCCGGGCTTGATGCGGGCGACGATCACTCCTCGCTTGATGATGGCCTGCCTCCTTTCGCCCGGTTTCTCAGCGGCGGGAAGCATATGCGATCGGGGATCGTGACGCTGTGCGCCCGACGCGCGCAGCCGGCAGGCGTGCAGGCGGGGATACAGATACAGTTTCGCGCCGAGCCGCCATGTCACGCCGACGACTGCTGATCATCTCCCGCCATCAAACCAGGCTGCTGCTCGGCAACCCCGGGGCGCTCGTGATCTTCTTGATCATCCCGCTGCTGACGATGGTGATCATGAAGACGACGCAGAAGTCGGCGCTGCTCGGAGCCGGCTACCGCCACGTCAATGGGGCCGAACAGGTGGTGCCGGGGTTGACGGTGATGTTCGCGTTCTTCTGGCTGGTGTTCGTCGGGCGCACGTTCTTCGCCGAGCACGCGTGGGGCACGTGGGACCGCATGCAGATGATGGCCTCGACGACCGAGGTGATCCTTGGCAAGCTGCTGCCCTCGTTCGTCGTGATCATGCTGCAGATGATCCTGCTGTTCGTGATCGGCGACCTCGTGCTCGGCTTGAGCTCGAAGGGCTCGATGGCGTCGCTCGTGATCGTTGCGCCGGCGCTGGCGATCTGCGTGCTGGCGCTGACGTTCGCGCTGGTCGCGTTCTGCGGCACGATGAGCCAGCTCGACGCCTTGGGCAACCTGCTGATGCTGGTCTCCGCCTCGCTCGGCGGCGCGCTCGCGCTGACGGCCACGCTGCCCGGGTGGGCGCAGAGCATCGCCCCCGCGATCCCCAGCCACTGGGCGATGCAGGCCTCGACCGACGTGATCCTCAAGGGCGACGGGTTCGGCTCGGTGATCGGGCCCGTGGGCATCCTGCTGGCGTTCTCGGCCGCCTTCGCCACGCTCGCGGCGATCCGCTTCCGCCCGACCGACCACAAGCTGATCTCATGAGCGTGCGCGGGCCGGCACACTGCGCTTCGACGCCGGGCACGATGCCCGGCGCCCGTGCGCTTGGCGCGCAGGCGACTCACGCGGATGATCCCCAATGAACGCTGCCGGTGCCTCACCCGCTGTGTCCGGCGAGGTTCTGCGCGTGATCGCCGGGCCGGCTGCGGGCACCGACATCCCGCTCGGGCACGACGTCTCGATCGGACGCGCCGTGCAGGGGCCGGGCGCCCTCGGCGGCGATGAGGAGCTTTCGCGCGCGCACGCGCGTGTCGTGCTGCGCGGCGACGGCGCCTATCTGCTCGAGGATCTCGGCTCCACGAACGGCACCTACCTGAACGGCTGGCGGATCCCCGCCTCGCAGCTGCTCAGCACCGGCGATCGGATCCAGGTCGGTCAGACGGTGCTCGAGGTCGTGCTGGCGCCCGACCCGCAGCACACCGCGATGCGCCGGCGGCCGGTGATCCTGGCCGGCACCCCCGACGCGGAGGAGCTGCGCACTCCACGCTCGCAGGCGACCCTCTACGTGAGTGGCGTGCGCAAGTCCTACGGGGACTTCGAGGTTCTGAAGGGGGTCGACCTCGAGATCGAACCGGGCGAGGTCGCCGGGCTGCTGGGCCACAACGGCGCCGGCAAGACGACGTTCGTCTCGTGCGTGGCCGGGCTGCGGCGGACCGACTCCGGCACGATCCTCGTCAACGGCGTCGACGCGGTCGCCGAGCCGCTGAAGGCGCGTCAGCACCTCGGCATCGCCCCGCAGGATCTCGGCATCTACCCGACGCTCACGGTGCGCGGCAACCTCGAGCTGTTCGGCGAGCTCGGCGGGCTGCGGGGGAGAGATGTAGCGAGGCGCGCCGAGGAGGTGGGGGAGGCCCTCAGCCTCACGCCCAAGTTCGATGCGGCCGCCGGGACGCTCTCCGGTGGCCAGCAGCGGCGCCTGCACACCGGCATGGCGATCGTCTGCAAGCCGGCTCTGCTGATCCTCGACGAGCCGACGGTCGGCGCCGACATCCGCACCCGCCAGGAGATCCTCGATCTCGTCAAAGGGCTCGCCGAGGAGGGCCACGCAGTTTGCTACTCGACCCACTACCTCCCCGAGATCGAGCAGCTCGGCGCCTCCGTTGCGCTGCTGCAGGGCGGCGCGATCATCGCCCGCGGATCGATCGCCGAGCTCGTTGCGATGAACTCAACCCAGGTCGTGGAACTGACCTTCGACGGGCCGGCGCCCGAGATCTCCGTGCGTGGGGGGGAGGTCGTGTGCGACGGCCCGGTGCTGCGCATCTCGACCGACAACGCGGCGACGATGGCCGCCGCCGCGCTCGGGCAGCTCGGCGGCCACACGATGCGGCTGCGCAACATCGAGCTGGTTCGCCCCAGCCTCGACAGCATCTACCTGACGCTCACCGAACAGCGCTACTCCAGCGAGGAGCCGGGGGCCGGGGGGAGCGCGGACGGCGATCGCGATGCCCCGATCGTCTCGGGGGCCGCCTTGCAGAACTCCGGGGTGAACTTCAGTCGTCCGTAGGGGTGAGGTTGTTATAAAAAATTCGAGACCGATAGCAATTGCACACGGCTT
>DASZIQ010000104.1:0-2924 GCA_035948945.1 Solirubrobacteraceae bacterium
CAGCGACAATCCTCGGCGCAGGTGCTCGTCGTCGACTGTGAGCAGGGGTGCGAGCAGGTCGGCGTAGTCGCCGCCGAGCGACACGGCGTCAGAGCGCTCGCGACGCTGGGATCGGACGTGCACGAACTCCTGGATGACCTCCACGGTGCTCGTCGCGTCGAGCTCCTCCTGCCCAATCGCCTCGATCAGCCGGCGACAGGGGTCCCGCAGCGGGTGGGCCGCGCCCTTGGCGTAAACGAGCACGGTCGTGTCGAGGACGATCACGCTCGGCGTCCGCGCAGCGCTTCCAGCTCGGCGCGCAACTGCCTGGCGTCGGGGACGGGCATGTCGGGGGCGCCCAGCACGCGCCGCCCGGCGGCGAGCCTGCGGGCGGACGGACCGCTCAGGCCGTGGTCGATCGCCTCGCGCACCACAGTCGCGACCGACACCCCGCGCTGACGCGCGGCGCGCACGATCCGCCGGTGACGATCCTCGTCGATAAGGATCTGCAGGCGATGCTCCAGTGGCATGCTCATACTGTAGCATGTGTAACTGCTGGTACGAGATCCTCGGCGCGTGGCGGGCCACTCGCAGCGCCCCGCGAGGCGCTTGGCCGGGCGCCGAAGACCACAGGCGTGTTTACCTGCTCATGGTGTGGATCGGCGCCCAATAATGTCGCTCGATGAGCGTCCATAAACGTAGGTGAGCAGCGTTGGGGAGCCCCTCCGGGGGGCTCCCCAACGGTCGTGGCGGCCGTGGCCCTTGGCCGTGGTCGTCCGTCCGAGGTGGCCTTGAGGCTCGTGCGATTCGTCGTCGAGCTGGAGGTTGCCGTGATCAGCGAGGAGGAGTGGATGGATATCAGGGCCCTGCAGCGCCAGGGGTATTCGTTTTCGGAGATCGGGCGGCTGGTGGGGCGTGATTGGCGCACCGTGAAGCGGTATTTGGAGCATGGTGCCCAGCCTGTCTATCGCCGTCCTCGCACACCCTCGATGCTCGACCCGCACAAGCCGCTGATCGACCAGTGGCTCGCCGCGGAGCCGAGGCTTTTGGCGACCCGGATCCACCAGGACCTGGTCCGCGACTACGGTTTCGCCGGCAGCTATGACGTCGTGCGCCGCTATGTCGAACGAGCACGGCCACGGCCCAGGGAAACACCGGCGGAGCGTTTTGAGACGGCGCCCGGCCACCAGGCGCAGATCGACTGGTCCCACGAGCAGCCGATCCGCACGAGCGCGGGGCTGGAGCTGCCGCTGTTCTGCTTTCACATGGTGCTCGGCCACTCAAGGGACTCGTTCTGTGCGTTGACGGGCTCGCAGGATCTCGTGACGTTCTGGGCGTGTCACCGCCGCGCGTTCGAGCATTTCGGCGGGGTGCCGCGGGAGCTGCTCTATGACCGCACCAAGACGGTGATCCGCAGTCACATCGGCCGCGATGTCGGTGTCGGCGAGCGCGTGTTCCATCCGGAGGCGCTCGCCTCGGCGCACCACTATGGGTTCGCGATGCGTTTGTGCCGGGCGCGGCGGCCGCAGACGAAAGGGAAGGTCGAGTCCGACGTTCCCTACGTCCGCGAGCGGCTGTTCCGGGCGCACCGTTTCTCGAGCTATGAGCAGGCCAACGAGGAGTGGTTCTCCTGGAACGAGCAGGTCGCCCGCCGGCGCGTGCACGGCACCCATGGCGAGGTCGTCGCCGTCCGCGCCGAGCGCGACCGTTCAGCGCTGCTTGAGTGCCCGGCCTCGCCCTATCTGGTCGTGGAGCGCACGACCCGGGTCGTCGCGCGGGATGGGCTGTTCAGCTTCCAGGGACGCCGCTACGCGGTCCCGGACGCGAAACCCGGCGAGCGGGTCGAGCTGCTGCTCGGCGCCCAGGAGATCGAGGCCTACCGCATCAGCGACGGGGAACGCCTGGCCCGCCACACGCGCTCCGGTCCCGCGCGGGTGCTCTGCGACCCGCAGGAGGGTTCGGTGCCGCTCGCCGCGGTGCTCGCAGCCCTGCCCGACCCGGAGGTCCACAAGCGGCCCCTCGCGCGCTATGAGGCGGCAATCCATGGGTGAGCTGATCACAGAGCGCGTCACACGCAACGCCCGCGAGCTCAAGCTCCTCGGGCTCGCCGAGACCGCCGACGAGATGGTCGACCGCGCCGAGACCGCGAAGCTCGGCTACCGCGAGTTCCTCGACCTGGTGCTGGAGAGCGAGGTCGGGGTGCTCGAGGGACGCCGCTACGCCTCCAGGCTCAAGCTCTCAGCGCTCCCGCACCACAAGACGCTCGATGAGTTCGACATCTCCTTCCAACCGCAGCTGGACCCCAAGCGGCTGGCCGAGCTCCGCTCGCTGCGGTTCATCGAGCGCCGCGTCTGCGCGCTGCTGCTCGGCCCGCCCGGAGTCGGCAAGAGCCACATCGCCGTGGGCCTCGCCATGGACGCTCTCAGAGCCGGATATCTCGTGCGCTACACAACCCTCGACGACCTGATCGCGGACCTGCGCGCCGCCGAGAAGCTCGGCAGCTTGCGCCAGAAGCTCGCGCAGTTCCAGCGCCCGCACGTCCTTGTGATCGACGAGATGGGCTATCTGCCGTTGGAGCCCGCGGACGCCAACCGCTTCTTCCAGGTCATCAACCGCCGCTACACGAGGTCGTCCACGATCGTCACGTCCAACAAGAAGGTCTCCGAGTGGGCCGCCCTTCTCGGCGATGAGATCCTCGCCACCGCGATCCTCGACCGGCTCCTGCACGACGCCGAGGTGCTGACGATCAACGGGCCCTCCTGGCGGCTACGAGGCCGCGCAGAGATCCTCAACGACACCCCCAGCCCCAACAGCGAGCCGCGGCCCATCGAGGACACTCCGCGAAGCAAACGCGGCAGCTGACCGCCACGACCTACATTTTTCGGCGCCGATCCACCGACATTTTTGGACGCCGATCACACGACATTTTTCAACGCCTATTGACA
>DASZIQ010000105.1:0-5373 GCA_035948945.1 Solirubrobacteraceae bacterium
GCTCGTGTGAGTTGCCGCCCCTGGTGAACGCGAGCCAGAGCGTCCCGTCCTCGCGCAGTACCCGGCGAACCTCATCGAGCACCGCGAGTAGATAGGAGACTGGCTCGTCTCGCCTCGGGCTGGTCACACACGTTTGCGCCCACTGGCTGGGTAGCTCACTCAAAAGGGTGAGCGGGTCTGTTTGTTCGACGCGGTAGCTCATGCTGGCTCCTCGTCGGGGTCGAACTCGTCGTCGTCTGAGACGGGCATTGGCCCGCCTTCACTACCGGCGATCGGCTCGTCATAGTCATCGCCGTGTTCGGGTACGTCCGTGCCCCGTGGTGGCGAACTAGGGGTAGCCACGGTGGCCTCCTCGTTTCGGTCGGTGGTTGGTGAAAGTGAGCCGCCGAGGAAAATGTCGATTTTCGGCGGGTCTTCTTTGGGTGGCGGTTTGGGTTGCTTGCGTCGCCGTGCCATTTGTGTGAGACGGGTGGCGTAGTAGAGGTTCTGAAGTCGCCCGTTGTGGTCTTGTGCCGCGTGCGGGCCGGCGGTCGCCGCGAGTAGGTCTTTCGTCAGCCGGTCGCGCTGGATGAACACGGTCCACAAGAACGCGGCCTGCAACACGAACGCGAGTAGCCATCCGAGGTTTGAGGTCGCGTCCCCGACCGCTTGGCAGACGGCGAGCACAATGGCGAGAATCAGGCTGTAAACGATCTTGCGCATGAGGTAGCCCGCGAGCTTCCCGAGCCATGAGCGAAAGAAGTCGTGGCCGCGTCCGGGGAATACCGCGAGCACGAGCGCGACGGGCGCGAAACAGAGAAGTGTCAACAAAAGGATTTGGGCGAGGATCACCCCGAGCGCGAGCGCGCCCAAGAGCAGGAACGCGCCGATCTCGCAGCCGAGAATTACGATCGACAGCAGCATCCGCTGGTATTGGCCGCCCTTGCCCATCGCTTCGGCGGCGGGCTCATCCGCCTTGCCGAGCCGATATGTGCCGTTCGACTTGCCGGGGTCAGAGCTGGGGAGATCCCCGGTGTTGCCTTCTTCGAGCGCTTCGTGCTCTGAGTTGCGATCTTTGCTCTGGAATGAGTAGGCGAGAAAGTGCGGCGCGTACTTGTCGCGGTCGTTGATGCACGTCTTACCTTCCGCGTGGACTTCCACCCCGTTTTCTAGCTGCGCCGCGAGCCGCGTATCTTCGCCGGGGTTTCTGCTCAACGGGCGAACCGCGACGGAGCGCGTCTTTCCGCCGCTGGTGGTCGTGCAGTGCTCGATCCCGCCGAACTCAAGGACGGTCCACGGGTCCAGCACGAGCAGGTTGAAAAGCTGGTCGCTGGCGGCGCTCTTGGCCTGCTGTTCGCTTGAGAGACTGCCCTGGTTAGTGAGCGACAGCAGCCCTGCGGATATCTCGTTAGACAGCCGGCTCGCGGGTCCGATCGTCCGTTCGGGCTGAGTGACAATCCCGATCGCAAGCACGCAATACAAAAGTGAGGCGGCGAGCGCGCCGGCTGTCTCGGTGTAGCGGCGCTGCACGAGCGCCTTCCACATCGCCCAACACCCCGCGCACACGATGGCGACCACCAGCCACGGGGCGCCGAACGTGCTCGCGTAGATGTTGTGGATAGCGCTCGATACAGGGGTGAGCGCACCAGAGCCGGGGCTGCCGTTCCCGTTAACCAAATCAAGGTTGAACGCGAACCCAAACAGGGTGATTACCCCGTAAGCAAGCAATGAGGTGATCCCCCAAAGCGCCTGCGCGAAAAAGTAGGCGATCATCGGCACGACGCCGGACACGTCAACGCCGCTCGTAAGCCCGACGCTGATCGCGGGGAAGTATTGGTCTAGCTGGTAGTTGGCGATCGGGTAGCGGCCGAAGATGCCGCCGCCCGTCACCTGCGGGGCAGGCCCGATGTTGCTGTAAACGTCCCCGGCAAACGCGGGCGCAGCTATTAGCAGCAGACCCAGCACGGTTGCGACGGAGACTCTGAGTGCGACACGTCGGCGCGTTGCGCCACGGATCACACGGGCGGTGATGCTTTTCATTGTGCGGTCCTCTGCTGGCCGGGGGTTGTCTGAAACGCTTGGAGTAGGTGCGGGTAGACGAGATCGACTTGCACCTCGCCGACGCGGCCGGATAGGTCGCGCATCAAACACCGGCCCGCGCGTAGTTCACGCACAAGCCCGACAAGCTCGCGCGTGGGCTCAAGGCCGATGAAACGCAGGGCGGCGCTCGCGGCGTCGTCGGAGTCCTGCCCGAACACGAGCACCACGCCGATCAGGTCCGCGAGGTCGCCAAGATCACCGATCCTGTGCGTGCCCAACAAGAGGGTCGCGTTGAACGCGCGGCCCAACCGGACCAATCGGTTAATGATCTGGCGCCCCTGCGGAGAGGCCAGCAGAAACCAAATCTCGTCAAGGCCGACGACCTTGTGACGCGAGCGATCCCCGGAGATCAACTGAAGCGCATACGCCGCAACCAAGCTCAAGGTCGCCACGGACACACGCTCCGCACGGGTGTATGTGTCCCTCGCCGCAGACGGTTCGGGCAGCGACAGGCCCGGCATACGAATCGTCGTGACCGGCTTGACCGCCTCTATCCCGGCGGTTTGGCCGCCACCGAAGCCAAGGCGCGCAAGGCCGAAGTCGCGGATTACCTCCAACGCTTCGCCAGCGTCCCGCGCACCCGCGCGGTCACTCGTGAGCAGCAGCTCGACAACCCGCGAGAGGCTGCGCGACCCCTCACGTACCGTGTCCTTCACCGCGAGGCTGACCGCGTTCTCCCACGTACTCGACGGGCCGGGCAAAAGCTCCAACAGGTAGGAGCAGGCAAGCTCCTCGCGCAAGTCCTCGAGACCAATCGCCAGCGGGTCGAGCTTGCCCTGCTGCGCGGGGTCGCCGGACAGCTCCAACACCCCAACCCGCTCGCCCAGCTCGGCGAGCTTGTGCAGCCCGTGGTCGGGCTTGGGGTCGAAGTCCACAACCAAGCTGCCCCGGCGCTCGGCGGCGTACTCGATCGTCTGCGCCGCGACCGTCTTGCCCGACCCGAGCGTGCCGATCAACAGCACCGCCGACGCACGCGACTCTCTTGGCGCTTGCGTCGCGTCGAAGCGCACCGGCAACGGGGCGCCCGTGGGCGTGTAGCCGAGGTAAGGGGCACGCCCCGAGCCGACCGTGCGCGTCGCGGTGGCGACCATGCCACCGAACTGCTCGACCGTGAGCTGCTGCACGTAGTCGCGCATCACAGCCACCCGTCCGCTCGTGGCAGATGCTCAAAGAACATCGCCCGTTGCAGGCCAGCCGGCCGGTGCAGCGTGATATCGCCGTACTGCTCTTTCAGCGCCGCAACCCGGCGCTCAAGCTCCTGCTCGCTCGGGGCGCCGACAGCAAGGCCGATAAAGGCGTAAAGCATCGGCGGGTGCCCGCCCGCCTGTAGCTGCGCCTCATACTCACGCGCGAGCACGCGATCCTCGCCGGCAAGCAGGCTCGGCCCGTGCGCCGCTCCCTGTACCTGCTCGTGGAAGGCGTGCTCAACGTCAGCGATCCGCTTACGCACCTGCGCGAGCGCCTGGCGGTTGCCGAGCCACCGCGCGTGTACGACCGCATCCACCGGGAACCCGACAGCCTCCAACGGGGCGAACATCACCTCGGCGCCCGCGCCGGGAAACTCCGGGGCGTCAGCGAGCGCACCCACGGCGAGCATCGCCTGGTAGCAACGCCCCTGCTCACCGTCTACCGCGAGGGTCTGCTGCTGCTCGGTGATCGCGGCGTTCGCGCACCGCGCGAGGTCGTGCCCTAGTGGCTGAAACCCGACGCCACCACCGGGCGTTTGGATAATCAGCGCGTCCGGCTGCCAATGACGGTCAAGCTCGGGCTCAGAGAGGCCACGGCACGCCGCGCGACGCAACAGCCATTGAAGCTCAGCGGTGCGCGCACGGCGCGCTCCGATGACACCGCCTACCCGCTCAAAGATGCGCTGCTCGCGGGTGAGAAGTTCTGACAGCTCCCCGCCCGATATGGGCGACTCGGCGCCGATGCCGGCCAACTCCTCGACACGGCGGCGAACACGATCGACGCTGCGCACCAGCCCGGAGCCGACGCCAGCATGTCCCGGCGCGGCGAGTGACACCGCGAGATAGCACTCGGGTATGTGCGATCCGAGCTGGCGCAGCCGGTCGCGGTGGCCCTCCAAGAACGTCTGCCACACCTGCGGCTCCTGGTGGCGCGCGTCCAACAGCCCGGCGGTGTGCTGCACGTAGCGATCGGCCGGGTAAGCACGACTAACGCGCCACAGTGAAAAGTCAGCGGAGATCGTGTGCGCCAACCGCTGCAAGCGGCGCTGTAGCGCCCACTTCTCACCCGTAGGCAGATACGGGTAAGAGGTCATCGCCAGCCGGTACAGACCGGCGGCCTCACCACCCCGGCCTATGAGCACGTTGCCGTGCGCGTAACGCAACGGGAAGCTCATGGCCGCACCTCCACGACCTGTCCCGCCGACAACTCGATCACTTCCGCGCGGCGCTCACCCGAGCGCATCCGGTGTCCCTCGGCCCGGCGGACTATCAGCCGGCCGCGCGCAGGGATCACCACAACGGGACGCCCGAACACCAGCCGCGCCGGGCCGCGCACGCGGCCGTGGTGCAACACGGGCGAGTGCTCATCCGGTGCGACCCAAACCTGCGGCGCCCACACATGCACGACGCCCTCGACCGGAATCGGCCGCTCAAGCGAGTGACAAGCCGGGCGCAGGCGAACCGACACCCAAGAGGTCAGATAACGGTGAGCTGGGCGGCCATCGGGTGACGCCTGGCCTGCGAGCGTGGCGAGCATCGCGGGCGCGACGATCAGCCGCAGCGGCCACGCGAGCCACCCCAACACGACGCCCACCAGCAGCGCCCCAAGGAAACCCACCAAGCCGGCGAGCACGGCTCCCTTGGCGCCGTGTGAGCTTGCGCCGAGCAGAGCGCCGATCGCGCCGAGCACGAGCGCGAACACGACCTGGCGCTGGCTGAGTACGAGCACCAGCACGAGCGCGCCGAACGCCCAGCCAAGCCATTCAAGCGGCACACCACCGGGGACGGGCAGGCGTCGCCCGTCGATCTGGTAGATACGCCGGTCGGGCCGGAAAATCCGCTGGTAGGAGCGGATCGGGTGTGAGATGTCACTCATCGCCCTAGCCCTCAGCCGAATATCTGTTTGCCGATGCCTTCGGCAGCTTTGGCGATCTCAGCCGGCGCGAACACCATCCACGCCACTACGATCGCGGCGAACAAAAACACCGCAAGCTCGGTGTAACGACGATTTAGGAGAAACACGAGGCTGACCACGGCGACGATCCCGCCGTACAAGTCACCCGCGTAACCCTTCAACAGATTGGCGACGTTCTGGCCGACGTTGTTA
>DASZIQ010000106.1:0-158786 GCA_035948945.1 Solirubrobacteraceae bacterium
GTGAGTTTGCCGGTGCGGTAGGCCCAGGTGGTGGTCGCGCGCCCGGAGGCGCAGCAGGTCGGGTCGTTTGGTCCGTACCAGGCTTCGGCGACGACGATCCGGCCGTTGACCCACTTGACCTTTCCCAGCAGCGGCACGTGCCCCACCGTGCGAAGGTGGGGCTGTTGGGGCGTGATCAGACCCACTGCGCGCGCGTTCGTCGCCGAGCCGCTGAAGACGACCTCGGCAAAGCGGATCTGACCGTCCGCGGTCCCGCCGTTGTTGGAGCAGACGACATCAACCGCGGCCGCGGGCCCAACGCCGCCAAGCTGACCATAGGTCACGTCGTACGCGGCCGCGACTTGAACGAGGTCGGGGTTTGAACCGGAGCTGTTGACGTCTCCGAAACCGGTGTGCGAGATCTGCGCTACGTGGTTGTGCAAACGGATCGGACTGTTTGCTTTGCAAGCCGCCCCCGGCAGGGTCTCGTTCTGCCAGCCGACCGCCTGGAGCGGCAGCGTGGTCTGCGCGGACGCGACCCCGGCGACGCCGATGACAGCAGCCAACGCTGCGGCGCTAGCCAGGCCACCGATCCAATTCTCATGTCTAGCGACAACTCGATTAAGCACGGGGTTGGGTACCGCTCCTGTGTTCGGCGCTCACGCTGGCGAGGCGAGCCTGCGCACATCATTCTCACACGCTCCTCGGCGTATTGAGCTGAGAACGGCAGCTCTCCCGTCGGAGGGGCTCGGACGGGCCAGTCCGCTGCACCCAGCCGGGTTCCTGGCCCGCTGCGGCGCCCTGCTTCACGGAGGTGTACCACGGCCGCTGGCAGGTCGGCCGTGCGGCGACTCGGGCGGCGGTACTCGAACTGCCTGCGGCGCACGTACGACACGACGAGAGCCGACGGGGAGACTCGAACTCCCAACCTCTCGCTTACAAGGCGAGCGCTGCTACCAGTTGAGCTACGTCGGCAGGATCTTCGGGATGGTACCGCCGCCACCGACCTTGCCGTAAAGCTACTGCCGTTCGCTACACCTTTTGACCGCATCTGGCCGCGTCTGTCCTCCGGGCAGGCCCGGCGAAATCGCTGTCGAGGACTGGATTTTGGCTCTAATGCTAGGACTTCGGCCGACTCCCGCCGAGAGCTTTGTAAACAGGGGGTCGCCGGTTCGATCCCGGCCGTCGGCTCTTGCCGTATCCCCTGCTAACGCTGCCGCTTTTAGTCCCCGAAGCTCAACACCGACCCCCCATGGCTGAGTTCGTCGAAAGTGACGCTCACGAAACTGTGGGCCTACGATCCGTCCATGGCTGGGCCCGCTCGAGCTGTGCGGCTAGCGACAGTAGCGTGGTCTCCTCGCCTGCGGGCGCGACAATCTGCACTGCTTGGGGCAGACCATGCTCGTCGAACCCGGCGGGCAGGGCCGCTGCGGGCTGGCCGAGGTAGTTCCAGATCGCCGTGTACGTCACGTACGCGCTGGTGCCGTTGAAGGTACGCGCGGCACCCGCGTTTCGCCAGCGGCCCACCGGCTCAGGTTGCGCGGCGGTTACCGGCGTGAGCAGCACATCGTGGTCAGCAAAGATCGCATTGACGCGTTCGGCCACCTTGGACTCGCGGCTCAGGGCGCGACGCAAGATGCGGCCATGCAGGCGCCGTCCGACGGCTGCCATGCGACGCGAGCGCCGTTCGAGCCGCTCAGAGTGCTCGAGCCTGGCAGCGTCGTCCGCGACCCCAACCAGGTAGGGAGGCAGGAGATCCGCAAGGAGCACCCCATAATTCGGATCGCGCCAGGCGACCCTGTGACCGAGCGAGTCCAACAGCGCGGCAGTCTGCTCGACTGCGCGGCGCGCCGCTGCACCAACCTTGACGCCCGGTATCGTGCCCTTGAGCGATACCGCCACGCGGAGGTGCGCGGGATCGCGCTGCGCCGCCTCCGCGAAGCTCATTTGCGGCGCGGGCGGCGTGAAGCGATCGCCGATGGCGGGCCCGCGCAGCGCGTCGTCAAAGAGCGCTGCGTCGAGTACATGGCGAGCGATGCCGCCGAGAACGGTCAGGCCGTGCCAGCGCTCGGGCTGGGGCATCGTGGAGATGCGTCCCCGCGTTGGCTTCAGCCCGAACAGGCCGCAGAACGCCGCGGGGACGCGGATGGAGGCACCGCCGTCGGAGGCCAGGCCGACAGGCGCCAGTCCTGCTGCGACAGCAGCTGCGGTTCCGCCGCTTGAACCACCGGTTGTGCGCGCGGGACTCCACGGGTTGCGCGTCGCACCATGCGTCTGCGATTCGGTCAAGTGGCCCCATATCTCGAGCTCAGGCTGCGCGGTCCTGCCGAGAATGGGCGCGCCCGCTGCGCGCAGACGGCGCACGACCTCGGCGTCCGCTGTGGCGGGCGTAGCGTTAGCACTCGTCCCATAGCCGGTGACCTCGCCGGTGATCGTCACGTTGTCCTTCACAGCCACCGGAACCCCGAGCAGCGGACCCGACTCACCAGCGCGAAGCCGACCAAGCGCGGCGTCGGCCTCTGCCAGCGCCTCGTCGGCACGGACTGACACGAAAGCGTTCAGCTGTGGATCAAGGCGCTCGATGCGCTCGAGGTAGAGCTCGACCAGCTCGCGCGGCGTCACGGCTCCTGCACCAAGCAACTCGGACAGGCGGGCGACACCGGCGAACGCGAGATCGTCACCCGCGGGCGTCGGTGGCCGCGTCCAATCCTGCGATGGCGTAGACACGGCCAGGAGCATACCTCCCGGTTTTGCCTACTGCGTGGAAGCGCAAGAGATTGAGCTTGCTGCTTGGCCTCCGGGACCAAGCAGGCATCAGTGCCCGGGGCCGGCCATCGGATCAGCGATTACTACGCCTGCTGCATCGAAATCGCGTCGGTTGAGGGTCGCAACCGCAAGATCGTGCGCCAGCGCGGTCGCGGCGATGAAGCTGTCCTTGATGGGCATCGCGCGCCCTTCCGCACGAAGCGTCGCGAGCAGCCCCGCCCAGCGCAGCCCCGTCGAAGCCTCCCACGGGATGCACTGCAATCTCCGTACTCCATCATCGAACCAGCGCTCGAGCCGGTTTCGGCGGCGGCCACGTGGGAGGAGCAGGATGCCGAAACGGATCTCACCCAGGATGACTGGGTCGACGGCGAGTTCGGGCTCGTTGCGCCCAAGCCAATCGATAACGCGCTGGTCAGGGGCGGGCTTGGTCGCCTCCGAGAGGACGTTCGCGTCAACTAGATAGCGCGCCAATGCGATCAGCTAAGCAAGTCGGTTGACTCTGATTGGATCTCTACGAACCAGCCGTCATCCGGACACGACCGCAGCCAGTCGACCAAACCATGGTTCGGCGGCGGCGTTAGCCGGGTGAGCCGGTACTCATCAGGGCCAACTCGGTCGACCTCAAACTCCTCCCCCGCCTTGATGCCATCCGCAGCACGAAGCTCCGCGGGAAGAACGATCTGGCCCTTCGTGGAGATGGTGGTACGCATACATGTAAGATAGCATCTTACGTCCCAGGTGCCGTGGCCGAGATCGGTTGGGCGACCCGGCTCATTCCGGGCGTTTGGGAGTACGTCCTCTCGGGGACTGCCGGCTCGCAGTCGCCGTGTAGAAGCTCCGGCGCGGGATCAAGGCCGTTGAGCCACACCGCCGTTCGCGCCTCGTCATCGACCCGGACTTGCCGGAAGTACTCGGGATCGCGCAGGGGCTCCCCCAAGCGTCCCGTGAAGCAAGAAGGCACAGTCGACGTCCCGCTCGACGCCGTCGTTGAACGCAACCCGCAGGCGGTAGCCGTTCAGCGGCTGGACGTTGGTGACTCGCTTTATGTTAGGGCAGAGGCTTGATCGACACCAGGGGCTCCAATGCCTGGTCGCATGGACGGCCGGGGAGGTCGATCAAGCCGCCACCATGAGGATCGCTCCATTAGGTTCGATTAGCGCTGCTTTCTTCCTCAGAAATGGAGAGGACCGTACGTTGCGCAAACCCCTTGGTCGTGCGGGCGGAGCCGCTGAGCGTGTAGCCCGAGGATCGTGACGGGGACGGCGGGTACGCTTCCATGCCGCTATGAGCGTCCCGAACCCATCACTCTCGCGCGAGATTCTGGAGCGTGAACGCGTGTACGTGCGCGTCAATCAGCAGGCCGTCGCGGCGCTGCCCGAGTTGGGCGAGGCGCTCCGCTCGTTTGAGCCGGTCCCGGGTCCCGCCGGGGAGAGCGTCGCCGAATGGTTGGCCGAGCGGGCGCTGAGCGAGCCGCAGGAGGCGACCGTTCGCGTACGGCTCAGCTACGGCAAGGTGGCGGGCGTGTACGCGCTGTGCGCCGCGCAGGTCGCACTCAGCGGCGAGGAGCGCGCCGAGCTCGGCGGCGTGCACTACCGCACCCAGCCAGCGATCCTGCTCGCGCAGTTCGCCCGCGCAACGCAGGCGTCAGGCATCGGCACCGAGTTGTTCGGACACGCCGCGCGCACGGCACAGCAGGCGCTGTCGTATGTCGGTGCGACGGTGCTGGTCGTCGATCCCTTCGATGAGGCCACCGATGCCTACTGGCGGGAGCGCTGGGGCCTTCGACCCTCCGAGCAGCGCGTGCCCGGCAACCGCCGGCTGCGCCGGCTATGGACGGCGATCCCTCGCGAGAGCTAGAGATTCGCGCCTTCGGCCTCTAGCTCAGCCACTAGCGCCCGGCCTTGCTCAAACAGTTCGCGCACGCGAGGATCGCGGCGTGAGCACTCAAGATCCTGCTCATCGATCACGATCACAGCCTGGTCGAGCACATCGTGCAGCTTGTCCTTGTCGAGCATGGTGGCCACAACATCAGGGTATCGCAACATGACCGCGACCACGCCGTTGTCTACTTGAAGCAGGCAGTCATTCCTAGCGACCGTGCCGCCGTCTTGGCTTCGGCGTTGCCTGCTTCGATGGCCTGCTCTTCCTGTGGTACAAACTGCTCGAAGCTCTGCACGTCGCTTGCCACACCCGCTTCGGACTGAGCATTTGCCGTTCGGGCCAGATGATTGAGGGCTTCGACTGCGCTCGCAGCAGCACCTATACCGTGGGCGAAGTCGAGAAGCTGGCGCTTGGAGCTGGCGGTCTGGCCGGCGAGGGTGCCGAGGGTGCTCTCGATGGTCTGAAGATAGGAGCTTGTCTGAGCGTTGAGCGTGTGCAGGGTTGAGACGATCTTCGGCAGGGTCGCATTGACATTCGCGAGCGATTCATTGGAGCGCAATTCTTGAAATTGCGAGGTAAACGCCGAGGCGGTTTCCCGAAGTCCTGGCCTGTCGGCTGTGCAGGTATGTTCCAAAGATTCGACCACACTCTTGGAGGCGTCTGCTGTCGAAGCTGAACTCGCGTTCGCTGCGGTAGCCTTCCTGGCTGCCCCGCAGCCGGTCGTCAATACCAAATGCCAGCAGGCACGCAACGGATAGAACTCCCTTCATCGCGGGCGATCATACGAGATGAGCCACCCAGACGAGGCTCGGAGAATGATCTCCGCTGAGTTTCATGCTGAGCTTCTCCGTAACCACACTCCGGCGCCGGAGCAGATCGCGATGGTCGATGCACTGCTGGCGCTTTACGCGAGCCGTGGTCTGCTGCCGCAAGGGCGAGACGAACCGCTGTACGAGGCGTGCCCGAACCGCGAGTCATGCTGGGAGGGCGCGACATGGCCGGTGCCGGACCACGCCGGTATATCCGTGCCGTGGGTCGGACGGGAATATGCAGCATGGCGCATCTGCGTTGTCGGGCTGAACTTCGACAACTACGGGGGACTGGCGGCCCACTGGCGAGTCTGCGCGAGCCATGTCCGCGCCATGCAAGCCGACGGTCCCGGCAAGAATGGGCGCTTTTTCGCCACTGGCGCGATGTCCTACGCCCGCGCAGTCGAGATGAGCATGTCCGGCTTGCTCGGGTCTGGCTGGGATGGGCTCGTCGCCTGCCGACCTGGCTCGGAGTTGGGAGCGATGCGCGTACCTACAATCTGTCAAGTGCTCTCCGCACGGCAATCGATCCAACCCGACTGGAGCGATGTGCCGCGCGTGCCCACCGTTCTTGCTCAAAGAGGAGCTGGAGATCCTTGCGCCGCGTGCCGTGATCCTGCTCGGACGCACGTCGGTACGCGACATCATCCGCCCAATGCTGACGGTGCGCTGGGGTGAGTCGCCAGGACATTTCGAGCGCGACGAGTTCGCTCTGAGCGACGGCGGCCCCGTACATCTGTTCAGTTGCAATCATCCGTCCACACCCAATCGTGCGATGTGGCGTGCTTCCCTTGACGAGCTGATCGCGTCGCTTCAATCAGAGTGCTTGACCAAGACGTCGTGAGCACACCTCGGGCGGACGGGCAGACCACGGTCAAACCAACGGTCCCAGATAAAGATTTCCTAAATCTTCATCGTAGGCTGACCCATTTTGGGGGTCAAATTGACCTTCCTATGTAGAGGGAGCTTTTCGGAGTTCCCACCGTAGGGTCGTCCGCCGGCACCAACGTTCTGAGTCAAGACATTCGCCGCCCGTGCGAGCGGGCATCCAAACACACCCATAACGACAACGGCCGCGGCGTTCGCGTGGGGACGCCACGACTGATCGCGCTCTCTCCCGAGCAGGAGCGCGAGGCGGTCATGCTGCTCGGTCAGCTTCTGCTCGACACTGCCGGCCGTCACGCGGCTGGCGTTTCCGGCAGCGTTTCGGGTGGCGCTTACCCCGGCGCTTTCGGCGGCGCGACCTCAACCCCAGCGATGCCGGGAAAGGCTCACAGGCACACATGATCCGGCCAGTCAGCGAACCCCGACAAATAGGGTCAAGGAGAGATTCTGCAAGACCGGGCTTCGCACGACGCGAGATACGCGTGGGCGCGGATCGCGTGTTTGAGCTTGCGCGGCATCTGACGTTTGCGTGACCGCGAGATCGCCCTCTGCCTGTACGACCATCAAGTGCTGAGTACCGGCCAGTTGCAACTGTTGTTCTTCTCCTCCAAGCGTCGCTGCCAGGACCGGCTGCTGTTCCTCTACCGCCACCGCGTGCTCGACCGCTTCTACCCGCCAGGCCCGTTCGGGTCGGGCAAGCCGCAGGCGCACTGGCTGCTCGATGAGGCCGGTGCGATCCTCGTCGCGGCGAGCATGGGCGTCGAGCCCAAGCAGCTCGGCTGGTCACGCCGGGATGACTGGTCCTCGCACCGCCAGCTCGCGCACCGGCTGGAGACCAACCAGTTCGTCTGCGAACTGATCGCCGCGACCCTCCCCGACACGCGCATCGGCGTGACCGCCTGGGAATCCACTCGCCGCGCCGCCGAACGGCTCGACGACCGCCGGCTCGTGCGCCCCGACGCAAGCCTCACCCTCGATGCCCCCTCCGGGCCGATCGAGTGCTTCCTTGAGTGGGACCGCGCCACCGAGACACAGGCGCGACTCGCCGAGAAGATCGAGCACTACCAGATAGCCGAGGCCAGACTCCACGACGAGACGCAGATGTGCAGCGTGCTGTTCGTCGTGCCCGGCCGGGGCCGGATCGACACGCTGCGCCGCGCCTATGAGGAGCTTGAGCCCAAGCGAGAACGCCACCGCCAGGACATCTCCCTCGTCAACCTCGACGGTCGCTGGCCGATGCTCGCCACGACCACGACCGCGCTGTACGACGCAGGACCGCTGAGCAGAGTCTGGGAGTCGATCGCCGACCCCACCCAGCCGCCGGTCGCGCTCGACGCGCTGCCCGTCAGCCATGCTCTGGGACCAGCCGATCTGACGTGCGCGCTCGGACGCCGCTGGCATCACGAGCAGCCCGGCTTCTGGGAACGGCTCTCCCCGCTGCACCGCCGCCAGGACAGCCATCACGGCACAGACTTGAAGCCCGCCAACGGATCTGATCTGATCGACCAGCCCCACAGCCACGACGACTACGAGCGGGAGGCCATCCCATGACGCGCGTCTGCCTCTACACCGCATCTCCACCGACGAGGAGAACCAGCCAACCTCGCTCGCGTCCCAGCACGAACGGCTGGAGGCGTTCTGCAAGGTGCAGGAAGATTGGCGAATCGTCGCCCGCCACGACGACCGCTCGACTGGCACGAAGCTCGACCGGCCCGAGCGCATCCCACGCGAGAAGATCGAGACCGCCATCCTTCGCCAACTCACCGGCATCTACCGCGACGGCCCCCTCATCCACGACGCCCTCGCCGCCGCTCAACAGCAGACGCAACGCGAGCGACCCGCGCTCGATGAACGCCGCCACGCGATCGCCACGGAGATTGCCAGCATCGAACGCTCGACCGAGCGCTACTTCGAGGCCTTCGAGCAAGGCCGGTTCTCCCCCGAGCGCTGCGAACAGCGCGTCACCCGCCTACATGATCGCCTCGAAGACCTCCGCGCTCAACAGGCCGAGCTTGCCGACGACGGCGCCGACGAGGCCGCACACGCGCCCACAGCGGCCGACCTGGCCGCGACCGCCGACCAGCTCGAAGGAGTAATCGCACAAGGCGAGCCCGAGCAGACCAAGGCGCTCCTGCGCATCCTCATCGCCGAACTACGCGTCAACGGCCGACACGACATCCAGCCCACCTACCGCATCATCACGCCCGATCACGCCGCCACGGCCGGGGTTTGCGCAACGTCAGGAAAAGTGGACCTAATCGGAGTTCTATCGAACCATGATCTCCAGGGGTCGTTGGCCCGGTTGAGCAAGAAACTCGCAGTCGTGCGGGCCAATGGTGGGCCTCGGCGGCGGCCCGTGGCCTGCCGGCAGCGGCCTCGCCGGCCAGGTTGGGTGCTGAAAGCTGTCGTCCAGGTGCTGGTCGATCGGGGCGAGCCGATGCGAGCCAAGGACATCCACGCAGCCGTTGAGGCGTCGCTGGGGTCGCCGGTGGCGTGGTCTTCGGTCAAGGCTGCCCTGGCTGCCAACGTCTCGGGGTCGTCGCGTCGGTTTGTGCGGATCGCCCGGGGGCGATACACCTTGGCGTAGCCGGCCACGCTCCCCGATCCGTCAGGTCGTGCCATCGAGCACCGTCGACGGCGACCTCCTGGAGTTCCCGTGCAAATGTCTTGGTCGATCGCTTCGGCCGTGGCGAACTCCTGTACGGCTCGGGCGACGGCACCGTTGAGTGCTGCGATGCGCAAGCTCATCGTCATAATCGCTGGCGAGACTTGATAGATGGGCGGTGAACGGGTCGTTTCCCGTCCGAGGTCGCCGCGAGGAATGGCTATGAGGATCTCGTAGACTCTGCCTCGGATGAAACGGTTCAAGGCCGGCGCTTGCTGATCGGAGAATGCGCCGTTGGCGTGTAAGTCCTCCCACCGTTGCGTGCCGCCAGGGCGATCATCTTGGCGAAGACGGCATCTTGGTCAACGTCTGTAGCATCACCAGTGTCGAGCGGATCAGCCGGATGCTTCGCCATAAGTCTACTATGCACGGCACAATCGTTGAATGTCAAGAGGAAAGAACGAGAGTGAAGAGGATCCACCCGCATATCGTGGCGGGCAATGGGCGCCCTAACCCACGAGCTGGGCAAGCTCAATAGGACCAGCCATTTCGTCGTCCGGCAGGATCGCGTAAATAATGAGCGTCGGTGTCAAATGCGTCACCACGGACCAACCGTCCTGTTGCCACCTCTGAGCATCGACCAACTCGCCGTCGATGACCATGTCGCAGTCAATCCACCGCTGAGCAGCTATCTCTTTGGCCCGATCGATTATAATCGAACCGTCTCGCATACCACGCTCCAATAGCAAGCGTACTACCACGCTTACTCTCGCAGGCTGCTCAGCTATAGGCGCCTTTTCTCCCGCTGATGTGCGATGTGTCCTTCTCCGCATCGTCCCAATCTCAACATCGCCATCGGTGTGCGTGTAGAAAACCGATTTAATGTCCTCACCGCCGTCTTTAGTTTCGCGGTCGGGCAACCGAGGTCGTACCAACTCATAGTATGGAAGAGTGGCTCCGTCAGGTATTTCGGGAATAGTCATTGTAACAAACTCAATATTAGATCAGGTCGCTTCAAGTAGCACTTCGAGGGTTTCCGTTTCCTTCCCCTCATGGACGGTGAGCTCAAATTTATACGTTTGTCCAGCTACCTCAGTTATATTACCCCTATATGTCGGGGTTGTCGGCCCATGAACGCCATTGTGTTCTTCCAATGGGATCTCAACGCCAGTTCCTTGGTTGCGAGCTACAACCTTGAAGTCTAGTTCAATTTTGGCGTGACGAGGTGCCCCTGCCACAACACCAATGGCATCATACTCCACCTCGCAATAGTTCTCCTTGCACGTACTTTTGTATGTTACGGTTAGTGCTCTTCCCGCCTTGCCGCAGTGTTTTAGCTCTCCGCTTCCCTCTTTAAACTTCTTTACCTGCTTGCATTCGCCTGTTGGGTCTTCGTTGGTCAGTGGATCATCTTCGGCATAGCCGTAGATCGTGCCTGTTGTTTCCGCCTTCGGGTCGACGCTCAGGAACTGCGCTGTAGTTGGGTCGTATGAGCGTGCGCGTAGATAGATGAGCCCTGTGTCGGCGTTGGTGTATTGGCCGTCGTATCCGAGGGGGGTGGTCGCGGTCCCGGTTTTGCCGGTGAGGTTGCCGTAGGCGTCGTAAGTGAAGGTGGCTTCGGTTTTGCCGGTTGAGCCGGTGAGTAGGCGTGTGCTGCCCTGCTGGTCGTGATGCAGGTAGAGGATGGCGCTGGTGCTGTTGTTGATTTGCTCGATCGGGGCGCCTTCGGGTCCGTAGATGTAGCTGTTAGTGCCGTCGTTGAGAAGCAGCGGCAGCTTTTCGGCTAGGTCCCACGCCAGGTAGGTGGTGGTGCCTGAGATCGTTTCGGAGGTGCGTAGCCCGTCGCCGTTGTACCCGTAGGTGTCTTCGATTGCCGCTTCTGTGCCTTTGGGTCGCGTGACGGATGTGAGGTTCCCGGCTTGGTCGTAGCCGTAGGTTGTCGCGGGTCCGCTGGCGGGTTCTGTCTCGGTGCGCTGGCCGACTTCGTTGTAGGTGTAGGTTGCGGCGGTGGCTTTTTTCAGCACGCCTTTTTCGAGCTCGTCGGCGGAGTTGTAGCTGTAGGTGTGTTCGGTGCCGATGGTTGTCGGGTTGTTGGCGGCGTCGTATTCGTAGGGGATGCCAACGCCTTTTGTTAGCCGGTTGTTTTTGTCGTAGGTGTAGGCTGGTTTTTCTTCCCCTGGCAACCCTTTGCTGGTTGTTTTTTCGACCAGCTCATCTTTGTTGCGAGTGTAGGCAAGCGACGCGAGCGTTTCGCTGCTCTTTTTCATCTTGACTTCGGTCATCGTGTCGGTGTTGTCATATTTGTAGGTGTCTTCGTCGTTCGTGCCGCTTGGGAACGTCGTGGCTGTGAGGTCCGAGTCTGCGTCGTAGGTGAATTTGATCGTGTTTTTCGACCAGTCCGCCGTGCTCTTGAGCCGTCCTGCTTTGTCGTATTCGCGTTCGATGACTTTGCCGTTGGGGTAGGTGGTCTTGGTCTGCTCGTTGGCGAGGTCGTATTCGTAGCCGGCGGTATTGCCGTGTCCGTCTTTGGTCGCGGTCAGGCGGTCAAGCTGATCGTATTCGTAGGTGGTCGTGCCAGTGCCATCTTCCATCTTGATCCGAATGCCGTCTTTGTTGTATTCATATTTAACGGCCGGCGTTTTGCCGTCTGAGTAGCTGATTTCGGTGAGCCGGTTAGCGGGGTCGTATTTGTAGGTCGTGGTTCGTTTGGTGGCGTCGGTGACGCTCACGAGGTTGCCAGCTTTGTCGTATTCCTTGATTGTTTTCCGGCCGAGTGGGTCGATCACTTCGGTGACTTGCTCAAGGACGTTGCGGACGTATTCAGTCGCGTGTTTGTTGCCGTCGATCTGCTTCTTGACCTGGCCTGCCCCGTCGTATTCGGTTTCGGTGATCGTTTTGTTGGGTTCTTCGACTTTGGTCCGCTCGTTGTCGGCATCGTAGGTGTATGTCGTCTTGTGGCCTTCGGGGTCGGTCACGGTTTCGACGTTGCCGTCGCCGTCGTAGGTGTATTTCGTTTCGTGGCTGAGCGGGTCAGTGACCTTGATCGGGCGGCCCTGTGCGTCGCGTTCGGTCGTGGTCGTGTATTTGCTTTCTTCACCGGCTTTGACGTGACCACGTGGGCTGACCATGCTGGTTTCCTGCGAGTCTTCGTTATGGCCCCAGGTACGCTTGTCGCCTTCCGGGTCTATTTCTGCGCTGCGATCGCCATAGGAGTCATATTCGTATTTCCATGTGCGTTCCAGCGGATCGGTCATGCTTTCCACTTCACCGTGGGAGCCGTATTTGTATTTGATGATCTGTGTTTTCCCGCCGGGCGCAGGGCGTTCAATCACTTCCGGGTCCCCGTCACTGTTGCGTTTGGTCGTGGTTGTCTCGCCGTCGGGTGTGGTCGTCGAGATAACGTCGTGGGTCGAGTCGTATTCCCATTTCGTTTCATCGTTATCTGGATTGATCATGCTCGTGCGGTTGCCGTGCGTGTCGTAACCGTACTTCGTGATATGCCCATTGCCATCAGTAACACTCAGTAGCTCGTCAGCAGCGTTGAAAACACTGGTTTCAGTCGTTGCACTCGACGTGCCGTACCCGTTTGTCGCCGAAGTGCCCACACCATTACTCGTGAAGTATTGAACGCTCACGTCGCCGGTCGCATGATTGGTCGTCTTTGTATCAAACGCTTCATATTCGAAGCTCGTGGTGCGTTTCATCGGATCGGCCTGGGAAACCACTTGGTTGGAGCTGTTGTATTCGATGGTAGATTTGCCACTCCGTCCGTCGACGAGTTCTGTCATCCTATGCGACCCGTCGTATTTGAACTGCCAGCGAAGAGCCGATTCGCCGGGCTGGGTAACGCTCTTGAGGTTCCCGCTTTCATACGTGTATTTGACCACGTGTTTCATCGGGTCTTCGGCGCTTTCCACAAGCCCTTCGGAGTTATACGTCAGTTTGATTTTGCGGCTTGCCGGGTCGGTGATCGTTTCGAGGTTCCCGCTCCCGTTGTAGGCAAGCGTCGTCGCGTTACCGTTGCGGTCGGTCACGCTTTCGAGTCGTCCGCTGCCGCTGAATTTGTACACTGTCTGGTTTTCGAGCGTGAGGTTGTACCCGGACGAGGACGAACCACTGAGTATGTCCTGGGTCCATGCTGGTGCTGTGAAGGTTTCTCCTGAGCCTTCAATGAAGGTTATAGTGCTCCCACTGGCCTGAATAAGTTTCACGCTGTGGTTGGTGGGTTCCCCCACGAGATGATCGCTGAACGAACTCGACCAGCCATAGCCGAATATTCCTTTGTCTCCCGCAACGGCTGCCTGCGCGTTGTACGTCCGACTCAGGTCCAAGCCGACCCCTCGGCCGCTGATCGAGAAATCGGTTTGTGTCTGCGAGTAGTTCCCCGACTGGCAGCCCACCGATTCGGATTCCCCGCACTGAGCCGGTTCCTGGGGGTCTTCTGCGCCGCCCCACCCAGCAGAATATTCGATGTGTTGAGGTTCCCGAAACCTGATTAGACCTGAGCTTATACGAATGATACCCTGATTTTCGAACGGCATTTCCACGTAGCTTTCGAGACCTTCCGTCTTTTGAAATACCCCATCGTTGAGGAATAGAACAGGGCCGCCTTTTGCGCCGCCTTCGCGTATCAGCACGGTCGATTCGGCATTGACGGTGAAGGTGCCAATATTTTCGACCACCGCACCGTATTGCATGGAGATATAGCCTTTGGCAATCGTGTAGCTGCCTTCATTGACCAGCTTACGTTCGTAGAGATATACCTGAGCACGATTCTCTATAGCCGTCGCGCCGACAGGCACCACTGTCGTGCCGGTCCCCGACATCATGCCTTCTTCCCACGTAAGAGAACCCGTGATCGTCAACGTACCGGCACCAGACAATGTACCCCCATTCATAAGGAGATTGCCCATCGTCGCCGAGCTCCCGGCAGAGATCGTCAACGTGCCACTACGGAGCGTTAGGGTTCCACTCGGCACGGTGAAATCATATCCCGTCACGGTTCCATTGAAAACGATTGAGCCTTCCAACTTGCTCCCGTTCGTGAGCACGCCGGTACGTTCGGACGCAAACAGAATCTTTCCGGCCGCGGCATCGACCGTCCCCTGATTTTCAAAGTCAACAGAGACGTTGGATTCGCCACTAGACGTTCTCTCGACGGTGCCGGAATTGACGAACAAAGGCGCAGTCCCTCCTCCCGACGTCGTCAAGAATGAGCCCCCCGCGTTTGCGACGAAGGTGCCCGTGTTCTTGAACTCCGCGCCTTCGTGCATCCCGATAGCACCTTCAGTCATCGTAAACGTGCCTTCGTTGATGAACGTACGCTGTTTCAGCGTCACTTCTACAAGGTTTCCTTTGGAGCCAGACGCGCCACTCGCCAAGACGGTCATACCCGACCCGGACATCGTGCCATTGGGCCATTCCAGCGAGCCCGTCACCTTCAGCGTGGCCGCGCCGGTCAACGTGCCCCCATTGCTCAAAACCAACGCACGGATACTAGACGTTTCCAGGGTGTTTGTGAGTTCGAGCGAGCCACCCGAGATCGTGACCTCGCCTTCCCCTTGGAGCACCCCGGCGACCTGAGATTCGCTGGAGACCTTGACCGTCTTCCCCGAACCAACGCACGCAACATCGGAGGACGTGGGCACTTTTTCGGTAGACCAGTTCGCTGGGGTCTGCCAGGTCCCTTCGCTCGCGCCCGTGAAGGTGTCCGTACAAAGAGGTTCAGCCGAGGCGCCGGCTGGCACAAGCGCCAACGCCATGAGCAACACCACCAAGAAGCCCACACCACTCAACCCAAGCGAGGCACGAAGACCCAAGCATCGCCCATCGCGCGTCCCGCCGAACCGCATCCCGCCCATGAGGGCCTCCCTATCTCGCCGTGAGGAACCGATGGCCGGGGGTTCTATCAGATGCAGACGACAGACGTCCGACGGCTGTCCCCAATCGTTTGATCGATCGATACTTCTTGAGCCACCGACCCGCGTTTTCCCAGCAGCGGACGACACACAGGCCGATCACTGCGCGTAAGTCGAGACTTGGGATCGTTTTACCAATGCGCAACACGAAAGCGGTCTCGGCCCAACCAAACAGGCCCCGACGAGGCTCCCCACGATGCGGCTCGCATCAAACGCAATGACCGCTATAGGAGGCGATATCCGACGCCGCGGACGTTGATGATCCACCGTTCGCCTCCCGCGGCGAGCTTGCGGCGCAGGCGGCTGGCGTGGCTGTCGAGCGTTCGTGTGGAGCAGGCCACAGGGTATCCCCACACGGCCCGCAACAGCTCCTGCTTGCCGAAGACGCGGGTGGGCTCGCTGGCAAGATGGACGAGCAGGTCGTACTCCATCGTGCGCAGGTCGAGGAGCCGGTCGTGGAGGGCTACGGTGTGGGCGGCGGTGTCGATCCTCAGCGGGCCGATCTGGAGCACTCGGTTGTTTCGCGGCGTGGTGCGTCGCAGGAGGGCTCGCAGCCGGGCGCGCAGCTCCAGGTATCGGGCTGGGCGGACCAGGAAGTCGTCGGCGCCGGCCTCGAAGGCTCGCAGTAGGTCGGGTTCTTGGGTATCCGGGCTGAGCATGATCACCGGCACGTCCTCATGCCAGGGGGAGACCTCGGGGTCGCTGTTGCGGATCGTCCTCAGCAGATCGAGGGCACCGTGTGGGGAGTCGAGTGCTCCTAGCACCACCAGTCGTGGCGGCTCCCTGCCTGCCAGTATCTCGGCGTGGTGGGCGCTGAGTGCGAGCTTGGCCGGGTGGTCGTCAGCGACCAGTTGGTCAACGATGGGCTGGCCGAGGTCATGGTCGGCCTCGATGACGAGAATCGGTTGGTGCCTCATAGCGACGTTGTCCGATCCAGCTTGGCGCGATAGGTCGAAGGTGAAACCCCGTAGCGACGCCGGAACGCGCGGGCGAAGTGAGGCGACTGGTGAAAGCCGACTCGCTGTGCTACATCACGCACCGTGATCGAGGGCGTCGACAGAAGTTGGGCAGCGGCTTCCAGGCGTCTACCAACGAGTTCATCGTGGAAGGTGGTGTCGCCGAACTGCGCGTAGATGCGCTGTAGCTGGCGAGGGGAAATAGCCAGGGCCTTGGCAACCCTCTCCACGCTCAGCTCGCTGCGGTAGTAACGGTGAACCATCACACGCGCCAGCAGGTACAGTCGGCGACGCTCACCAAAAGTAGAGGGCCGCTGAGGCATGTTGAGCTACACCCAAAGCCGATGGAAGTGGATGGCTGCCCGCGTTGGGAATACGAAGAAGCCTCTGCGACAGACCAGACCAGCCCGGCGGAGAGTAGTCAGGGCATCGGTTGTCAGGTTCCAGTTCCCGATATCGCGGATCAATGCCTCAACTGTCCACGGCCGCACTGTCGGCGTCAGCAGTTTCGTCAGGATGTCCTCCTGGATGTGGCGTTCGGCTATCGCAAGCGCCTCGTTGATTTCGTCGTCTGATAGTGGACAGTGTTCGTCGCTCACTTGGCCTCCCTGCCTTGGCGCTGGCGCCAGCGGGCTTTGACGGCCGGTGGGACGCTGCTCACGCCGAAGTGGAAGAGCAGGAGCTGCTGAACGCGGCTTCTCGAGATGCCGTTTCGCCGGCCGACCTCGACGTGGGTCAGGCCCTCGACGAAGCGCAGGCGGAACATCTCGAGGTTGCGCTCGCTCGGGATACGGATTCTGCCGAATCGGTTCGCCGGCAAGGTGAGGCCAAGGCGGTTGAGCTGGTGGATGATCTCGTAGAGCTCGCCGGGGCCAAACGCGGGGTGCTCGATCAGCTCGTTGCAGGGACGGGCCACGAGCTGCTCGACGTAATCGATGCCGGCCTCGTCCAAGCAGGCCAGCGGGGCCGGGCTGAGCCCCAGCTCTGTGACGCGCATGATGCCGGCGCCTCAGATGGAGATGAGTTCGAGGGAGTCCAGGTACTGCGCGCAGCGTGAGGCGCCGATGAACTCGTCCAGGCAGCAGATGACACCGCCGGCCTCCAAGCGGACGATAGCTTTGTGGATGGCCTCGGGCTTGAAGTCGGGGAGGGCGCGCTCGATCTGCTTGTCTGACCAGCGCTCGCGGTGATCGTCGCGTAGGAGCTGGAGGATGATGGCACGGTCTAGTTGTTTGGCGGCAGTAGTGGGCGGTGCACTATGATGGGCCGGCATGGGAGATAGTACCTCCTGTGTACGGCCCCGGCTGGCTTCTATCCGGCCGGGGCCACTGGTTTACCCTTTTCACCTGCATGGTTTACCAGCCGCCCAGGACGCCAAAAATCCCCCCGGGTCTTCCCGGATTTTCCGGTAAATTGGCGGTTTGAGGGCGAAGAGGTTTCTGTCCCTCAGCGCAGCGCGTGAACCAGCGCATTTGTGGATACTTGCAAACGAGCACGGGCTACCGAGTAACAGTGACTAGCCAGGGATTTCCGATAGTGCCACACTACTGGCTCGTCAGTACATGGCTCACGATGATTAGCTGGCTCCACAGCTTGCCATATCGCGGCCTGACCCGGTTTGCTTTGGGGGCAGCCCAGGCCCCGGCCCCTCCGGGGGGCCTGGGCTGCTCTGTCCCTCGGATTGGAGGCTTCCTGGTATGGCAATCGTGTTGAATCGGGCGCAGCGCAACGCGGTGTATGGCTTCGTGGTCAGCGACTTGGCAGAGGCCGGGGACTTGGCGTTGGTGCTGGCGGCCGATGAAATCAATCGCGCCCGGTGGCTGCGGCGCAACTTCGAGCAGGCGACGCAGTTGCTGGATCAGATCGGGTGGGAGAAGGCGGGCTCCCGCGAGCGCTACGAGGTGCAACTGGGCGACGCCGACGTGCTGGCGCTATTCGGCCGGCTGCACGAACGGGCGAGCCGGGTCATCGATGATGCGATCAGCGAGTTCGCCCGCGCGATGCTGGCTGATGCGTTCTGTGTGGCTGAGGTCGCCAGCCGGACGCTCAGCGGCGTGGGCGAGCCACCGCTGCGGCTCCCCCGCCTGTGGCTGATCGAGGGCGAGCAGTCGGAGCAGTAGCCGCTCGGCGCTGGCTCCTCGGGCGCGGCGGGCGGGAGTGCTTGGGAAGCCCGTGGCGATGGCGCCTTACACTGCGATTTCGTGGTAGCGGACGGCGGCGCGGGTGGCGAACACGAAGCCGTCGCTGGTCTTGTGGGCGAGTCCGGCGCCGTGGAGGCGGTCGATCGCGTCGATGGCGTTGAGCTCGTGGCCGTATTCGCGGGTGATCTCGGCGGTCGCCCAGGGGCGGTGGGTGCCCTCTTCCAGCAGGAGGTCGAGGACGAACCAGTCGGCGCGGGCTTCTTCGGTGGCTTGGTCAGGGAGAGGCTGCTCATCAGGCATCGGGAGCTTGATCCTCCTTGTGTCAGGGCCTCGGCGCGGGGTTCAGCCCCGTGCCAGGGCCGCTTGGTTTCAAGGGACGCCGGGACGCTACGGCCGGCTGGGCTGGGCGGTCAAGCTGTGCGGCGGCCAGCTGGCCGGCCCGGCTCGCGCTCGGACGGCTCAAGCAGGGCGAGCGGCTCAACGCCGATCCGGGCCGCTATGCGCTCCAGGCTCTTGAGCGTCAGGTTGCGCTCGCCGCGCTCGATGCCGCCCATGTAGGTGCGGTGGACGCCGAGCGCGTCGGCGAACGCCTCTTGGCTGAGGCCCTTGTCTTCCCGGTAGGCGCGGAGGTTGCGGCCGATCGCTTGTTGGAGATCGCCTTCCACGACTTGGAAGGCTCCCGTTCTGCTACTTGACAGTCTACAGACTTATAAGTAGCGTCCATGCGGACAAGGAGCCTCGGACTGCGCCGAGGCCCGCTCACGAGACAAGGAGACCGCCGACCCCATGCCGCCGCTCACGTTCCTGCTCAACGTCCGCCGTCGTACCAGGTGGACACGTTCCGCGATCGGTCTTTTGGTGACGCTCACGACGCTTGTGTGGTGCCTTTCGATCAGTGCCTCGGGCTTTGCCGAAGGCGGCACATCGATCGCTTCGGCCCCTGCCTTGGCCTATGCCGCCGCAGAGCCCTCCGTGCTCCTGAGCATACCTGCATCAGTAAGCACGGGGACACCGGCAACGGTCACGTGGAAAGTTGCCGGCAGGCCCGCCGGCGCTCGCGTAGCACTTCAGCGGGCAATGGGTTCTCGGCATGTTTTCCGGACACTGAAGATGCTCGGAAGTAGCATGGGTTCAAGCACTCTGCCGAGCTACGGGCTCGGCTCGTACACGTTTCGTGTCATCGTAATCGGATCGCGCGGGCGACTCTTGGCGCAGTCGGTTACGAGAACACTGCGGGTTTATGGCACGGTGCCGCTGGCCGCGTTGTGCCCAGCTCTGACTTTCGACGAAGACTTCAACTTTGGATGCTCGACCGGGGTCGTTCAGGCTTCAGGGCATGTGTTCGAATACGTGGCGAAGGTTGCTATGGACAATGAGGGCCATCAAACCGTCGCGCTCACGTCACCGCAAACCACCTGTCGCAGCATCGGCCTGCAATTTGTAGGCGGTGTGGGCGGCGAAAGTTACGTCAAAAGTTACACGGTCGCTTTGGTTCAGACTTCACTCGATGCAACACAGGTCACTGGCACACCCGGCGAACTTGAGCAGATGACGGCGAACCTTGACGGCGGCCCGTGGCAGCTCAACACTCAAGCGAACCGCCCCTACGGTGCCGGGTCGCTTACCCTATTCTTCAACGGCACGGCCAGCTGCTACTCGGCAAATGGGATCTGAAAACGCGGCAGATGTAGTGAGTGTCGCGACGTTAGCCTGGCTGTGTCGTGAGGGTGAAGTGAAACGGTCCCGGATTGCCGCAGCTCTCGTCGATCACGATGGTATAACTGCCCGTCGTACTAGCTTCAAAGTGTGCTTCGTTGTCTTCGCCTGACGTTGACTGGTAGGTCACTCGTCCTTCGCCGGAGCCGTGTATTTCGCTCACGCCAGGCGGCCACACATCGAGTCCCATTGCGTGACGTTCCGGGCCACCCCACACGATCTTGACTTCTTCGCCTTCGTGAAGTGACATCTTCCAGAACTGACCTGTCTCCGGGCCGCAACTGCCATCGCCGTAGGCCACCGTGCCAGAGTCGCCTTCCTCTTCCTCGCCTGGCTGAATGGTCTTGGCGGTGGCGACGCTGGTGCCGGATTCTGGTGGGTACTTCGCCGCAGGAGTAGGAGTAGATGCCGTCGGCCCACCTGATGCCGTAGCAACAGATTCTGGCACCGAAGGTCGTGAAAGCTCTAGGGAGGGAGATGGTGAATTACCGGATACAGCGCCAATCACTAGGGCTGTGACCACCACAATTATTGCGCCCAACGCAATCCAGACAGGGAGCAAGGGTTGAGACGACGGTATCGGCCACATCCGGCGGCGTCGAGGATCTGGCGGATGCTGGTGTGCCTGTCCAAGTGGGTCTCCCCCGCATGACGGACAATCACGCCGTCGTTCCTGGGGAGCACTATCGCGGGTTCCAGAGCGGTCAATGCGAAACGCCTGATACCGCTCCCCGTCCTCGCCAACGAGCATATTGCGGTACTGTGAATCTGGATCGAGCATCCCGACGCACAGGCGTAGCGTCGTGTCGATGACCGGCAGCTCGGCAAAAGGCAAACCACCGACGCCGCGTAGCGGCTCACGTCTGCCTCGGAAATAGTCCCAACAGCCAAAGCACGGCCGCCGGTTATCGGTCTGGACGAACACCTCACCGCCACCTTCAACGTACTGGCCCGGAAAGAGCGCTGGAACGCCCAGCGCAAGCGCCTGACGCCCGATACGCCGCTGCGCCTCGCGGTCGTCAGTAGCCGCCACGATGAGGTCGGCGTCCGACAGCCAGCGTTCCAGCAGCTCCGCTGGCACCGAGTCGTCAATACGCCGTTCAACCGGATCGACGTGGAGTCCGGGCACCTGTCGGCCAAGCCAGTCAGCGAGTCCGGCGGCCTTGTTCCAATCCAGGTAGATCGCCGGCAAGACGTGCCGAAAAAGATTCTCCACCTGCAATGGATCGTGGTCGATGAATCGGAAAAACCCAACACCTGATCTAGCGAGCAAATCGGCAATCCGTGAACCGACCGTACCGACACCGACTATCACCACCCGACAGTTTTGCAGGGCCGGAACATTGGCACTGCCTCGGACTCGCGCAAAGTAGTCAGGTGGTGGCCCGGCCATGATTGACGTTCACCAATAAACGGTGAGATACTGGAACGTAGTAACTAGGAGGCATTATGGTCGAACAACGCCAAACCAAAGCTAGCAAGCTAGAAGATGAACTCTCACGACACTCAGTCTCACCAGAGTGGCGGCGCAAGCCGCCAGCTCTGCGCCTGCGAGCCGACACCCCTGAACTGAGGGTGGAGGCAGCAACTCGTATCTCCGACGCCTTAGCACGCTTGCGAGACAGTGAGGTTGATATGTTGTCCCTGCGTCCCGATGGTAGTGAACCAACTGCAATAGTCATGCCCGTAGAGCGGTATTTAGCCCTTGTGGGTAGTGAAATGTTCCACAGTTCGAACGGCAAGATTGCTACCACCGATGGCGATTTCAGGCCGGGGGATGACGTTATGGAAGCTGCCCACGTCGAGCAGGTCGATCCGACTGAGCCCTGGTCGCCCGCTGGCGACTTGCGTTGAGAATAGGCGTCGAGGCACGAACTGAACCAACCACGTGCCCCGATCCCGCTTTCCCCGGTTAGTCTGACGTGTCCATTGGCGCTGAGTAGATTGTTGGTGCTGGCTTCGGAGCTGGCGCCGATATCCGAGTCGGTGCCGGCGTAGGCGGGGGAGGAGGGACGAGCTCCTCGAACGTCCCGTTCGTCGTCGCAATCAGTTTGCGGTGCGGCCTGGCCGCTTCCCGGCGTGCTCGCAGCTCCTGCGGCGGAAGCCGGCGGGAGATCAAATCATCCTCAAGAAGCGATGCCTTGCTCATATTGCCTCCATTCTCCGGGGATCACGCAGATAGGCACCGAGGATAGCGCGCCTATCAATGACATCGTTTACGGGGTGGTGAAAATTTGGTGAAGTACCGAGGCCGACCGCTACTCTTCCACGTCCGGCTGCTGCCCCTCCACCCTGACCAGCACGTCCAATCCGAGCTGGTAGGAATCGGGCCAGCACAGCCTTCCGTTTGCGTGGATCATCTTGAAATACGCGATACTCGAACAATCGTAGGTTGGCGCCTTGAGGGGTACCGTGATCGCGGCCACTTGCCCCGGCTCGGTGTCCGGTATGTCCACGAACCGCAAGGAGCTGATGAGGCCCGGCCCGGTCAGCGGCCCCTGCCGTTCGAGCTTCCGGCCCTGCCACGCTACGCTCCCGCTGTTGCGTACCCGCCAGGTCTGCTCGAAGACCTGACCGGGCTCCATGAGCGTGCCGTGCGGGATGGTGTCACCCACGAAGGTTGAGGCATCGCCAGGGATGGCCCGGTGGAGCTTCGGCCGTCGTCCGCCAGCTCGTCGGCGCTCCTGCTCGGCGGCGTGGTCGGCGACCTCGAACAAGCTGAGCAGCAGGCCGTCAGCCTCGAAGGTCTGCTCGTAGAACTGCACCAGCTCCCGGCTCGGCTTGGCGGTACCGGCCTCCACACGGGAGATATGGCTGGGGCTACAGCCGAACTCCTGGGCCACGCGCTTGCCGCTCCAGTCGTGGATGAGGCGCTGCTTCTGCATCGACCAGGCGAGCACAGTCTTGGGCTGACGGGGCACGAGATGGGGCGGCAGATGGGGCCGGGGCACGAGGCCTAAAAGATTGCAGGTTGCTCAATAACGCGGCGGCCCTCGATCCTCGCATGTAGGCCGCCCGGAGAGGCGGATCACGAATCAGAAGGAACCCATGCACGAAAAGCAGAAGCTCATGGAGCGCGTTGTCGTCGGCTTGGTGGCTGGCGCTATCAGCGTCGATGTGCTGGCGAGCGAGCTGCCGCGCGTCATGCCCTATCTCATCGTCCTGGCCGTCATCTTTGTGGTGATACGGCTGGTGTTTTTTTACACCGATAACCACTGACACCTGCCCTTGTACTCAAAAATGTTGTTGACAAATTACACAAGGTCCTGCAGGATGGTTTGTGACGTCGCGTCACACAAATGTGTAATAGGTGAAGGGAGGTGATGAGCGATGGGACGGCGCAAGCCACACAGTATTAAGATCCGCGAGGACCGGCTGGACAAGCTGGATACGACCAAGATGGAGGTCGCTATCTGGCTGTTGGCTCGCGGCAAAGTTGAAGATCGCACCCAGCGCGCTCAGCCTGCCCCGCCGACCAGTGATGTGGTGGACATCCCTTCGGTTGATGACGCGGACAAACCTGGGCGCGCTGATGCGCCGGAGGCTGCGTAGTGGCGCCGGCGATTGTGGGCGGCGTGGTGCTGGCGCTCGGTGGGGCGCTGGCATCGTTGCTCGTTGATCGCCGGGGTCAGGTTCGGGTCATGGAGACGGTTGAACTTCGTTTTGCGGCGGATGTCAGTGATGATGCGGTGTGGGGGGTGCTGGGTGGTATCTCGGGGTTGCCGACGAGAGCGCAGGTCACGTTGGAGCTGGTCGGTGACTCGGACGGTATTCGTCACTATCTGCGCGCTGAGCCCGCCACGCTCGACATGCTGCGCTCCCATCTGCGTGGTCTGCTGCCGGGTCTGCGGTTGGAGTCGGTCGAGCCGGAGGCAACGAGTGATTATGAGTGGCGGGTGGCGGCAAGGCTGCGGTGGGGTGGGGTGGCCGTCATCCGCTGCTGCGCTCTGACCACAACGGCGAGACGGCCGCGACGCTACTTGGGGCGCTGTCCGGTCTGCGGGCTCACGAGCGGGTGATGGTGCGCTGGACGCTGCGGCCGGCGCGCGGCCCGTTTTTGTCTGAGCGGCAGTCCCGGTCACAGGCTCGTAATCAGGGGCCATTCGCGTGGCTTTGGAGCGAGCGGCCGGTCGATCCGGCGCATGTGCCGGCGTTGCGGAGTAAGTACGCCGGCCCGGTGCTGCTCGCTCGGGTGGTGGTCGCGGTCGCGGCGGGCAGCGAGGGACGGGGCGTCAATCTTTTGACGCGGGTGGTGGCGGTACTGCGTGCCCGTACCGGGTTGCGCGGGCAGCCTGTGGTTCGCTATGGCCGCTCGGGACGTGTACAGCGGTTCATGGAGCGCGCCCCGCTCAGCGGTGGCAGCCGGTTCTCTCCGGCCGAACTCACGGGGATGGTCGGCTGGCCAATCGATGCGCCGCGGGTGCCTGGTCTGGTACTCGGTGTGGCGCCCCAGCTGATGCCCTCGCCGCAGATTCCGCGTAAGGGCGGGCGGGTGCTGGCGCACTCGACCTGGCCGGGTATGGAGGGCCGGGCGCTCGCGCAGCTGCTGGTCGGTGCGCTCAGCCACATGGTTGTGGCCGGGCCTTCGGGTGTCGGGAAGTCGGCGCTCTTGGCGTCGGCGGTGGGCCAGGACATCGCGGCCGGTCGTGGCTGCCTGGTGCTTGATGGCAAGGGCGATCTGGCGGCGGAGATTTTGCGGCTGGTGCCGGAGCGTCGGCTGGGTGATGTGATCGTGCTTGATCCTGCTCGTCCGGGTCCGGTGCCGGGGCTGCGGGTGTTTGAGGGCGGCGACCCGGAGCTGGCGGGCGATCTGGTGCTCGGCATGTTCCGCTCGATCTTCATCGACTCCTGGGGCGTGCGCTCTGACAAATGGCTGCGCGCGGCGCTGGTGACGCTGGCGCACGACCGCACGGCCACGCTCGCCGACCTGCCTTTCTTGTTCGCTTCGGACTCGTTCCGGCGGCGTTTGACGGGACGCTTGCACGATCCGCTGCTGAAAGCGACGTGGGCGCAGTTCGAGGCGCTCACGCCCGAAGGTCGCGCGCAGCAGCTCGGTAGTCCGCTTGGGAAGGTCAACGAGCTGGTCGGCCGGCGGGTGGTGCGCTCGGTGCTCGCGCAGTCTGAACCGAAGTGGGACATGCGCGAGGTGCTGCGCCGCGGCCAGGTGGTGATCGTCTCGCTCTCGCCGGGAGTGATCGGCTCGCCGGCCTCGAGATTGCTGGCGGCGCTCGTGATCCACGAACTCTTCCAGGCCGTACAGGCCCGCACACACGTACCGGCCGAGAAGCGTCGTCCGTTCTTCGTCTACGTCGATGAGCCCAGGGTCTTCACCGACATCCCGATGCCGCTGGACTCGCTGTTCGAGTTGGCGCGGGGTCTCGGCGTCGGCCTGACGCTCAGCGCGCAGTCAATCAGCCAGCTCCCTGCCGATCTCGCGCGGGCGGCGCTGACGAACGCGGCGACGCTCGTGGCGTTTCGCCAGAACCATGATGACGCCAGGCTGCTCGCGCGGGAGCTGCCCGGTGTGACCCCGGAGGAGCTGCAGGCGCTCGGGCGGTTTGAGATCGCGGCGCGCATCGGGCTTGGCCCGGGTGATGTCAGCGCGCCGGTCACTGGCCGCACGTTGGCGCCGCCGGAGCCGCTCAGCGACCCCGAGACGGTGCGCCGGGAGTCGGCGGCGCGCTACGGCCACGATCCCAGCGAGGTCGACGCTGCGCTACTCACGCGCCACGGTCTGAGCGACCAGGCGGCAGGCACGGTGGCTGATGAGGCGCCGCTACAACGGCGCCGGAGGCCATCACCATGAGACGCCGGACCAAAGCTGTGGGTGTGCCGGTCGCCGTACCGTTCGCTGTACCGATCGCATCGAGTCACGATCGCCATTCACCCTTGAGGGACGGCGCTTTTCGGCGAATAACGCCAGGGGCTCTTGCCGCTGTGCGTGTGTTGGTTTCCCGTGCGGGAGGCCGGGAATGAGAGCCCGCGTCAGCGTGGCCCGGCTCACGGCCTTGGCCGATGGAATGACTCTCCGTGATAGGCAGATCGTGGAGACAGTCGCTCGTCTCACCTTGGTCAGTGGAGGGCAGCTCTCTGATTTATTTTTTTATAATCTTTTTTCTTTTGATTCTTCTTCTCGTACCCGGCTGGCTCGCCGGGTGCTGGCTCGGCTGGTGGCGCAGCGGGCGCTCGATCGTCTGGAGCGCCACCGTGGCGGGGCGGGTGGCGGTTCCTCGGCGTGGGTCTATGCGCTCGGCCCGGCCGGCCGGCGGCTGATTGCCTATTGGGCGGGTGAGGGTCTACCACGCTCGCGCGGCGCGCATGAGCCCGGCGCGGTGTGGACAGCGCACACGCTCGCAGTCGGCGACCTGTACGTCGCGCTGCGCACGGCCGAACGGGCGGGCCAGGTGGAGCTCCTGAGCTTCGACACCGAGCCGGCGTGCTGGCGGCGGTTTGCGCGGCTCGGCGGCGCGACCGGGCTGCTCAAGCCCGACGCCTACGTGCGGCTCGGCATCGGCGAGTTCGAGGACTCCTTCCTCATCGAGGTAGACCTCGGCACCGAGCACCGAGGTCAGCTCACCCGCCAGCACCACGCCTACGGCGAGTATTTCCGCTCCGGCGTCGAGCAGGCCAAGACGGGGGTCTTCCCCGGCGTGCTGTGGATCGTGCCCGACGAGCGGCGACTGGCGCTGCTCACGGACATCCACCACGGGCTCCCCGAGCCGGTGCGGCGACTGTTCACCGCCACGACCAGCGAGCGGGCGCTCACGGTGCTCGGCGGCCCGGCGATGGACGCCACGACGGCGGGAGGCGCGGCATGAGCGGGGCGACCGATGGACGGCCGGTGATGTACGGCGACCCGGCGCGGTGGGTGCTGGTACAGGCCGATAGCCTCAAGCTCCTGCCCGAGCTGCCCGAGGCTTCGGTCGAGGCCGTCGTGACCGACCCGCCGTATGGCATCGGCTTCGGCAATGAGGCGTGGGACAGCGGTGCGCTCACCGACGCGGCGACGTTCCAGCAGTGGACGGCCGCGTGGGCGGGAGAGGCGCTGCGCGCCCTCAAGCCGGGCGGGTGGCTGGCGGCGTTCGGGACGCCGCGCACCTTCCACCGGCTGGTCGCCGGCATCGAGCAGGCGGGGTTTGAGATCCGCGACCAACTTTTGTGGCTCTACGCGCAGGGCGTCCCGAAGTCGCCTCCCCGCACCGACGGGCTCGGGAGCACTCTGAAACCGGCCTATGAGCCGGTGCTGCTGGCGCGCAAGCCGATGGATGGCACCCTCGACGCGAACTTGGCGACGCACGGCACGGGGGCGCTTTGGATCGACGCGGCGCGCGTTCCCCGCCAGGAGGGTGGCCAGGGGTTCTGGCCGGCGAACGTCACGCTCTCGCACGGCTCAGCGTGCCGGGACGGACGCTGCCAGCCGGAGTGTCCGGTCGCGCTGATTGACACCGAGCCTCGCCCCGGCCGGGAGATCAGCCGCCTGTTCTACGCCAGCAAGGCCACCCGCCGGGAGCGCGAGGCCGGCTGTGAGGCGCTGCCGCTCACGGAGGTGCCAATCTACCCGCGCGGTGGCGGCGCGGCGCGGCTGGTGCGCAACACCCACCCGACGGTCAAGCCGCTGGAGCTGATGCGCTGGCTGGCGCGGTTGGTCTGCCCGCCGGGCGGCACGGTGCTCGACCCGTTCACCGGCAGCGGCTCGACCGGCGCGGCCTGCATGTTGGAGGGCCGGCGGTTCGTCGGTATCGAACGTGACGAGCGGTATGTGCCGGTCGCGCGGGCGCGGATCGAGCACTGGGCCGCGGAGACCGGACGGTGAGCGGGGTGGATGGCGGGATGGCGTGCATGACCACCACGGTTGCAAAACGACCACGGCGTCCTCGTGCGTGCCACGACCCCATCCAATCCAACAAACAGGAGGTGCTTGGTGATGACCAAGGCACAAGAGATCTACGAGAAGATCGAGGCGATGATTGCCTCGGGCGAGGTCAAGAAGGCTGATGCCTTCAAGACGCTCGCCGAGCAGTACGGCCAGCCGGTCGACAGCCTACGCGGCGCCTACTACCAGCACAAGCGCGTGCTGGACAACGGCGGCACTCCCCCTGCCGGCAACGCCAGTGGGACTCGTCGTACCAGGCGGCGCGAGACGACCAGCGAGACAGCGGTCGAGTCCGCAGTCGCGACACTCAAGCGAGCGCTCGACAGCATCGACGCGGAGATCGAGGTCGCCAAGGAACGAGCCAAAGAGGCTCAGGCCGAGTACGAGGCAATGCAGGCCAGCGCGGATGAGCGCAAGGCCAGCATTACCGAGAAGATCACGCTGCTGGAGCAGTCGTCCTAGCCAAGAGGCTACTCGCAAGACAATATGGGGTCAGGGTGGCTCAAATCCAATTGATTTGGGCCACCCACACTTACCACCTCACCAGGGAGCGAATATATAATTAGGGAGAATACGGTAATGGTTTAGTTGACAGTCACGGGTGTATTAAGATACACAGTTAACACTCGTCACATAATGTAATACAATGGAGGTAGTAAACAGGAATGACACATGACAGAAGTACAGGCCCGCGAGCTCGGACGTCTCATCAAGCAGGCTCGCCACTCACGGAAGCTGTCACTGCGCGCTCTCGACGAGCTGACCGGGGCATCCTACGGCTGGCTCGCCCGACTGGAACGCGGGCTGATGCTCGCGCCCGCGCCGAGCAAGCTGACACGGGTCGCCGAGGCGCTCGGCATCGCGCCGGAGCGGATCGACCGCATCACCCGCGGCCGGATATCCCGCGACCTGCCGCCGATCCGCACCTACTTTCGCGCGAAGTACCAGCTCAATCCACACGAGATCACGCAGATCGAGGAGGTCTTCGATCAGATCCGCCGCGGTCGCCGCGAACACGAAGGCGGAGAACTCCACGACTGATGCCCTCCGCACGGGTGGACACCGGGCCACAAGCGACCCGGCTGGTGAGACGTTTACGTGCGCTCACCCCAGCCTGGCGGATATCCCATCGTGAAGCACGCTGGATCGCCGAGCAGCAAGCCAAGCTCCTACTCGCCGACGCGGGCATCACCGCACCGCCGGTCCCCGAGGGAGTCGTAACCGAACTCGACGGAATCAGCATCTATCTGCTTGAGCAGATGCCAGTCAAAGGATTACTGGGAGTCAGCCGACCCAACAGCTACGGCGGAGACATCCTCATCGACAGCAACCTGCCCCGGCCCGAACGGCGCGTGACACTCATGCACGAACTGAAACACATCATCGACGGCGGCCACACCGCCAAAGCACGCCACGCCGACAGTCAAACCGGCAGCGAAGGGCTCTGTACCGACTTCGCCCTGAGCGTTCTGATCCCTGCCTCGTGGCTGCGCGCCGACTGGCAGGCCGGGCAGCGCAACGTGAGCGCCCTGGCCGAGCGCTACCAAGTGCCCGTTCAGGACATGGCACACCGTTTGCGCGGCCTCGGGCTTTCACCGGGCGCGCCGCACCGTAACCAACGCCGTCCGCGCTGCCAATGGCAGCCACACGCCAACCACAACCAGACAAGGAGAACCCCACGATGACGCTCACCCTCGCCTTGAGCCAGCAAACCGATGTTGCTCCAATGTCCGCCGTCAAGCGGGCCGTGATCTATCTGCGCGTCTCCTCGGCCGGCCAGGTCAATACCGACTACGATCCCGAGGGCCTGTCGCTCCCCGCGCAGCGTGAGGCGTGCCAGCGCTACGCCGAGCGGCTCGGTGCGGTCGTGATCCGCGAGTACGTCGAGCCCGGTGTCTCCGGCGGCTCGCTGCTCAAGCGCGTCGCGTTCCGCAGGATGATTGAGGAGACCGGCGAGTTGCGCGACGTGGACTACGTGATCGTCTGGAGCGTCTCACGCTGGGCACGCGAGCAGGAGGACCACTGGGTTGCCCGTGGGATGGTCAAGCGCGCCGGGGCAAAGCTGCTCTCCGTCAAGGAGCCGATCGGCGAGGAGAGCTCCCACGGGATCATGCTGGAGGGTGTCATGGCTGCTGTCGCGGCTGGTCGCCGGATCGAGATCTCCGAGGAGGTCAAGCGCGGCATCGAGCGCAAGATCAAGGTGGGCGGCACCCACGGCCGCGCGCCCATCGGCTACCTGAACGTCCGCGAGCCGCTCCCGCAGGGCGGTGAGGTCCGCACCGTGATCATCGACTCCGAGCGCGCCTCGATCATCACCTGGGCGTTCGAGACCTACGCCACCAGCCTCTACAGCCTTGCCGACATAGTGGTGCTTCTTGAGGCCCGCGGCCTGCGCTCACGCGGGGATCGGCGCCGCGGTCCACAGCCACTGAACCTCTCTAGGGTCCACGAGCTACTCTCCAACCCCTACTACGCCGGTTTCATCACGCACAGGGGCCACACCTACGAGGGACGCCACCCACGACTGATCAGCCGAGAGCTGTTCGACAAGGTCCGGGCCGTGCTCGTCTCCCACCGCCACTCCGGCGAGCGTGACCTCAAGCACCAGCACTACCTCAAGGGCACGATCCGCTGCGGCACCTGCGGCGGACGGCTGGTCTACTCCCGCCACAAAGGCAACGGCGGCACCTACGAGTACTTCGTCTGCAAGCGCAACCAGCGCGGCGAATGCCCACAGGGCTATCAGCCTGTTGACCTCGTCGAAGCCGCGATCGAAAACCACTACGCCGGCGTCTCGTTCAGCCAGGCCGAACGCGAGATGGTCCGCACGACCATCACCGATGACCTCGGCGAGCGGGTGGCTACCGCCCAGCAAGAGATCGACAACTGCCGGGCCGTCCTGCGGGGACTCAAAGAGGAGGAGCGCAAGCTCCTGCACATGCACTACGAGGACCGCATCAGCGGCGAACTCTTCGACGAGGAGCAAGCCCGCATCCGACGACGCCGCCAAGACGCCAACGCCGTCATCGCCCGATTGAACGTCAACTACGACGACGTCACCGCGACCCTCGACCTCGCCCTCGAGATCCTCGGCGAGGACCTCCACGATCTCTACCGCCGCGGCGACGACACCATCCGTAGGCTCATCAACCAGGCCATCTTCAACGCTCTGTTCGTCTGCGACGAAACCATCACCCGGGCCGACCTGGCCGAGCCGTTCGCCGCGCTACGCGCCTTCTACAACGCGATCCGCGGCATCCCCGACCCAAGGCCAACCACCCCCGCCCTAGCCAGCGTCGGGGCCAGCGCAACCCCCGAAAACGCCAAAGCTCCCGTTCCCTACGGAGAACGGGAGCTTTTGGCCGTTGGTTCGACTAACGACGTTTTGGTGGAGACGGCGGGAGTCGAACCCGCGTCCGCAGTCGCGTGATGAGGCGGCTTCTACGAGCGTAGCCGGCGCTCTGATCTCATCCCCTGCTCGCCTCGCCGGCGGGGTTGCGGGGGACCAGCTCTCTGAAGATTTCCCCGGTTCGGCGAGAGCGGGCCTTGCCGGGTGAGCCTGCTGTCTGATCCCGGTGATCCCCGCCGCAGGCTTGCGAGGGCCGAGACCTCAGGCCTGGTGTTTAATCAGGCCGCGAGGGCGTACTCGTGTGAGTCCGCACTTATGGTTTTCCGGGTGATTTACGAGGCCTCCCGGAACCTCGGCTCGCCACCACCCCCACGAACCGACCGCGTCGAAGCCTGTCGTCCCCGGGGATGTCTTGCCCGCCCAGTGTAGCGCGGGAGGGCGACTTGGGAAGGAGCCCCGAAAGAAAGAACGCCACCGAGGCGACAAGGACCCGTCGGGGCTCCGGGCTTAACGAAAGCGACGCGGTTCCGGGCCGCCTTTCGAGGAACCCGCCTCGGCTGACCTTGCGGCCCTCCGACTTGGGTGGCGCGGCCTCACACCTCGTTGGCCTCGCTCTTTGGCGGCTCGGTTCCGCGTCTGAATCCAACATACGCCTGCCGCGCGAAGAATGCAAGAGCTTTTCATAACTCTTCCCGCATCCTCCGAGAAAAACCCTGAGCGGCCCTCCCGAGCGCCGCGGGAAGACCCGCGCGCACGGCTCGGAAGCCCGCAAACGCGATCCGTCCATCCCCCGCGAACGTCGGGTTCGGATGGCCCGCAAGCATCCTCTTACCCAGCCCTTAGCGCGCCTGCGACAATGGAGATGCCATGGATGAGATCCCCGTCGTGTCCGCGACTTACCCGTCGCACAGCACCACCACACTGAACGGCGTCCCCCTGACGCCCGCCACCGCCCCCGCTCATGCCGGTGACCGAGACGGCCAGCCGTTTGGCCGCCAGCGCAATGGGCTGCGCAAGCGCATCGGCAGCGCCTTCGCAGGGCTGGCGGCGCTGCTCGCAAAGTTCGGCGCCGTGCTGAAGGGGCTGCTGGTGGCGCTGCCCAACGCGAAGATCTTCATCACCGCGGGCACCGCGCTGATCTCCGTCGCCGCCTACTCGCTCTTTTGGGGATGGGAGTTCGCCGCCGGCTTCGTGGTGCTGCTGTTCATCCACGAGATGGGCCACGTGATCGCGCTGCGCCGCGAGGGGATCAAGTCGAGCGCGCCGATGTTCGTCCCCTTCATGGGCGCCCTCATCACCTCCCGGTCGCTCGGCGACAACGCGCTCGCCGAGGCGCGCGTCGGTCTGGCCGGCCCGATCCTCGGCAGCCTCGCCGCCGCGGCCGTCGCCGTCGCCGGGGAGCTGCTCCACTCCGACATGCTGATCGCCCTCGCCTACGTGGGCTTCCTGATCAACCTCTTCAACCTGCTGCCGATCGTGCCGCTCGACGGGGGCCGCGCGATGGCGGCGATGGCGCCGTGGATGTGGTTCGTCGGCTTCGGCGCGCTGCTCGTGCTGCTCTTCTCGCTGCCGTCCAACCCGGTCCTGCTGATCATCGTGTTGTTTGGCGGCTTCGAACTTTACCGCCGCTGGAAGTTGCGCAAAACCCGCTCCCCGGCACAGGAAGCGTATTACCGCGTCGCCCCCCACCACCGCCTGCTCGTGGGCATCGTCTACATCGGCCTCGCCGCGGGGCTCGCCTTCGGGATGGCCGAGACGCACGTGCTCTCAAGCGCCGGGCACTCCTTCGGCCGGCTGTAGACGGCCCTCAGCGTCTGGCGCGGGTCACGCGTTCCATGTCCCGCTTCATCTCCCGCTCCTTGATCGCCTCGCGCTTGTCGTACAGATCCTTGCCCTTCGCCAGCGCGATCTCGACCTTGGCGCGGCCCTCCTTGAAGTAGATCCTGGTCGGCACCAGCGTCAGGCCGCGCTCGCTCACCTTCGCCGCCAGCCGTTCGATCTCGGCGCGGTGCGCCAGCAGACGGCGGTCGCGCTCGGGCTCGTGGTTCTCGCGCGCGGCGGGGGCGTACGGGGGGATGTGCACGCTGTGCAGCCACATCTGCCCGTCGTGGATCGCCACATACCCCTCTTTCAGCTGCGCCCCGGAGTCGCGCAGCGCCTTCACCTCGGTGCCGCGCAGCTCGATCCCGCACTCCAGCCGCTCCAACAGGTGGTAGCGGTGGGAGGCGTAGCGGTTGCTCGCCACGTCCCCCGCGCCCACCTTGCGCTTGCCGCCTCGCGTCTTCGCCATCGTCCTCCGAGCCTACCGCCCGCGCGAGGCGCGCTTTGCCGGCCCGCGCGATGCCCGCTTTGGCCCGTCGCCGCCGGCCGCGGCCTCCTCCTCATCGCCGGTCGGCGCCAGGTCGAGATCCACCCGGCCGCGCCGCGGATCCACGCGTCCAACTCGCACCACGATCGGGTCGCCAAGGCGCAGCGTCATGCCCGAGCGCTCGCCCCGCAGGATCGTGCCCGGCTCGTTGAGCTCCCACCACTCGCGGGTGGCTCCGCCGTTGCCACGCGAGGAGCGGTGGGGCCGCGCGCGCGGGTTGCCGCCGCGTACCGCCCCCAACCCGGCCCCGCCCTCCGGGGCGGGGGCCCCATCCTTCCCCTCCTTGGGTGCGCGCGCCGCCATCGTCGCCGCCAGACGTCGCACCGGCAGCATCCCCTCGTAGCGGTAGCCGCCCGCGCTCGACTCCGCCCCCGCGGGGCGGCCGAACGCGACGAATGCGCCGGCTCCGATCAGGCCGACGACCTCGCCCGGGAAGGTCTGCTCCAGGCCGCGCTCCAGCAGCTCGCGCTCCAGCGCGAAGCACCGCGCCACGTCGTCGCCGTCGCGCTCCACCTGCATCGCTTCGCGCTCGCGCTGGGAGGTCCACTCGCCCAGCTCCGCCAGGGCCTCCGCGCGCGGGGCGCGCTCGGGTTCGCCCAGCGTCGCCAGCAGCGCGCGGTGGCACACGAGGTCGGGGTAGCGGCGGATCGGCGAGGTAAAATGGCAGTAGCATGCCGACCCCAGCCCGGCGTGGCCGAGGTTGCGCGGGGAGTAGTACGCCTGCTGCAGCGCGCGCAGCACCAGTCCGGTCAGCGCCTGCCTGCCGCCCGTCGGCGCGGCCGCCGCGTCGCCGCCGCGCGCGCGGGCGATCGTGCGCTGGACGTGGGCCTCCACGAGGCGCGAGGCCTCCCCCACCAGCTCCGCCGCCTGCGCGGGAGACATCTGCGCTCCCACCGCCGGCGTCGCGACGCCCAGCGACGCCAGCTGCTCGACGAGGCGCTCCACGCTCGCCGCCTGCGGACGCCCGTGCACGCGGTACAGGCACGGCGCCTGCCTGAGCTGCAGCTCCTGCGCGACGGCCTCGTTGGCGGCGATCATCAGGTGCTCGATCAGGCGGTGGGACTCGGTTTGCACGCGCCCGGCGATGTCGCTCACTTCGCCGTGCTCGTCGAACTCGAACTCGGGCTCCTCCGATTCCAACGTGAGCGCCCCACCGTGGCGCAGACGGGCCTGCGCGAGCGCCGCCGACGCCTCGCGGGCGGCGGCCAGCGGCTGTGCCCACGGCTCGCGCGCCGCCTCGCGCCCGGCGAAGATCGCGTCCACGCGGTCGTAGTCGAGGCGCTCGTCGGAGCGGATCGTCGAGCGGTAGAACGCGGTGCGCCTCACCTCCGCGCCGTGCAACTCCATCTCCACGGTCACCGCCGCGCGGTCCCGGCCCGGCAGCAGCGAGCAGGCGTCGTTGGAGAGCGCCTCGGGGAGCATCGGCTCCACGGCGCCGGGCACGTACACGCTGGTCGCGCGCTCCCGCGCCTCCACGTCCACCGGCGAGCCCTCGCGCACGTACGCGCTCACGTCGGCGATGTGCACCCACACCGTGATCGCGGGGTGGGCGGGATCCGATCCCCCCCGCTCCGCGGAGATCGCGTCGTCGAAGTCGCGCGCGGTGACGGGGTCGATCGTGAATGTCGCCAGCTCGCGTAAGTCCCTCCGCGCCGTGGCCCCCACCGCGACCCTCGGGCGCTCGCGTGCCGCCCGCGCCGCGCGCTCGACCCCCTGCTCGAAGCGGCGCGCGAGGCCGCGGTCGCGCATCAGCTGCTCGATCGCCTCCTGCGCGCTCTCGCGCTGCTGCGGCGGCCACACCACGCGTGCTCCGCCCGGCCCGCCATGCCGGCGACCGCCACGCGCGCCCTTGCCGCTCTGGCCGCCGCGAGCCCCTCTCCCTCCGGCCCCACCGTCGCGGTCCTGTTGTCCTTCTCGGCCGCCTCGCTTGCCCCGCCCGCCCCGGGGCTGGTGCGGCGTCACCTGACTTTGGCGGCGAGCGTTTCGAGCGCCACCGCGAGGCCGTGGGGGGTGTCGACCAGCTTGGCCGGCACCTTCACTTCGGGGGCGATCCCCGCGCCCTCGCGCACTCCCCCGCCGCCGAGGTTGTGGCCGTTGGGAGTGAAGTACTCGCCGACGGTGATGTCGAGCGCGCCGCCGTTGGCGAGCGACTGCTCCTCCTGGAAAACGCCCTTGCCGAACGTGTGCGTGCCCACCACCGTGGCGCGGCGGTGGTCCTGCAGCGCGCCCGTCAGGATCTCCGCCGCGGAGGCGGTGTTGCGGTCGACCAGCACGACCATCGGGACCGACGCTGGGATCGCGCCGCCCTCCGCCCGCAGCACTTGGGTCGGCTGCACGCGCCCGCGCGTGGTGACGACCACGGCTCCGCGGGGCAGGAAGTAGGAGGCGATCAGCTGCGCCTCTTCGACCAGGCCGCCGGGGTTGGCGCGCAGGTCGAGCACCAGCCCGCGCGCATGGTCCTGTTGCAGCTCGTGCTCGACCGCTTCCAGCACTTCCGCGTGGGCGCCGGCGCTGAACTCGGCGAGCGCCACCACGCCGAGGGGGATGCCGTGGACGGTGCGCGTGATCGAGGCGACCACGGGCTGGGAGATCGTGGCGCGCGTGAGGGTGACGGTGCGCTTGCGGGAATGCCCAGCCGCATGTCCGCTCGCAGACCCGTTCGCATGCGCCCCCGTGTTGCTACCCGCCTGCCCCGCGGCGGCCGGTTCCTCCACGCGCAGCGTCACGTCGGTGTCCGGGGGCCCTTTGACGAGGCTGGTCGCCGCGTCCTCCGGCAGGCCCACGAGGCTGCGGCCGTTGACCGCCACGATCAGGTCTTCGGGCTTCAGCCCGGCGCGGGACGCGGGGGAGGAGTTGAAGACCTGCACGATCCGCAGCCCCCCGGGGTCGGGGTTGACCTCGACGCCGATGCCGCTGAAGCTGCCGGGGTGGTCGAATTCGCTGAGTTCCTTGGCGGTGAGGTAGTGCGAGAAGGGGTCGTCGAGGCTGGCCACGGCGCCCGAGATCGAGGCGTTGGAGAGCTGCGCTTCGCCAATCGGGCGGTAGTACTCCCGGTGGATCCTCGCGAGCGCTTCGTCCACCACGCGGGTGCCGCGGTTGGCGACGAACGTGCGCTGCATGAAGCCGGGCAAGTCTTCGGGATGCCCACCCCACCAGATGCCCGCCGCCACGAGCGCGAGCAGCAGCACCACCACGGCGGCGAGCGCGGCCACGAACGTCAGTGGTCCTCGGCGAGGCGTCATTGCCCCCCAGCCTACGAGGTTGCCCCCACGGAGCGCGAAGCAAGTCGAATAAGGTAGGGGCGATGGCGAGCATCACCACCACCACGGTCCCCACCAACGGCCTGCCCGTCCACCGCGTGGCGGTGCCGGGCACGCGCGCGCTGACCGCGCTCGTGGCGTTCGATGCGGGCGCGCGCACCGAGCGCCCCGAGGAGAACGGGATGGCGCACTTCCTCGAGCACCTCGTGTTCAAGGGCGGCGAGAAGTACCCGACGTATACCGACGTCAACGAGACGGCCGAGCGGTTGGGGGGCGTGCTGAACGCGTACACCTCCCACGACCTCGTCGCCTTCCACATCACCGTGCGCGCGGAGTCCGCGCCGGCGGCGATCGACCTGCTGAGCGACTTCGTCGGCCGCCCGCGGATCGACCCCGAGGAGCTCGACCGCGAGCGCGGCGTGGTCATCCAGGAGATCAACCGCGCCTACGACCAGCCCTCGACCGTCGCCGAGTACCTGATCGACCGGGCCGCCTTCGGCGAGCACCCGCTGGGGCGCACGGTGTTGGGGCCGGAGGAGAACCTGCGCAGCTTCACGCGCGCGGCGATCGTCGCCTTCCGCGAGCGCCGCTGGGCGGGGGCGCGCGGGGGCGCGTTCCTGGTGGGCAACCTCGACCATTTGCCACCCGAGGAGGAGTTGCACGAGTGCTTCGCCCGCTTCCCCGTGCTCGGCGAGCCCGAGCCGTACGTGCCGGCGCCCGCGTTCGCGCCGCAGACGATGGTCGAGCAGCGCGACACCAACCAGTCGCACCTGCGCATGATCTACCGCCCGGCGGTGGACGTGAGGGATCGCGCCCGGCGCGCGGCGCTCGCGATCTACTCGACGCTGCTGGGGGGTTCGATGGGCTCGCGGCTGTTCGACGAGATCCGCGAGAAACGGGGCCTGTGCTACTCGGTGTACGCGCTCGACCACTCCTTCGCGGACGTGCCGATCCTGCAGCTGGGGTCGGGCCTGGACTCGAGCAAGTGCATCGAGGCGTACACCCGCATGCGCGAGATCGTGGAGGAGCTGCGCACGGACGGGCCCACCGCGGATGAGGTCGCCCGCGCCCGCGCCTACGCCGCCGGCCGGCTGGTGCTCGCCTTCGAGAACACCAACGCCGTCGCGCGCTACGCCGCCAGCCAGTCGATCGTGTTCGGCGAGGAGATCGACCCCGACGCGGTGATCGCCGCGCTGGACGCGGTCACCTTCGAGGAGGTGCGCGAGGTCGCGGAGGGCATCACCGAGAACCTCGCGGTCGCCTGCGTGGGCCCGCACAGCGCCGAGGAGTTCTGAGCGGGTAGGAACAGCATTTTTGGGAGACACTGCTACCCGCGTCTCCGACGTCTGCGCACCTGTACCGGCCACCACGCCGAGTGTGGCCAACCTCTCAACCCCCAGGCTCAGCTGACTCGAAAAGCCGCCAGCTTTGCAGCCTCGGGCGATTCGGCGCCGGCCATCTCGCTCACCCATCCGATCGCCTCGTCGAGATCGATCGCGCGAGCCTCGACCATCGCTTCGATGTCAACCCAGTCACGCGGGCGATCGAACATGGCCTTGAAGACCGCGAGACCGGTGCAACTCAGCACCGGGATCGTGTGCTCGCCGAGCGTCACGTGCCGGATGTTCTTCTGAACGTCCTCGTGAAACGGCAAGACGTTGAGGAACAGGTCGATCGGCGTGGTGTCCCACCACAGCCGGACCTGACCGTCGCGTTCAGAGCGTTCGACGTCAAGCCCGCTGAACGCGACCTCCTGGGGAAGCTCCGCGAACACATCCTTTGTGCGATCGGGCGTGACGAAGACGTTGACATCGATATCTTGTGTCGCCCTCGCCTCGAGCACGCAGTAGCCCAGAGCGATCGCACCGCCAATCGCGTGCGGGATCCCGGCGGCACTGAGACCGTCGTGCACGGCTACGAGCCGATCTTCGAGGCGGCTCATTTGCGCAAGCGGATCAGGGGCGGGTACGTCAGCTCGCCTCGCCGACGCGACGGCATGCTGTCCGCAAGTTCGAGCACGTCTTTCAGCACCCTCCCCGAACGCTCCAGAGCGACCTCGTCAGAGAGCGGAGCGACCGTCAGCTCCAGACCTGCCGATCGGGCAATACGGGCCAGCGCGGCTCCCGAAGGCTGGCGACGACCATGCTCATACGCACTGAGGACCGAGCTTTGTATCCCGGTGCGACGCGCCAGCTCCGCCTGACTGAGACCGCTGACGCGGCGAACCTCTCCGATCAGCTCACCTGCGGCACGATCATTTTTCACGAACATGCCCATGAGCTTAGCATATTCGCTCATAAAACGAGAAAATGCTAGCTTATCCGCTAACTATCCGATCGCGACCATCCGGTCGATCGGCACCCGCGCCCGTTCGGCGATCTCCGGCGGAACGCGCACCTCGAACTTCATCTCCCGCAGCGAGTCGCGCAGCTTGGGCAGCGTGATCATCTTCATGTAGACGCAGCTGGCCTCCGCGTTGGCGGGGATGAAGTCGATGTCGGGGGCGGCCATCCGCAGCGGGTAGAGCATCCCCGTCTCGGTCGCCACGACCACCTCGCGCCGTTTGCCCATGCCGCTTTCGCCCGCGGTGCCATCGCCATCCGGCGTCGCGGCGCCGCCCTCGCCGTCAACCCACCGCTCGACTCCCGCGCCCTCGACCGCCCCGGCCGCCGCCCGCTGCTCGGCCTGCTCGGCGTACTTCAGCATCCCGCCGGTTGAGAGCATGTGCACGCCCTCCGCAGCGATGTCGCCCGCGGCGAGGAACTCCATCACCGAGGTCGTGCAGCCGCACTCGGGGTGGATCAGGAAGTCCGCCCCGGGGTGCGCGGCGCGCGTGGCGGCGATGTCGGTGGGGCGGATGCCGGCGTGCACGTGGCACTCGCCGTCCCACACGTGCATGCGACGGCCGAGCTCGCGCTCGACGTAGGCGCCCAGCCACATGTCGGGGCCGAACAGGATCTCGGTGTCGGGGCCGTGCGTGTCGTAGATGTGGCGTACCACCTGCACGGCGTTGGCGGAGGTACAGCAGTAGTCGGTGAGCGCCTTCACCTCGGCCGTGGTGTTCACGTACATCACCACCACCCCCTCCGGGTACCGCGCCCGCCACAGCGCCAGCTGCTCGGCGTCGATCGACGCCGCCAGCGAGCAGCCGGCGTCGAGGTCGGGGATCAGCACGGTCTTCTCGGGGCAGAGGATCGAGGCGGTCTCGGCCATGAAGTGCACGCCACAGAAGACGATCGCCTCACCCTCGGCGGCAGCCGCTTGGCGTGAAAGGCCGAGCGAGTCGCCCACGTAGTCGGCGACGTCCTGCACCTCGGGCACCTGGTAGTTGTGGGCGAGGATCACCGCCCCACGCTCGGCCGCGAGCGCGCGCACCTCGCTCTGCATCTCCGCGATCTCCTCGGGCGCAAGCTCCGCGGTGGGCGCCTGGGTGGGGACCATCGGGAGCGATGGCGAAGCCACCGACGAAGCGGCCTGCGGGGCGAATGGGGCCGGGGCCACGGGCAGGTTCATGGCAGTGCCTCCAGGATCATCGAGAGGTCGAGCGCCGGCGCCGAGTGGGTCAGGGCGCCCATCGAGATCCATTCTACCCCGGTCTCTGCGCGCTCCCGGAGCGTCTGCAGCGTCACCCCGCCGCTGGCCTCGAGCTGCGCGCGCCCGGCAACCAGAGTCACCGCTTCGCGCAGTTGCGCGATGTCCATGTTGTCGAGCAACAGCCGTGGGGCCCCTACGGCGAGCGCCTGCTCGATCTCCTCGCGGTTGCGCACCTCCACCTCCAGCGTCGGCGCCAGCTCGGGGGCGGTCGCTCGCGCGCGCGCGACCGCCTGCGCGATCCCGCCGGCGGCGGCGATGTGGTTCTCCTTGACCAGGATCGCGTCGTACAGCCCCACGCGGTGGTTGTGCGCCCCGCCCGCCGCCACCGCCGCCTTCTCCAGCGCCCGCAGCCCCGGGGTGGTCTTGCGCGTGTCGAGCACCCGCGCGCCGGTCCCCTCCACCGCGCGCGCCGCACGCGCGGCCATCGTTGCCACCCCGGAGAGGTGGCCGAGGAAGTTGAGCGCGGTCCGCTCGGCGGTGAGCAGCGCGCGGGCCGAGCCCTCCACGCGGAGCACCGGCAGAGCCGGGGGGCCCTCGCTGCCGTGGGCGGATTCGCCCGGTTCGCGCCACACCCCCTCCCCCACCAGTCGCTCGCAGCGGGCGCCGGGGTCAAGCAGCGCGAACACCGCCTCGGCGGCGCCCAGCCCATAGATCGCCCCCGGCGCCTTCTGCGCAATCGTCGCCCGCGCGCGCGCCCCGGCGGCCACGGTCGCCTCGGTCGTCACGTCGCCCGAACCGACGTCCTCCTCCAGCGCCCGGCGCACCAGCGCAGTGAGCTCGTCGCCGATCATGCCCATCGATTCCACATGCGCCACTGAGGCGGTGGTAGACCAAGCGAGGCAAGGACGCAGTGAGCGAAATGTGCTTTGCACATGAGCGATCGAGGACGCAGCCTCGCGCAGCGTCTACGCCCGCCTCAGCAGGTAAGCCCGCACGAACCCATCCAGATCCCCGTTGAGCACGCGCTGGACGTCGCCCATCTCGTGGCTCGTGCGGTGGTCCTTGACGAGCGTGTAGGGGTGCAGCACGTAGGAGCGGATCTGCGAGCCGAAGTTGACGTCCTGGGCCTCGCCCTTCTCGCGGGCGATCTCCGCCTGGCGTTCGCGCTCCTGGCGTTCGAGCAGCTTGGCGCGCAGCATCGCCATCGCGGTCGCCCGGTTGGAGGACTGGGAACGCTCGTTCTGGCACTGCACCACGATCCCCGTCGGTCGATGGGTGATGCGCACCGCGGAGTCGGTCTTGTTGACGTGCTGCCCGCCGGCACCGGAGGCACGGTAGGTGTCCACCTGCAGGTCGTCGTCGGCGATCTCGATCTCGCCCGCCTCCTCCACGACCGGGGCGACCTCGACGCCCGCGAAGCTTGTCTGGCGGCGGTGCGCGGAGTCAAATGGGGAGAGACGCACCAGGCGATGCACCCCACGCTCGGCGCCAAACAGCCCGTAGGCGTTCTCGCCCGCAGCGCGGAAGGTGGCGGACTTGATACCCGCTTCCTCGCCGGCGCTGGCCTCCAGCAACTCGACCGCGAAGCCACGCGACTCCGCCCAGCGCATCTCCATGCGCAACACCATCTCCGCCCAATCCTGCGCGTCGGTGCCGCCGGCGCCCGCGTTGACGCTCACCAGTGCGTCGCCGGAGTCGTAGGGCCCGGAGAACAGCCGCTGCTCCTCGAGCGCCGCCAAGCGCGCCTCCGCGGAGACGATGTGCTCCTCGACCTCGCCCTCCAGCGACTCGTCCTCTTGCGCAAGCTCCGCCAGGCCCTCGAGATCCTCGACGTCGCTCTCGAGCGCCCGGAACATCTCCAAGCGCCGCGCCACCCGCGCGTGCGCGGCGGAGACCTTCCCGGCGCGCTCGGAGTCATCCCAGAAGCCCGGCGCTTCCATCTCCCCTTCGAGCGCGCTCGTGCGCTCGCTCAGCCCAGCCGGGTCAAAGATAATCCGCGAGCAGCTTCAGCTGGTCGCGGATGGCGGCAAGTCTCTGTGGGACGGACTCGGTAGAAGCGGTGGTGGCCATCACCCCACGCTACCAGTGTTCCACTCGTCGTGAGAACAAGCCTACGCGCCGTGGCACTTCTTGAACTTCTTGCCCGAGCCGCACCAGCAGGGGTCGTTGCGCCCGACCGCGTGATCGGAGTCCACCACGCGCTGCTCGACTACGGGTACCAGCTCCTGCTCTTCGCCGCCCCCGTTGGTCGCGTACGCCTGCGCACCGGCGGCACCCGCGTTGGCGGCCGCGGCGGCGATCGCGCCGGCGCCCATCGCGGCGCTGCCGCCCGAGTAGGAGACCCGCGCGGGGCGCGTGGAGCTGCCCGCAGCGGCGAACGCCGGCACCGGCGCGGCACCACCTCCATTTTCGCCCTGCACCTGAACCTGCACGTTGAAGATCAGCCGCGTGTAGTCGGTCCAGATGCTGTTGATGAGGTCGCCGAAGAGGGTGAACGCCTCGTTCTTGTAGGCGACCAGGGGATCCATCTGCAAGAAGCCGCGCAGGTGTATGCCCTCGCGCAGGTAGTCCACGTCGAACAGGTGCTCGCGCCAGCGTTCGTCGATGATCTGCAGCAACAGGTAGCGCTCGAGCTGGCCCATCAGCTCCTCGCCGAGCTCCTGCTCGCGCGCGTTGTAGCGCTCCATCGCCTGCTCCACCAGGCGTTCGCCAAGATGCGAGCGGTCGATCGCCTCGGGGCTCATCTCCTGCGGGCCGATGTCCAGCGGGAAGAACTGCGAGAGCGCCCTGAACATGCCGTCGATGTCCCAATCCTCGAGGTAGTCGCCCTCGGTGTACTGCTCGATCGTGCGTTCGATCACGCCGGCGATCTCGGTGCGCGCCTGCTCGCCCATCGGCCGCCCCTCGAGCACGTCGTCGCGGTAGGCGTAGATCACGCGCCGCTGCTCGTTCATCACGTCGTCGTATTCGAGCACGCGCTTGCGGATCAGGAAGTTCTGTTCCTCGACCTTGCGCTGGGCTTTTTCGATCTGCTTGGAGAGCATTCCGGCCTCGATCGGTTCCTCGTTGCCCTCCGCGTCGACGCCGCCGAGTTTGTCGAGGATGCGGTAGATGCGATCGCCGGCGAAGAGCCGCACGAGATCGTCCTCGGCGGAGAGGAAGAAGCGGGTCTCGCCCGGGTCGCCCTGGCGCCCGGCGCGCCCGCGCAGCTGGTTGTCGATGCGCCGCGACTCGTGGCGCTCGGTGCCGCAGATGAAGAGGCCGCCGGCCGCCATCACGCGCTCGCGGTTTTCCTCGACCTCGCGCTCGAGCGACGGCAGCACCTCGGCCATGCGCCGCTCGTACTCCTCCTCGTCCCCCTCCGCCTTCACGCCTTCGCGGGCGAGCTGCTGATGAGAGAGGTGCTCGGGGTTGCCGCCCAGCTTGATGTCCACGCCGCGGCCGGCCATGTTGGTGGCGATCGTCACCGCGCCCGGCTGCCCGGCCTCGGCGACGATGTCGGCCTCGCGGGCGGCGTGCTCGGGCTTGGCGTTGAGCACCGTGTGCGGGATCCCGCGCTGCTTCAGGCGCTCCCCCAGCAGCTCGGAGACCTCGACGGAGATCGTGCCCACCAGCACCGGCTGGCCGTTCTCGTGGCGCGCCGCGATCTCCCTGACGACCGCGCTCCACTTGCCCTCCTTGGTCTTGTAGACCTGATCGTTGCGATCGTCGCGCACCATCGGCACGTTGGTCGCGACCTGCACGACGGGCAACTCGTAGATCTTCATGAACTCCGTCGCCTCCGTCAGCGCGGTGCCGGTCATCCCGGAGAGCTTGTCGTAGAGGCGGAAGAAGTTCTGGTAGGTGATCGTGGCGAGCGTCTGGTTCTCCTCCTGGATGCGCACCCCCTCCTTCGCCTCGATCGCCTGGTGCAGGCCCTCCGACCAGCGGCGGCCCTCCAGGATGCGCCCGGTGAACTCGTCGACGATCTTCACCTCGCCGTCGATCACCGCGTAGTCCACGTCGCGCTTGTACAGCGACTCCGCGCGCAGCGACTGGTTGAGATGGTTGACGAGATGGCCGTTCTCGGCGCGGTAGAGGTGGTCGATGTCGAGGAAGCGCTCGGCCTTGGCGACGCCCTGCTCCATGACCGACACCGTCTTGTGCTTCTCGTCGAATTCGTAGTCGAAGTCGGCGACGAACTCCTTCTTTGAGCGGGGATCCATCCCTTCGGGGGTCTTGCCCGGCGTCAGGCGGGGCGCGAGCCGGGCGAACTTGACGTACAGGTCGGCCGCCTGTTCGGGGGCGCCGGAGATGATCAGCGGCGTGCGCGCCTCGTCGATCAGGATGTTGTCGACCTCGTCCACGATCGCGAAGGGGTGGCCGCGCTGCACCTTCTCGGCGAGATCCTTCGCCATGTTGTCGCGCAGGTAGTCGAAGCCGAACTCCGAGTTGGTGCCGTACACCACGTCGCACGCGTACGCGCGGTGCTTCTCCTCGTAGGGCTGCATGTTCTGCAGCACCCCCACGGAGATTCCCAGCGCCTCGTAGACCGGGCTCATCCATTCGGCGTCGCGGCGGGCGAGGTAGTCGTTGACGGTGACCAGGTGCACGCCCCTGCCCGCCAGCGCGTTCAGCACCACCGCGAGCGTGGCCGTGAGCGTCTTGCCCTCGCCGGTCTTCATCTCCGCGATGCAGCCCTCGTGCAACGCCATCGCGCCGATCAGCTGCACGTCGAAGTGGCGCATCCCCATCGTCCGCTTGCCGGTCTCGCGCACTATCGCGAAGCACTCGGGGAGGAGCGCGTCGAGATCCTCCCCACCCGTGGCGCGCTCGCGCAGCGCCCCCATCCGCTCACGCAGCTCCGCGTCGCTGTCGTGTTCGAGCTCGGGCTCGAACGCACCGATCAGCGCCACGCGCTTCTCATACTGCCTGAGCTTCTTCGCCTCGCCGACGTTGAGGGCGCGATCCAGGATGGACACGCCCCCAGGGTAGCGCCTGGGGGCATGCCCGGTGGAGGCGGTTCGCTACGAAATGCGGCGCTGGAGGAGGGGCGAGCGATGCTCCTATTCCACGGCCGGCTGGGACTCGCCTGCGCCGAATGCGTGCTCCGCCAGCCCGGCGAGGGCCGCCCTGGTCTTGCGCCTGCGGCGGCGCAGCACGCGGTGACGCTTGACCTGGCGGGCGAGCTCGTCGACCACGAGGTTCAGCGAGTGCAGCATCTGCGGCGAGGCGTCCCGGGCGCGCAGCGTGGCGCCCTTCAGGTAGAGCGTCGCCTCGGCCACCTGACTGTCGGCGACCCGCGGGTTGCGCTCGCGCATCAGCTCGATCTCCAGGCGCGCGAGTTGAGAGACCTGCCGCGAGACCTTCGTCAGACGGCGTTCGGCGTGCCTGCGCAAATCGTCGGGGACCGGAACATTGCGGCCCTTGATCTCGATTTGCATGTCGTGCCTCCTTTGCGGTTGGGAGACTGTTTCCTACGATGCTACGCCTCTGAGCGGCGGTTGTCTATCGGCTTTTTGCGTATTCTGCGCGAGCGTACCGACCCAAGCGCTGAGTATGGTCGGCCGGCTTCTCGATTCAGAGGAGCGGTTGCCCCCGTAGTTCAATGGATAGAACAGCCCTCTGACGAAGCGGCAGGTTCCGGGTTCGAATCCCGGCGGGGGCACGTAAGGTGCTTGGTACCCGCAGGTGGGGGGCTCATGGGAGGAGCCTGCTCCCCCCATGCCGAGTGCTGGTTCCGGGTTCGAATCCCGGCGGGGGGCACGTTGTAGCATTGGGGTACTGCGATAGGTATGCCCGCTGAGCTACGATTACAGCGTCAGAGGACTGTCATTGAACTAGACCTGTCTAGCTTGATGGATGTTCGGAGGGTCCGCTTCGGCGGGCCCTCCGCTTTTCAGCCCCGCGGACGCAGGCTCTCGATGATCCCGGCGTGCCCGGTGATCGCCCCGATCAGGATGGCGCCCGGGGCGACCTCGGTGCCGGGGAAGAGGATGCTTTCGCGCAGCTGCGCCCCGGCGCCGACTCGCGCGCCGTCGCCCAGCACGAGCGGGCCCATCAGCCGCACGCCGGCGCCGATCTGCACCTCGCGTCCGATCCAGACCGGCCCCTTGACCTCGGCGTCGGCGGGAATCGGCGAGCCGCCGTCCACGCCTGCGCCCTCCCCGCCCGTGCCGCCACCGCCACCGCCAGCCACGATCACCCCCGGGGCGACTTCCTCGCCATCCATCTCCAGGCGCAGCTCGCCGCGCAGCGCGTCGAAAGTGCCCTGGCGCAGCTCTGCCAGCGAGCCGACGTCGTTCCAGTAGTCGCGCACCTCGTGGATGTGAAAGGGCACGTCGTTGGCCAGCAGCGCCGGGAACACGTCCTGCGCCCAGTCCACGAACGGGCGCTCGGGGAAGTAGTCGAAGATCCGCGGCTCGAAGATGTAGATGCCGCAGTTGCCGAGATCCGACAGCGCCTCCTCGGGCTCGGGCTTCTCCTGGAAGCCCGTGATCCGCCCGGCGCGGTCGTGCAGCACGACGCCGTACTCGCGCGTGTCGGCGACCTGCTTCACGGCCAGCGTCGCCACGCCCCCCGCCTCGCGGTGGCGGGCGGCGAACGCCCGCAGGTCGATGTCGGTGAGCGCATCCCCGGAGATCACCAGGAACGCCTCGTCGCCGAAGAACTCCGCGCAGCCCCGCACTCCGCCGGCGGTTCCCAGCAGCTCCTCCTCGGTGCGGTAAGTCAGGCGCTCGCCGAAGTAGTCGCGGATCGTCTGCGGGAAGTGGTGGAGGTTGGCGATCGTCTCGTCGAACCCGTGCCGGTCGAGCAGATCGACGATGTGCGCCATCACCGGCCGGTCGAGCACCGGCACCATCGGCTTGTTGATCTCGTACGTCAGCGGGCGCAGGCGGGTCCCCAGCCCCGCCGCGAGAACCATTGCTCTCATCGCGGCGGCACGCTATCGGATCGCCGACGGAGGACCAGCGGGGCCGGACCGGCGTGGTGCGTTGTCATGCAAAACGGCCCCATCACTTTACAAAATGAAGTATATGGGGCCTGAAAAATTGCATACAGGACACCCCCCTCATCCCCCAGACCCGGTCACCCTCACCCACCAGGTCGCGCAACGAGATGAACGCTAACGCTAATAGCGGTAGTGATCCGGCTTGTACGGCCCCTCGACGGGCACGCCGATGTAGGCCGCCTGCTCGGCGCTCAACCGCGTGAGACGAACCCCGAGCGCGTCGAGGTGCAGGCGCGCGACCTTCTCGTCGAGGTGCTTGGGGAGCACGTACACGCGCCGCTCGTACTCGTCGTTCTTCGTGAACAGCTCGATCTGGGCGATCGTTTGGTTGGTGAAGGAGTTGCTCATCACGAAGCTCGGGTGGCCCGTGGCGTTGCCGAGGTTCAGCAGACGACCCTCGGAGAGCAGGATGATCGCGTGACCGTCCGGGAAGCGCCACTCGTCCACCTGCGGCTTGATGTTGATCCGCTCGACGCCGGGCACCTTGGCGAGGCCGGCGATGTCGATCTCGTTGTCGAAGTGCCCGATGTTGCCGACGATCGCCTGGTGCTTCATGCGCGCCATATGCTCGGCGCGGATGATGTCGCGGTTGCCGGTGCAGGTCACGAAGATGTCGCCCTCCCCGACCACTTCCTCGAGCGTGCGGATCGTGTAGCCCTGCATCGCCGCCTGTAGCGCGCAGATCGGGTCGATCTCGGTGACGACCACGCGCGCGCCCTGGCCGCGCAGCGATTCCGCGCAGCCCTTGCCGACGTCGCCGAAGCCGCAGATCACCGCGAGCTTGCCGGCGATCATCACGTCGGTGGCGCGGTTGATGCCGTCCACCAGCGAGTGGCGGCAGCCGTAGAGGTTGTCGAACTTCGACTTCGTCACCGAGTCGTTGACATTGATCGCCGGGAACAGCAGGGACCCCGCCTCGGTCATCTCGTACAGCCGGTGCACGCCGGTGGTCGTCTCCTCGGTGACGCCTTTGATGCCCGCGCCGATCCGCGTCCAGCGCTGCGGGTCCTCGTCGAGCGAGCGCCGCAGCAGCGAGAGCACCACCTGGAACTCCTCGGAATGGATCAGCCCATCTTCGTCCATCCCATCCTCGTCCACCTCGGGGACGGCGCCGGCGGCCTCGTACTCGGTGCCCTTGTGCACGAGCAGCGTGGCGTCGCCACCGTCGTCGAGGATCATGTTGGGACCGCCGGCATCGGACCCCGACCGCCCAGAATCGGACCCCGACCGCCCGGAATCGGACCCGCCGTCCTCGCCGGGCCACCGCAGCGCCTGCTCGGTGCACCACCAGTACTCCTCCAGCGTCTCGCCCTTCCAGGCGTACACCGGCACGCCGCGCGGCTGCTCGGGGGTGCCGTCGGGTCCGACCGCGACCGCCGCGGCGGCGGGGTCCTGGGTGGAGAAGATGTTGCAGCTGCACCACCGCACCTCCGCGCCGAGCGCGGTGAGCGTCTCGATCAGCACGGCGGTCTGCACGGTCATGTGCAGCGAGCCGGTGATCCGCGCGCCGCGCAGCGGCTGCGCCTCCATGAACTCGGCGCGAGTCGCCATCAGCCCCGGCATCTCGTGCTCGGCGAGCGTGATTTCCTTGCGTCCCAGCTCCGCGAGGGAGAGGTCGGCGACCTTGAAGTCGGTGCTCAGCGCTGCTGTGGGGGTCACTGCTGACATGACGAGTACTCCTGTCTGGTCAGGTGAGCGCCCTTGCTGCAGAGACAGGCCGAGCGTGGCGGATTACAAGCCCGTCGCAGCGCTCCTCGGCCGTCTCGGAAGTTATCACACACTCCTGGCCGGCTCAGGCAGCTGCTAGCGCTCGGCCAGTGCGGACTTCAGCTCGTCCAGGATCTTCACCGGCCCGGGATCGACCCCGCGCAGCGTCGCCAGATAGATCGAGACGAGGTCGCCGAGCAGCACCAGCGAGAAGACCCGCTCGATCGCGGTCTGCCCGCGTGTCTCCAACCGGAAGCTGGCCGCGGCGTTGTCGGCGATCAGGCGCTCGGTCAGGTCCATCCGCTCCTTCACGCGCGGGTGCGCATCGGAGTCGTCGAGGAAGACGGCCGAGAAGCGGGCGGGTGGGTCCAATTGGCGCGCGCCCTCCCAGCCCACGATCTCGTTGTGGTCGAGCTCGGGGAGTTCGCTCGAGAAGCTCGGTTGCTTGGCGTTCTCGTTGATCTGCGTCTTCCAGCGGTAGGCGATCGGGTTGGTCAGCCCTGCGCCGGCGATCACCGGCGTGGTGCCCGCGAGGCCGCGCGCGATCGTCTTTGCCAGCGACTCCTCCGGCGCGTCGGGACCCCACTCGGCGACCAGCTGCTCGGCGTGGGAGGCGGCGACGTCGATCTCCGAGGTGAGGCGCGGGCCGGCTCCGCAGAGCGCGGCGACCTCCAACGAGGCGACCGTCATGTAGGCGACCGCGGCGCGCGGCTGGAAGCCGCCGGGGAGCGGGATCACCGGCACCTTGTCGGCGCGCGCCAGCTCCGCCAGGCGACCGCCCGTGGTGACGACCACGCGCTGGGCCCCCAGCGCGCCGGCCGACTCGTAGCAGGCCAGCGTCTCCTCGGTGTCGCCGGAGTAGCTCGCGCACAGCACCGTGGTATCCGGCGTCGTCCATGGCGGCAGCCCGTAGGCGCGCGTGACGAGGATCGGCCGCGAAGCGTGGTCGCCCAGCGCCGCGGCCGCCAGCGCGCCGCCGATCGCCGAGCCGCCCATGCCGGCCACCACCAGCCCGCCGGGCGTGTCCCACTCGTTCATGATCGCCGACTCCACCCGCCACAGCGCGTCGCGCAGGTGCTCGGGCAGCGTGAGCACATCGCTCAGCTGTCCCGTGGAGTCCACCTCGGCGATAGCCTCGCGGGAGAGGCTGGTCATCACGTTCTCGCTCACGAGAATCTCAATGCTCCGTCGGGCAGGGTCACGCCCGGGAAGATACGCGCTCCGCGGGACACGATGTTGTGCGCCCCGATCGTGACCCCCTCGCCCAGCACGGCGCCGTCCGTGATGTGGGTGCCCTCCCCGATGCGGCAACCCGCGGCGACGATGCAATCGCGCAGCGTGCAGCCCGGGCCGATCTCCGTGCCGTTCATGATGACCGAGCGCTCGACCGTCGAGCCAGCGCCCACGGTGACACCTTGGCCCAACACGACCAGGCTGCCGACGTGGGCGCCCGCCGCCACCCGCACGCCGGGCTCCAGCACCGCCGGCGGGATCGCACGCCCCTCCACCAGCACGTCCGGGGCGAGCGCCATGAAATCGCTGCCGAGACGCTCGCGCACCGCGGTGTGGACGTTGCCCTCGATGATGTCGAAGGTGCCCTTCAGGTAGCGCTCGGGGGTGCCGATGTCCAGCCAGTAGCTCTCCGACGGGAAGCCGTAGAGGCCGTTGCCGATCAGCTGCGGCCACACCTCGCGCTCGATCGAGACGTTGCGCCCCTCGGGCACCAGCTCGAGCACGTCGCGCTCCAGAACGTAGGCGCCCGCGCTGATCAGGTTGGCGTAGGTGTGAAGCGGACGCTCCCCTCCGGCCCGGCCCGCCGTCCAGGCGTCGCCGGCGCCGTCCAACTGGTCGGAGGAGGGCTTCTCGACGAACTCCTGCACCGCGTGCTCCGGGGTGAGCCGTACGAGCCCGTACGCCGTGGGATCCTCGACCCCCACCAGCGCCAGCGTCGCGCGCGCGCCGGTGCGCTCGTGCTGGGCGATCTGCCGAGTCAAATCGATGTCGGTGAGCACGTCGCCGTTGAGCAGCAGGAAGCGCTCGTCGAGCATCGACTCGGCGAACTTCAGCGCCCCCGCGGTGCCGCGCGGGTTGGGCTCCTCGACGAAGCGCAGGCGGATCCCGAACGCGGAGCCGTCACCCAGCACGTTACGCACGGAGGTGGCAAGGAAGCCGCAGGACATGATCACGTCCTCGATCCCGTGGCGGCGCAGCCATTCGATCATGAAGGCGATGAACGGGCGGTCCACCAGCGGCACCACCGGCTTGGGAATCGTGGAGGTGAGCGGGCGCAGGCGCGTGCCCTCGCCGCCGACGAGGATCACGGCCTGCATCTATCTGGTGTCCTCGCGGCGGCGGGCGGGCGGGCTTCCGATCGCGGCGGACGGTCGGCCAACCCCCTCATAGAGCAACCCCGCGGCGCGCACGGCGGCGGCGTCCAGCGCGTTGCGGCCGTCGATCACGACGCTGCCCCGCATCGCCTCGGCGACCTCTGCCCAATCGAGATCGGTGCATTGCGGCCACTCGGTGACCAGCACCGCCGCGTCGGCCCCGTGCAGTGCGTCCATCGCACTGTCCGCCAGCTGCAGGCCCCCGAGCAGCTTGCGCGCCTCGTGCTCGGCGACCGGATCGAACGCCATGACCGTGGCTCCGTCGGCGGCCAGCCGCGCGGCGAGCACCAGCGAGGAGGCCTCGCGCATGTCGTCGGTGTTGGGCTTGAACGCAAGGCCAAGCATCGTGATGTGCTTGCCGACGAGGCCGCCAAGGTGCTTGTGCAGCTTGCCGATCACGCGACGCTTCTGCAGCTCGTTGACCTCGATCACGGCGGTCAACAGCTGGAAGTGGTAGCCGGAGTTGCCGGCGAGCTGTTTGAGCGCCTCCACGTCCTTGGGGAAGCACGAGCCCCCATACCCGATCCCCGCCTGCAGGAACTTCGGCCCGATGCGCGCGTCGAGTCCCATGCCGCGTGCCACCTCGACGACGTCGGCGCCGGTCTCCTCGCAGACGTTGGCGATCTCGTTGATGAACGAGATCTTGGTCGCCAGGAAGGCGTTGGAGGCGAGCTTCACCATCTCCGCGGAGGCGATGTCGGTGCGCACCAGCTCGCCGTCGCCGGAGCCGCCGTGCGCAGCCGTGAGCAGCGGCCGGTAGAGCCCGACCACGGCGTCGCCGGCCCAGTCGCCGTTGTCGCCGACCACCACCCGGTCGGGGCGCAGGAAGTCGTCCACCGCCGAGCCCTCCTTGAGGAACTCCGGGCAGGAGACGTAGCGCAGCCCCGCCTTGCCCTGCTCGCCGAAGACGCGCTGGATCGCGGTGCCGGTGCCGGAGGGCACCGTCGACTTCATCACCAGCGCGTGACGGTCGGAGGCGGGGATCGCTTCGACGACGGCGTGTACGGCCGAGAGATCGGCGTCGCCGGAATAGGTCGGCGGCGTGCCGACGGCGACGAACAGCAGACGCACATGTTCGAGCGCGGGCGCCAGCTCGGTCGTGAAGTGCAGGCGCGCAGCGTGCCGCTGCAGCAGCTCCTCGAGGCCGGGCTCGTAGATCGGCACCTCGCCTCGGCGCAGACGCTCGATCTTCTCGGCGTCGATGTCGACGCACCACACCTCGCTGCCGAGCTCGGCGAAGCCGGCGGCGCTGACCAGGCCGACGTAGCCGGTGCCGATGACGCCGACAGGCTCGCGGTCAAGGGTCATGGCGTCGACCGTCAGCCACCATCGACCGGGGTGGCCTCCTCGACCAGCACGAGCGCGCGGTTCTCAGCGAACTGGAGGTAGCCGGCGGACTGCTTGAAGCGCACGATCTCCGAGTCCGAGCGGTACAGTCGCAGCTCGGTGGGCTTCAGCGTCGCGAGCACCGGCTCGTGGTTGGCGAGAATCCCGATCGAGCCGGTGCCCGTGACCGTGGAGAGCATCTCGATCTCCTCGCTGAACACCGGCCCCTCGGGGGTGAGGACTTCGGCCTGGAACTTGGTGTGAGCCATTATTTCTTCGCCGCCGCGACGACCTCGTCGATCGTGCCCTTCAGGAAGAACGCGCTCTCCGGCACCTCGTCGTGCTTGCCCTCGATGATCTCCTCGAAGCCCCTGATCGTCTCGGCGATCGGCACGTACGCGCCCGGGGTGCCGGTGAACTCTTCGGCGACGAAAAACGGCTGCGAGAGGAACCGCTCGATCCTACGCGCGCGCTGCACGGTGAGCTTGTCCTCGTCGGAGAGCTCGTCGATGCCAAGGATCGCGATGATGTCCTGCAGCTCCTTGTAGCGCTGCAGGATCTCCTTGACGCGGTTGGCCACGCGGAAGTGCTCCTCGCCGAGGATGTCCGCCTTGAGGATCGTCGAGGTCGAGTCGAGCGGGTCGACCGCCGGGTAGATGCCTTTCTCGGAGATCGCCCGCGAGAGCACCGTGGTCGCGTTGAGGTGCGCGAACACGGAGGCCGGGGCCGGATCGGTGAGGTCGTCGGCGGGGACGTAGATCGCCTGCACGGAGGTCACCGAACCCTCGCGCGTGGAGGTGATCCGCTCCTGCAGCTGGCCCATCTCGGTCTCCAGCGTCGGCTGGTAGCCCACCTGCGAGGGCATCCGCCCGAGCAACGCCGACACCTCGGAGCCGGCCTGCACGAAGCGGAAGATGTTGTCGATGAACAGCAGCACGTCCTGGCCCTGGTCGCGGAAGTATTCGGCCATCGTGAGGCCGGAGAGCGCGACGCGCATGCGGGCGCCGGGCGGCTCGTTCATCTGCCCGAAGACGAGCATCGTCTTGTCGAGCACGCCCGACTCCTTCATCTCCAGCCACAGATCGTTGCCCTCGCGCGAGCGCTCGCCCACGCCGCAGAATGCGCTCAGCCCGCCATGCTCCTTGGCGAGGTTGTGGATCAGCTCCTGGATCAGCACGGTCTTGCCCACGCCCGCGCCTCCGAACAGCCCCACCTTGCCGCCCTTCGCGTAGGGAGCCAGCAGGTCGATCACCTTGATGCCGGTCTCGAACATTTCCGTCGTCGGCGTGAGGTCCTCCACGCGCGGCGCGTCCTGGTGGATGCCGCGGCGCTCGACGTCGGCGGGCAGCTCCGCGCCGAGGTCGATCGGCTCGCCGAGCAGGTTGAAGATGCGCCCCAGCGTCGCCTGTCCCACGGGGACGGTGATCGGGCCGCCGGTGTCCACCACCTCGACACCGCGCGCCAGGCCGTCGGTCGTGTCCATCGCCACCGCGCGCACGCGGTCGTCGCCCAGGTGCTGCTGCACCTCGCAGACGAGCACGCTCCCGCCCGCGCTCGAGCTGATGCCAGGTGCCTCCTCCTCCTCGCCGGCGGCCGGGCGCGCCACGGTGATCGCGTGGTTGATCTCCGGCAGGCGGTCGGGGAAGACGGCCTCGATCACGACGCCCTGGATCTCGTCGATGCGCCCGACATTGCGCTTGGCGCCGTTGCCGTTGGCGGCGTCCGGCGCGGCTGATGTTGACTCTGTGGCGATGCTGGCCTCCATGGTCTCTGATTCTCCTCAGTATCTATCGCAGTCTCTTGGGTGATTTGTCGATGGGGGTGGTGTGGGGTGTATGTAGCTTTTTAAAAGCCGTGCGCAATAGCTATCGGCCTTTTGATTTTTTATAACAACTCCCGCGGACCTTCTATGTATACCATCGCTATACTCTGATTGATCATCGGGGCTCTCGGGCAAGGCCCGCCATCGCCCACACCCGCCCGCCCCATCTCAGCTCAGCCCCTCGGCCCCGGCGACGACCTCCATGATCTCTTGTGTGATCTCGGCCTGGCGGGCGCGGTTCATCTGCAGCGTCAGGTCGGTGATGATGTCCCCGGCGTTGTCCGAGGCGCTGCGCATCGCGGTCATCTGCGCGCCGAAGAAGCCGGCGGCCGACTCCACGAGCGCCCGGTAGATCGAGGTCTCGATGTAGTCGGGCAGCAGCTGCTCGAGCACCTGCTCGGGGTCGGGCTCGTACTCGACCAGCGCGCGCTGCCCGCCGTTCTCCGCCGACGGATCGGTCCCGGCCCCGGCCACTCCCGCCCCCCGGCCCGCGCTGCCACCCCCCGCAGCCTCCTCCGCGGCGGTCGCCCGGGAGAGCGGCAGCAGCGTCTCGCGCGTGACGACCTGCGTGAGCGGAGAGACGTAGGAGTTGAAGATCAGCTCGACGCGATCGAGCCGGCCCCCCACATACGCGTCGATCACGTCGTCCGCGACCGCCTTCGCGTCGGCGAGCGCGGGGCGATCGGAGAAGCCGGTGTAGCCGCCGCTCAGCTCGTACCCGCGGAACGCCAGCGAGGAGACCCCGCGCCGCCCGGTCGCATACCACGCGCTGCGCAGCCCTTCGGCAGAGAGCTCGCCGTGCAGGCGCACGCCGGCGCGGATCACCTGCGAGTTGAAGCCGCCCGCCAGCCCGCGGTCGCCGGTGATCAACAGCAGCCCGACCGTGCTGCCGCCGCCGCCCTCTGTGACGCCGACGCCCTCCGCGCCACCGCCCCTGGCACCCTCCGCGACGCCGCCGGCGCCAACCAGGACACCGCTGGGTTCGCGCAGCAGTTGCACGCGCGCGATCTCGGTCGGGCCCGCGGCGCGCGCCGCCTGGCGGGTCATGCGCCCGAGCGCCTCGGCATACGGCCGCAGCGCGACGATCCGCTGCTCGGCGCGGCGCAGCCGGGCGGCCGCGACCATCTCCATCGCGCGCGTGATCTTCTGGATGTTCTTCACCGAGGAGATCCGGTTCTTGACGTCGCGCTGGGAGGCCATGGTAGTCGCGAGCGGGCGGCGCTAGGCCGCCGCCTTCGCCTCCTCGCGCGCAGCGGCGTTCCCCTCAGATGAACCCGCCCCCGAGGAGTCCGGCCCGGGCGCGTCCTGCGCGCGGATCGGCGCGTCCTCATCCAGCGGCTGGCCCTCCTCGTCGAGGTCGTAGCCGAAGTCCCGCGCAAAGGCCTCGACCGCGTCGTGGATGGCCTTCTGCGTCTCCTCAGACCAGTCGCCGCCGGCGATCTTGGCGCCGATCTCGGCGTGCTCGGAGTGCATCCGTTCGGTCAGCTCGGCCAGGAACTCGCTCACCCGCTCGACCAGCAGGCGGTCGAGGAAGCCGGCGGTGGCGGCGTAGATCTGGAGCGTCTGGTCCTCGACCGGCAGCGGCGCGCGCTCGTGCTGGTTGAGCGTCATCACGAGCCGCTCGCCGCGAGCCAGCGTCCGCTGCGTGTCGGCGTCGAGGTCGGAGCCGAACTGCGCGAAGGCCTCCAGGTCGCGGTACTGGGAGAGCTCGAGCTTGATCCTCCCGGCAACCTTCTTCATCGGCCCGATCTGCGCGTTGCCGCCCACGCGCGAGACGGAGATCCCGACGTTGATCGCGGGCCGCACGCCGGAGTTGAAGAGTTTCGACTCCAGGAAGATCTGCCCGTCGGTGATCGAGATCACGTTGGTGGGGATGTACGCGGAGACGTCCCCCGCCTGGGTCTCGATGATCGGCAGCGCCGTCAGCGAGCCGCCGCCGAGGTCCTGGTTGAGCTTCACCGCGCGCTCCAGCAGGCGCGAGTGCAGGTAGAAGACGTCGCCGGGGTAGGCCTCGCGGCCGGGTGGGCGGCGCAGCAGCAGCGACATCTGCCGGTAGGCGTAAGCGTGCTTGGTCAGGTCGTCGTACACGCACAGCGCGTGGCGGCCGCTGTAGAGGAAGTGCTCGCCCATCGCACAGCCGGCGTAGGGCGCCATGAACTTGATCGGCGCCGCCTCGTCGGCTGGGGCGGCGACGATGATCGTGTTCTCGAGCGCGTTGTTTTCGTCGAGCGTCTGCGCGAGCGCCACGACCGTGGACATGCGCTGGCCAATCGCCACGTACACCGACACCACGCCGGTGTCCCTGTTGTTGATGATCGCGTCGATCGCGATCGCCGTCTTGCCCGTCTGGCGGTCGCCGATGATCAGCTCGCGCTGACCGCGGCCAATCGGGATCATCGCGTCGATCGCCTTCAGGCCAGTCTGCATCGGTTCCTTCACCGGCTGGCGCTGCACCACGCCGGGCGCCTTGAACTCCGCCGGGCGGGTCTCGGTGGTCGCGATGTCGCCCTTGCCGTCCAGCGGGCGCCCCAGCGGATCGACGATCCGCCCGAGCAGCGCGTCGCCAACGGGGATGTCGAGCAGCTTGCCGGTGCGCTTGACGGTGTCGCCCTCGGAGATGTGCTCCCATTCGCCGAACAGCACCGCGCCGACGTTGTCGGACTCGAGGTTGAGCGCCAGCGCCGTGACCCCGTGCGGGAGCTCAAGCATCTCGAAGGACATGCAGTTCTCCAGGCCGTGCAGGCGCGCGATGCCGTCGGCGACCGACAGCACGGTGCCGACCTCGGTCAGCTCCGCCGCGCCGGCGTCGAGCCCTTGGATGCGACTCTTGAGGATGCTCGTTATCTCATCTGGATTGATCTGCATGTCCTTATGAAGCTCCTTGGGCAACCTGCCTGCGCAGCTGCTCCAGTCGATTGCGAATAGAGGCATCGAGGATCGAGTTGCCGACCCTGAGAATGATCCCGCCGAGAATGTCGGGGTCCACGCGCGAGGCGAGCTGCACCTTGCGCCCGGCACGCTCACCGATCGTCTTGCCGAGGCTCTCAGTCGTAGCCGAGTCGAGCTCGATTGCACTGGTGATCTCCACCGGCAAGGTCTTGTTCTCCTCGTCCCACATACGCTCGTACTGGCGGCGGACGTGGAAGATCACCGGCATCCGGTGGTTTTCGATCAGCAGGCTCAAGAAGTTCAACAGCACCGGGTCGGCGCCGTCCAGCAACTTCTCAAGAGCTGCCTGCTTCTCCTTCGTGGAGAAGTAAGGCGAGAAGAAGAACACTTCCAGTTCCCGGTTCTCACGCAAAGCATCGGCCAGCTGCGCGAGCTGTTCGCGCAGCACGTCCAGCTTGCTCTGTTCGAGGGCGACCTCAAACAGCGAGCGGGCGTATACCTGAGCCAGCTCCTCCATGCTTAATTCTGGCTCCCGGCGATGCTCGAGAAGTCGAGTTCGCCGAGCGCCTCCTCGACCAGCCGCTTCTGGTCGGCCTCGGTCAGCGACTTGCGCGTGACCTTCTCGGTGGCCATGATCGTGAGGTCGGCGACCTCGCGGCGGATGTCGTCGAGCGCCCGTTTGGTGGCCGCCTCGATTTCGCGCTCGGCCTTTTTGGCGGCCTCGGCGACGAGCTCCTGCCCGCGCACCTTGCCCTCGACCTCGTGCGACTCCGCCGTCTGACGCGCGCGCTGGACGATCTCTTCGGACTGCGCCCGCGCCTCCTTGAGCCGCTCGCGGTATTCGGCGAGCACCTCCTCGGCCTCGCTGCGTGTGCGCTCGGCCGCGTCGATCGACTCGGCGATGCCGCTGCGACGCTTGTCGAGCGCCTCGCGGATCCGCGGGAACGCCAGCTTGTTGAGCGTGTACATCGAGACCAGGAACACCACCAACGTCCAGATCGTCAGGCCGACGTTGGGCGTGATCAGCCACGAGTTGCTGCCGGATGCGATTGGAATGCTCATCGCGAGAAGCCCTCCCGACCTACAGGAAGAAGGCGATCAGGCCGCCCACCAGGCCGTAGAAGAAGGTGGCCTCGGTGAGCGCGAACCCGAGCCACTGGATCGAGGTGATCTCGTCGCGCATCTCCGGCTGACGGGTGACTGCCTCGATCACCTTGCCGAACAGCATGCCGATGCCGGCGCCGGCTCCCGCCGCTCCGCCGGCGGCGCCGACCCCGAGGGCGACCGACCGCAGCCCTTCCTTGGCGACTTCTGCATTGGCGGTCGCCAGCAGCGGCGTGATCAAACCTAGAACATGAGTCAGCATTGCGTGGATCTCCTTGTGGGATGCCGCTGGGGCATGGCTCTAACGTCTCCTTGTATCCGGTCTTTGTCAGTGGCTTCTGGTCGCACTGCCGAGGTAGATGGCGGTGAGAATGGCGAAGATGAAGGCCTGCAGGCCCGCGATCAGAATGGCCTCGAACATGTAGATCGCGATCCCGATCGGCAGCGTGAACCAGCCGAGGATCTGCAGGCCGATGACGACGGCGAGCAGGCCGCCCATGAACTCGATCAGCAGATGGCCGGCGAGCAGGTTGGCCCACAGCCTGACGGTCAGCGAGATCAGGCGCAGGAAGTTGGACATGATCTCCAGCGGATACATGAACACGAGCATCGCGCCGCCGAGGCCCGCCGGGACCAGACTTTTGATGTAGCCGAAGAACCCGTGGTGGCGGATGCCTTCGACGTTGTAGGCGATGAACACGCCAAGCGCCAGCAGCAGCGGGATCGCGAGGTTGGTGTCGGCCGCGTAGATCTGGAAGGAGGGGATTTCGGCGCCGAACACCTTGAAGGTCTCCGCGGTGTCGACGGGCAGCGGGATGTAGCCGATCAGGTTGGTCACGAGAATGAACACGAACAGGGTGAACACCAGCGGGAACCACCGCTTGGCCATCTCCTCGTCCATGTTGTCGCGGGTCATCCCCAGCGCCAGCTCGTAGATCCACTCCACAATCGTCTGCAGGCGCCCCGGCCGCGTCTGCATGTTCCTGGAGGCCCGCAGCACGATGCCGACCGTCAGGCTGGCGGCGATCAGCACGTAGAGGACGCCCTTGTCGAAGTTCAGCGGCCCGAATACGTGGAACCAGGTTTCGAGGTGAAAGGAGCCGACCACGTCGAAGCTTTCGTTGCGGTGGGCCTTGACGCCGAACGCGAGCCCGAACACGATCAGGCCGATGATGTAGACCGCGAGGATCGCCCAGAGGATCTTTGCTTTCTTGCTCATCCCGCCCTGCTCCGGGCCGCTCCCCGCAGCGCCACTCGGCGCGGCGCCGCTCGCGGTCGGGGTTGCCGCAGCCACGGCGCTCATCGGGCCGCTTCCTGCCGCGGCTCGCTGACGGCCCTTCGCCGCAGCTCGCCGCTCGCCTTTTTCTGCGGCGGGCCGCTGAGCACCCTGATCGCAAAGGCCACCGAGTACGCGCCGCAGATCGTGAGCGCCGCGGTCAGCCCGTCGGCGCGCCCGCCGACCACGCCAGCGACGACGATCGCACCCGCCAGCAGCCAGATCCGCCCGAACGCCTCGAACAGGTTGAGGCCGAGCTGCGTGCGCGGCTCGCGGGCGCGGGCGATCCAGCGCCGGTCGGTGTGTGCGAGGACGCGCTGCAACAGCCACGCCCCCACCGCGATCAGCAGGCCGAACGCGGGCGCGCCGAAGGCCAGCGCCGCCGGCGTGGCAAGCACCACGAGCACGACATCGAGATACTGCAGCGACCTCAGCGGGGATCGGGCAACGACCGGGCTTGCGCCGGCATGGCTCAGGGCAGGGGCCATCGGTTCTGGCTCATGATTGGGCATGGATGTTGGCTGGGACCCTACAGACGAAAGAGCCAAGCGCGCCCGCCCGCGGCGGACTTTCACCCCCGGCCCTCCTCTGACCGTCTGTGGCAGCCGCGCGGAGTCTACCTTATCCGAGACTTAGTAACAAGTTTGTGACATCCGGTACGCGGCGGGCCGATCGGCGTGCTGAAATCGATCGCCGACTACTTCGATGTCAAGAGACATCCATACCTCAAGCAACGATAGGGTGTAGGCCGTGCCGATAGAGGTGGATATGATGCTCTGCGAGGCTGCCACTGTCGCGGGGGGCAGTCTTTCGATGCTCGGGGCTGGTTGGCAAGTCCGCCCAGCCCCAGCCCTCACGCCAGCCGCGATAGCGCTCGTCTTGAGGGTGCCGCGTAGGCAGGCTGGCACTCACGACCTTCGCCTTGAGTTGCTCGACTACGACGGCAACCCCGTCACGATCGACCCTCCGGACGGCCCTGGAGCGATGGTAATCAATAGCCGCCTTACGGTCGATGGTCGCAAGGACTCTGCGCTTAAGACACCATTGCTAGGAGGCTTCGCGGTGAGCTTGCCACCGTTTCCCCTTGAGGCTGGACGCGAGTACCAATGGCGCCTTCATGTAGACGATAAGACTCGAAGTACATGGACTCTGCCCTTCCGGACCATGGGTCTGACGGAGATGGCCGAAGTTCTTGAGCAAATGCAGCAGATATCAATGCAGTTTGTGGGCGATCAGCTTCAGCCATAAACGGGAAGACTCCGCCAGCGGTCGCAAATGCGATGGAGCCGGGCACAGCCATCGATTCCCAGATGTTGCCCAGGAACTCATCGGCCCACTGGCTCTCACCGACCTTTTGGCCACGCGCATCGTATCGCTCGATGAGAAGTTCGCCCAAGATGTCGGCATCATGCGCGCTGACCTCGCGGGCCCAATCTCGCATCTCGCTCAGGCGTCCGAAGGACACCCGCGAGGCACCTTCAAGGTCAACCACTATGTATCGCATCGATGCCCCATCCTAAGTTGCGTCTCTATGGGCAGCATAAACTCGTTTGGTCGCCACCGCAAGCCTGTCTTTGTTACCCCGTAAGGTCATGTGTCCACGCTCATCGGGCGGTCCAGCCAGTTCGAAGCCGTTTCCGGGCTGCAGCTCTACATCGGCGATGTAATCACCGATCCTGAGTTTCGGCGCTTTTCCACGACGTTTGTTCCGCGCGCTGGCTCGCTCACGGACTTTCTCAGCGATACCGGCCCAGATGGCTCTCGCGTGCTCCTCGGTGTCGTACACAGACATCCCAAGCCGATGGTCCGGGTGCTCATCCCGCAGGGGCGGCTTTTCCGCTTCCTCATCCGACCTGAAGTTCATCGCAAAGTCGGGATGCTCTGGCGAGTCGTGTTGTACGAAGCGACGAACCGTACGCGGCTCGGACACAGGCTGCCAGTTTGGGGGGTCGAGCGACATGCCCATATCATCGCCGCCCGCGTATGTCCAGTGTCCGCACGGTGGGCTGTCGGACATCGGGTAGAGCAAACTTCCTACGGCCCGTGCCCCGGATTTGCCTCTACACGTGCGAGCATCCCCGATCGACGAGCTCGCTGGGCGTCTCGCATCTCGTCATGCGGTGTTTCTAACTCCACGCTCGACGCGCTAAACGTCAGGATATCCCCTGGCTACAGACATCGCGCAGCTGACGCCTCGCCTCGCTTCGCTAGGCCGAAGCCCGCACCGGCCGCAGCGCCGTCCGCGAGCGCCACGCCGCTTCGAGGGCGCGCACGAGCGCGACGGCCAGCGCCGTCGTGGCAACGCCCGCGAACACGTCGAGCAGGTAGTGGTTGCCGGTGGCGAGGACCGCCAGGCACGTGATGCACGGGTAGAGCACTGCCACGCAGCGCACCCACAGGCGCCCCCCGGACAGCGACCAGATCGCCAGCGAGCACCAGACCGCCCAGGCCATGTGCAGCGAGGGCAGCGCCGCGAACTGATTGGCCACCACGGCGAGCGAGCCGGTGTGCCAGCCGCCGAAGGCGTGCGTGGAGGCAACCACGTCGGTGAAGCCGCTGCCGGGAAGCAGCCGCGGCGGCGCGGTCGGGTAGAGCCAGAAGACGGCGAGGCCGATCGCGTTGATCGCGACCAGCGTGTTGCGCAGCGGCCGGTAGATGTCCGCGCGCCGGTACCACAGCCAGCCGAGCAGCCCGAGCGTCACGATGAAGTGGGCGTTGTCGTAGTAGTCGGAGAGCAGCAGACCGATGGTGTGATGGCCGGTGAGCCAGCGGTTGAGCGCGAGTTCGGGGTCGAGTCCGAGCGCGCGCTCGAGGTGCAGCACCCCCCAGCCGTGCGCGAGCGCGGCGTGCAGGCGCACCGGCGCGAGGTTGTTGATCGCGTCGTAGACCCAGCAGAGCCAGGCGATTACGAGCGCCTCGACCCATAGGCGGGTTCGCCGCGTTTCCATCCCGGCAGCTTAACGACGGGTCAGGGCGCCACCGGCTCCAGGCCCCGCGCGGCGAGCGTGTCCAGCACCCGCGGCAGCGCCGCGGCCGTGCGCCGCCACGAGTTGGGGGCCGAGTAGTCGTCGGCGTCGTGCAGCAAAAGAACAGCGCCCGCGCCGACGCCGCCGGTCAGCAGCGCGGCGATCGACTCCGGCGTGGCGCGCGCCTCCCAGTCGCGGCCCCAGTGGCTCCACAGCAGCGTGCGCCAGCCGCGGCCGCGGGCCAGGGTTAGGGCCGCGGCATTGGGCACACCGTAGGGCGGGCGGTAGAGCGCCGGAGACCGGCCCGTGGTCTCCTCGATCGCCCCGAGCGCCCGCAGGATGTCCTCGCGGACCTGGCCCGGCGTGAGGCGCAGCAGGTTGCGGTGGCGGTGGCAGTGCAGGCCGACGCCGTGACCGGCCGCGACGATCTCGGCGGCGAGCGCGGGGTTGCGCAGCACCTGCTCGCCGACCAGGAAGAAGGTCGCGTGCACACGCTCGCGCGCGAGGATCTCGAGCACCGCCGGCGTGCCCTCGCGGTGGGGGCCGTCGTCGAACGTCAACGCACAGCCCGCGCCGCTCGCAGTGCGATCCTCGATCCCCAGCCACCCGCCCAGCGCCGCCGCGGCACACCCCTGAGCACGCTCCGCGGGCCAGGCTGGGTGAGCGCCCGCCCTGTCGCTCAGATAGCGCGCACGAGCACCCGCAAGCGCCGGCAACGCGTAGCCGACCGTGCATGCGAGGGCCGCCGCACCCATCAGTGGAAAGAACAGGCGGCGCTCTCCGCCCTCGGTGGCGCTGGCCATCGGGCCGGGAAGACTGCGATCATCGGGGGCGGGCATGCTCGAACTGATCCTTGGCATCGTGGCGGCCGTCGGGGCCGCGGTCCTATACAGCCTAGGGTTTTCCTACCAGGCGCTGGAGGCCCGCGAGGCGCCGAGCAGCGAGCAGCTGCGCGCGGCGCTGGCGCTGCGCCTGCTCAAACGCGTGCGCTGGCTGGGCGGCACGGGCCTTTCGATGCTGGGCTGGCCGCTGCAGCTGGTGGCGCTCGGCCTCGCCCCGCTGGTGGTCGTGCAGCCCGCGCTGGCGCTGGGGCTGCCGGTGCTGATGGTGATGGGCGAGCGGATGCTGGGCGAGCGCGCCGGCCGGCGCGAGCACCTGGCGGTCGGCGCGATCGTGGTGGGCGTGATCGGCGCGGGCCTGTTCGCGCCCGCGCGCAGCGAAACGCACGCGCATTGGGCGGTGCTCGCGACCGTGCTGGGGGCACTGGCGCTGGCGAGCCTGCTGCCCTATCTGCTGCTGCGCCTCGGCCGCCCGATACCGCTCGTGACGATGCTCGGCGCGGGCCTCGCGTTCGGCTGGAGCGGCGTGGCCACCAAGCTCGCCTCCGACGACCTGTTGCGCGGCTACATCGGTGTGGCCATCGGCTGGGGGCTCGCCACGGCGGGCGCGTCGGCGATCGCGACGCTCAGCGAGATGAGCTCGCTGCAGTCGCGCCCGGCGATCCAGGTCGCCCCCGTCGTGTTCGTGATCCAAACGGCTGTGCCGGTGGCGCTGGCGCCGATCCTGTTCAACGAGAGCTTCGCGGCGACCCCGGGGGGCGGCGTGCCGCTGGGCTTCTCGCTGGCGGTCGTCATCGCCGGCGCGGCGGTGCTGGCGCGCTCGCCGTTGCTGCTGGCGTTGATGGCCGGCGAGCCTCCGGAGGCGCAGTCCGGCGGAGAGGGCGAGCCGCCCGGATCGGGCACCGCGCCCGGCAAGCCGCGCGATGAGCCGGCGCCGGTCAGCGCGAGCCGTTGAGCCGAGTAGCCGCAAGAGGAGGCGGCGCGTGGTCAACTCAGCGCAAGCCGGTGAGCGCGGCAAGCGACTCCGCCGAGAGCCCCTCGGAGCCGAGCCTCGATACGAGGCGCTCGACCCCGGCAACGGATGCGGCCGATCCGCTGACGCCGACGACGAGCACGTCGCCCGGGCGCGCGCGCCGCTGAGGCAGCGGCGACGTGGCGCTGAGCCGCCGCGTGCCCTTGACGGGGCTCGCCCCCGTGATGCGCGAGAGCAACAGCTGACCGACGGTGAGACCACCCGCGGGCTGCAGGAAGTAGAAGCGGTGGTGCAGGCCCAGCGCGTGAGCCTGCGCGTGCAGCGCACCGGGGGTGTGCATCCAGCGCAGCAGGCTCGTGCCCGGGGGCAGTTCGGGCAGCAGTTCGTCGCCCAGCGCGCGCAGCGCGGCGATCGTGGCGGGTGCGTGCACACCGCCGTCGGCAAACGAGGCGTGGATACCCTGCGCGGCGAGCTCGTGCGCCACGCTCGTCACGTCGCCCGCGGGGGTGCGCACGATCAGGCTCACGTCGGGCTTGTCGGTAGCGACGTGCACGAGCGGGTGCACGTGCAGGATCGCGTCCGCGAGCGCGCTGACCTCGTCGGTGGACATCGTCCACATGCTCACGCCCAGCACCATCACCAGCGGCGCGCACAGCGCGGCCAGCCGCAGCCGCCACAGCGGGATCGGGCTCACACGGCGGGGGACCTTCAGGACGACGTCCACGGCGTGGGGGTGCTCCCCGACGGTAGGGGGAGCAGGATCCGCCGCCGCGAGCGTGGAAGTGGCAGCTGGCGCCAACTCCTCCGCGGACGGCGCGGGCGCCAGGTCCACCGGGGGCGCTGCGGCAACCATGGCGGGCATGCGCTCCGTGGCGGGCGTGCGCCCCGCGCCGCGCGACTCCGCGAAGCTCGCCTGCACGTGCTCGCGCAGCTCGCCGGTGTCGTTGGCGAGGCGCAGCAGGGCCAGGTCGGCCATCGCGCGGGTGTTCAGGCGCGCGTGGCCGACCGGCAGCCCGTAGGAGACGACGGGCGTCCCCGTGGCCTTCGCCTCCAGGCAGGTGACACCCCCGGTGGAGTGCACGAGCGCGTCGGCGGCCGCCAGCAGTTGGGGCATCGCGTCGGTGAAGCCGAAGACGTGCACGCGCGGCTCGCGCGCGAAGGTGGCGGAGAGCCGCCGGTGCAGCTGCTCGTTGCGCCCGGCGAGGCAGACGATGGAGGAGACCTCGCCCACGCGGCAGAGCTCGCGCACGGCGCCCTCGACGTCGCCGACGCCCCAGCCGCCGCCGGAGACGACGACCATACGGCCCTCCTCGGGCAGGCCCAGCGCCCGCCGCGACTCCAGCGGGCAGCGGGGCTGCAGGAACTCGGCGGAGATCAGCGGCGCGACCAGGCGCGCGGAGCCCTCGCCCGCGATCCGCTCGACGGAGGGCATCGACTCGCCGTACATGACCAGGTGCATGTCGATCCCGGGCTGCGCCCAGAAGAAGAGGCCCGTCAGGTCGGTGATCGTGGCGACCGTGGGACAGCGCACCGCGCCGGTGCGGCGCAGGCGCGCCAGCACGACGGTGACGGCGGGGTAGGTGGAGACGATCACGTCGGGGTCGTACTCGGCGATGCGGCGCGCCAGCGGACGGGCGCCGAACAGACGCAGCTGCCAGCGCGTCAGCCAGCGCACGGGGGGCACGTGCTCGAGCAGCCAGTAGACGAGCGAGTAGCTCCAGGGCAGGAAGCGCAGCTGCACGCGGTAGCCATCCTGGACGACCTGGCGCAGGACGCGGCCCATCGCGGCGAGGCCGTCGATCACCGTGACCTCGGTCGGCTCGGGGGAGCTTTCGATCTGCTGGGCCAGCGCGCGGGCAGCCGCAGCGTGCCCCTCGCCGACGTCGGCCGAGAGGATCAGGACACGGCGGGGCCCGCCATGGTCGGGTGTTTCTTCAGAATGTCCCATTTCGCCTCGGCTCCCAGAAGCCGGCGCATTACGCGCAGCTAAGCGTACAGGGAGAAACGGAGCACTCGCAGGCGGGCAGGCGGCGGAGCGCAAGAAAAACATGATCTCAATCTTCGCCGGCAGGGCCACGCGTCCTCTCGGCGACACCAACCACCTCCCCCATCCCCCACCACCTCCCCTTTCATCCCCTCCGTGCAAACCTACCACTGGAGCCGCGCCCCCGCAGCGCCTCACCCCCCCACGCGCGCGGCCGTCGCCAGCAGCGCTTCGGCCGCGGGCGTCGAAGGCAGCTGCCCCAGCGTGTGCAGCTCACGCACGAGCACCCAGAAGGCCGGGCGCGGGGAGCCGCGGGGGCCGATCAGGCCGGAGTCCCATGGTTCGCGGCGGTTGGCGCCGGCATTCCACTGGTAGAGGTATACGCGCGTGATGCGGGGCGAGAGCGGGACGAGGCGGTTGAAGACGAAGCGCGTCACCTCGGCGGCGTGGGCGGCCGATTCGGGGAAGTCGTGGGAAGAGTGGTTGTGGCGGGCGACGACGCCGCCCGTCTCGGTGAACCAGATCTGGCCGTGCGTGGCGCCCAGCAGCGCCCGCGTCGAGGCGGCAGAGAGGCGGTTGGCGCCGATGTAGTTGTGCAGGCCCCAGATCCCCGGTTCGTAGCCGAGCGCGCGGCGCACGGCGCCGACCCACGCGACCATCCCCGGCACGTCGAGCAGCTCGGAGGCAAGCACGTTGCAGGAGGGGCAGGCGGCGCGCGCCGCGCGGTAGTAGGCGGCGACCAGACCGGGCGAGTGGCACGTGGGCTGCCCGCAGTAGTTGGCCTCGTTCCAGACCGCGAAGTCGGTCACCCACGGGTAGCGCGCGTGCAGCACGCGGAACTGGTGGGCGAACGCGGCGGCGCTCGGCAGCTGCCGATGGTGCCCGGCGGACCAGGAGTGTTCGAAGGAGATCAGCGGGTGCACGCCGTCGGCGCGCGCGGCGCGCAGCCATGCGGCGAGGGCGCGGCTCTGCGAGCGATGTTCGAGCGCGTCCCAGGCGATCGAGATGCGCGCGTAGCGGATCGCGAGCGCGCGGAAGCGGGGGTCGCCGAACATCGCGGGGTGCTGCTCGCCGATGCCGACGACCAGCGCCTGCTGGCCGATCTTCGAGCGGTTGCCCGACGAAGCGTGTGCATCGCCGGGCGCGGCCCCCGCGCCGGCGGACACAGCCGACACACCCACCGGCAGCGCCAGCACGACCACGAGCGCCAGCGCGCTCAGGATGACCCGCAGCCCCCTCACGAGGCGATCGTCTGGAACTCGCCCGTCTCGAAGTCCTCCGTGATACCGTGCTCGATCTGCGCGGGCGAGGCTTCGGGGCGCAGCCGGCGCAGGCGGATCGCGTCGAGGCGGCGGAACTTGAGGATCTCCAGGACGTACACGAGATAGACCGAGGCCAGCGCGACGAACAGGGCGAGCGCGACGATCACGAGCGTCCAGCCGAGGTAGAGGTGGCCTTTGTGGTTCGAGTAGGGGACGAAGCGCAGCGCCAGCGCGAAGCCGGCGAGCAGCAGCGTCCACCCGTAGAGGTAGGCGATCGTGCGCCGGCGGGAGAAGCCGATGCGGGCCATGCGGTGGTGGAAGTGCTCGGAGTCGGAGGCATAGATCGGGCGGCGGTACTTCAAACGCTTCAGGACCACGAAGGTTGTGTCGAGAAACGGAACCGCGAGCAGAATCAGGGGAAGCACGAAGGAGAGCACGACCTCCGTCTTGACCGCGCCCTCGACCGTCAGGCAGCCCATCAGCAGGCCGAGCAGGTTGGCGCCGCAGTCGCCCATGAAGGAGGAGGCGGGGGGGAAGTTGTAGAGCAGGAAGCCGAGCGAGGCGCCGGCGATCAGCGCCGCGAGCACGCCGGGCGCCCACCGCTGCAGGTCGAACGCGATCACCGCGAGCGCAGCGGCGACGATCGCGCAGACCCCCGCGGCGAGGCCGTCGACGCCGTCGGAGAAGTTGACGACGTTCATCAGCGCCACCAGCCCGACGACGGTGATCGCGCCGCCGGCGTGCGGGAAGTGCAGCGCGCCGACGAACGGCAGCGTGAGGAGTTCGACGACGATCCCGTAGTGCACGACGATCAGCGCGGCGAAGACCTGCCCGGCGAGCTTCACGAAGGGCGGCAGGTCGAAGCGGTCGTCGAGCGCGCCGACCACCGTGATGAAGGCGCCGGCCAGCAGCATCCCGTGCCAGATCCGTTCGTCGGGCAGCCAGATCAAGCCGGCGAGCAGCGTCCCGGCGAAGATCGCCAGGCCGCCGAGCAGCGGCGTCGGCCGCTCCGAGAGCCCCCGCTCGCGCGGCGTGTCGATCGCCCCCACTGCGACCGCGAGCCGCATCGTGAGCGGCGTCAGCAGCGCCGTCGCGACGGCGGCGGCGAGGAAGGCGTACAGCGCGTCGAGCCAGTGAGCGCTCATACCCGCGAAAGCATCGCAGGCGCGGCCGTCATACGCGCGCGATGGGCTATCCCAGCGCCCGCTCCACCGCCGTCGCCCCGACCGGCCCCGCGCGCACGATGCGCCAGCGACCGTGGGATTCGTACTCACGCAGGTCGAGCACGGTGGAGGCGATACCCGGCAGCTCGCCGCCGTCCAGGACAAGGTCGGCGCCGTGCAGCAGCGCAGGCGGGATCTCTGACAGACACCGCGCCTCGGGACTGCCGGAGCGGTTGGCGCTCGACTGCATCACAGGAACGTCCACCGCGCGCAGGGCCGCCAGGGGCTTGGGCAGCAGCGGCACGCGCAGGCCGAGCACCTCGGCGCCGCCCGTCAACGGGTAACGGCGCTCGCGGTTGGGCAGCAGCACCGTCAGCGGCCCCGGCAAAAGCGCCTCCAGGGCAGCCCGCTCGCGCGGACCGAGCTCCGGGAGCGCGGCGAGCGCGGCAGCCAGCGCGAAGAGCATCACCGCCGCGGGACGCTCCGGCGGCCGGCCCTTCAGCGCGTACAGCCGCGCGACCGCCTCATGATTCAGCGGATCGCAGGCGAGGCCGTAGACCGTGTCCGCCGGAAAGACCGCCACGCCGCCGCCGGCGATGCACTCCCGCAGGCGCTTGGCGTCGTCGGCGGTGAGCACGGAAGGGCAAATTATCGTACATGGAATCGCCACATGTGGATCGCAGCCCCGTCGCTATCCCTTTGTCGGATTTTTGCTATCCTCAAGATGTGAGCACGGCGACAAGACGCAAGACATCGTTCGAGGTGGATTTCGCCAAGGTCGACGCCGCCAGGGACATCCTCGGGACCACCACGCTCACCGACACGGTTGACATGGCGCTCGGCGAGGTCATCAAGCTGGAGCAGCGCCAGCGGCTCGTGCGGCTGCTGTTCGATCCCGGCGCACTGGAGCTCGGCGATCCCGACGTGATGGCCGGCGCCTGGCGCTGAGCGGTCCCGCCCAGTGCCAACCTACCTGGTGGACAAGAGCGCCCTCACCCGGCGTGACACTCGCCCCCGGGTCCGCAAGATCATCGAGCCGCTGCTGCTCGCGGGAGAAATCGCCACGTGCGGCATCGTCGATCTCGAGCTGCTCTTCAGCGCCACCGGCCCCGCCGTGTACACGGAGCTCGCCTCGGCGCTGCGCGCACTGCCCCGGATCCCCGTCACCGAGGCGACCGTCGATCGCGCGCTGGCCGTCCAGGCGCTGCTCGCGGAGCGCTCGCAACACCGGGCGGTGCCGCTGCCCGACCTGCTCATCGCCGCCTGCGCAGAGAGCGCGGGCCTGACCGTGCTCCACTACGACGCCGACTTCGACCGCATCGCCACACTTACGCACCAGCCCACGCAATGGGTCGTGCCGCGCGGCAGCGTGCCGTGAGATACGACCCAGAGGTCTATATCGCGTCGATCTGCATCGAGGAGGGACCAGCCGTCGGGCACCAAGCGAGCGCTACAACCACTACACTGTAGCCAATGGCCGCAAGCCCCGCCAAGACACAGCCCTTCTCGATCCGGCTGGGCGCACAGGCGAACCTGCTTGTCAACGACGAGGTCCGGCGCTCCGGGCGCTCGCGCAGCGTCGTCGTCGAGGAGCTGGCCGAGGAGGCCGCGAAGATGCGGCTGCACCCCGGCATCGCGTTCCGCGGCAGACCTCGCCGCGCATGGGCGATCGGCAGCGGCCTCGACGTATGGGAGATCGTCGAACTGCTGCGCGCTTACGATGGAGACGAGGAAACGCTGCGGGCGGACCATCCGCTTGTGAACGACAGGCACCTGCACATCGCCCGCGCCTACGCGGAGCGCTTTCCCGCCGAGATAGAGGCGCTGCTCGAGGCGAATCGCCGTCCGCTCGATGAGCTTCGCGAACTCTTTCCCTTCTTGCGCGTCGGCGATTCGCGGTAGCCCGCGCCGGTGCGGTTCCTACTCGACGCCCACGTATCGGGCCCCAAGGTGGGGAGCCGCCTGCATGCTGCCGGACACGACGTCCGCGCCCTCGATCAGGAACCGACCCTGGAGGGGCTCGACGACGAGGATGTGCTCGCACTCGCCTGCGAGGACAAACGCATCCTGGTCACCAACGACATCGGCGACTTCCCCAGCATCCTGCGCGAGTGGGCCGCCGCGCAGCGCTCGCATGCCGGCGTGATCCTCGTCTACGGCATCGACCACCGCCAGTTCGATCTCGTCGTCCGCGGCATCCAGCGCTGGCTGGAGCTCTACCCGGAGCCCGCAAGCTGGACCGACCTCGCCGCCATCCTCGATCGCAACTTCGCCGCGGGGTAGGCAACGGTGTGTAGTGCCGCGCGCCGGTGCAGGAACGAGCGCAGCGAGTAGCGCCACCCTCACTCCCCGCTGCGAGCGCGATCGAGCGCACCGTGCCACCCGGCGAGCAGGCAGGCCCGCTCGCCCTCGGACATCCGCGGCTCGAACCGTGCGCGCACGCGCCAGCCGTCCCGCACGTCGGCAAGCGTCCACAGCCCGGCGCCGACACCAGCCAGCAGCGCAGCCCCAAGCGCCGTGGTCTCCGAAACCTCGGGCACAAGCACGGGCACGCCGAGGAGGTCAGCCTGGAACTGCATCAGCCAGCGGTTGGCGGTGGCGCCGCCGTCGGCGCGCAGCTCACGCAGCGGCTCGATGCCCGCGCCGGCCTCCATCGCGCGCACGGCGTCCACGGTTTGATAGCCGATCGCCTCCAGGGCCGCGCGCGCGAGGTGCGCCCGCGTGGAGCCGCGCGTCAGGCCGACGATCAACCCCCGCGCCAGCGGGTCCCAGTGCGGCGAGCCCAGGCCGGTGAGCGCGGGCACGAAGTAGACCTGCTCGTTGGAGGAGAGCGAGGCCGCGAGCGCCTCGGACTCGGCCGCGTCGGCGATCAGCCCGAGCCCGTCGCGCAGCCACTGGACGGCCGCGCCGGTGACGAAGATCGAGGCCTCCAGCGCGTAGGTGAGCGAATGGGCGGGCGGCAGTCCGGGCGGGGCATCCCCGGAGTGGGCGAGCGGCGGTCCCGGCGGGGGGTCCCCGGAGTGGGCGAGCGGCGGCCCCAGCGGGGCATCCCCGGAGGGAGCGGGCGGAGCGCCGACCCCCCACGCGACCGTGCTCAGCAGCCCGGGCGCCGGCGGGGGCGCGCGAAAGCCGGCGTGAAGCAGCACGAACGAGCCGGTGCCGTAAGTGTTCTTGCCCATCCCCGGGTCGACGCACGCCTGGCCGAAGAGCGCGGCCTGCTGGTCGCCGGCGACGCCCGAGACCGGCACCGCGTGGCCGCCAAGCGCCTCGGGGAGCGTGAGGCCGAACGGCCCGGCGGAGGGGCGCACCTCGGGCAGCGCGCGCAAGGGCACGCCGAACAGCTCCAAAAGCTCCGGGTCCCAGCGCCCGGAGGCGATGTCGAAGAGCATCGTGCGCGACGCGTTGGAGGCATCCGTCAGGTGCAGCCCGGTGAGCTTGAACAGCAGCCACGAATCGACCGTCCCAAACAGCGCGCGGCCGGCGAGCGCGCGCTCGCGCAGCCCCTCGACGTGCGCGAGCAGCCACTCGATCTTCGTCGCCGAGAAGTAGGGGTCCAGCACCAGCCCGGTGCGCGCCCGCACCAGCTCCTCGACGCCCGCCTCGCGCAGCTCCCGGCAGCGCTCGGCCGTGCGCCGGTCCTGCCACACGATCGCCCGATGCAGCGGCAGACCCGTCGCCGGATCCCAAACGCAGACGGTCTCGCGCTGATTCGTGATCCCAACCGCGACGAGCTCGCCCGGCCCCACCCCCGCGTCCGCCAGCGCCTCGCCCGCGACCGCCCGCGTCAGCTCCCACAGCTCCCCAATATCGTGCTCGACCCAGCCGGGCCGCGGAAAGTGCTGCGAAAGCTCCCGATAAGCGCGCCCCACCGGCTCCGCGCGCGCGTCGAAGACGATGCAGGTACAGCCCGTCGTGCCCGAGTCGATCGCGAGAATCATCCACGCGAGAGCGTACCGTCAGGTTTTATCGCGGGATCGTCCGCGCGACGCCGCTCGCCACCAAGCGCACGGGCGCGGGTACCTCCATGCCCCGCGACCGCGCGTCGCGACTACCCCTTCTTCCCGCCGTGCGCGTGGTGCTTCCCGGCCTTCCGCTGCTTCTTGTGGCCGGCCTCTTCACCTTCGGGCAGCCACCGCTCGATGCTGGGTGGAGGCACCCCGTAGTGTGCTAGCATACATCGCACTACATGAGCGATCCAGCTGCCCAGAAGCCGTTCTCCATTCGCATGAGCGCGCGTACGCTCGCCCGTCTCGACAGCGGCGCGAAACGGCGTGGCGAGGCCAAGGCGAGAACCGCCGGACGATTGATCGAGGAGGGCCTGCGGATGGAGGACCATCCCGGCATCCTCTTCAGGGACGGGCCAGCGGGACGGCGGGCGGCGCTCGCCGGCGGGCCGGACGTGTGGGAGATCGTGGAGACGCTCAGGGGCACGGGGCTCACCGGCGAGCAGGCGATCACGGCCACCGCGGAGTGGGGCAGCCTCTCGCACGCGCAGGTTCGCATGGCCGTGCGCTACTACGCGGACTTTCGCGAGGAGGTGGACGAGCGCATCGCCCACAACCGAGCTGAGGCAGATCGTCAGCAGGCGGCGTGGGAGCGAGCCCGGGCAGCGCTAGCTTGAAGCTCCTGCTCGATGAGATGTACCCGCCGTCGATCGCGGAGCAGCTCCGCCGTCGCGGCCATGATGTGCACGCCGTGACCGCCCGAGCCGAGCTCCGCACGCTCCCGGATGCTGAGATCTTCGCGGTGGCACAGCGCGAGCGGCGCGTCGTGGTAACCGAGAACATCGACGACTTCAGCGCGATCGCCGACAGCCACGACCGCCGTGGCCAGGCCCACCACGGCCTGATCCTCGTCACCCCCCGCCACTACCCCCGTGGCAACCCGAGGACAATCGGACAGATGGTCACCGCGCTCGCGAAGCTGCTCGACGACCAGCCCGGCACAACCCCCACGAGCCTTCGCCACTGGCTGTGACTTCCACGAAGCCCGACCACAGCTCCACCCCGTAGGCCACCCCGCCGACACACCCACCACAACCTACGGTCGTTGTGTCGTGCCTCCACGGTCAGTCCCCCCGCGTCCCCACCAGCACGCGCTGCACACCCCCGAGGTCCCGCTCGACGCGCACCGTGGGAAACCCCGCCCCGCGCATCAGCTCCCCCACGGCGGGCGCCTGCCCGGCGCCGACCTCCAGCGCGGCAACACTCACGCGCTCACGCCCGGCCAGCTGGGCAAGCAGCGCGCGGATCACATCCAGGCCGTCGGTCCCCGCGAACAGCGCTCCGGGGGGCTCGTGGCGGAGGATCTCCGGCGCCAGTGCGGCCCGCTCGGACTCCGCCACATACGGGGGGTTGCAGAGCAGCGCGTCGAACTCGTCGGGCATGCCCTCCAGCAGGTCGGCGTGCATCCACGCGACCTTCAGCCCCAGCTTGCCGCCATTGGCGCGGGCGAGCTCCAGCGCCTGCTCGCTGGCATCGCTGCCCGTGACCCGCAGGTCGGGGCGCTCGTCCTTGAGCGCCAGCGCGACCGCGCCGCTGCCGGTGCCGAGGTCGAGCACGCGCGCTCCCCGCGGCAGGCCGAGGCCAACCTCGACCAGCAGCTCGGTCTCCGGGCGCGGGATCAGCGCGCGCGGGTCCACGTCGAGCTCCAGGCGGCGGAAGCCGCGCACGCCGGTGATGTAGGCGACCGGCTCGCGCGCCACCGCGCGGCGGCGCACCGCCTCCTGGTAGGGACGCACCGCGGGGCCCGCCACGGTCAGCTCCTCGCCGCCGACGACGCCGCCCGGGCGCTCCTCGCCGTGCGTCCCGGTGAAGAGGCGCCCGCGGTCCACGCCGAGGATGTGGGCCAGCAGCACTTCGGCGTCCAGGCGCGGGGTTTCCACGCCGGCCGCGGTGAATGCCGTGATCGCTCCGTCGAGTGCATCCCTCGCGGTCACCGCTCGCCGCGGTGGGGCGCGCCGGAAGTGGGCGCCGCTCTCGGATTGAGCGCCGCTCTCGGATGACGCTGCGCGAACCAGCCGGCGGCCCGACCGATTAGGACCCGCCCATCCCGCCCATCCCAACCCCTCCCAGCTCATTGCGGCGCCGCCGTCTGCGCCTCCAGCCTGCGGCGCTTCTCGTCGGACTGCAGCGCCTGCGTGAACTCGTCGAGCTCGCCTTCGAGCACCGCGTCGAGGTTGTGCGTGGTGAGCTTGATGCGGTGGTCGGTGACGCGTCGCTCGCCGTAGTTGTAGGTGCGGATCTTCTCCGCGCGGTCGCCCGTGCCGACCTGCGCGCGGCGGTCGGCCGCCAGCTCCGCCTGCTGCTCGGCGAGCGCCCGCTCGTAGATGCGCGCGCGCAGCACCCGCAGCGCCTTCTCGCGGTTCTGCAGCTGGGACTTCTCGTCCTGCATCGCCACCACGATGCCCGACGGCCGGTGCGTGATCCGCACCGCCGAGTCGGTCGTGTTGACCGACTGGCCGCCCGGGCCGGTCGAGCGGTACACGTCGATCTGCAGGTCGTTCGGGTCGATCTGCACCTCGACCTCCTCGGCCTCGGGCAGCACCGCGACGGTCGCCGTCGAGGTGTGGATGCGGCCCTGAGACTCCGTGGCGGGCACGCGCTGCACGCGGTGGGTGCCGCCCTCGAACTTGAACACCGAGTAGGCGCCGGCGCCGAGCGGGCGGGCTTCGGATCCCGCGCCGGGTGGGCGGGATCCGGGTGGGTGGGCCCTGATCCCAAACGTGTACTTCCCCTCGCCGGCCTCCAGCGGTTCCACCTGCAGGCCGCGCCGCTCGGCGTAGCGGGTCAGCATCCGGTACAGATCGCCCGCCCACAGCCCCGCCTCATCGCCGCCGGCGCCGCCCTGGATTTCGACGATCACGTTCTTCTCGTCGTTGGGGTCCTCCTCGACCATCGCCAGGCGGATCTCCTCTTCGAGCTGCTCCCCGCGCTCGCGCGCCCCCGTGAGCAGCTCGCGCACCTCGGGATCCTCGCCGTCCTCGCTGATCAGCTCCTCCGCGCCCGCCGCATCGTCCTGCGCGCGGCGCCACTCGGCGGCCAGCTTCGCCGCGGGCTCCAGTTGGCTGTAAGCGCGCCCGGCCTCCGCATAGCGGGCGCGGTCGCCGATCACCGCGGGGTCGGTGAGCTGCGCGCCGAGCTCGGCGAAGCGCGTCTCGATCTGCTCCACGAGGTCTTCGATCATCCCGTCTCAGTCTATGGGGCCTCCACCGGGGTCAGCCGTGCGGGCGTCGGCGGAGCAGACGGGGCAGCGGGGGCTTGCAGAACGGGCCGTTGGGGAGCCGGTCCCTACGCCACGACCTCCACGCCCACCAGATCGGCGGCGCTCAGCTCGCCCGGGGTCTCGTGCGCGAGCACCGCCTTCAGCGCCGCGATCGCCACGGCGAGCTGGTGCAGGTCGGGCTCGCGGGTGGTGAGCAGTTGCAGCTTCAGGCCCGGCCACATCAACGCCTGCACCCAGCGGCGGCGGCGGTTGCGCCCCGCGAACTTGATGATCTCGAAGGAGATGCCGGCGATGACGGGCACGCCGAGGATACGCGTCGCGACCAGCCAGTACCACGCGGGCAGGCCGAGCGGGGCGAACACGAAGATCGCCACGATCATCACCACCAGCAGGAAGCTCGTGCCGCAGCGGGGATGCAGGCGTGAGAAGCGCTGCGCGTTGGTGGGCGTCAGCTCCAGCTGCGCCTCGTAGCAGGAGATCGTCTTGTGCTCGGCGCCGTGGTACTCGAACACTCGGCGCAGGTCGCGCAGGCGCGAGAGCAGCAACATGTAGCCAAGGAAGATCGCCGTGCGCACCAGCCCCTCCACCAGCCAGAAGAGCACCGAGGAGTTGCTGAGCTGACCCTTGATCAGGCTGGTGATCCCAACCGGCACGAGGAAGAAGAGGCCGATCGCGAACACCATCGCCACCACCACGGTGCCGGCCCACACCGCGCCAGGGATCTCCTGGGCCTCGCTCCCCTCCTCGCCATCCTCTCCCTTGCCCGCGCCCTCGCCTGTGCCCTCCGCGGGAGGCAGCTGCGCGTTGGCGGAGACGCCCAGCGCGCGGAAGCCGATCGCCAGCGACTCGCCCAGCGCGACCACGCCGCGCACGATCGGCAGGCGCAGGATGCGGTGGCGGCGCAGCGGGGAGCTCAGCTGGAAGCTCGTGACCTCGATCTCGCCCAGGGGCTCCTCTTCTTGAGGCTTGCGCACGGCGACCGCCCAGTTGGAGACCCCGCGCATCATCACGCCCTCGAGCACCGCCTGCCCGCCGAGCGGGGCGTCGCGCTGGGCGACCAACTGGCCGTCGATCTCGGGAGTGGCCGCCGCCTGCGGTGAAGCAACGGCCGTGGCCATCGGCTACTCCGGCTGTTTCTGGCCCGGCGCCGCGGCGGCCGCGGTCTGCGCCTGGCGCACGCGGGCCTTCGCCACCCGGCGCTGGAAGCGCTCGACGCGCCCGCCGGTGTCCACCAGCTTCTGACGGCCGGTGTAGAACGGGTGGCAGTTGGAGCACACCTCGACGTGCAGCTCCTCGCGCGTGGCGCGCGTCGTGAACTCGTTACCGCAGGTGCAGCGCACATGTGCCTGCACGTAGGTGGGATGGATCGCGGTCTTCATGCTCAGAGCATTGTAGCGACGGTCGCCGTGCGGGTTTGGCGGGGGCCGTCGGGGACGGGGGGAGATCAGTGGCGGGGGTCGGCCCGTTCCGGCTTTGCCGGGGTCAGCCCGCCGGTTTTGGTCGGGGTCGTTTCGGTATTGCTGTGTTCGCCAGGCTGCCTGCAGGTCGGCGTGCGCCGCTCGTCGTGCCGGATCACCTGGCCCTTTTCGTTCAGCCAGCGGTAGCGCACGATCGCGCGGAAGACGGCGGGCGCGGGGAGGTCGGTGACCGCCTGGCGGACCTTGTAGATCTTGACCCCGGCTTCGGAGCGCTGCCAGGTGCCGAGACCCGCGGAGGTAAGCGTGTGGAAGCCTTCTTCTTCGCCGGTGTGCTCCTGCACCGCGATCTCGATCGCCATCCGGTGGGCGCCCGCGACTGTTTCCATCTGCCCCGTGAACGTCACCGAGCGGCCGGCCTGGGTCGGCGCCGTCACGCACTGTTCGACGCCCGCGCTCAGCGCCGGCGCGGGGCTCGTGGTGCCCGTGCCCGTCCCGGTCGTCCCCGTGCTCGCGCCGGCGGCGCCCGACACGGGAAGCGCGAGGGCAAGCGCCAGCATCAGGGAAGTGAAGAACCTCGATCTCGACATCGCTCCCCCCTAACACTCCAAGGGGCGTCGTGGTTGCGCAGGCGCACGCATTGGATTGACTTTTCCAGACGAGCCAGTACATCCCCGCATGACGCAGGGACTCTGTTGGAGCCCTCAGAGTATTTGATACAGCGGCCCGTCGCCCCCCTCGGGCGTGGTCAAACGTCCGCCCTTGGCGGTGATCGCGCCGCACTGCACGCAGTTGGTGTAGTTGACGATCACGTCCACCATGCCGGATTCGTCCCCACCCTCCCCGTCCTCGGGAATCTCGTAGACGCCGGCAGGGCACATCCAGCGCCACGTCTCGGCGACCTCGCGGGGCACGTGCTTCTGCACGCGGATGTGGTTGGGCGCGTCGTCGCGCGTCGCGTTGCCGGTGATGAACACGGAGGAGAGCTTGTCGAAGATGTATTTCCCGTCGGGCTTGGGGTATGAGTCCTTCGTGTCGCCGATGAACATCGGCTTGGCGTCGTTGCGGTGCAGCGCCCAGCGCCCACCGGGGAAGCGACCTTTGGTGGCGATCATCAAGTTGACGATCGGCCCCCCCTTGAGCAGCCCTTTCTGGAAGGGCTGGCGGGTGTTGCGCTGTTCCCACAGATCTTTGCCGATGATCGAGTCCTCGACCACCCGCTCGTAGTTCTCAAACGAGGACTCGCCCCGCTTGAGCGCCGCGTAGATCGACTCGGCGGCGAGCATCCCCGACTTGATCGCATAGTGGACGCCCTTCAGCGAGGCGAGGTTCATGATGCCCGCAGCATCGCCGACGAGCACCGCGCCGGGCATCGAGAGCTTCGGCATCGCCCAGTAGCCGCCGGAGGGCAGCGCCTTGGCGCCCCAGGCGACGCGCTCGCCGCCCTCGAGGATCCCTTTGAAGAGCGGGTGCAGCTTGATCTCCTGCAGCAGGTCGTGCGCCGAGGTGGTGGCGTCGGCGTAGTCGAGGTCCACGATGAAGCCAATCGAGACGAGGTCCTCGCCGGTCTTCTCGTTCTTCATCGGGTAGATCCACGCCCCGCCGATCTGGCCGTACTTGGCGGAGATCTTCAGCGGCCATCCCGCGAGCGTGTGGATCACGCGGTCAAGCGGTTTGGTGACCTTCCACACCTCCTTGACGCCGAGCTCCCACCCCTGCGGCTCGCGGCCGGCGGCGAGGTCGAACTCCTTGATCGCCGCGCCGGTAATGTGCCCCCAGCAGCCCTCGGCGAGCACCGTCGCCTGCGCCTTGATGTCGGTTCCGGGCTCGAAGTTGCCGAGCTCCTCGCCCTCCTTGCCGCGGCCCTTGTCTCCCGAGCGCACCCCCACGACGCGGCCGTCCTGCACGATCAGCTGCGTGGCCGCCGTCTCGGTGAGGATGTACGCGCCGGCCTCCTCCGCCACGCGCTGCTGGTAGCGCGCCAGTGCGGAGACCGAGACAACCTCGTTGCCGTGGTTGTTCAGCGGCGGCGGCGGCGGAAGGCGGATCTTGGTTTTGCTGTTGGGCAGCGCGTAGATCGCCTCTTTCTTGACCTCGCCGAAGGCGAAGCCCTCCTGGCGCCACTGCTCGCGCGTCAGCTCCGGGAACAGCTCCTGCAGCGGCCCGGGGTTCATCACCGCGCCGGAGAGGTTGTGCCCGCCGCACGTCTTGGCCTTCTCGATCACGGCGACCGGCACTTCGCCCAGGCGCTCCATTGTCTCGGGATCATCGCCGAGCAACTGCAGCAGACGGTTGGCGCAGGCGAGGCCTGCGGTGCCGCCCCCGACGATCGCCACCCCCACCTCGATCAGCTCGTCCTCGGGGTCGAGGCCGCGCTTGACGAATTCCTTCTGCGGGTCGACCGGCGGCGGGTAGGCCGCGGGCACGACACGCCCGTTCCTAGAACCGTTGTGGCCAGACATGGCTCAAATCCTCCCTTCGGGATCGCCTCGCTGAAAAACCATCCTCGCGGGATCACGTTCGTGGACGGAGGGGGTCGGTATGTGCATTAAAATTTTAAAAGGTGTGCGCAATTGCGCACGGGTTTTAAAAAATTGAATACAACACCACCCCCTCTTCCATAAATACCATCGCATCACCACTCATCGTTGTAGATACCATCGTCGACCGTCACTCGCCCACAGGTGCCCGGGGCAGACCACGTCGAGGCAGGCGGCGAGCGACACGACTAGCCGGCCTTCTTCGCCTTCACGGCCTCGGTCAGCTTCGGCAGGATCTTGTTGAGGTCGCCGACGATGCCGAGGTCGGAGAACTCGAAGATCGGCGCGTTGGAGTCCTTGTTGATCGCGACGATGTTCTCCGAGGATTGCATCCCGACCTTGTGCTGGATCGCACCGGAGATGCCGGCGGCGAGGTAGAGCTTCGGCGCGACCGTCTTGCCGGTTTGGCCGATCTGCGCAGCGTAGGGGTACCAGCCGGCGTCGACCACCGCGCGCGTGGCGGCGACCGCGGTGTTGCCGCCGAACGCCGCGGCGAGGTCTTCGCAGAGCTCGAAGCCCTCGGCCTTGCCGAGACCGCGCCCGCCGGCGACGAGGATCGAGGCGCCCTCGATGTCGACGTCGGCGCCGCGCTGTTCGCCACGGACCAGCATCTTCGCCCGCGAGGCGTGCGCCGACAGCTCGAAGGAGAGCTGCTCCACCGGCGCGTCGGCGCCGGAGGCGTCGTTGATCTCGAACGCGTTGAGGCGGCCGATGATGATGCCGACGGGCGAGCGGTATTTGATCTCGGAGATCGCGGAGTCGCCGAGGATCGGGCGCTCGGCGATCAGCTCTCCCCCCTCGGCGCGCACGCCGGTGACCTCCATCGCGACGCCGGCGCCGAGGCGCGCGGCGAGGCCGGCGCCGATCTCGAAGCCGAGCAGGCCGCCGCCGAACAGCGCGTAGGAGTAGTCACCGCCCGAGATCGCCGCGGCCATCGCGTCGACCAGCGGCTGCGCGAGCCCTTCGGGGCCCTCGGCCACAAGCACCTTCTTCGCGCCGTACTTGCCGAGCGTGGCCGCCAGCTCCTGGGGAACGCCTTCGCCGAGCAGGATCGCGTGCGCCTCGCCGCCGAGCTCCGCGGCCAGCTTCGCGCCCTCGGAGACGGCGCCCAGCGAGTTCTTGTTGATCGCGCCTTCGTAATGCAGCGCGTAGACCAGGATGTTTGCCATTTCAGTTCAGTTCCTTTCGCTGATCCACGCTTAGAGAAGCTTCCGCTCGTCGAGCCACGCGACGATCTTTTCGACCGTCTCGCCGGTGTCTTCGTCCTCGATGATCTCCCCGGCGGCCTTCGCGGGTGGCGCCTTGGCGGCGACCCACTGCGCGGCGGAGTTATCGCCGCCGACCTTCGAGGCATCGATGCCGACGTCGCCGACGCCGACGGTGTCAAGCGGCTTCTTCTTGGCGCCCATGATCGCCTTCAGCGAGGGGTAGCGCGGCTCGTTGATCGCGTCGCCGACCGAGATCACCGCGGGCAGGCCGACCTGCACCGTGTCGTAGCCGTACTCGGCCTGGCGCTCGCATCTGAGAGCGCCGTCGGCGACGTCCATCTTGATCACCTGCGTGAGCGAGGGCATGCCCAGGTGCTCGGCGACAACGGCGCCGATCGTGTAGCACTCGCCATCGTCGGACTGCTGGCCGAGCAACACCAGGTCGGGGCTCTCGCGCTCGAGCGTCTTGGCGAGCGCGTAGCCGGTGGCGGCCACGTCGGAGCCGGCGACCGCGGGGTCGGTCAGATGCACAGAGCGGTCGGCGCCGAGCGAGACGGCCTTGTGCAGAGCGCGCACGGCGCTCTCCGGCCCCATCGTCACGGCAATGATCTCCTCCACCGGCGCCGCACCGCCCTCGCGGATCTGCATGGCGGCCTCAATGGCGTGGGTGTCGTAGGGGTTGAGGTTCTTCTCCCCGCTGCGATCCATGCGCCCCGTCGAGAGATCGATGCGCTTCTCGACGGCGGCGTCCGGAACCTCCTTGACAAGGACGCAAATCTTCATTCTCTGCCTATCTCCTTGGGTATCGGGACGTATGAATGCTATCGCTTCCGGCGGTTGACTGACGAGTCAATCAATATCGGAGCCACAGCCGCAGCCTGCCATCCCCGCAACCGCCAGCCGGCTGCACGCCGGTGGCCGACGCCAGATCTCAATTGTCGGCCACCCCGGCGCGGATGAAGTCGACGATCGCCTGCGTGGGCGCGCCGGGCGTGAAGACCTCCGCCACCCCCAGGCGCTTGAGCTCGGGGATGTCTTCCGCGGGGATCGTGCCGCCCACCGTCACCAGCACGTCGTCGACGCCCTGCTCGCGCAGCAGCGCGACGACCCGCGGCACCAGCGTCATGTGGGCGCCGGAGAGGATCGAGAGCCCGACGGCGTCGGCGTCCTCCTGGATCACGGTCTCGACGATCTGCTCGGGCGTTTGGTGCAGACCGGTGTAGATCACCTCCATACCGGCATCGCGCAAAGCACGCGCGATGATCTTGGCGCCGCGGTCGTGCCCGTCGAGGCCGGGCTTGGCGACAACGACGCGGATCTTGCCGTGGGTGGGGGTGGAGGACATCGCGGGGGATTATGCCCGCGCCTGCTCGCGCTCGCCGGCACGCCCCCGTTCGCGATCCCCGGCACGCCCCCGCACGACCCCGCCGAGACCGGCCAGCGTGGCGCCGGCGGAGAGCGCAACCGCGATCTTCAAACGCCGCCCCAATCGGTCCAGACGCAGGACCTCCCAGCCCTCAACGGCGGCGATCCGCGCAAGCTCCGGGTCGGGGTTGACGACCACCGGATGCCCGACGGCGCGCAGCATCGGCAGGTCGGACTCGGAGTCCGAGTAGGCGAAGGAGGCGGCGAGCGCAATCCCCTCCCGCGCAGCGAGGGAGCGCAGCGAGAGGACCTTGCCCTCGCGGTAGTTGAACGGGCCGGCGGCGCGGCCGGTGTAGCGGCCGTCGCGCACCTCGAGGCGCGAGCCGACGCCGCCGTCGAAGACGAGCACGTGGGCGAGCAGGTCGGCCATCTCCTGGGAGGCAGCGGTGACGATGTAGACGGGGCGCCCCGCATCCTGGTGGGCGTAGGCCCGCTCGAGCATCTGCGGGTAGAGCCGCGGCAGCACCCCGGCGAGCACGCGCGGAGACATCCGCTGCAGGTCGCGCACGGCCACCCCGGCGAGCATCTCGCCGACCCGCCGGCGCACCTCGTCGGCCCAATCGTCGGTCGAGCCGCGCAGGCGAAAGCGGAGGTTCTGGTAGAGGTCGCCCAGCAGCCGCCCGCGCGTGATCATCCCCGCCTCGTAGGCCGCGCGCGCGAAGAAGATGCCGGACGAGCCGGCCATCAACGTGCGGTCGAGGTCGAAGAACGCAGCGCCGCGCAGACCATCCGGGTTTATAGGGTGCGCATCCGCGCGGCCCAACTCGCCTACAGGGTCACTATCGCGGGACATCACGTCCCGCGTCCCCGCGTGAGGCTCCGCCGGAGGAGCACCAGCGCGAGCGGCACCATCGACCCCTGCCGGCGACTCCGACGGGAGCGCACCAGCGCGAGCGGCACCATCGACCCCTGCCGGCGACTCCGACGGGGGCGCACTCGCTGAAGCGGGCACCCCGCCAATCCCTGCCGGTAGCTCAGGCGGGAGCGCGTCCATGCGGCACCAGCTCAGACGCGGACGATCACCGCGTCGCCCTGCCCGCCCCCGGAGCAGATCGCCGCGCAGCCCAAGCCACCGCCGCGGCGGCGCAGCTCGAGCACGAGCGAGCCGAGGATGCGCGCACCGGAGGCGCCGATCGGGTGGCCGAGCGCGACGGCGCCGCCGTTGACGTTGACGCGCTCCTCCTCGATGCCGAGCATCCGGATCGAGTTGAGCGTGACCGAGGCGAAGGCCTCGTTGATCTCCCAGACGTCGATGTCGGTCGCGGCGAGACCGGCTTTCTGCAGCGCCTTCGTCGCAGCCGAGGCGGGCGTGCGGGCGAGGTAGGCGAAGTCGTCGCCGCTCTGCGCGTGCGTGACGATCTCGCCGAGGACCTCCCGGCCGTTGGCGGAGGCCCACTCATCGGAGGAGACCACCAGCGCGCCGGCGGCGTCGTTGACGCCGGGGGAGTTGCCCGCCGTGTGCGAGCCCTCCTTGCCGACCAGCCCCGGCAGCGCCGCGAGCTTCTCGAGGGAGGTATCGCGGCGTGGCCCCTCGTCGATCTCCACGACGGTGTCCCCCTTCTTGCCCTTCACGGTGACCGGCACAATCTCCTCGGACAGGCGCCCCTCGTCGGTCGCCTTCAAAGCGAGCTCGTGCGAGCGCAGCGCCCAGCGATCGAGGTCGGCGCGCGTCAGCTCCAGCTCGTCGGCGACCGCCGTGGCCTCGACGAACATCTGCTTGCCGGAGAAGGGGTTGGTGAGGCCGTCGTGGACCATCGCGTCGAGCGCCTTCACGTCGCCCATGCGAAAGCCGAAGCGCGCGCCGGGCAGCAGGTAGGGCGCCCGCGACATCGACTCCATCCCGCCGCCCACGCCGACGGCCACGTCGCCGGCGCGGATCGCCTGGTCGAGCATCACCGTGGCGCGCAGCCCGGAGGCGCAGACCTTGTTGATCGTCTCCGAGGAGACCTCCTTGGGGATGCCGGCTTTGATCTGCGCCTGGCGCGAGGGGATCTGCCCCTGGCCGGCCTGCAGAACCTGGCCCATCACGACGTGCTCGACCTGAGCGGGCTCGACCCCGGCGCGCTCCAGCGCAGCCTCAATCGCGATCGCCCCCAGCTCGGTCGCCTCCAGTGTCGACAACCCTCCACCCATCTTGCCAATCGGCGTACGTGCGGCGCCGAGGATCACTGTCTTAGCCATGAAACTTGGTTCTCCTTAGGTCGTTGGGGGCAAGCGGGCATGCGTAATGCTAGTGGAGCCCCGGGCACAACCCTCCCCCACAGCGCAACGGATATCGTGCACGACTCGTGAACACCTCGGCAACAACCCAACCAGCCGCCAGCACCGATGCGGACACGATCGCGGTTGGCATCTTCGACGGCGAGGAGACCCCAAGCGGGCTCCCCGACGCGGCAGCGCAGCTGATCGCCGCCGGTGAGGCGCGCTCCACCCCGAAGGCGCTCGCCCTCGCCCACGCCGACGGCAGGCGGTGGCTGGTGGTGGGCCTCGGCAAGCGCAAGGACTTCACGCCCGAGCACGCGCGGGCGGCGGCGGCCGGCGCGCACGCACGGGCCCTCGAGCTCTCCACCCGCACGCTCTGCTGGCAGGCGCCGAGCGACGACCTCGCGGTGTGCGCGGCGCTGGTCGAGGGCACCGCGCTGGCGGACTATCGCTTCGACAGCCACCGCTCGGCCCCGCCCGAGGGCGAGAACGCCGCGCCGAAGCACCTGGAGGCGCTGATCGTCTCCCGTACCACGGGGCAGGGCGCTTCGCAGGATGCGCAGGGGAGCGAGACGGGCGAATCGTCCGCACAGGACCTGAAGCGCGCCGTCTCCGAGGCGGCGACGGTGGCCGCGGCGGTCAATGCCGCGCGGGACCTGCAGAACCGGCCCGCCAACGACCTCACCCCGACCGCGCTGGCCGAGCACGCGCGCTCGCTGGCACAGGAGATCGAGGGACTCGCGGTGGAGACGGAGGGGCGCGAGGAGATCGTCGCGCGGGGCATGGGCGCGTTCGCGGCGGTGGCGCAGGGATCCGAGCAGGAGCCGGCGCTGATCGTGCTGCGCTACGAGCATCCCCAGGCGAGCGGTCCACTGCTGGGGATGGTCGGCAAGGCGGTGACGTTCGACAGCGGCGGCATCTCGCTGAAGCCCGGCGCCAAGATGGCGGAGATGAAGTTCGACATGTCCGGCGGCGCCGCCGTGGTCGAGGCCGTGGCGGCGATCGCGCGGCTGAAGCTGCCGGTGAAGCTCGTGGGGGTGGTGGGCGCGACCGAGAACCTGCCGAGCGGGCGCTCGGTGAAGCCAGGGGACATCGTGACGGCGGCGAACGGGAAAACGATCGAGGTCAACAACACCGACGCCGAGGGCCGCCTCGTGCTGGCCGACTGCCTGCACCACGCGGTGTCGCTGGGGGCCGAACGGGTGGTAGATCTGGCGACGCTCACCGGCGCGGTGATCATCGCGCTCGGCTCGACCCACGCGGGGCTGATCGGCAACGACGACGAGCTCGCCGAGCGGATCGCGGCGGCCGGCACGCAGACCGGCGAGATCGTGTGGCGACTACCGCTGCACGAGGAGTACGACGAGCTGATCAAAGGCACCTACGGCGACCTCGACAACGCCCCGGAAGGGCGCAAGGCAGGCACCATAGTGGGCGCCGCGTTCCTCTCCAACTTCGTGGGGGAGACCCCCTGGGCGCACCTCGACATCGCCGGCTCCGCGTGGGACCTCGGCCGCGCTTACGCCCCCAAAGGCGCCTCGGGCTACGGTGTCAGGCTCCTCGTGGAGCTGGCGAAGTCCTACTGCGCGTAGCCCCGCACCGAGAGAGCCCGCTCGTCCGTCCGCGCTCTGTGAGAATGCCGCCATGGACTTCGACCTCTCCCCCGACCACGAGCTGATCCGCAGGACCGTGCGCGAATTCGCCGAGGGCGAGGTCGCGCCCGTGGCGGAGGAGCTCGACCGCACCAAGTCGTTTCCCTACGAGATCGTCGCCCAGCTGGGGAAGCTCAACCTGATGGGGATTCCCTTCCCCGAGGAGTACGGCGGGGGCGGCGGGGACTCGCTGGCGTACGCGCTCGCGGTGGAGGAGCTCGCCCGGGTGGATTCCTCCGTGGCGATCACGCTGTGCGCGCACACCTCGCTGGGAACACAGCCGATCTACCTGTTCGGCAGCGAGCAGCAGAAGCGCGAGTGGCTGCCGCAGCTGTGCTCGGGAGAGAAGCTCGGGGCGTTCGGATTGACCGAGCCGGAGGCGGGGTCGGACGCAGGCAACACCCGCACCCGCGCGCGGCTGCGAGATGGCGAATGGGCGATCGACGGGGCCAAGCAGTTCATCACCAACGCCGGCACGGAGATATCGGGGATGGTGTGCATCACGGCCGTCACCGGCGACGGCGACCGATCCGATCCCACCCACCCCAAGCAGATCTCGAACATCATCGTCCCCAACGGCACCCCGGGCTACGAGCAGGGCGAGCCGTACCGCAAGATGGGTTGGAACGCCTCGGACACGCGCCCGCTGAGCTTCACCGACTGCCACGTCCCCGAGACTCACCTGCTGGGACCCCGCGGGCAGGGTTTCAAGCAGTTCTTGCACATCCTTGACATCGGGCGCATCGGCGTGGCGGCGATGGGCGTCGGCCTCGCCCAGGGCGCGCTCGACGAGGCGCTCAAGTACGCCAAGGAGCGCAGGGCGTTCGGCAAGCCAATCTCGAAGTTCCAGGCGATTCAGGGCAAGCTCGCGGACATGTCAACCGAGATCGCCGCCGCGCGCCTGCTCGTGCACAAGGCAGCACGCGAGAAGGACGCGGGGCGCAACTTCACGCTCACCGCCGCCCAGGCCAAGCTCAAGACGGGTCGCCTGGCGGTGCGTTGCGCCGAGGAGGCGGTGCAGATCCACGGCGGGTATGGGTTCATCGAGGAGTATCCCGTGTGCCGCTTCTACCGCGACGCGAAGATCCTCACGATCGGGGAGGGCACCGACGAGGTGCAGCAGATGGTGATCGCGCGGGCCCTCGGGGCCTGATGGGCCGTCTTGCAACGCATCACGGCAACCACGCTCGAAACCCCAAACCTGGAGCGAATCTTCGGATCGCGCCTCGGTGCAACGCTTCCGGCTGGTCCACTAGTGCCGGCGAGCGCCCTTGAGCAGGTTGCCGGAGAGTCGCTTGCGCGCCACGCCACGAGCACCCTTGAGGACCCGTCCCGCCGGTCGCGGTCGCGCCCCGACCAGCGGGCAGGCCGACAGCAGACGGACGCGGCAGCCGACCGCTCGCCGCGACAGCTCGTCGTCGACACGATGCCAGCGCGCCTGACGCAGACGCCGGGCGAGGTGGTTGGGGGCGCTCATGTCAGCGCCGCTGCGATCCGCTGCGCCGTGGCCGTGACTTTGGGTCCGAGCTGGGCGAGCAGCTCCTCGCGGCTGTAAGCCTGCGCCGGCGCCGCCAGCTCGACAGCGGCGACCGCGTGACCCTCCTTGTCAAGTACGGCGGCCGCGACCGCGCGCCGGCCCGCGAGCAGCTCCTCATCCTCGATCGCCACCCCCTGCTCGGCAACGATCCGCTCGAGCTCGGCCCGCAGCGCAGTCTTGGTGGTGATCGTCTTGGGCCCGCGCCGCACCAGGCGCAGCTGGGAGATCAGGCTCCGCTGCTCCGCCTCGGGCAGGCGCGCCAGGAGCGCCTTACCCGCGGCGGTGCAGTGGATGGGCAACCGCGTACCCAGCCCGATGCCCTCATCGACCGCATATTGCCCTTGGCGAGACCCTTGCCAGCGGTCGATATAGGCAACCTCGGCGCCCCCCAGGACCCCCAGACTCGCGGTGCGGCCCGTCCGTGCGCGCAGCTCGCGCAGGTGCTCGCGCGCGACCCGACGCACCACCATCGAGTCGAGCAGCGAGAGCCCGAAGTCCGATACGCGCGAGGAGAGGCGGTACTTGCGCGAGGGCCCCTGCTCGAGGTAGCCGAGCGTGACCAGCGTGGTCGCGTAGCGATGCGTGGTGGAGCGGCCCAAATCGAGTTCCTCAGCCATGTCGGCGATCCCGCGCACCGGGTGCTCGGCGGTGAAGCACGTCAGCATCGCCAAGCCGGCGACCAGCGAAGAGGAGAACCTGCCGGGGTGCTCGGGATCCAATGGCTTTGACATGACTGGTGGCTCGGACGTGGCGACTGCAGGTTTGATGACGGCTGCGGGCTCGTGTGGACTTGATCTAGGGGATGTGGAGCTTGATCGAGAGGTATGTGGAGATACAGAAAGGGATGTGGCGATGCGGATCGATCTGCTAGGTGGAACCGATGACGAAGCCCAAAAGCGCTGCCGCCGCCAGGACCATCACATCATGACTAACACATCGGCGGAGGAAAAGTCGCAACAAGAATGGTCGCTTTGCGAGTAATTAATGCCCATCGCGATGATCCGCCTACCCACTATACAAAGTCACTTTTACTGTTTCTGATTCGGGGCGTTTCAGACCACAAATCCGCAAAATGCGGTCATCCCCGCCAGAGCGCCCGCCGGGCGCCCATCACCATCATCGTTGGAGCCGACAGCCCACCGATGGCCGTCAGCACCGAGCGGGTCGCCAGCCGGGCCTCCGCCTGAACGGCGACGGGCATCGACAGATAGTGACCCGCCATGCCTGCCAGCAGCAGCGCGTGCTGGCGGCCGTAGGGGAGCGCCCGAATCCTGTGCATCGACTCGGCCGCGATCAGGCCCAAGCGAGCAGCAGCCTCCTCCGGGGAGGAGTAGTAGGCGAGCAGGCTGGGTTGACCGGTCGCACGATCCTCATGCCGATCGACCAAGCTGTCGAGCAGAAGATGCAGCGATCCAATCCAGGGGAAGTACGCCTCCTCGATTGCGGTCGCCTCCTCTGCGTCGACAGCGTGGTTGGCCGCCATCGCGATCAGCATGTAGACACCGAGGGATGAGCCCGCGGAGGCTGCCGTCTCCCACCATCTCAGGTCAGTGCTCCCAGGTGTCTGCGCATGCGCCCAACGCGCCAGCGCGTCGTGGTCGCCCTGTGTTTCATTGAGATTCAGGCTTTGATACGAGGCCATCCGCTCAGCTGCTCTGCGCATCGGCTCCGCGACCGAGGCGTAGGAGGGAAGCCCGCGCAGAGCGGCGCGACAGCTCTCGACGATGCATTGGAGGTAGCCGCCGTCATCCTTTTGCGGATGGTGCGCGTAGTGGTCGATCCGCGGGCCGGCTGGATCGAGTGCCGCTCCGAGCACTTTGTGCAGTTGATCGCCGTTGCGGATCGGATCCCGACACGGGTGCTCGGCAAGCGTGTCGACGTAGTCATAAGCAGCTTGGAGGGCCACCTGAGCCCGCACCACCGCGGGGCGGTGAGCCTCCGGGACAAACGCGGCAAAAGCAGCCGCGCCGTCCAGGTTCAAGCGCTCCGTCCGCAGATTGGCCAACGCTGCTCGGCGCAGCACCGGGTCGGGGATCTCCTCCGCTCGGCCATGCCAGTGAGCGGCTTCACGCCGAACGCATGGAAAGACCCGCAGCCAGTAGCGTTTTGCGGCGCCCGCAAACGCAGTCGCCAGCGATCCACCCTCCTGAATAAACGGACCCATGCGGACAGCTTTGCGCGTTCAGGGGACGGCATGGGGAACATCTGTCCAAACGCCGCGTTCGTGCCAAGCCGCGGCACGACCAAATCTATGGGGAAAATCGATCGGGTTGAGAGTTTTCTACTCCTGCAGGCCCACGCTGGCCGGCACCTTGGCTGCTCTCAAACCTGGCACGGCGATCACGGCAATCGCCATCCCGGCGACGAGCAGAAAGGTCTCCAGAATCTGCAAGCCTCCGAGTGAGAACGGCGCGGAGAAGCCCGTTGTGAGCTCCAGCCAGCGGCTTGCCAGCGCGTGACCGTAAACGCCCAGCAGAACGCCATCGACGCTGCCGATGCTCAGCAGGATCAGGCTCTCGAGTAACAGCGCCCGCCAGAGCTGGCGATAGTCGAAGCCCTGGATGCGCAGCGACGCAAGCTTGGCGCGCCGCTGCCAGATGACCGCACCCAGCGCCGACGCGACCGACAGCGCCGCCGCGATCAACAGCAGCGTCGCTATCTCTCCGAGCGTGCGCAGCCCCTGGCGGGCGCTGGCCTCGCTTTCGGCGGTCCGTTCGCCGCTCGTGCGCACCAGCAATCCCCGACGATTGCCAAGCGCCCCTTCGATCGCATGTTTGACCGTTCCCACAGCCACACCCGGCTCGAGGTCGACCTCCAGCGCCGAGGGATCGGTCGTGCGCCAGTAGCGGCTGTAATCGTTGGTGTTGATGGTGATTGCGCCCGGCGGCCAGCCCGAGTTGGTCATGATCGCCGCGACACCGAAGCGCACCGAGCCCGACGGCGTGGGCAACGATACGGAGCCGCCCACCCGCAGGTGGTGTTCGGCCGCAAGCTCGCTGGAGATAGCCGCCCAGCCCCCTCGCCGAAGCAGCTCGGTGGCCGTGGCAAGATCGCCGCTCACGAGCTGGCCGGCTTCGAGCATTGCGGGGTCGGTCGGCGCTCTTGCACGCACCCACAGCCTGCGCGTGCCGATGTCGAGCAACCCCCCCTGGTAGGTGCGCACCGCCGCGACACCAGGCGTGCGCGCGATCTTGGCCGCGGTGCCGTCGGCCGTGAAGCTGTTGGTGTTGAAGATGTCATCGCCGTTGACCACCCAGATGTCAGCGGTGCCGAAGTAATGGGAGATCGCGCCGTCGATGCCATGCAGAAGGTCTTGGCGGGCGCCTCCGATCGCCACGCTCCCGTACACGGCCAGCGCGGCCACGCCGGCGAGGGCGATCGAGCGCGTGGCGGTCGATCGTAACTCGGTCATGGCGATCACGAGCATGCTGCCCGGGATGCGCTCGCCGATGCGCGCCAGCGCGCCAATCGCGGTGACGAACACCGCTGGGATCAGGCAGATGGCCACCAGCGCGAGCGCAACGCCGCCGAGCACCGTCAGCCGCGGAGTGCTCAACACGAGCACGGTCACAGCCACGAGGATCACGAGGCCGGCGGCACCCAGCCACAGGACGGCGTCCCTGGAGACGCCGGCGTCATCGCGGATTTCGCGAAAGACCGCATCGGCCGGTCGGCCCGGACGCAGATCGATCAGCGGAGGCAGTGAGGCGATTAGCGTGGCGAGCACCCCGGCGCCGAGCGCGAGCAGGATCGTGCTCGCATGGATCAGCTGCGCGGAGCTGAGTGGGAAGGCTACCGCCAGGTAGAGGGGAACGCGGTGGAAAAGCGTGTGTGAGAGCACGTCGCCGAGCACGACCCCCACAAGCGAGGCGCCGATCCCGAGCAGCAGCGCCTGAAAGCCCAGGATCAACAGCACCTGGTGGGAGTCGAAGCCCTGCATGCGCAGATCGGCGATGAAGCGCCGGCGCTCGGGAACCGTGAGCAGCATCGCGTTGAGCGCCAGCAGGAAGCCCACCATCCCGCCGATCGCGGCAAACAGCGAGGTCGATTGGCTGGTCGGCTTCTCAGCGCTGCCCAGCTGGCGCAGTTCCTCCTCGACCGGCTCCACGTCCAGGCGCCCCGCGGCCAGTCGCCGAAGCTCGCCGGCGACGAGTGCTTCGGCACCGGGCGCCGGCTTGACGAGCACCTGCGTGACACGTTCGAGCCTGCCCGTAAGTGTTTGCGCGAGTGGCAGCAGTGCGATCGCCACGGTCCCATCCCTGGTCGCGTTGGCGAGCGCTCCGCTGAGCACGAGGCGAACGGAGGCCGGGTGCGCTTCGCCGTTGGCAAAGAGCGTCACCGGATCCCCCTGGCCGGCGCCGATCGAGCGCGCCACTTCGGCCGGCAGACCCAGCCCTCCCGCGAGCAGCAACTCGGAGGAGACCGGTTCCCGTTGGGTCAGAACCCCAAGCTGGATGATGTTGGGGTCGATACCGATCAGCTGCACCGACTCGCGGCCTCGAGGCCCGAGCACCGTGACCTCCTCACGCAGGAGCCCAGCCGCGGCCTCCACTCCCGGCAGCCGGCGGACCGTGGTAGCCAGCCCCTCGTTGAAGCCATCGCTGGAGCGCGCCACCAATTGCAGGCGCGCCGAGCCCACCAGCCCGTGCAGCAGGTTGCCCGCCGAGCTCATCAGGCTGCTGTTGGCCACCAGCACGCCGAACACCAGCGCCACCCCCACGGCGATCCCGCCCCCGGCCAGCAGCTCTTGCGCGGTGTGGCGGCGCAGGCGCCAGCCGTAGAAGCGACACAGCATGCTCAGGCGCACGCCGAGGATCGTCGGGTTGAGCGAGGGGCGGCTCATTACGAGCGGCGCGCGGTGGCCGATCTTCGATCGGTCGGGTGCCTCATCGACCGAGTAGCGCGCCGGCCGATCTTAAGTCGGTCGAGCGTCCCATCACGCGAGGCTCATCGCCAGCTCAGCGTCCAGGCCCTCGTGGAGGTGCCCGTCGCGGAGCGTGTGCACCCGATCTACGAACGCGCGCGCCTGGGGGTCGTGGGTGACGAGCAGGCCGGGGATGCCGCGCTCGCGGCAGAGGTCGCGCAGCAGCGCCAAAATCTCCCGGCTGCGCTTGGAGTCAAGGTTGCCGGTGGGCTCGTCGGTGAGCAACAGGCGCGGCTCGCCGGCGAGCGCCCGCGCGATCGCCACCCGCTGGCGCTCGCCCATCGAGAGCTTGTCGGGCGTGTGCTCGGCGCGTTCGTGCAGCCCCACGCGCTCCAACCATGGGCGCGTGACGCGACGCGCGTCGCGCAGCGTCCAGCCGTCGCCGAGCAGCTTCAGCGCGGCGTTGTCGAGCGCCGTGGCGCCAGCCATCAGGTGAAAGGACTGGAACACGAAGCCCACCTCCCGGCGGCGGAAGCGAGCGGCCTCGGCGGCCGGCAGGCTGCTCACCTCGCGCTGGGCAAACCACACGCTCCCCCGATCCGGCGCGAGCAGGCCCGCGGTCAGCAGCAGCAGCGTGGTCTTGCCCGAGCCGCTGGGCCCGTACAGCGCCACGAGCTCCCCGGGTGCGACCGTCAGCGAGACCCCGTCCACCGCCCGCACGACCTCGGCGTCGCTGGTGTAGTGCTTGACGAGCTCGCGCAGCTCCAGGCCTGCGCTCGGATTCACGAGCCCGAGCGCTCCAGGCCGCCGGGCTGCCGGGGCGAATGCCGCGGCACGAGCGGCACGACAACCGCCGACTCGCCACCGGCTTGCAGCAGCTCGCCGCCGCCGATCTCCATCAGCAGATCGGTCCCGCGTGTGGCGTTGGAGTCCTCGGAGGCAATCACAAGGGCAGCCTTGTGCTCGCGCGCGCCACTGCGCAGCAGCGCGTACAGATCTTCGCGCTCGCTCGGGCTCGGCACGGCGGCCGGCTCGTCGACGAGCAGCAGGCGTGGCTTGCGCACGAGCGCCCGCGCAAGCATCACCCGCATACGCTCCCCGACCGCAAGCGAGATGGCCAACTCGTCCGCAAACTTGGTGGCGCCCGCCCAGTGCAGCGTCTGGCGCGCCCGGCGCCGGGCCTCGTGCATCGTGGCCCCGTCGCTCACCAGCGGCAGCGCCACATGATCGACGACCCGCTCGCCCTTCGCGGGTCGCCAGTCGTCGCTCGCCAGCAGCCCAATCCGGTCGCGCAACAGCCGGTCGCGCTGCAGTGCCGACATCCCCGCCAGATCGCGCCCTTCGAAGGCGATCCGGCCTGCATCCGGAGCCTCGATGCCCGCCGCCAAGCGCAGCAGGGTGGACTTGCCCGCACGCCGCGAGCCGAAGATGCCAACGTGCTCGCCGTGGTGCACCTCGAAGGAAACCGTCTCGAACACAGGAATCCGCTGGCGCCCGTCAGGGTAGGCCTTGCTGACCTGCTCGAAGCGGAGCAGCGGCGCGGCGCCAGCAGTGCTACCCGACGCGGGCGGCATGCTCCTCGATACGCCGGCGTGTGCGTTTGGCCCACTCGACCTCGGCCCGCAGTTGAGCGTCGGAGGCGTCGCGCACGATGTCCATCACCAACCCCATCCACGAGCGCACCGGCAGCGGCGGCCCCGAGCTCTGGCGCAGCAGCTCCAGGCACTCGCGCTCATACTGGAGCAGCGCTTGGCGCAGCTGCGCCACGTCCTGCTCGCGCGCGGCCGCGACCTTCGCCTGGATTTCCACGCGCGTGGGCTCGCGCGGGGCAAGCGTTTCCAGCCACAGCCGCAGCGCGCCAGGAGCCAGCTCGGTGGCGCTGTAGACGGTGCGCTGCTGGCGCGGATTCTCGGGATCGCTCTCCACCGCGCCGGAGATCAGGCCCGCACGCTCGAGCTGGTCGAGCATCCGGTAGAGGCGCTTGGGGTCGATCGCCCACGAAGGCCCGAGGCGGGCGCGCAGACGAGCACCCAGGTCGTAGCCGTGGCCGGGGCGCTCCAGCACGAGGCCGAGGATCGCGCCCTTCAGCGGCGAGGAGCCCCGCATCCAGGTTCGATCGCCCGCGGCGCCCGAACTGTTGGCGGACTCGTCATCGACAGCTCTCAAGCTCTCTACGGACATCTCGTCTCCCAGTGGTCCCTCCGACCACCTCTCTGATTGCCCTCAGAACGTTACACCAAACCACTCCCAAGTGCAGCGAAGTTAAGAACCTTTCAAATAGAACGATGCCTACGTTGCCGTTCCCGGAAAGCGCTCGAGCTGGAGTCGGAACGTGTTTTCAAACCACATTCAGGGCGCATCCGCCGGCTCCCGATCGTCCTCGCCCACGCCGACCCGCTCAAGCAGCGCAGCGGCCGCGCTTGCGGGGTCCAGGCGGCGCTCCACGACCTCGTCCAGCAGGCGCTCGAGCTCGGTGTCCCCGCGCAGGCGGGCTTCCAGGCGACGGCGCATGCGGGCGCTCGCCAGCGCCAGCACCTCGCCGCGCAGGTTGCGCCGGCGGCGCTCGGCCAGCTGGCCGGCGGCGAGGATGTGCGCGCGATGCTCCTCCAGACGCTCGATGAGCTCCTCGACGCCGCGGCCGATGGCGGCCTCGGTTCTTACGATCGGCACCCGCCAGGGCTGAGCGGCGTCGCCGTCGCGATCGAGGTTGGCGAGCGACAGCACCCCGCGGATCTCGCGCACCATCGTGTCGGTGAGCGGGTGGTCGGCCTTGTTGATGGCGATCACGTCGGGGATCTCCATCACCCCCGCCTTCAGCGCCTGGATCGAGTCGCCCGAGCCGGGCATCAGCACGAGCACCACGGTGTCGGCGTGATCGATGATGTCCACCTCCGCCTGTCCCACTCCCACCGTCTCCACGAACACATCCTGGCGTCCGGCGGCGTCGAGCAGCAGCGCGGCCTGCAGCGCCGCCTCGGAGAGTCCCCCCAGCGCGCCGCGGTTGGCCATCGAACGGATGAACACCCCGGGGTCAAGGAAATGCTCGCTCAGGCGAATGCGGTCTCCCAACAGCGCGCCTTCAGTGAACGGGGAGGAGGGGTCGATCGAGAGCACCCCCACCGTGCGGCCGGCCGCGCGGCGCACGCGGGTCAGCGCGCCGATCAGCGTCGACTTGCCGACCCCCGGAGGCCCGGTGAAGCCAACCACCGCGGCGCGGCCCGTGTGGGGGTAAACCTCCCTCACCAGCTGCCACCCCTCCGCGCGGTTGTCCTCGACCAGCGAGATCCCCCGCGCCAGGGCACGGCGATCGCCGGCGAGCAGGCGTTGGGCGAGAGCGCGTGGCTCGGACCGGGACTCGGCCTGTAGCGCAGACCGGGACTCGGCCCGTGACTCGGACCCAGACTCCGCCTGCGGCCCAGACCCGTACTGGACCCGCCCGGACTCGGCCCGTGGCTCGAACCCGGACTCGACTTGTTGCCCGGACTCGACTCGTGGCTCGCTCGGCGGCTCGGTCATGGGGCGCAATCATCGCAGGACAGGCGTACCCCAACCCCACATCGCCGGCTGGCTACCTCGATTCGTCGAGCAGTCCGGCCAGCGCGGCGATCAGATCTCGCGCTTCAGTCAGCGCGGCGGCCTCTTTGTCCCGGCCCTTCTTGGCGGCCTTGGCGGTCATCCGCTCCAGTGCCGCCTTGATCTTCTCTTCGGTGTTCGACTCCCTGAACAGCTTGAAGAATGAGCGCCACGCATACAGCGGGATACCCGATAGCTCAGCTTGGAGGGTGGCGTCGATGTACCCCGCACGCTGAAGGAGTTTGGTGCGCGCGATCCGTCCAAAGTTGCCAGCGTCCTCCGCCGGGACATCGGCGATCAGGTCCGACTTCATCGGGTAGTGCCCCTCGTGTGCCGACACCTTGATCGTCGCGTCTCGTTTTGCCTTGCGCTCGTACTGCCACCACCAGTTGCGGTACTCGGCGGCGTGGCGAGCCGATGTGACATACGGCGCGAAGAGGATGGGCGCGCCGGAGATCACGCCCGAGAGCGCCCACGGAAAGACCACGAGTAGATCCTGTAGCGCCGCGGTCTTCGGGGTCGTCGTGTAGCGGAAGCTCGGCACGCCCTCCTTGGCCATCACATACCAGCCCTTCAGCTCGATCCCCATGACCGGCTCCACGGGCACGTGCGGCGGCGCGGCGGGCTTGAGCACGACGTCGGGAAATGTTTGCGACTGCCGGACGAACCTGAGGTTGGCGTAGTGGCCGTCTTTGTCCCACGTCGCGTCGCGTATCGCGTTCAGTCCCGCCACGACCTGCTCCTCGATCGTTGCCCCGAGCGACGTGTTGAACGCGTGCAGATCGGTCGCACGGACCCCCGAGATCACCAGATCGGACTTGAAGAGGGAGGGGAGCACCTGCAGCGCATCGCGGACGGCCTCGCCAAGCTTCCGGTAAGGCCAGTCGTCGGCCGGGCCCGTCTCCTCAGGCGGATCTGGCTTCGCGGCCATCGCTCCCGGTGTTCGCGAAACCCCCCGCGACTTCCTGCCGGAGCCTGTCGGCGGCGGCGACGAACACGGCTCGGTCGATCTCTGCGGCGTAGCAGCGCCGGTCGGCGCGAAGGGACGCAACCGCTGCCGAGCAGAGCCCTCCGAACGGCTCCCACACGACATCCCCGGGGTCGGTACAGGCGCGGATGCTCAGCTCGATCAGGCGCAAAGGCTTCTGACTGGAATGGACGACCTTCGCCCCATCCTTCAGGCGCTCGTTCCCGCGCACCGGGGGCTCCCGCCAGACGTTGGTGATGCCGTGGACGTGATGCCACTTCGCCCGCATCCGCGTCCACTTCCTGGCGGTGACGTGCGTCCGCCCGTCGAGCGAGAAGTACGGGTGCTCGGTGCGCTTCCCGTGGCGGTGCGCGTAGAAGGAGAGGCGCTCCATCATCTCCGGCGGTGGGAAATACCAGAGGTGGTCCTGCGTGAAGTACTTCCGCGTTGCGGCGTTCTTGACCCCGCACGCCTCGTTCGTCCTGTAGAGCGGGAGGCCCGACCGCTCCCACTCCCTGCGCAGCCATTCCTTGATCGGCAGGAGCTCCCCCTCGCCCGTGCGCAACTCGGGGCGGCGGGTGTAGTGGACGCAGATCTCTGTGACAACCGGGAAGCGGCGGATCGTGTTCCCGTTGACGTTGCCGGCGATGTGGCCGATGCCCTTGTCCCACACGTGCGTCGTGCGGTACTCCCAGCCGTGGAGGTCCAGCACGGGATGGACGATCGCCCATGAGATCTCGGTTCCCCAGAACCACAGCGAAGTCTCGGGACTCGCGTACCGAGCCCACTGTGCTGCATGTGGCGCATACCACTCGGCCAGCCCGCCGGGTGTCGGCGGGTCGCCGCGAAACCCCGCGACGCCATAGGGACCGTCGACGATGATCGCCGTCGGCGACGGCCAGTCTGCGTAGCGATCCAGCACGTCGGCACGCTCGATCACGATGCCGCCGCAGGTGGCTCTATCACGCGGACCTGGGCCGGCGTGTGAAGCGCTCTGACGGGCGACGCGGCGCTTCGGTCGCGAGCGGAGGGCGGCGGTTCCCATGTGGACACTTGTATCCGACGCGGCGGCGGCTATTCCTGCCCACCGGGCAACCCGATCAGACGTGCGACCACACGTGGGATGGGCACAAATACGATTGACCCACGATGGACCCACCAGAGCTGATGACCGACTCCACCCCCGGGCACACACCACGCGACCCCTCCCCCGACCCTTTTGTTTTGAGACCCACCCACCCTCCTCCTCCACCCTCATCCCGCTCCCGGCCCCCCATCGAGCTCCGGGGAGATCCGCCCCCGCGTGGGGGCGGGCCGTTGACACTGCTGCGGTTCATGCGGGCCAACCACATGATGTCCCTCGCCTACGCCCGCATGCTGCTGCGCCTGGGGCTGCTCAAGCTGCGCTGGCGGGGGCGCCTGCGCACGGACGGCATCTGCTTCATTTGCCCCGGCGTGCAGCTGGAGATCGGCCGCCACGCCACCCTGCACATCGGCCGCTGGGCGTGGATCGGGCATGGCACCAAGCTGCGCGTCCACGAGGGCGAAGTGCGGATCGGCGCGAAGACGGTGATGGGGCAGGAGTGCACCGTCTCCGCCTTCCAGCACGTGTCGATCGGGCGCGAGTGCATCGTCGCCGACCGCGTGATGCTGATCGACTTCGACCACGGCATGGTCGAGGTCGAGCGCCCGATCCGCCTGCAGGGCATCTACAAGCGCGACGTGCGCGTCGGGCACAACGTGTGGATCGGCTACGGCGCGTGCATCCTGCGCGGAGTGACGGTCGGCGATAACAGCGTGATCGGCACCAGCGCGGTGGTCACCGGCGAGGTCCCCGCCAACGCCGTCGTCGGCGGCGTCCCCGCGCGCGTGATCCGCATGCGCGAGACGCCGCGATCGCTGCGCTGGAGCAGCGAAAAAGATTTTTAGAAGGACCCCCCAAGGGGGGTCGGGGTGGGGTCGCGTGTGGCGATCCCGGGGTTGCGCTCGGACGCCTGGGCACGCCGTCGTACTCAGGGCGCGAGCAGCGTCCCGGGATCGGCGTACACGGCGAGATTGCGCAGAGCGCTCGCGTCGGCCCCCGCACCAGCCGCCAGCGCGCGCTCGACCTCCCGGCGGTGGGCCTCGAAGCGCTCGTGCGCGTAGGGCACCGCGAGGCCGCGGGACACCATGAAGGCCCAGTCGCTGGACTGCAGCGCCAGCAGCTCGCGCACCGCGGCGGCGCCTGCGCGGCGGCCGGCGCGCACCACCTCCAGCTCCGCCGCGCGGGTGGCGAAGGCGATCTCCGCCACCGCCGGGCCCGACCAGGTCGAGAGGTCGCCGCCCGCGCCCCAGGTGCTCACCTCCCACGCCGGCCCAGCCGAGACGCTCACGTCGTTCGACTGCGACAGACCCGCCTGCGGTGTGTGGTCATCGGCCAGTGCGGAGCCCTCCCCCGCGCCAGCCACTGGTGCGCCGTAGCCCTCGCGCGCGCGGGAGACGCCCTCCAGCGGCGCCGGCTCGTGGCGCTCCAGCGCGTCGTCGAGGCGCACCAGCGGGAGGCCCTCGCGGGTGCACTCCTCGACCACCGCCGCCAGCCACGTGAGGCCCTCGTACCACCAGTGGCCGAGCAGCTCGGTGTCGAGCGCGCACACCACGAGGCCGCCGCCGGGCAGGCCCCGCCCGTCGCGGGCCAGCCGCTCGCGGACGCCAGCCACAAAGTCTGCCGCGTGCGCGCGCGCGAGGCCCAGCGCGTGTGCGTGGTCGTAGGCGTCGCCGTCGTTGGCCCACGGGTTGTGGTGGTGGATCGTGTGGTGGTGGTAGTCGCGGTAGCGCCCGTGCGCGGGGTAGCCACGATCGCTCCACACGCGTGCGATCGTGGCGCGGTCGATCGGCACCAGCACCACGCCCGACTCCCCCACCATGGGTCGCAGATGGGCGGGCGCCCCCAAGCCGAAGCGACCGGTCAGCTCCACGCACACGGCGCGCACCCCGGCGTCCGCCAGCGCGGGCTCCAAGCAGCTGGCGTGCGCGCACTCCGGCAGCCAGAAGCCCCCCCTCCAGCCCGTGCCGAAGCGGGCACGGTGGGACTCAATGCCGCTGCACGCCTGCAACCGTAGTCCCGCCTCGCTCGCCAACAGGGGGAGCACCGCGTGGGTGGCCGCGGAGGTCCACTGCGCGTAGGGGGCGAACGCGCCCAGGATCGCGCCGCCGCGACGCTCAAAGCCGGCGAGCGCGCGCTCGTAGTCGCCCCAGGAGCGCTCGACCTCGCGCGCCAGGATCTCATGCCCCCCTGCGCGCAGCCCGCGGGCGTCCTCGGCGTGGGTGTGGCGGCGGGTGCCGCCCACGAACCGCGCGAAGCGCTCGCCCACGCCGGGGGCCTCGAGCTGGTCGCACAGCACCGGGGTGAGCGACACCGTCAGCGGCGCCCCGCGCTCCAGCAGCTCCAGCAGCGGCAGGTAGCACGTGGCGAGCGCCTCCCACAACCACTCCTCCCCGAATGGCCACGTGCCGAAGCCCTCGACGTAGGGCATGTGCGTGTGCAGGACGATCGCCAGCTCGCCCCGCGTACCCCCAGCGGGCCGGCGGCGCCCACCCGCGCCCTGCGCGCCGGGTCCCAACTTGGCTCTCGTACGCAACCCGTCTGCGTCTCGCTCGCCCCCCGCAAGCGGTTGGTGGGAGTCGCTCACGAAGGCGCGTCACCAGCCACGGGACAGATCACGCCCGGCACACCGCCACGAAGTCGAGCGCCTTGTCGAGGTCGGCCTGGCCGCGGGGGCGCAGCGCGAAGTCCGCCGTGGAGATCGCCGGGGTGAACCAGCCGTAGAAGCGCTCGGTGAGGCCCAGCCGCGGATGGACGTTGTCCCAGCCCAGCCGCAGGGCGAGCTCGTGCGCGCGCAGCTTGCGGGCGTGGAACAGGCCGAACAGCGCCACCGAGGCGAAGTGCCGGCGGCACAGCTGCTCGAACTCGTGCGCGCGATACTCGTGCACGTGCCACGGGTTGTCCGAGCGCGGTGCGCCCTTCGGCGCGAGCGTGAGCACGTTGGGCGTCGACAGGTACACCACACCGCCACGGCCCACCAGCTCACGGAAGTGCTCGAGCGCCGACCCCGGGTCCTGCAGATGCTCGATCGTCTGCAGGAACACGACGGCGTCGGCGGGCGCGGAGAACGTTTCGATCAGATCGCGCTCGAAGCGCAGGTTGGGGCGCCGGTAGCGCATGTGCGCGTGCTCGTGCGCCTGCGGATTGGCGTCCACCCCGACGACGCTCCCGGCGCTGGCGGCGAGAACATTCGAGCCATACCCCTCCCCGCACGCCATGTCGATCGCCCGCAAGCCCCCCACACACGCGGCGATCCACTGGTAGACGACCAGGTGACGGCGATACCAGTAGTTCTCCTCGGGCACGTCCGGCAGTGTCCGCTCCCCCGTCAGCGCCAGCGGAGGCACCCCCTCGGGCTGGTTGCGCTGCACGTAAAGAGACGCCGACACCGCGCGCGAGTATATGGTCCCCGCCGTGGCCCCCCCGCTCACAGCCGCGGAGATCCGCGACGTCAACACGCGCTACCACGACGTGGCGGCCGGCCACTACGACGCGAAGTGGGGGATCGACTTCGGCGACATCGGCCTGGAGCAGGTCACCGCCAAGGTGCGCAAGGCGCTCCGGGCAGATCGGATGCCCGCCCACCCGGGCGGCCACCCAGTGTATGAGCGCTCGCTTGAGATCGGCGCGGGGACCGGGTACTTCACGCTCAACATGATGCGCGCCGGGCTGATCGGGAAGGCCACGTGCACGGACATCTCCCCCGGGATGCTCGCCACGCTCGGCGCCAACGCCGAGGGGCTGGGGCTGAGGGTCAAGACCGTGAGCGCCGACGCCGAGCGCCTGCCGTTCAAGGACGGGAGCTTCGATCTCGTGCTGGGCCACGCCGTGCTGCACCACATCCCCGACCTCCCCACCGCCTTCGGCGAGTTCGCGCGCGTGCTGGCGCCCGGCGGCACGCTGCTGTTCGCCGGCGAGCCCTCGCGCGCCGGCGACCGCCTCGCGAGCGTGCCCAAGCGCTTCGCCGGCACCGTGGCCCCGCTGTGGCGGGCGGCGCTGCGCGCGCGTCCCGTCGGGTGGGCGGACAACGGATCGGGGGGCGCGCCCGACGAGGCGCTGGAGAGCGTCGTCGACGTGCACGCGTTCGTGCCCGGCGAACTGCGCGAGCTCGCCCGCAGCGCCGGCCTGCAGCGGGTGCGCGTGAGCGGCGAGGAGCTCGTGGCCAACTGGTTTGGCTGGACCAACCGCACCCTGGAGGCGACCGCCGAGCCCGCCGACGTGCCGTGGGCGTGGCGCCAATACGCCTACCGCGGCTACCTCGTGCTGCAGGAGCTCGACCGCCGGCTGCTCGAGCCGCGGCTGCCCGCCGCGATCTTCTACAACCTGATGCTCTCCGCGCGCAAGGGGGGCTGAGGGGCAGAGCAATGGTGTGTTAGGCTTCCCGACGGCTAGTGTATTTATTGCGTCTGTAGGCGCCTCCAGAGGGACTCGGGCAACCGGGTCCCTCTTCTCTTGTGGTGTATAGTCCCCGGTGGCCGCCGGGACCGTCTTTGCTGCGGCCACCAGGGCGCTTTGCTATCGCGCGAGCCGATCGATGATCAGCATGGCGATGAGCAGTGCGATGGCTAGCGCACATATTGCATTTGTCATAGGCACCTCCTTTCTCCGGAGCACACGGCCCCGGGGAGACCCGGAGAGAAGCGCCATCAAATGGAATGCACGCAGCCACGTACAAGAGGCTACGCCGCGACCGCGACGGTACGCTCGCCCGGGGCCAACCCACCGGGTACCGGCCATTACAAACCGCTCGAGGTTCGCAGGCAGCTGACGGTTCACCCCCTTAGACTCTGCACATGCAGAACCGCTCGGACGGCTCGGACCGCCTGCACCGCGACTTCCCGCTGTTTCCGCTCGGCATCGTGGCGCTGCCGACCGAGAACGTGCCGCTGCACATCTTCGAGGACCGCTACCGCACGATGATCGAGGAGTGCCTCGAGGAGCAGCGCGAGTTTGGGATCCTGTGGATGGCCGAGGACGAGCTCAAGCCGATCGGTTGCGCGTGCACCGTCGAGACGGTGCTGGAGCGCCTGGAGGACGGGCGCATGAACATCCTCGCGCGCGGCACCCGGCCGTTTCGCCTGGTGGAGCGCCAGGACGACCTGCCCTACCCGGCCGGGGTGGTGGAGTTCCTCGACGAGCACGAGGAGCCGGCGGACCCCGAGGTGGTGAGCGCCACCCGCGAGCTGTACGCCGAGCTGGTGGAGCAGGCCACCGACAGCGCCCTCTCCGAGGAGGAGATCGCGGCGCTGAATGCCTACCGCATGGCCGCCACCGTGGAGTTCGGCGCCGACGCCAAGCAGGAGCTGTTGGAGCTGCGCTCGGAGAACGCCCGCCTGCGCCTGCTGACGATGCTGTTCCGCGCCGCGATCAAGCGGATGGAGCTCGTCGAGCGCGCCCAGGCGCACGCGCGCTCCAACGGGAAGGTGCGCTTCGGGTAGGGCGTCTCGCCGCCCGTCCCGGCGCAACCCTCGCGGAACGCCGGGTAGTGGGTCGGTTTGAGCGCGTACACAGCTTTGCCACCTCCGGAGATTTGGCTTTTTCGTATAGCGATAGTATTGATAAGGGGAGTGGAGGTTGTTATAAAAAATTCAGAACCCGATAGCAATTGCGCACGGCTTTTAAATTTTTTGTTCAACACCCCAACCTATTGCAATAGCTATACACCCTCCCTCCACTCCCAAACTGACCCACTACCCGAACGCCGCGGCCCACCCGCCCCGGGCCGCTCACCCCGGCAGCCCGCATACCCGCTGCGCCACTTCCAGCACGAGGTACTGCAGGTGGTGCAGCGCGGAGGGCTGCGAGGCGGAGTTGTCTGCGAAGCGCACCGTGCCTTCGGCGTCGCGCACGGTGTAGCGGAACACAGATCCCGGGCGCGGCGGCAGCTTGAGGTGCTTGGACGAGGGGGTCTGCAGTTCTTCGGTGACGCCCCGCGCCTGGATCAGCTGGGCGTCGCTCAGCTGGTGGGCGCGACCGCCATTGCAGTGCACCGTGCCGCCTTCGTTGATCAGCACGGTCAGCTTTTCCCCACCGCCCGTACGCGTGACTACGAACAGGTCGGGGAGTTCCACGCTCTCGCCGCAGCCCGCCCCCGCCAGCACCGCCGCCGCCATGAGCGCCGCCACCACCGCGCTCCTCCTCACACCCCACCGCCGCCGCTGCTCACGCCACCGCACGACAGCCGCCGCCGCGCTCCTCAACCCCCTCCGAGCACCACCCCTCCCCCTCCCTGCCGCGCTCCTCAACCCCGTGCGAGCCCCACCCCTCCCCCTCCCTGCCACGCTCCTCAACCCCCTCCGAGCCCAACCCCTCCGAGCCCCACCCCTCCCCTTCCCTATCCCGCTCCTCACGCCCACACCGCCACTCCGCCGCGGCGGGGGTCCCCCGCGCCGAGCAGCTCCCCGTCGCGGCGCTGGACGGCCTGGACGCCGCCGAAGAAGAGGTTGAGGGCGTGGAAGGCCACCACCTCGCGGCCCGGCGCCGCCAGCGCCCGCAGCGGGATCCCCGGCTCGGCGTACACCGCCCCCTCCTCGTAGTGCACGCGCGGCGCGCCCACCGCCTCCGCGGCGCTCATGCCGTGGTCCACGACCCCGACGATCGTCTGCAGCAGCGCCGAGCGGATCCGGTTGGAGCCCGCGGAGCCCAGCACCAACTCGACCTCACCCCCAGCCCCGATCACCACGGAGGGGGCCATCATGCTCGGCATCCGCCGGCCCGCCGGGTGGCGGTGGAAGCCCAGCGGGTTGAGGTCCTGCTCGCCCATGATGTTGTTGACGTGGATGCCGGTGCCCGGCACGACCACGCCCGAGCCCTCGCCGTTGGTGCAGGTGACGCTGCACGCGCGACCCTCGCCGTCGAGCACCGAGATGTGCGTCGTGGCCCCCAGATGGCCGGCATCGCCCCCCGCGCCCTTCGCGCCCCCCGCGCCTCTCGCGCCCCCCGTGCCCTCCCCTTCGCCGGTCGCCCCCAGGTGGCCACCGGCGCCCGTCTCACCGCCCACCCCCAGGCGCTCGCCCAGGAAACGCTCCAGGAAGCCCTCCTCACCGAGGCCCTCCACGAACTCCGGGGTGCGCTCGCCCTGGGCGGCGGCCATCGCCGCGACGAGCTCACCCAGCGCGGGCGGGCCGGGGCTCCGGTCGAGCAGACCGAGCGCGTAGGCCAGCAACGTGCCCCCTGCGGAGGGCGGCGGGTTGGTCAGCACCTCACGGTCGCGGTAGCCGACCCGCACCGGCGCGCGCAGCCGCGCCCGGTAGGCCGCCAGCGCCTCGCCCGTGACGGAGCCGCCGCGCTCGCCCAGCCAGCCGCTCACGGCGGCCGCGATGTCACCCGCGTAGAACGGCGCTGCGCCTTCGGCGCCCAGGCGCTCGAGCGCGCCTCCCAGCTCGGGGTTGCGCAACACCTCGCCCTCGCGCAGTACGTGTCCGGCGGGCGCCCACAGCGCGGCGCACTCCGCCGTGGAGATCAAGAGCTCGGCGAGGATCTCCGCCACGTAGGCCTGCCCCGCGTTGAGCGCCACGCCGGCGCGCGCCAGCTCGGCCGCGGGGGCCGCGAGCTCCTCCAGGGGCACCGTGCCCCACCGCGCGATCGCCTCGCACGCTCCCGCCGGCGTCCCGTACACCCCGCAGGAGGCGGGCCCGATGTGAAACACCTGCGCGGCGTCGCCGAACGACACGTCGATCGCCTGCAGCTCGGCGGCCGAGCCGTCCGTGACGCGCGCGGGCGCCTCCACGAAGAAGTCGAGCAGCGCCGGCTCCCACCCCCCGCCGGCGACCATCAGGTAGCCCCCCGCCCCCAGGCCCGTGAGCAGCGGCTCGGCCACGAACGACACCAGCATCGCCCCGACCGCCGCGTCCACCGCGTTGCCCCCTGCGCGCAGCACGCGCGCGCCCGCCTGCGCCGTCAGCGGATGGCCCGCGGCGACGACTCCTCGCTCGCCCCTGTGCATTTGCGAAGGGTAGTGCTGTGGGGCCGACAGAACACTGTCGTCGCGCGGCATGGAGGCCGCGCGCTCGCGCGCCTGGCAGGCCCACTCACCCGCGCGGACGATCTCTCCATACCCGCACCCGAGCGCCACTCGCTCGGATCGAGACGTACTCAGCCGCGCGGCATGAACTCGGGCACGTCCAGCTCCACGGCGGCCGCCCCGCCGCGGCGCTCGCGCCGGCCGCTGGTGCGAGCCACGCGGGGCTCGCCGGCCGGCTCTTCCAGGCGGCCGCGGCCGGAGGGACGGGAGCGCTCCTGCTCGTAGCCGGTGGCCACGACGGTCACCCACACCTGGTCTTCGAGCTTCTCGTCCACCATCGCGCCGAAGATGATGTTGGCGTCCGCGTGCGCCGCCTCGGCCACGGCCTTGGCGGCCTCGTTGACCTCCCACAGGGAGAGGTCGCGTCCGCCGGTGATCGACAGCAGGATCGAGCGCGCGCCGTCCATCGAGGTTTCCAGCAGCGGCGAGGCGACGGCCTGCATCGCGGCCTCCGTGGCGCGGTGCTCGCCGCCGGCGCCCATCCCGATCCCCAGCAGCGCGTTGCCGGCGCCGGACATGATCGTGCGCACGTCGGCGAAGTCGAGGTTGATCAGTCCCGGCAGCGTGACGAGGTCGGAGATGCCCTGCACGCCCTGGCGCAGCACGTCGTCGGCTACGCGGAAGGCGTCGACCATCGAGGTCTGCTTGTCCAGCACGCTGAGCAGCCGGTTGTTGGGCACCACGATCAGCGTGTCCACCTCCTCGGCCAGCGCCCTGATGCCCTGCTCGGCGGCCTCGGCTCGGCGCGAGCCCTCGAAGCCGAACGGCTTGGTGACGATCGCCACCGCCAGCGCGCCCACTTCGCGGGCGATGCGCGCGATGATCGGAGCCGCGCCGGTGCCGGTGCCGCCGCCCGCGCCGGCGGTGATGAAGATCATGTCCGAGCCCTTCAGCAGCGCCTTCGCGCGGTCGTAGTCCTCCATCGCGGCCGCCCTGCCGAGGTCGGTGTCCGAGCCCGAGCCGAGGCCGCGCGTCAGCTCGGCGCCGATGTGCAGGGTGATGTCCGCCGTGGACTGCTGCAGCGACTGCAGGTCGGTGTTGATCGCGAGGAACTCCACGCCCGCGACCTCGGCCTCGACCATGCGGTTGACGGCGTTTACGCCCGCGCCGCCCACGCCCACGACGCGGATCACCGGGTGGATCACCGGCTGCCCGCCGGCCATCGCAGCGCCCGCCGCGGAGCGGGGCTCCTCGCGGGCGTACACGTCCTGCGGCGGGGGCTTCTCGCTCGCGGGCGTGCCGCTCGCAGCCGCCCCGGCTGCTCCGGCCGCAGTCGATGCCGCAGTAGGGCGCTCCATCATGTTGGCGGGGATCTCCGCGGAGAACACGTTGCGCAGGCGCTCGCGCGGGGTGGGGATCTGGGGGGAGTCGTCCTCCTCCTCGACCGCCTCCGGCTCGCTCACGGGAGCGGCCTTTGCGGGCTGCTCCTCCTCGGGCTCCTTCGCGGAGGGCTGCTCGGGCTCCCTCGCCTGCTCCTCCTCGGTCTTGCTGAACAGCGCCGCCAGCGGCCCCTCCCGCATGCTGGCGCGTTTACTTTGAGCCATGAGCCACAACCTCCCGGGGGGTCTCCGCGGCAACTGCGGGCGCTGCCTCGGCGACCTCCGCGGCGACTGCCGGCGCCGCCTGGGCGACCTCCGCGGCGGCCGCCGGCGCACCCGGGGCGACAACCGCCGGCGCGCCCGAGGGGACGATCGGGCCGCGCCGCGCGGCGATCCCCTGCGAGCCGTGCGCCAGCACCTCGTGCGCGAGGTCGCGGTAGGACTGCGCCGCCACGCCCTCGGGCTCGTACTTGAGCACCGACATGCCCTTCACGGGCGCCTCGGCGAAGCGCACCGTCTTGCGGATGCGCGACGCGAACACGCGGTCCCCGAAGTTCTCCTCGAGGATCTCGATTGCCTCTTTCGCGTGGATCGTGCGCGAGTCCACCAGTGTCGGAAGGATACCCTCGATGTCGACGTCCGGATTCAGGTTCTCACGGATCATCGCCAGGGTGTTCTGCAGCTGGATCAGCCCGCGCATCGACAGATACTCGCACTGCACGGGGACGATCACCTTGTCGGCGGCCGTCAGCGCGTTGATCGTCAGCAGCCCCAGGCTCGGGGGCGTGTCGATGCAGATGAAGTCGTAGTCTTCGCGGATCGGCTCGAACGCCTTCTGCAGCGAGCGCTCGCGGCCGATCATCGTGGACATCGCGATCTCCGCGCCCGCCAGGTCGATCGAGGCGCACGCCACGTCCACCTCGCGCCGGCGCACCACCTCGCGGATCGAGGTTTTGTGCACCAGCACGTCGTACATCGATTTCTCCAGCGTGTCGGGGTCGATCCCCTGCGACATCGTCAGGTTGCCCTGGGGGTCCATGTCCACGCACAGCACGCGGTGGCCCTCCTCCGCGAACGCGGCCGCGAGGTTGAGCGTGGTAGTTGTCTTGGCCACCCCGCCCTTCTGGTTGGCGAACGCGATGACCTTTGCCCTTGGTTGCACGGCGGGCTCCGATGCTCGATGGTGGGACTGGGAAGGGCTCGGCTCGCGGCCCTCCCGGCCGACTGCCGCCCTTTGAAAGCTCGTCGTCGTGAGTATTCGCACGCGGTGGTCGGATTCCTGCACGGCTGGCGCCTGCATGGTTGGTGTGGCTCGGTTCGCACGCGTGCGGCCTGCTTGCTCTGGAGGCTTGGCGGTAGTGGGTCAGCTCGAGACCCTGCCCACCGGGCCAGTCGGTAGTGGTCAGCTCGAGCGCGTACCGCCTTTTTCTATGGAGACTTGGGTTAGTATCGCGATAGTATATATAGATGAGGGTGGAGGTTGTTATAAAAAATTCAGAACCCGATAGCAATTGCGCACGGCTTTTAATTTTTGTTCAACACCCCGCCCTATCACAATGGCTATACAACACCCTGCCCGATTGCAATGGCTATACAGCCTCTTCTTATATATATACGCCCCAACCCGACCCACCACCTCCCCTTCCAAACTGACCCACCACCGCACGACTACGATCCCCCCGTGCCACGGGCCAGCGCCCCACCCCTCGCGAAGCGGCTGCGCGGCAAGAGCGTGTGCATCTGCGCCGGACCGGGCGGGGTAGGCAAGACGACCACGGCGGCGGCGCTCGCACTGGGGCTGGCGCAACAAGGGCAGCGAGTGGCCGTGGTGACGATCGACCCCGCCCGGCGCCTCGCGAGCGCGCTGGGGATCGACGAGCTCGACAACGAGCCGCGGCGGATCGACCCCGCGCTGCTGGCCGCCCAGGGGATCGAATGCAAAGGCGAGCTGTGGGCGACGATGCTCGACGCCAAGCACACCTTCGACGCACTGATCGCCCGCATCGCCCCAGACGAGCGCGCGCGCGACGAGGTGCTGGGGAACCGCATCTACCAGGAGATCTCGGGCGCCGTGGCCGGCACCCAGGAGTTCAGCGCGATCGCCAAGCTGTACGAGCTGCACCGCGAGGGGCGTTTCGACACGATCGTGCTCGACACCCCGCCGGCGCGCAACGCGCTCGATTTCCTCGACGCGCCCGCGCGCATGACCCGCTTCCTGGAGGGCCGCTCGGTCAGGATGTTCCTCGCCCCCGGCAACCTCGCCGCGCGCCTGGTGGGCCGCGGCAGCGGGTTGGTGCTGTCGATGTTCTCGCGCTTCACCGGCATCGACCTGATCGGCGAGTTGTCGGGCTTCTTCGGCGCGCTCGCCGGGATGCTCGACGGCTTTCGCGAGCGCGCCCGCGTGGTCGACCAGTTGCTGCGCGACCCCGCCACCGTCTTCCTGCTCGTCACCTCGCCCGAGCCCGAGCCGGCGCGCGAGGCGATCTTCTTCGCCGAGCAGTTGCGCGCCGCGGGGATGTCGCGCGCGGCGCTGATCGTCAACCGCGTCCACCGCGACGGCCTGGGGGGGCGCACACCGGCCGAAGTGGCCGCGCTGCTGGCCGGCGAGCTGGGCGAGCGGCTCGCCGCGCGCGTGGCGGGCAACCTCGCCGACTTCGATGTGCTGGTGCAGCGCGACCATGCGACGGTACAGCGGCTCTCGCAGGCGCTCGGGGACCCCGCCCCGATCCTCGTGCCCCACCTAGACGGGGACGTGCAGGATCTCGCCGGTCTCGACCGCGTCGCTAGGGATCTCTTCGCCTGAGCGGGCCGCGAGGCGACGCATGCGCTTGATCGTCGTGTCGATCTGATCGTCAAGCTCCTGCTCGCCCGGCTGCGCTCCCACCGCGAGTGGCGCGGGCTCGGCGGTGGGGGCCCGCGGCGTGGAACGCCGCCTCCGGCGCGCCTTGATCGGGCCCTCAAGGGTCAGCTCCGGCGGTCCCTGCTGCGTCGGCTCCCGGGGCGGCGACCCCTGCTGCGTGGGCTCCTGCTGCTCCCTCGGCTCCGACGGCGCCAGCAGCGAGTCGGCGCAGGCGACCAGATCGGGCGGCAGGTGGCCACACACCACATCTCGCAGCACCGCGCGCAGATGGCCGGCGAGCTCCGCGACCAGCGCGTCGCAGCTCGCGTGCTCGACGGCGGCGCCCGTGATCACGTCGCGCTCCAGCGCCACGGCCTTCAGCACCCGCCGCGTCAGACCGGCGCGGGCCTCGGGCACGGCGCAGAGCGCCGCCAGCCGGCCCGCGAGCAGTCCGCTGGCGGGGCCCTCCGGCTCCAGCAGCGCCCGCAGCGCCAGCAGGTGGTCGCTCAGCGCCTCCAGCTCCGAGGAGCGTTCGCAGCCCATCTCGAAGCGCGCCAGCGCCCACGCCAGCTCGGGCCGGCCGATCGCCGGCGCGCGCGTGTGCGCCAGCTCGGGCGCCACCACGCCCATGCCGTGCAGCGTCTCGATCAGCGCCGCCTCGCCGGCGTTCGTGAAGGCCGTCGCGTCCAGGCGCGCGAGCGCGCGGCGCAGCCGCTCGCCGTCGAGCTCGAAGGAGGTGCGCTCGGCGAACACCTCCTCCAGCAGCGTGCGCAGCACCACGGTCGCGCGCGAGCGCCGATCGCCCCGTCCGATCCGCACGTTGCACTGGAGCAGGTAGCGGTCGAGCCCCTGCAGGCATTCCAGCAGCCGCTCCGCCGCGGCGCAGCTCTCCAAGCTCGCCAGCGCCGGCCAGCGCTCGCCGATGAACGCCCCGGTAAGCGGCCGGTAGCAGTACAGCTGGGCGCCCCGCCCCTGCCCCCGCGCGGAGTGCGACTCAAGCTCGAACGGCACCTCCGCGCCGGCGTCCAGCGCGGCCTGCAGGTAGGCAGCGGCCTCGTGCACGAACTGGGCTATGGCTGTCTCGAGCTGGGGGGAGCGCATGGAAGCATCACCTTCGCCGGCGGCCACCACGCTCCTGCTACACGCAGCGGGCGTTGCAGGGACACACCCAAGCGTCGGGCGATCGTCGAGTTTTGCCGGGATCGTCCGCGTGACGTGTGTCGCCGACGGGCGCATGGGCGCTGGACCTCCTGTCCAGCGTCCGGAGACGGTGCTTCGCCCAGCCGGCCCTACGCCGCGGCGGCCGACGTCCCCGCGAACACCGCGGAGCTCATCCGGTCCTCGCCACAGCCTTGCACGATCCAGCGCTCGCCGTAGACGCGCATGTCATCGATGATCGGCAGCAGCGCGGCGCCCTTCTCGGTGAGCGCATACTCCACGCGCGGGGGCACCTCGGAGAAGGTCTGGCGCGCGACGATCCCCTCCTCCTCCAGCGCACGCAGCCGCAGCGAGAGCGTGCGCGGGCTGATCCCCTCCAGCGAGCGCTCCAGCTCGCAGAAGCGCGTGCGACCCTCCGCCAGCTCGCGGATCAGCAGCAGCGTCCACTTGCCGCACACGATCTCCGCGGTACGGCACACCGGACATGTCTCGTCGACTGCCACTCCACTACTTTACCAAATGAAGTGTTGGAGACCCTACGCGACCGTCAACGGCGGTCGGCCACTCGGCGCGGGGACCTGCGGTGGAGCGCCGTCGGGCGTCGGCACGGGCGCAAGGGACGGCTGTGCGGGGACGGGGACCGGCTGCATCGGCGCCGCGGGCGCAGGCGCCTCCGAGCCGGCGGGCGGAACGCCGCGCTGCTCCTGCGCGGAGGCGACGTCCTCCATCGTGGTGCCACGGCGGCCGTCGGCCTGCACCAGCAGCTTGAAGTCGTGGGGGCTGGAGGCGACGCGCAGCGCGTCCTCCACGGTGACCCGCCCGGCCTTGAGGTGTCCGAAGAGCGCCTGGTCGAATGTCTGCATCCCGTAGTAGCCGCCCGCGGTGATGACCTCGTGCAGCTTGCCCGTCTGCGCGGGATCGACGATCATGTCGCGTGCCCGGCCGGTCATCCGCAGGATCTCGCACACCGCCACCCGGCCGCCGTCGGCGCACGGGACGAGGCGCTGGGAGATGACGCCCTTCACCGTGCCCGCGATCATCGAGCGCGCCTGGGCGTGTTGGTGGGGAGGGAAGAAGTCGAGCATCCGGTTGATCGACTCGGTCGCGTCCACCGTGTGGATCGTGGAGAGCACGAGGTGGCCGGTCTCCGCCGCCGAGAGGGCGGTCTGCACGGTCTCGTCGTCACGCATCTCCCCCACCAGGATCACATCGGGATCCTGGCGCAGCACGCGCCGCAGGGCGCGCTTGAAGGAGGCGGTGTCCATCCCCACCTCGCGCTGGTTGATCACCGAGCGCTTGTCGCGGTGCACGAACTCGATCGGGTCCTCGATCGTGACGATGTGCTTGGACATCGTCGAGTTCATGTGGTCGATCATCGCCGCCAGCGTCGTCGACTTGCCCGAGCCCGTGGTGCCCGTGAGCAGCACGATCCCGCGCTCCTCCTCGGCGAGTTCCCGCACGACCGGCGGCAGCGTGAGCTCCTCGATCGAGGAGATCTTGTGGGGGATCGCGCGGCACGCCAGCGAGATCACGCCGCGCTGGCGAAAGGCGTTGATGCGGTAGCGCGCGAGACCGACGATTTCAAACGAGAAGTCGACCTCGTGCTCCTCGGTGAATTCCTGCAGCTTCACGGGGTCGTGCAGCAGGTCGTGCAGCGCGTGCTCGGTGTCCTCGGCGCTCAGCGCGCCGCCGCGGTCATCGTGGATGAGGATGCCGTCCACCCTGAACAGCGGCGGGGCATCCACCTTCAGGTGCAGATCCGAGCCGTGGCGGTTTATCAGCTCACGCAGAGCTGCCTGCACGTCGAACATGCCTCTCGCATCGGCATCGCGCGCGGGGGGCTTGAGCGCCTCCACGGCGCGTGGACGGAGGCTACGCCACGTCGCGGAGCTTCTGCGCCTCTGCGAGCGACTGCAGCTTCTTCAGCGACTGGTTCTCGATCTGGCGGATGCGCTCGCGCGTGACGTTGAAGGTGCGGCCGACCTCATCCAGGGTTCGGGGGTGCTCGCCGCCGAGGCCGTAGCGCAGCTCCAGCACACGCCGTTCGCGGTAGGAGAGGTTCTCCAGGGCCTCGCGCAGCGCCTCCTTGGTAAGGATTTCGGCGGCGCGCTCGTATGGCGACTCGGCGCGCTCGTCGGCGATGAACTGGCCGAACTCCGACTCCTCCTCGTCGCCGACGGGCTTCTCCAGCGACACCGGCGCCTGGGCGGAGCGCTTGATCGAGTCGACCTCTTCGGGGTCGATCCCGGTGATGTCCGCGATCTCCTCAGCGGTCGGTTCGCGGCCCAGCTCGGTCACGAGCTTGCGCTCGGCGCGTCCGATCTTGTTGAGCTTCTCGACGACGTGGACGGGGATGCGGATCGTGCGCGCCTTGTCCGCCAGCGCCCGGGCGATCGCCTGGCGGATCCACCAGGTGGCGTACGTGGAGAACTTGAAGCCCTTGCGGTAGTCGAACTTCTCCGCGGCGCGCACCAGCCCGAGCGTGCCCTCTTGGATCAGGTCGAGGAAGGGCAGGCCCTGGTTGCGGTAGTTCTTGGCGATCGACACGACCAGACGAAGGTTGGACTCGACCATCTTCTGCTTGGCGTCGAGGTCGCCGCGCTCGATCCGCTTGGCGAGATCGACCTCCTCCTGGGCGGTCAGCAGCCGCACCTTCCCTATGTCCTTGAGGAACAGCTGCAGCGAGTCGGTCGTCATGTCCGGCTTGAGGTCCAGCGTCGCTTTCGCTTTGCGCCGGCCGCGCTTGTCCGGCGCGCGCTCGACCTGCGACGCCGCGGCGGTCGCCGGGTCGATGTCCTCGACGAGCTCGATCTCGGATTTCTCCAGGAAGCCGTGCAGCTCCTCGACGTCCGTCTCGTCCAGGTCCAACTCGGAGGTCGCCGTCGATATCTCCGCGAACGTCAGCACCCCCACCTGCTGGCCCTTCGCCAACAGGCCCTTGATCTCATCGAGCTCCTGCAGTTCGACTACTGACATCGGTTTCCGTTTCCTTAGACAGCGATTTCGTGCCGGGAGGGCTGTACGCCAAACGAGGCGACCATAGCGAGACGGCGGGCTATGGCCTATCCGCCCCCCCGCTGCGGCCGCGACCCGCCCCTACAGCCAAACGTAGACCCATATTAACGCCTGCGCGCACCCATCCCGTATGCCCGGCGCGTATGCGCGATGATTGCGCACTCCGATGAGCCCCGCGAGCAAAGAGAAACGATCCGGCGGGCGTCGGCGGGCCACCGCAACATCGCCGCCGACCGATGCAACGCGGCCGCCGGCTCCCCCAACCGACGAGCCGGGCGTGCTGGCGAGCCTGCCCAGCACCCGCCCCCAGCGCCCCAGCGCGCGCAGAGCCGCCGCGCGGCAGAGCGCCGCTGCGCGGGCGGAGCGCGCGTCCGCCCAGACCCACGAGCGCGGCGAGGCTAAGCCCAAACGCAAGACGTCGCCGACGCCGACGGCCCAATCCCGTGCAGAGCGCGCCGCGGCCAAACCCAAACGCGCCGCCCGGACCTCGCCCGCGCGGGCCGCCCAGCCCCGGACCGCGGCCAAGCCGCAGACCGCGCCCAAGTCCACCGCCGCCCGACCACGAGCGAGCGCGAGCGCACCCCCACGGCCCCGTTCGTCCCGTTCACCCAAAACCGCCGAGCCGCCGGTGCCCCGCCAGGGCTTCGAGTCCGAGGAGACGATCGAGATGGGGCGCCCGGTGCAGCCGCCGAGCAGCAGCGAGCTGGCCGCCTCGATGGTAGAGCTGGTCGGCGAGCTCGCCCAAACGGGGCTGTCCGCCGGCGGGCGCGTGCTGCGGGACGCGCTTACACGGCTTGCCGGCGGCTGAGGATCGCCGCTCTCGCCAACAGTCGCGTGCCGCGGCGGCTTGGCCTCCAACAACCCGGGCATACGTAGAGGCGAGAGCAGTGCGGGCACACGTCCGAGCACGCAACACGTCCGGGCGAGCTATGTATACTGCGCGCACGCCGAACCTCTGCGGCCCAGGTCGTGGAGGACGGGGGATCCATTGCGGAACGAGTCGATCGATCCGCGGGGGCGAATCGGCCTCATCGAGGCCGTAGCGCCATCAGGCGCGAGCCCGTCAGCTCACCTCGTAGGCGTACGAAGACGACGACTATGCACACCGTTTCGCTCAAGCACGCCCTTGCGGCTGGCCTGTTGGCCGCGTTACTCGGCATCGCCGGGCCCCTTGCCGTGCCCGCCGCGCGGGCATTTGCCGAGACCGGCGAATCCACATCCGGCGGCTCCACGACCAGCAGCACCACATCCAGCAGCACCACGACCGCCAGCACCACGATCGGTGACTCAACCTCGAGCAGCGCCACGTCCGGCGGGGCTGCGCCCACACCCGGCTCCCCCGGCAGGCAGACCGTGGCGACGTGGTATGGCCCCGGCTTCTACGGCCACACGACCGCGTGCGGGCAGAAGCTGACCCCGAAGCTCGTGGGGCTCGCCAGCCGCACGCTTGCGTGTGGGACGCTCGTGCGGATCTCCTACGGCGGACACCTGCTCACCGCGCCGGTGCTCGATCGCGGGCCCTACGGCCACAGCGGGGCCGTGTGGGACCTCACCTCGGGCGCCGCGCGAGCGCTCGAGATCAAGGAAACGGTGCGGATCGGCACACAGGTCGTCGGCAGCGTGCCCAACACCCCCACGCTCGGCCAGGCCCCCTTCTCGACCACGCTTTCGCCGGCGACCCCCACCTCCGCGAGCGCGCAGTCCGAATCGCCCGCCGGCTCCTCCTCCGCCACGCCCGGCTCCGCCGCCACCGGCGGAGCCTCTGCGAGCTAGCCTCGCGAGCCAGCCTCCGTCACGCCCACCGGCGGGGCCTCAGCGAGCTAGGCTCAACGTGTGCCGGCGAACGCCGCGATCACCAACCTGTGCGACCACACGAGCGTGGATGCGGACACCGGGGCGATGCGCTCGGTGCAGACCGCCGACCTGAGGCTCAGCGAGCGCGCGCTCGGCGAGCTGTGGACCGCCGAGAACCTGGAGCGGCTGGCGCGGACCTACTGGCGCTTCCTCACCCGCGTCACGCTCGGCCTGGTGAGGGTGCGGTACACCGAGCGCGAGCGCTTCGTGGTGCTGTTCTTCCGGCCGCTCACGCTGCTCGCCTTCCGCGCCCCGGAGTACGAGCTCCAGGCCGATCGCGGAGTGGTGCGCTGGCGCATCGAGCGGGGGCTGCTGGTGGCTCGCGCCGGGCGCGAGAGCAAGGGGTACCTGCAGATCGACGTGCGCCGCATCGCCGACGGCCTGCACATCGAGGTGGAGGTCGCCAACTTCTATCCGGCGATCGCCTCGGGAATCAGCCTCCGCCTCTACAACGCCACCCAGTCACGCATCCACGTGTTCGTCACTCACGGCTTCCTGCGCTCGCTTGCCCGCCTCGACCTCGCGAAGTCGCGCGTGGGGCGGCTGGCCACAGCCTGATCGGCCGAGTCGCGCGCGCCGTACGCGCGATCAGCCAAATCGCGCGTCGCCGTAGATCGCCCGCAGCTTCGTGCGATCGTGGCGCGCGTGAATGCGCCGCACGGTGCCCGAGCGGGTGCGCATCACGAGCGACTCGGTGGTCGCTCCGCCCGCGGAGGGGTAACGTACGCCCTGCAGGACGTCCCCGTCGGTGATCCCCGTGGCCGAGAAGAACACGTCCTCGCCCGCCACCAGGTCGTCGCGGTCGAGCACGCGCCGCAGGTCATAGCCGGCGTCCTGCGCGGCGGAGCGCTCGTGCTCGTTGCGCGGCCACAGCCGCCCCAGCAGCTGGCCGCCGAGGCACTTGATCGCGGCCGCCGAGATCACCCCCTCCGGGGTGCCCCCGATGCCCCACAGCAGGTCCACCGGGGAGCGCTCGGTGACCGCCAGCAGCGAGGCCGACACATCGCCGTGGGGGATCAGCCGCACCCGCGCGCCCGCCTCGCGGATCTCCTTGATGCCACGCTCGTGGCGGGGGCGGTCGAGCACAACCACGTCCACGTCCCCGATCTCGCAGCCCTTGCGCTCCGCGATCAGGGCGACCGTCGCGGAGAGGGGGCGGTCGAGGTCGAGCAGGTCGGCAATCTCCGGGGAGCCCACCATCTTCTCCATGTACACGCACGGGCCCGGGTCGAACATCGTGCCGCGGGCGGAGAGCGCGATCACCGCCAGCGCGCTCGGCATCCCGTGGGCCGCGAGCGTGGTGCCCTCCAGCGGATCGACGGCGATGTCCACCTCCGGTAGCGAGCCGTCGCCGATGTGCTCGCCGTTGGCGAGCATCGGGGCCTCGTCCTTCTCGCCCTCGCCGATCACCACCACGCCGTCCATCTGGACGGACTGCAGCGCGTAGTGCATCCCGTCCACCGCGGCCTGGTCGGCGCCCTCCTTGTCGCCTTTGCCCACCATCCGTGCCGCCGCCAGCGCGGCCGCCTCGGTGACGCGCACCAGCTCAAGCGCGAGGTTGCGGTCGGGGCGTTGGCGTGTGGGGTCGGGGCTCAAACGGATACCTTTAGCGCGTGCGCCTGAAACCTACACCACCAGAGGAGGAGTCATCATGAGCCAGATCGGGTTCATCGGCATGGGCAGGATGGGCGGCGGTATGGCGCATCGCATCCTCCGCGACTCCGAGCACCATGTGGTGGTGTACGACGCCGACCGCGACGCCGTGCGGCGGGCGATGGCCAACGGCGCCGTCGGCGCCGCGTCGCTGACCGACCTCGTCAAGCGGCTGGACGCGCCGCGAATCGTGTGGGTGATGCTGCCCGCCGGCCAGGTCACCCAGCGCACGATCGACCGGCTCGCGAAGCTGATGGACCGCGACGACACGATCGTGGACGGCGGCAACACCAAGTGGACCGAAGACAAGCTCCGCGCGGGGCAGCTCAAAAAGAGCGCCATCCACTACGTCGACGTGGGCACCTCCGGGGGAGTGTGGGGCCTCGAAGTCGGCTACTGCATGATGGTGGGAGGGCCGACCCGCGCGGTCGCGCGGCTGGCGCCGTTCCTCGACGTGCTCGCGCCGCCGACCAACGAGACGAGCATCGCCATGATCGGCCCGCGCGGGTGGCAGCACTTCGGGCCCGCCGGCGCCGGGCACTTCGTGAAGATGGTGCACAACGGCGTCGAGTACGGCCTGATGCAGGCGTACGCCGAGGGTTTCGACCTGTTCGACAAGTGCGAGTACGAGCTCGACAACGCCAGGATCGCCCACCTGTGGGGACAGGGCTCGGTGGTGCGCTCGTGGCTGTGCGAACTCGCCGCCCGCGCGTTCGAAGCCGACGGCAACGACCTGCACGCGCTCACCGGCTACACCGAGGACTCCGGCGAGGGCCGCTGGACGATCGAGGAGGCCACGGCGCGCGACGTGCCCACCCCCGCGATCACCGCCTCGCTGTACGCGCGCCTCACCTCGCGCGGCAACGGCGACTACGCCAACCGCGTGCTCGCGGCACTGCGCAACCAGTTCGGCGGGCATGCGGTGAAGAAGGCGCGATGAGCACGATCGAGCAGCAGCCCGACAACCCGCTCGTCGAAGGGCTCGAGCGCCTGCCCGTGGCGCCCACCACGCTCGTCATCTTCGGCGCCACCGGCGACCTCGCGCGGCGCAAGCTGCTGCCCGCGCTGTACAACCTCGCCCACGAGGGCGCGCTGCCCGAGCGCTTCAACCTCGTGGGGGTGTCGCGCAAAGAGAAGGAGCGCGACGACTACCGCGCCGAGTGCGAGCAGGCGATCCGCGCCTTCTCGCGCCGCACGCCCGACAAGGACGTGCTGAGGGGGCTGCTCGAACACGTCAAGTACGTGCCCGGCACGTTCGACGACGAGCGCGTCTACCGCGAGCTCGCATTCGTGCTCGACCGCTTCGACGAGCGCGCGGGCGAACCGCTCAACCGCGCCTTCTACCTCTCGACCGCCCCCGAGTTCTTCCCGGTGATCGTCGAGGCGCTCGGCGCGCAGGGCCTCGACGGCCGCGCCGGCGCCGAGGTCAGGGCGATCATCGAGAAGCCGTTCGGCACCTCCCTGGCGGAGGCCGCCGAGCTCAACCGCCGCGTGCTCGAGGTCTTCGACGAGTCCCAGGTGTTCCGCATCGACCACTACCTCGGCAAGGAGACCGTCCAGAACATGCTGGCGTTCCGCTTCGCCAACGGGATGTTCGAGCCGTTGTGGAACCGCAACTACATCGACAACGTCCAGATCACCGCCGCCGAGGACATCGGCATCGGCAGCCGCGCCGGCTACTACGACCACTCCGGGGCGCTGCGCGACCTGATCCAGAACCACATGCTGCAGTTGCTCTGCCACGTCGCGATGGAGCCGCCGGTGAACTTCACCGCCGAAGAGGTCCGCAACGAGAAGGTCAAGGTGCTGCAGGCGATCCACGCGCCCGCCGCGGAGGATGTGCCGCAGATGGCAGTGCGCGCCCAGTACGGCCCCGGCCATGCGGGCGGAGAGGACGTGCCGGGCTATTTGGAGGAGGAGGGAGTGCGGGATGGCTCGATCACCGAGACCTTCGCCGCACTGCGCCTGGAGGTCGACAACTGGCGCTGGGCCGGGGTCCCCTTCTACCTACGCGCCGGCAAGCGCCTCGCGCGCAAGATCACCGAGATCGCGATTACCCTCAAGCCCGTCCCCCACCTCGCCTTCTCCGCGGAGGGCTCGCTCGGCATCCGCCCCAACCAGCTGGTGTTGACGCTGCAGCCCAACGAGGGCGTGTCGCTGCAGCTCGGCGCCAAGATTCCCGGCACGCGCATGATCATCCGCCCCGTGAACATGGAGTTCCTGTACGGCACCTCGTTCCTCTCGCAGTCGCCCGAGGCGTACGAGCGGCTGATCATGGACGCGATGCGCGGCGACCCCACGCTGTTCACGCGTAACGACGAGGTCGAGGCGCAGTGGGAAATCTGCGACCCGATCGTGAAATATTGGAGTCCCGCCCACCCGGACACGCCGGGGCCGCCTCCGGGTGGCCTGCTGCCTCAATATCCGGCCGGCTCACAGGGGCCTTCGGAGGCCGGCGAGATCCTGTTCGAGGGCCACTCGTGGCGGGCGATCTGATGAGCCATCCGCATGGCTTTGGGTATAGCGATAGTATGTATAGGTAAGGGGTGGGGTCGTTATAAAAAATTCAGAACCCGATAGCAATTGCGCACGGCTTTTGAATTTTTTGTTCAACACCCAGCCCCCACTGCAATGGCTATACGGCCTCGCCCTCACTGTCCCAACGGTCGCCGAAACGACCACGTAGAAGAGCGCGACTGAGCCATGCCCGCCACCAGCGACGCCGTATGGAGCGCGCAGAACACCACGCCCGACGCGATCGAAGCCGCCCTGCGCGAGCTGCTGGTCGCCCGGCACGCCGAAAACGGCGGGTACGTCCCCGCGCGCGCGCTGAACATGATCGCGTTCGTCGATCGCGCCTGGAGCGGAGAGATCGCCAACCGCCTGCGCGGCGTCGGGCGCTACCACGCCTCGCGCCTGATCGTCCTCTCCTACGAGCCCTCCCGCGAGCACCTCGACGCGCGCGCCACCGTCGCCTCCGAAGGCGACCCACGCCCCGGCGAGCTCACCCTGCTGCGCGAGACGGTGGTCGTCGAGATCGGCAAGCGCCACCTCGACGACCTGCTGACGATCGCCGACCCGCTCGTCGTCAGCGACCTGCTCACGCTGCTGTGGTCCCCCCACGGCCACCCCGAGGTCGTGCGCGAGCTGCTGCCGCTCGTGCAGGCCGTGCTGCTCGACTCGGTCGATGAGCCCGAGCCGCGGGAGGCGATCGCACAGGCGCGCGCGCTCTCGCAGGATGCCTACGTGGTCGATCTCGCGTGGCTGCGCACCACGCCGTGGCGCGAGCGGCTCGCCACCGCCTTCGACCCGCCCGACATGCGCCGCCAGCTGGACACGCTCACCGCGGTCACGGTCCGCCACCACCCCGAGTCGGCGATCGCCGCGATGCTGCTGATCGGCTGGCTGGCCTCGCGCCTGGGCTGGCGGCTCAACCCCCTGGTGGCGCACGGGGGCACGCTCGCGGGCAAGGCCAGCGGGCGCCGCCAGGACATCGAGCTGCGGCTCCTTGCCACGCCCGAGCAGCAGGTGCGCGGACTCGCGGGGCTGGAGCTGGACACCGCCTCCGGCCTGCGCCTGCGCCTCGACCGCGGGCCCGGCGGGCTGCACGCCTACCGGCATGACGCCCGCGGCAACGAGCGAGAGTGGACGATCCTCGGAGCCTCACGCGGCGAGGCCGGCATCCTCGGCGAGGGGATCCGCCAGGCGCTGCTGCGCGACCCCACCTTCGCGCCCGCGCTCGCCGCCGCGGCGGAGATCGTGCCGTGAGCGGCCCCACCACCCTTCCGTGCCCGCCCGCCGCCACCGGGGAGATCGTGCCATGACCCGCCCCACCACCCTTCCCAACCCACCCGCCGCCACCGGGGAGATCGTGCCATGACCCGCCTCACCACCCTTCCCGACCCGCAGGCCGCCGCCGAGTACGCCGCGGGTGAGATCGCGCAGGCGCTGCGGGAGGCGCTCGAGCGGCGCGGGGTCGCCCACCTGGCCCTGTCCGGTGGCAGCACGCCACGGGCCGCCTACCAGGTGCTCGCCGGGCTGCTCGAGGACTGGAAGGCGGTCGAGCTGTGGTACGGGGACGAGCGCTGCGTCGCGCCCGACGACCCGGAGAGCACCCACCGGCTGGTGGCGGAATCGCTGCTAGCGCACATCCCCGGCGACGGGCGGGCGGCGCCCATCGAGCACCGCGTGCGCGGCGAGCTAGGTCCCGAGGCGGCCGCGCAGGAGTACGCCGCAGAGCTGCGCGCCGCGGTCGCCCCCGCCGAGCCGGGCGGCCTGCCCGCGCTGGACGTGTCGCTGGTGGGTATCGGCGAGGATGGGCACACCGCCTCGCTGTTCCCCGGCCACCCCGAGGTGGAGGACTCCAGCGGCGCGCTGTGCCTGCCGGTGCGCAACTCGCCCAAGCCCCCGCCGGAGCGAGTCACGCTCAGCCTCCCGGTGCTGCGCGCCGCCCGCTGCTCGCTGCTGCTGGTCGCCGGCGCGGGCAAGGCCGAGGCGCTCGCCGCCGCGCTGGCGGGTCCTGATCCCCGCGTGCCCGCCAGCCTGCTCGCCTCAGAGCGCCTGCACGTGGTGGCCGACGCTGCCGCGGCGGCACGCGCGCGTCCCGGCGACGCCCTCTCGCCGAGCTCGTAAGCGATCATGGCGGGGCTCGCGCCGCGGCCGCGACCGGCGGCATGCTCGGTCGGTGCTCGATCCTTCTGATAGTTCCGAAACGAGGTGAGGCGTGCGCGCGGAGCGAGCGCGCTAAGGTCCTACCTTGAGTACGCGCCCGGAGCTCATGGCCCGCACCGTTCCCCAACCCACCGCCGCCAGGCCCCCCGCCCCACCTGCCGAGACGCTCGCGGCCCTGGACGAGGCTCGTCGCTGCACGCTGAACCTGGTGGTTCACCTCGACGACCGCGAGCTCGAGCGCGCGCACTCGCCGATCATGAGCCCGCTCGTGTGGGACCTCGCGCACATCGCCGCCTACGAGGACCTGTGGCTGGCCCACCGCCACGCCGGCCTGGAGCTGCTGCGCCCCGACCTCGCCGAGCTCTACGACGCCTTCGAGACGCCCCGCTCGCGGCGGGGCGAAGCGCAGTTGCTCGATGCGCCCGAGGCGCGCGCCTACATGGAGGCGGTGCGCGAGCGCGTCGTCAGTGCGCTGGTGGAGGTCGGCGCGGGCGACCGCGCGCCCGCCAAGGTTGGCGTAGATGACCACACGCTCGCGGAGATCGGCGCAGGCGACGGCATCCTCACCGAGCTGGTGGTGCGCCACGAGCTGCAGCACTCCGAGACGATGCGCCAGACGCTCGCGCTCGCCGGGCTGCTCCCGCCGGGCGAGCCGTCGCTGCGGGCGCTGACCGGCGAGAAGGGCTGGCTGTCGTTCCCCGCCGGCGCCTTTACGATGGGCGCCGGCGCGGAGGGCTTCGCCTACGACAACGAGCGTCCCCGCCACCTCGCGCGCACCGGCGCGTTCGCGATTGCGCGGCGCCCCGTCACCAACGCCAGCTGGCTGCGCTTCTCCGAGGGCGGCGGCTACGAGCGTCGCGAGTGGTGGTCGGACGAGGGCTGGTCGTGGAAGGAGGAGTACGACATCACCCACCATCCCTCCGTCGGAGCCGGCCACGCGCAGGCGCCCGTCTGCCATGTCAGCTGGTTCGAGGCCGACGCCTTCGCCCGCGCGCACGATGCGCGGCTCCCCACCGAGGCGGAGTGGGAGCGGGCGGCGGCCTCGGAGCAGCCGGGATTGGAGGGGGTCGGACAGGTGTGGGAGTGGACCGCCAGCCACTTCGGCGGCTACCCGGGCTTCACAGCCCACCCCTACCGCGAGTACTCCGAAGTGTTCTTCGGCGAGGACTACCGCGTCCTGCGCGGCGGCTCGTGGGCCACGCATCCGCGGGTGGCCAGTCTCACCTTCCGCAACTGGGACTACCCGCTGCGACGCCAGATCTTCGCGGGCGTGCGGCTGGCGAGGGACGTGTGATGGGTCCCGTGCGGGAGTCCACCAGCCCCACGAGCGCCAACGGAGGCGCAGCGAATGGAGGCCCGACTCATGGAGACCCAGCCAATGGAGACCCAGCCAATGGAGACCCAGCCAACGGAGGCCCGGCAAATGGAGGCCCGATGAACGGAAGCTCAGCAAATGGAGGCCCGACGAACGGAAGCCCGACGAACGGGGGCCCCTCCGCCACCGCCGCCATTCAAATCGACTCCCACCTCGGCGGTCCCGAGCAGCGCACGCTCGCCGAGGACGTGCTGGACGGGCTGACGCGGCCCTTCAAGGAACTGCCCCCCAAGCACTTCTACGACGCCCGCGGCGCCGAGCTGTTCGACCGCATCTGCGAGCTGCCCGAGTACTACCCGACCCGCACCGAGCGCGGGATCCTCGACGCGACCGCCGCGGAGATCGCCACCATCACCGGCGCCGTCGAGCTGGTCGAGCTGGGCTCGGGCACGGCCGCCAAGACGCGCGTGCTACTCGACGCCCTGCACCGCGCCGGAACGCTCGAGCGCTACGTGCCGGTGGACGTCACCGAGAGCATGGTGCGCGACTGCGCCGACGAGCTGACGTTGGAGTACCCGGGCCTGCGCGTACACGGAGTGATCGGCGACTTCGAGCGCCACCTCGACCGCGTGCCCCCCGCCGACGGCCCCCGCCTCGTGGTGTTCCTCGGCGGCACCATCGGCAACTTCCCCCCCGGCAGCCGCCGCCGCTTCCTGCGCCAGATCGCCGGCCTGCTCGGGCCGCGCGACCACCTGTTGATGGGCACCGACCTCGTCAAGGACGCCGGTGTGCTCAGGGACGCCTACGACGACCAGGAGGGGGTCACCGCCGAGTTCAACCGCAACGTTCTGCACGTCCTCAACCGCGAGCTCGACGCCGACTTCGACCCCGGCGACTTCGACCACGTCGCGCTCTTCGACGACCGCCACGAGTGGGTCGAGATGCGCCTGCGCGCCCGGCGCGACCACACGGTCACCGTCAGCGCGCTCGAGCTCGACGTGCACTTCGACGCCGGCGAGGAGATGCGCACCGAGATCTCCGCCAAGTTCACGCGCCCGCGCCTGGAGGGCGATCTCGATGCGGCCGGCCTGCAGCTCGTGCGGTGGCTGACCGATCCGGAGGATCTCTTCGCGCTGACGCTGTCGCGACCGCGGGGCTCTGCGCGCTGACGCCGTCGCAGCCTTGGGGGCTCTTTGCGCTGACGCCGTCGCAGCCTTGGGGGCTCTTTGCGCTGACGCCCTCGCAGCCTTGGGGTGAGCGGGCTCACCTCACCTGGCTGCCGCCACCGAAGTCCACGGCGGGGCCCACCAAACCCCGGAGCCCGCATGCCATCCCGCGTCACCCGAAGCCCACGGCCCTTTGCGGGCGCCCGACCCAGGTCACTCGGTCGCCTCGGGCCGCCGCGGCCCGCGTGCGACGTGGACCTCCACATCGTGGCTGGCCAGCGGCTGCGCGTCGGTCTCCCAGGGTCGTCGCTGCTCCAGGCGCAGATGCACCTTGCCGGGTCGCAGCGCGCGAATCGTGACCACCTCCGGCGCGCTGGCGCCGACCGCGGTGCTCAGCGCGCCCTCCGGTGGCGGACCGTGGCGCCACGTGACCTCGACGGCCGCCGCGTCGCCGTCGAGCTCGTGCTGCCACAGGTAGCCGGCCGTGCCCAGTCCCGGCAGGTCGATCTCGCGCACCTCTCCGGCGGCGAGCTCGACCCGTCGCGGGGGATCGTGGGGGTTGTCGGCGTCCGTGCTAGGCAATGCCGCCGGCCACCCACATCATGTTGTCGATCCCGCACTGGCCGTAGGCGATGCGGAAGAAGCCCCCTTCGCCCCAGCCGGTGCCCCAGGAGTTCTTGGCGATCCAGCAGCCCTGCGCGTCGTCATAACCGACGATGCACACGCAGTGCCCACCGACCACCCTGCCCGCGACGTGCTTGTAGACGCCGCTTTTGTAGTGCATGAAATCTTCATATACGGTGAAGCACGCAGTCGCGGGCCCGGTCGTCGAGAGGAGGTTCTTGATCTCGGGGATGGTCGTGGGCTTGTTCCAACCGGAGATCTTTGTGAGGCGATTCTGCCAGTCGGTGCAGAGTTTGCAAGGCTGGTCGACGGGTGTGTAAGGGAAGCAATCCTCGTCCACGACTCCGGTTTTCATCGAAGTGTAGGCGGGTTCGGGGCTCCAACCCCCCGCCGGGCAACGGCCGGCGCCGGCTTTCGGCCCGTAGCAGAAGAAGAGGTGCGCCTCCGAGAGGTCGGCCGCGTAGTTGGGGTCGTTGCGCTTGATCCGTATGAGGCTCTCCACGGGGGCGATCGAGCCGAAGGCGACACACGAGCCGCAGCTTTCCTGGTTCTTGATCGGCGTGACGAAGTTCTTTCCGCCAACGTCGCGCCAGTCGAAGCCAGGGGGCACGCCGACTGCCATCGCCACCTCGCCTCCTCCCTCCAGGGCAGCGCGGGCGATCTGCTCGGCCTCCTCCAGCGATGGTTCCCCAGGACCGGGCACATAGCCTACGCGGGCGCTCGCCGCCACGTCGGAGAGGGCCGACTCGGACGTCTCGCCCGCCTCCCAGTCCGCTTCGGCGGCTGCCTCGATCTCTTTCTGAACCTCCTCGATGCTCAGCATGTGGATTCCTCCTGGTAGGACGTCATTGCCCGCCCGTGAGATGGGACCTCACGGGGAAACGTACAGATTCGCGGATTCGCGGACTTCTAGCAAATAGAAATCTTAAAGTCAAGACAGTTCGAACATGTGTTCACAACTCGGCTACATGCGCCAGTCGGTACGACCCACCGTCATGTGGCGAGGCACAACCTCCGCGAGGTTTACGGGCGCACTGAGGTAGGCTCCCGCCTCATGCGGATCGAGGGCAGCTCAGCGATCGTCGTCGGCGGGGCCTCCGGGCTCGGCGCGGCCACCGTGCGCCGCCTGCACGCCGCCGGTGCCGTCGTGACGATCGCCGACGTCAACGCGGAGAAGGGCCAGGCGCTCGCCTCCGAGCTGGGGTTGGAGTTCGTCGCCTGCGACGTGCGCGATGAGGCGCAGGTGCAGGCCGCAGTGGAGCGCGCCGCCACCGCGGAGAGCGGGCTGCGCATCGCCGTCTGCTGCGCGGGCACGGGCTGGGCGCAGAAGGTCGCCGGCTCCAAGGGCCCGCACCCGCTGCTGCCCTTCGAGACGATCCTCCAAATAAACCTGATCGGCACCTTCAACGTGCTGCGCCTCGCCGCCTCCGCGATGATCTCCAACGGCCCGCTCGGAGACGACGGCGAGCGCGGCGTGTGCGTCAACACCGCCTCGATCGCCGCCTACGACGGCCAGGTCGGGCAGATCGCCTACTCAGCGTCCAAGGGGGGCGTCGTCGGCATGACGCTGCCGGCGGCCCGCGACCTCGCGCAGTACGGGATCCGCGTCTGCACGATCGCCCCCGGCCTGTTCGACACCCCGCTGCTCGCCGCGCTGCCCGAGGAGGCTCGCCAGAAGCTCGGCGCCGGCGTTCCCTACCCGCAGCGCCTCGGCCAACCCGAGGAGTACGCCCACCTCGCCTGCCACATCGTCGAGAACGTGATGCTCAACGGCGAGGTCATCCGCCTCGACGGCGCGCTGCGGATGCCGCCGCGGTAGGTACTCCTCAGACACAAGTCTGAGCCGTCCGCGCCGTCGGTATAGTTGGGGTCGTGAGCAGTCAGGCCAAAACTCCTCTGCTCTCACCCGGCCACGAGGCCGAGTGGGCAGCGCTCAACGAGGAAAAGCGCCGTGCCTTGACGCCGCCGGCCGATACGCCAGTCAGCGAGCTGCTCAGGCGTGGACAGCACCTTTCGGCCCAGGCTGCAAAACTGCTGCGAGCTGTCGATAAAATCAAGTCGTGAGCACGCAATCCAAGACCCCGCTGCTTTCACCCGGCCATGAGGCCGAGTGGGCTGCGATCAACCGCGAAGAGGAAGAACAGGAACGCGCAATCGACATGGCGCTGACCCCGGTTCAGCGGATCGAACAGGGCCAGAAGCTCTCCCAACAGGCGGTCGCTCTGCTTGCCACATCCATACGTGCCGGCCATGCCCCCGCGCGAGCCTACTGGTCCTGATCTGAGCGGCGTGGTCGCCGACGCCAACGCAGTCGGCCTCGAGTATGTGGTGATCGGTGGATTCAGCGTGATCTACCACGGTTACATACGCGCGACCAAGGACAGCGATCTGCTCGTGCCCGACGGCCCCGACGCCGACGCCGCGATACTGCGCTTCCTCGATCGCGCAGACGGCAGACGCCTGCGCGACGACAAGGTCCTCACGCCCGAGGATGTCGCCGATGCGCACCACCTGCGTATCAACAGCCGCCACGGCATCATCGACATCATGCGCGGAGGGCTTCCACCTCTGGACTACGACACTGTCGCGCGGTGCGCCGTGGACTTCGAAGTCAGCGATCAACACGCGCGGGTCGCCGACCTGCCCAGCATCGTCGGCTTCAAGCGCTTGGCGGGCAGGCCGCAGGATCGATTGGATCTCACCAAGCTCGAAGCCATCTACGGCGAGCTCCCGATCGAGTCGATTCCCGGGCTCGACACCTGAGCCCCGCGATCAGCTCAGCCGCTCCACCAGCATCGCCATGCCCATCCCCCCGGCGACGCACATCGACTCGATGCCGTAGGTGCCGTCGAGCGTCTGCAGGTCGTTGATCAGCGTCGTTATGATCCGCGCGCCGGTCATGCCGAAGGGGTGGCCGAGGGCGATCGCCCCGCCGAAGGGGTTGAGCTTCTCGTCCGGGATCCCGAGCTCGTCTTTGCACGGGACGATCTGCGCGGCGAACGCCTCGTTGATCTCCACCACGTCGATGTCGCTCATCGACATGCCCGTGTTCTTCAGCAGTTGCTGGATCGCGGGGATCGGGCCGAGGCCCATCACCTCGGGGCGGATCGCCACCACGGTGGAGGCGAGGATCTTCACTTTGGGCTTCGCTCCCAGCTCCCGCGCGCGCTCCTCGGAGGTGACCAGCAGCGCCGCCGCGCCGTCGTTGAGCGGGCAGGCGTTGCCCGCCGTCACGGTGCCGTCCGGCTTGAACGCCGGCTTCAGCGACGCCAGCTTCTCGAGCGTCGTGCCCGGGCGCGGGCCGTCGTCCTTGGAGACCACCTGCTCGGGGATCTCAATCTCATTGCCTTCCCGATCCTTGTCTTTGTGGGCCGGCGCCGTCACCGGGACGATTTCCACGTCGTAGTGGCCGGACTCCTGCGCCGCCACCGCGCGGTTCTGGGAGATCACCGCCCACTCGTCCTGCGCCTCGCGGCTGACTTTCTTTTCCTCCGCCACGTTCTCGGCCGTCAGGCCCATCGGGATGTACACGTTGTACAGCGACCCCTCCGAGCCGTCCAGCTTGGGGTGAAATTCGAACTCGCCCCCCTGCGTGGCGCGCGACACCGCCTCCACGCCGCACGCGATGTACGTGTCGCCCTCGCCCGCCTTGATCGCGTGGAACGCCATCCGCGTCGTCTGCAGCGAGGAGGCACAGAAGCGGTTGACCGTGGTGCCCGGCACGTGGTAGTCGATGCCCGCCAACAGCGCCGCGTTGCGCCCGATGTTGTAGCCCGACTCGCCCTCGGCGAAGCCGCACCCCATCATCACGTCCACGATCGAGCTCGACTGCAGCTGCGGGTTGCGCTCCAGGATCGCTTTCAGCGGGATCGCCGCCAGGTCGTCGGCGCGCACCGATTTGAGCGATCCCTTCACCGCCCGCCCGATCGGCGTGCGTATGGCGTCAACGATTACGGCGTCAGGCATGCGAAGCTCTCCTTGTCGTTATTGTCTCCCGGCAGCGCGGCATCCGCTCGCCTCCCCGTCGCGCACCCTACCACTTCACAAAATGAAGGTAGGGGCCTGAAAAATTGCATTGGCCCCAGGGCTCCGCGCCCAAAGGGCTCCTGGGGGAGTGAGCCTCAGAGGTCCAAGCGCGACACGCCCAGCTCATCGAAGCCCACGTGGTGGGCCAGCTCGTGGCGCACGGTTCTCACGACCTGCTCGCGCAGCAGCTCGGGGTCATGGCCGAAGTCGCGCCGCAACGTGTCCCTGAAGATCACGATGCGGTCGTGCGCGGGAGCCCCGAACACCCGGTCGCGCATCTGGTCGCCCTGGTAGAGGCCGTAGGCGCCCGCCGCGCGGCCCTTGTCGGAGATCACGACCGCCACGTGGCGCAGCGCGTTGCGCAGCAGGTCGGGCAGCTCGTCGAGCGCGTCGCGCACCAGCTCTTCGAAGTCCTCGTCGTTGAGCGGGTCGAGCGCCATGAACTCCGATTCTTCGGGATCCACCGCCAGCCCTTCGCGGCCGAGGTCCTCCGCGCGGCGCACGATCTTTTCGAACTCCTCCTCGGACTCCGGGTCGTGCCAGCCGGCCATGCGCACCGCCACGAACGCGATCGCCGTGCTCAGCAGCGCCACGGCCGCGATCCCCAGGATCAGGTCCTCCACCGCCCGCACCGCGCCGACGGTGGAGAAGCCCTCCCCGACCACGATCACGACCAAGCCCAGCGACAGCGCGATCAGCGCCGCCAGCCCGATCTTCCTCAGCTGGCCATATGCTCCGGGAGGCTTGGGTGCGCGCATTGTATTTATTTGGGCCCGCCCGCCCCGTCCACCCCTACTTGAGCGTCCGGGCGATTACGAGCCGCTGGATCTCGTTGGTGCCCTCGTAGATCTGAGTGATCTTCGCGTCTCGCATCATGCGCTCCACCGGATACTCCTTCACGTAACCGTACCCCCCCAGCACCTGCACCGCCTCGACCGTCACCGCCATCGCGGTGTCCGAGCAGAACACCTTCGCCATCGAGGAGTACTTCGCGCGCTGTGGATCGCCGCGATCGGCCATCGCGCAGGCCTTGTACAGGAGCTCCCGCGCGGCCGCCGTGCGTGTTTCCATATCGGCCAGCTTGAACTGGATCGCCTGGAAGTCGATGATCGGCTGGCCGAACTGCACCCGCTCGCGGGCGTAGCCGACCGCATAGTCGGTCGCGCCCTGGGCGATCCCAACCGCCTGCGCGGCCGCGCCCAGGCGTGTGCGCTCGAGCGTGCCGAGCGCCACCCGCAGGCCCCGGCCAACCTCGCCGATCACATTCTCCTGGGGAACCCGCACGTCCTCGAAGATCGGCTGGCCGGTCGGCGAGGCGCGGATCCCAAGCTTGTGCTCCAGCTTGCCGACGCTGAATCCCGGCCGGTCGGCCTCGACGACGAACGCCGTGATCCGCCGGCTCTCGCGGTCGGTGACCGCGAAGCAGATGTAGAAGTCCGCCACGCCGAGGTTGGTGATCCAGTTCTTGGTGCCGTTGATCACCCACTCATCGCCGTCTTTCACCGCCGTCGTCTTCATCCCCGCCGGATCCGAGCCGGCCTCGGGCTCGGACAGCGCGAACGCCGGCGACCACTCCCCGCTCGCGCACTTCGGCAGGAAGCGCTCCTTGAGCTCATCGGAGCCGAACAGCTGGATCGGCAGCGTCCCCAGCTCCTGCACCATCAGGATCAGCGCGCACGCCGCGTCCACCTTGGCGATCTCCTCGACCGCCATGTTCAGCATCAGCGTGCCGGTGCCGGTGCCGCCGTACTCGATCGGAAACGGCAGCCCAAGGATGTCCTGCTCGGCGAGGATCTTGCGGATGTCCCACGGGTACTCCGCCTGCTCGTCGATCTCCGCCGAGCGCGGCGCGATCTTCTCTTGCGCGATCTGGGCGATTGTGGCGCAGAAGTCGAGGTGCTCCTGCGGGATCGTGTAAACGTCGCTGACTGCCTCCATAGTCCTGATGCTACTAGCCGCTAGGCTCCGTCGATGGCCGCAGGCGATGAGCCCTCCGAGATCCCTGTCGAGCCCGCCCGGGTCGCCGAATGGCTTGTCGAGAATCCCGGGGTGCAGCTGGTGGACGTGCGCGAGGATTACGAGCGCGCGGCCGGCCACATCGGGGGCAGCCGTCACATCGAGCTCAACCTGCTCACCGCGCAGGCCGCCACGCTCGCGGCCGACCGGCCGGTCGTCTTCTACTGCCGCGTCGGGTCGCGCTCGCTGATGGCCGCCCAGGCGTTCCGGGCAGCCGGCTTCCAGGCGCACTCGATGAGCGGCGGCCTCGTGCGCTGGGCACAGGAGGGCCGACCGCTCTCGCCCGAGGACGGCCACGTGGCCGACCACTGACCCCCACCTCAGCCATACCGCCCACCGACTCCCGGCACCGTCCAAGCCAATCCACGTCCAAGCCAATCCAGCAACACCCAACCACCGAACACACCAAGGAGACCGAACATGGAGGCATCCGAGTACCCCAACGTGACCGTCGGCGAGGGCTACGCCGTGGGCGACCTCGACGCGCTGGGCGAGGGCCACGGCTTTCGCAAGGTGCGCAAGGGCCTCGGCGTGACCGCGTTCGGCGTCAATGCGATCGTCATGCCCGCGGGCTACCAGAGCGGTAGCCACTACCACGACACCCAGGAGGAGCTGTACTTCGTGCACCGCGGCACGATTGAGATGGAGTTCGGCGACGGCACCGTGCACCGCCTCGGCGAGGGCGGCTTCGCGCGCGTCGATGCTCCCACCGTGCGCCGCGTGCGCAACGTCGGCGAGGGCGATGCCGTCTACCTGTGCGCCGGCGGCAAGGACGGCTACGTCGGGCGCGACGGACGCATGCCGGAGGGCGAGGAGCGCGTCAGCGCGGTCGGCGGCCCTCCCGGCGCCGCCGGGGCCGGGCCGATCGACGGGGCTTAATCAGTCCAGCAGCCCGCGGACGTAGCGCTGGTTCTGCTGCCCCACCAAGGTCGTCGTCGGCCGGATGCCGAGCGCGTTGTCCAACCCGGTGGCGAGCGGCATCCACGTGAGCAGCAGGTAGGCACCGAACACCAGGGCCGTGGCGCGCAGCGCGCGCGAGCTCGACAGCGCCGCCAGCGGCAGCACCCACAGCACGTACCACGGCAGCACCCAGGTCAACGCCAGCAGCAGCGCCATCGTCGCCCAGCCCGACGCGCTCAGCGCATCCCGCCGGCGCCACGCCAGCACGCAACAACCGAGCACCGCCAGCACCAACGCCACGCTGAGCAGGTTGCGCATCGCTTCCGTCACCCCGCCCTGGCCCAGCACGAGACCGAGCAGGTTGGGCAGGCCCATCGGGATCACCAGGCGGCCCTGGGCGCCGAGGTCGGGCAGGTGCGCCCCGAACGCGACCACCGTGCACACCCCCAGCACGATCCCACCCGCGAGCAGCCCCAACACCACCTGCGCCAGCCGGCGCGGGGCTCTGAGCAGTCCCGCCAGGATCACCGGCACGAGGATCGCCGCCGAGGCCTTCAGCGCGATCGCCGCCGCCAGCGCCACCCCGGCCCCCAGCTCCAATGGCGCCAACGGCAGGAGCCACGCCCCCAAGCGCGCCGGCATCGCCTCGCCGGCGACCCCCACGCCGGGCGAGATACCGGGCGCACGCGCGCGCAGCAGCAGGTAGAAGGCGAGCACGATGCAGAACATCATGAAGAAGTCGTTGTGGTCGCCCCCCAGGCCCCACACGAGGATCAGCGGGTTGAGGCCCACCAGGACGATCGCCCGTATGGAATCCCGCCCACCCCGGCCGAGCAGGCGCGCGCAGCGCCACACCAGCAGGATCGTGGCGAGGCTGAGCACCATCAACAGGCCCTTGAACATCCACAGCGAGCCCGCGAGGCCGAGCGGCACCACCGCGTAGGTGATCAACGTGAACAGGGGCCCGTAGGGGGTCAGCAGCTGATGCCAGTTGCTGAGCGCGTAGCTGGGGTCATCGTGGGGCCCAAGCGCTGGGATCGTGGTGTAGGGGTCCAGGCCGTGCAGCATCCCCATGCGCCCGTAGTCGATGTAGTTGAACACGTCCGTCAGCGACAGCGGCGGGGAGAGCAGCAGGATCGCGTGGACCCCGACGATCGTCGCGATCGCCCAGCGCGCCCGCAGCAACGGCACGTACCGCAGGCCCACCACGTAGGCCACGTACATCGTCACCAGCGCCCCCGTCAGCAGCGACTTGGTCGCCCGCGGGCTGCGCGTGAACCACGGCCACAAACCGCCCAGCGGGCCGGCCAGCCAGTGGGGGAAGAAGCCGTAGTGGGAGGGCGAGGAGAGAAAGCTCGGGCGGTCGGCGGCGGCGAGCACGATCAGCAGGACGCACATCCCGATCCAGACCAGCACCGCCACGCCGATTACGGTGTCTCTGCGCGTGCGCTCCTGCGCGCCAATGCGCTCGCCCCTCGAAGCGCGCTCCCTCCCCGCGGACGCGCCCCTGCGCTCCAGGGCGGCGGGGTCGTCGAGCAGCGAGTCCCGCAGGGGAAATGTGGTCGCGTCGGTCGACATACCAGAGGGGGCCCGGTGTGACCGGACCCCCCCAAGGTTACTGCTCTATTTTCTGGCCTGACGATCCTCGTCTTGCCTAACAACGCCCATCTAGGGCGTCACTGAGCAAGCGAGGCAAGGACGCAGGGAGCGTGGCGTGCTTTGCACGCGAGCGACCGAGGACGCAGCATCGCGCTGGCCGAAACGGGGACGCGCGCCAAAGGCGCGTGTCACCCGGCTTCGGTCAGAGGCGTCCTAGATCGCCTGGACGTTGACGGCCTTCGGTCCCTTGTCGCCCTGCTCCGGGTCGTAGGACACCTTGGCGCCCTCCTGGAGCGAGCGGTAGCCCTCGCCGTTGATTCCGGTGTGGTGGACGAACAGATCCTTGTCCCCGTCATCCGGGGTGATGAACCCGAATCCCTTGTCGTCGCTAAACCACTTCACTGTGCCAGTAGGCATGTGACATTCCTCCACGATTCGTGCGTGCTGCTGCGCGGAGGATGCTGCGAAGAGCTTCGACCTGCGAGAGCTTGCACTGCTTTACGCCGGTTATATGCCCGGCCCAACGAGCACGACGGTAGCAGGTAGCGCAGCGGATGTGTTCTCGAGATGTTGCAAGATGTTGCGCCCGACGGCGGGGGCCCCGTCGCGGGCCCGCGACGCGCAGCTAGGGTTGGCGGATGAGCTCCGCACCCGGCGCTGCCGCCCCCGCCGTGCTCACGTCGCTGATCGGCGAGGCCGCGGGGCGGCGTGCGACCGCCGCGCAGACGATCGAGCACCTGCGGCTGTGGGACCCGGACTCGTCGGTCGCACCGGAGGGGAGACGGCCGCGCGTAGCCCTCAACATGGCGTGCACTGCCGATGGGCGCACCACCTTGAAGGGACGCTCGGGACCGATCGGCAACCGCGCCGACAGGGAGCTGTTCCACGCGCTGCGCACCACGGTCGACGCGGTGCTGGTCGGCGCCGGTACCGCGCGCGCAGAGGGTTACCGCCGGCTGGTGCGCGACGAGGCGCACAGGCAGCTGCGACGCGAGCGTGGGTTGAGCGAGGAACCGCTCGCCTGCATCGTCTCCGCCAGCCTCGCGCTCTCCCCCGAGAGCGTCCCGCTGCTCGCGGACCCCGCCGCGCGGGTCGTGATCCTCACGTCCTCACCCGCAGGGGAGCTGCCGGCGGGCGCTCCCGAGTATGTGCGTGCGGCGCACGAAGGAAAGCTCGACCTGCAAGCCGCCCTCGTCGAGCTGCGCGCCCGGTGGGGGGTGCGGACGGTGTTGTGCGAGGGGGGCCCCCACCTGAACGGCGCACTGCTCGCCGCCGGCGCGGTGGACGAGCTGTTTCTCACGCTGGCGCCAAAGCTCGGCGGCGGCTCCGACCCGCAGGCGTCGCTGCGGATCGTGTGCGGGCCGGAGCTCGACCCCCCGGTGGAGCTGGAGCTGCGCGACGCGCTGGAGAGCGAGGGGTGCCTGCTGCTGCGCTACGAAGTCTCGCGGTAGGGACCGCGCAAGCCGGCCTCGGGCGACGGCATCTCACAAGGCATCGCGCAGGCCGGCCTCGGTGTGGACGGCGACGTTCAGCACGACGCTGTTGGGCACGAGCGTCGAGCCGGCGTCCGTGGCGAGCGTCGTGTACATCAGGCCGAGCGAGCTGACCACCCCCTCGATCTGGCCGGCGAGCGGGCCGCCCTGCAGGCGGATGCGGTCGCCGACGCGGAACGGCCCGGCGCTGAGCAGCACGGTGCCCGCGATCAGGTTGCCGAGCGTCTGCTGTGCCGCCAGGCCGAGGATCACCGCGGTGAACGCCCCGCCGACCGCGAGCGTGCGCGGATCGACGCCCGCGATCAGCAGCGCCACGAGCAGCGCGACCGCCACCGTCAACAGACGGATCACGAAGCCCACCGTCCCCGCCGTCGCGGGGTCGAGGCGGCGGAAGAGCGCGGGCCGCAGCGCCTGGCCGGCATCGCGCGCGATCGCCCAGCCGAGGATCAGCAGCGCCACCACCGTGGCGATCTGCGCAATCGTGTCAGCTTCCGGGGAGAGCTTGCCGAAGATCGCGTCGCGGTGGGAGTAGACGACGACGATCGCCACGAACAGCGGCACGAGCAGGAACGCCTGCAGGCGCGCGCGCCGCGCGGCGCGGGGGCTGACTTCGTGCAGCAGACCCACCTCGCGCCACGCCTGGCTGCGGGTCTCGAACATCCGCGAAGGGGTCTTCGGCGGTGGCGGGGTGCTCGGGGACATCGCTCTCATCAGCGTATCCGGGGCGAACGGCAGTGCAGGTGCCCCAAGCGCTAGCCTTCCCCGCGGGTGAGCAGCTCGACCTTGCGCAAACTCGTCGTGCCGGCGGTGATCCTCGGAGTCGTGCTGGTCGTCGTCGCGATCGTGTACTTCGTCACCCCCGAGCACTCGCTGCCCTCATTCTTCCCCGGCCACGCCGCGGCGGGCAGCGCCGAAGCGAACCACCACCACACCAAGCACGGGCTCGCCGCGCTGATTGTGGCGCTGGCGTGCTTCGCATTCGCGTGGTTTCAGACCGGCCCCAAAACGCGCAACACCACCGGGCCGGACGCCGCGCGCGACTGAGCCCTCAGACCGCGAACACGACCGTGCAGACTGTCCCAAAGGCGATGCAGTAGATCCCGAACGGGCCCAAGCGATTGGTCTGGAAGAACCGCAGCAGGAACTTGACCGCCAGAAACGTCGTGGCGGCCGCGCAGAGGCCGGCGACGAGCGCGGGACCGCGCACGCCGTTGCCCTGCGAGCCGAGCAGTTCGGGCAGCTTCAGCGCGGCGGCGGCGAGGATCACGGGGGTCGCGAGCAGGAAGGAGTAGCGGGCGGCGTCCTCGTTGGAGAGCCCGGCAACAAGGCCGCCCCCCATCGCGAAGCCCGAGCGCGAGATGCCCGGGACAAGCGCGGCGGCCTGTGAGGTGCCGATCGCGATCGCCTGGCGCCAGCTGAGCTTGGCGATGCGCGCATCGCCGTCGCCGAGGTAGTCGCCGGGGCGCGGCTGGCGGCGGCGCAACTGCTCGAAGATCAGCAGCGCGATCCCGTTGACGATCAGGAAGGCGGCGGCGATCGCGGCGGAGGCGAACAGTTTGCGCAGCGATTCCTGCAGCAGCAGCCCAAGGATCCCGGCGGGAATCGTGCCCACCACAAGCAGCCAGCCGAGGCGCGCGTACACGTCGTCCTCGCGAATCTCGCGCATCCGCAGCGAGCGCAGGATGCCGCCGACGATCTTCACCCAGTCGCGCAGGAAGAAGAGCAGCAGCGTGAGCGCGGTGGCGAAGTGCGTGGCGACGAGAAAGGTGAGGAAGAACTTGTCGTTCTGGTGGATGTTCCAGCCGAACAGCCGCGGCAGCACGACCGCATGCCCGAGGGAGGAGATCGGAAAGGGCTCGGCGATCCCCTGCGTGAGGCCGAGGACGATCGCTTGGAAGTAGGAGATCGGATGCACGCGCGAGAGCTTAAGCGCCCGAGCGGCGGTGCGCGCAGCCCCACGCGGCGCGGGGAAGCAATTTTAATAGCCCTTCGGGCCGGGGTCGGTCGCGGCGTGCCCGCGCGCGGCGAGGCGGCGACGCTGGCCGAAAGACGGACGCGCGTGGGCGATCGCCACCGCGACACCGTCTGGATTTTCAACAGCACCCCATCCAGCGGCCGGCGGGCGTCCGAGTAGTTTGATATTGTGCTATAGTATTAGGACATTGCAGGAGGAGGTATGGGAGCGATGAATCGCAGAGGGGCTGAGCCTGACGTACCGAGCCCGGACCCGGGGATCCGGCCCGCGATCGCAGCGGGGGCCGCCTGCACCCTCGCTGTGACCCTGACGATCTGCGCGGCGTTGGTAGCGCCCGTGCGGGTGAATGCCTCCGGCGCGGCGCGAACAGCAGCCGCGCCGGAAGCAACCTCCGCCACGCTCGCGCCCACGCTCTCCCCCAACCGGCCGGGCGCCAAGGGCGCGCTGACGCTCGCGATCCAGTACACGGGCGGCGTGGGGGGCGTGCCCTCGCCGGTGCACCGCTCGGTACTGAGCCTACCCGCAGGGCTGACGCTCGAAGTGCCGCGCCTGCGCAGCTGCAGCGCAGCGAGGCTCGCAGCCCACGGCCCCCACGGCTGCCCGCCGCAGTCGCTGATTGGACATGGGCACGCGCTGGCGAAGGCGCTCGCGGGAGCGAACGTGATCGAAGAGGAAGTCGCGCTGTGGGCCTTCATCGGCCCCCCGCAGGGCAACAACCCGACGCTCGAGCTGCTCGGCGAAGGCTCGACGCCGGTGCCGGCGTCGGTCGTGATCACCGGCACCGTCGTCCCCGCTCACGCTCCCTACGGCGAAGAGCTCGTGATCCCGATTCCGCCGATCCCCTCGCTGCCGTCGGTGTCGGAAACCTCGCTTGCCAGCCTCACACTCACGATCGGCACCAGCGGGCCGCACCCGGCACGCAGCGCCAACACGGTGGTGGTGCCACGCTGCCCCGCCGGCGGGTGGCCGTTCGCCGCGGCGTTCACCTACGCCGACGGCTCCAGCGGCAGCACCGTCGCCAAGCAGCCCTGCCCGGCAGGGGCCAAGCGTCGCCACGCCGGCACCGAGCCTCACCGTGCGAGCGCCGCCGCCAGCGCTCGCGTGGCGGCTCCGCAAGCGAGAAGCGCGGGGACCGTTTCCCTGCACGAGACCGGCAACCTGCGCCTCACCAGCAAAAAGGGCTTCACGCTCAACGAGCAGGGCTCGGCGACGGGCACGTTCAGCGGCACGATCCACGTGCGCCTGACAATCGTCTCCAGCGACCGCGTGAAGGCCGAAGTGAGCATCTCCCGCAGTGGCGGCTCGATCTCGGGAGAGGCCACCGCGAGCTATCGCAAGCATGGCGGGAGCGCGAGCTTCTCCGGTTCGCTGTCAGTCAGCGGCGGCACCGGCAGCTACAGCCACGCGCACGGCTCGGGCCTCAGCTTCGGCGGCACGATCCAGAACTCCAACGACGCGATCGCCGTGCACCTCAGCGGCCCGATCTCGGATTGAGGTGGATCGGTTGGCGTGCCAAGCGGCAAACACACAGCGGCGGCCGCGAGCGCACGTGGGATCGCGCTCGACGCGCACGTGAGGAGCCCGGGTGCTCGAGCTGCGTGACCTCGTGAAGCACTACCCCGCGATCGGCGGCGAGTCGGTGCGGGCAGTGGACGGCGTGTCGCTACGCGTCCAGGACGGCGAGATGGTGGCGCTGTACGGGCCGAGCGGGTCGGGCAAGACGACGCTGCTGCTGATGGTCGCCACGCTGCTGGCGCCCACCTCGGGCACGGTGACGATCGGTGGGCGCGACATTTCCACGCTGAGCGAGCGCGAAGCGTCGCGCTTCCGGCTCACCGAACTGGGCTTCATCCGCCAGAACTTCGACCTGCTGCCGGGCGTCAGCGCGATCGACAACGCGGTGCTAAAGCTGCTGAAGAGCCACCGCTGGAGCGCGGCGCAGCGCGAGGTCGCCCCGCTGCTGGAACGGCTGGGGCTGGGCGAGCGGCTGCGACACCGCGCGGAGACGCTCTCGATGGGCGAGCGCCAGCGGGTGATGATCGCCAGGGCGCTCTCGACCGAGCCCAGCCTGCTGCTCGCCGACGAGCCGACCGGCAGCCTCGACACGCAGCGCGGGCGCGAAGTGCTGGAGCTGCTGCGCGGGCTATGCCGCGAGCGGGGCGTGGCGGTCGTGCTGGTCAGCCACGACCCGATGGCCGCCGAGTACGCCGACCGCGTGCTCGCGCTGCGCGACGGGCGGCTCGGCGAGCACACCGCCGAACGGTCGGTCCCGCACGACGGCGCCGGGGGGTGCACGGACGCCGGCACGGTGCGGGCCGCAGTCGTAACGAGCACGCACGCGAACGAGCTCACAACCGGGGCCGACGGCGCGCGGCCGTGAGGCCGGCCAACGTCCTGCGTCTCTACCGCGTGCGCCTGCGCGCGCGCCTGGCGCAGGAGTGCCTGGCGGTGCTCGGGATCGCCGCCGGGGTGGCGCTGTTGTTCGCCTCGCAGGTGTCGAGCTCCTCCCTGCAGAGCTCGGTGGGCGCGCTCACGCACGGGATCGCCGGCGACGCGACGCTGCAGCTGCTGGCGCGCGATCCCCAGGGCTTTCCGCAGAGCACGCTCGCGCGGGTGCGCAGGATCCCGGGCGTGCGCACCGCGGCGCCGCTGCTGGAAGCCGACGCGAACGCGTCCGGGCCGCGGGGCAGCGAGTCGGTCGAGCTGGTGGGCGCGGACGCAACCCTCGCCCAGCTCGGCGGCGCGCTGGTGCGCCACGCCGAACTGACGCCGTTCGGGGGCGTGGGCGCCGTGGTACTGCCCGCGCCGCTCGCGCGGGCGATCGGCGTGACGCGGTTCGGGCAGGAAGCGACCTTCCAGCTCGCCGGGCACACCGCCACGGCGCCGCTGTACGAGCAGCTGCACGCGCGCCAGATCGGCGCGTTGATCGGCACCCCGGTCGCGCTGGCGCCACTCGCCTTCGCACAGGAACTGGCCGGCGTGGGCGCGCGCGTGAGCCGCATTCTCGTGCAGCCGGCGCCCGGCTCCGAAGCGCACGTGCGCGCGGCGCTCGAGCGGATCGCCGCGGGCCGGCTGAACGTCGAGCCGATCGGCTACGACGAGACGCTGTTCGCGAAGGCCGCCGCGGCGAGCAACCAGTCCACCGCGCTGTTCGCGGCGATCAGCGCGCTCGTGGGGTTCCTGTTCGCGTTCAACGCGATGCTGCTGACGGTGCCCCAGCGGCGCCGGCTGATCGCCGACCTGCGCCGCGACGGGTACACCCCGCGCACGGTGATCGCGGTGTTGATGCTCGACGCAGTGGTGCTGGGGGCGATAGCGTGCGCGCTCGGGCTGGCGCTCGGCGACGAGCTGTCGATCCACCTGTTCCACTCGAACCCCGCGTTTCTCTCGCTGGCGTTCGCGCTCGGCAGCGCGCGCGAAGTGAGCTGGCAGAGCGTCGCGCTCGCCACGGGCGGCGGGATGACGGCCGCGATCGTGGCGGTGATGAGCCCGCTGCGAGACATCTTCTCCTCAGATCCCCTCGCGGCGATCGCCGCTTCCCGCGGCACCCCGCGGGCCAATGGGCGGCGTGCCGCCCACCTCGTCCACCTGCCCGTCGCCCCGCTCGCCGGCCTGGCGTGCCTCGCGGGCGCCACCGCGATCCTGCTGGCCGCACCCGACGCCGCGCTGCCGGGGATGGTGCTGCTGTTCGGCGCGCTGCTGCTGGAGCTGCCGCTCGCGCTCAGCGCCACGCTCGCGCTCGTGAAGCGGCTGGCGGGCAGGATCACGAGCCCCGTGGCACACGTCGCGACGATGGAGCTGCGCGCGGCTCGCGCGCGGGCGATGGCGATTGCGGCGACCGGCGCCGTGGCGGTGTTCGGCAGCGTCGCGATCCAGGGCGCCCACGGCGACCTGCTGGCGGGCCTGGAAGGGGCGGCGCGCGACATGAACGCGTTCACCGACGTGTGGGTGGCGCCCGCAGGTTCCTACAACCTGCTGCAAACCGCGCCGTTCGACCCGACGCTGCGTACGCGCCTGGAGCGCCTGCCGGGCGTGCGCGCGGTGGGCCTCTACCGCAGCGGGCTCCTCGACTACGGCGAACGCCGCGTGCTGGTGATCGCCCCGCCGCGCACGGCCGTGCCGCTGGTGCCCGCCGACCAGCTCGTGCAGGGCGACCCGCGCCAGGCGACCGCACGCCTGCGCGCCGGCGGCTGGGTGGTGCTCTCGCGGGCGCTCGCCGAAGAACACGACCTGCACATCGGGCAGGCGTTCACACTGCCGAGCCCCGACCCGCAGACGTTCCGCGTCGCGGCGCTCTCGACCAACCTCAGTTGGGAGCCGGGCGCAATCGTGATGAACGCCTCCGACTACGCGCGCGCGTGGGGTAGTGGGGACGCGACCGCCTATGCCATCACGCTCGCCACGGGCGTCACTCCCAGCCAGGGCGCCCGCGAGATCGCGCGTGCGCTCGGTCCATCTTCGCGCTCCGGGCTGGCGGTGGAGACCGCCGCGCAGCACGTCGCCCGGCAGAGCGCGCTCAGCCGCCAGGCGATCGCGATCGGCACCCAAATCGCCGCGCTGATCCCCCTCGCCGCGGTGCTGGCGATGGCGGCGGCGATGGGCGCGCTGGTGTGGCAGCGCCGCCCGCGCCTGGCGAAGCTCAAGCTGGAGGGGCTGGCGCGCGCCGAACTGTGGCGCACGATCCTGCTGGAGAGCCTGCTGCTGGTCGGCGTGGGCTGCCTGACGGGCGCGATCTTCGGCCTCTACGGCCAGCAGCTGGCCGACCGCGCGCTCGCCGACGCGATCAACTTCCCCGTCGTGCACTCGGTCTCGGCGCTGGCCGGCCTGGAGAGCCTCGCGCTGGTGAGCGCCACGGCCCTCGCGATCCTGGCGCTGCCCGGCTACATCGCCGCCTGCGTGCCCGCGGCAATGGCGCTGCAGGACTGATGCCCGACGCCCGGCGCTTCACCCCCCGGCCCTCGGCGCCCCGTTCGCGTCCGTCGTCCGCGGGCGACGCGTGACCTTCCCACCCCGCGGCGGCTGGCCCTACGCGTCCAGCCCCAACGCAACCACCAGGGCGGCGTTGACACGGCGGGTCGTGAATGGGTCGAGCCGACCGCGACGGCGCACGAAGCGGTCCTTGGCGACGTTCACGAGCCAGTCGCAGTTGACGAAGCTCGGCTCGCGTACGCCGTGGTCTGGCGATAGCTCCACCTCGGCGACGTGACCTCGACCGGTGCTCGTGACCACGGCGCAGTTCAGGCGGCTCAGCGCCGGGATCGCAGTCTCGCGCGTCACGACGACGACCGGGCGGACGATCGCGCCGAGGTCGACGTCCCACACCTCGCCGCGTGCGATCACGCCAGCGCGTCGCCCGCCAGCGCGGCTGCAGCGTCGAGCACCCGCGTCTCATCGTCGGTCAACAGCGCTCCCGCGTACGCGGCTTGGTAGGAGGCGACGATGCGAGCCTCCCGCAACTCATGCTCCAACAGCCGGATGCCCGCGCGGACGGCGTCTGCCCGCGAGCTGAATGCGCCTTCGGCCACGGCCGAATCCAGCACCCGCAGCTCATCCCCACTCAAGCGCACCGCGATTTGCGACATACGTCTAGCATACCACGGTGGGATGCGTGCATGGGGAAGGCCAGCGGATTTGGGATCGAACTTGGCCAAGTTGGTCAAGCTTGCTAGGGTACTCACATGTCCAGCTACAGCATCGGCGAAGCCAAGACTCAGCTCTCGAGGCTCGTGCACCAGGCCGAGGGGGGCGAGGATGTCGTGCTGCGTCGCGGCAGCAAGCCCGTCGCGCGCCTGATCGCCATACCGGCTGGCGAGGGGCCGATCAAACGCAAGCCCGGCCGTATGCGCGGCCGCGTCAGGGTGCCCGAGGACTTCGACGAGTGGCCGCCCGACATCGCGCGCGCGCTGGGCGTCGTCGACTGATGCGTCTGCTCGTGGATGCCCACGCGCTGCTGTGGTGGCTCGGGTCGGATCGGCGCCTCTCCACCGCGGCGAGGAAGGCGATCGAGACCGCCGACGATCCGCTCGTCGGGGCCGGCACGCTGGTGGAGATCGCCGTGAAGCGCTCGATCGGGAAGCTCGAGCTCGACGCTGACTGGCCTGAGCGCACTCGCGACGATGGCTTCAGCGTGCTGGCGATCGCATGGCCCCATGTGGCACGCCTCCAGGATCTCCCCTTTCCAGACGTCGCGGGCCGAGCCCACCGCGACCCCTTCGACCGCCTGCTGGCGGCACAGGCGCTCACCGAGCGCGTCCCGATCGTTACGCGCGACCCCGCGCTGGTGGCGTACGGCGCACCGGCGATCTGGTAGCCCATCGTCGCGGGGCACGGATGCACCGCGCCCACACGCCCGGGACGACGCTGCGTCACGCGGACGATCCCAAGCTTCCACCGGCGGAACCTCCTCATCCCTCGATAGGTTCACCAACTGTTCACAAGCTGGTTCCCGGCTCGTTACAAGAACCCGCAATTTGCGGCCGAATCTTGTTGTTATGGACGCGCAGGGCACGACCATCGAGAGCCACGTGGGGGCACGGTCAAGCTGCGCGGACGACCAGGTGAGCCGCGTCGACCTGCATTGCCACTCCTCCGCCTCGGAGGTTTCGCGGCTGGGAGTCCAGCGCGCGATGGGGCTGCCCGAGTGCGCCACGCCGCCCGAGGAGGTGTACGCGCTGGCGAAGCGGCGCGGGATGGACTTCGTGACGATCACCGACCACGACACGATCGATGGGGTGCTGGCGATCGCCGATCGGCCCGACGTGTTCGTCTCGGAGGAGCTGACCGCCCACTTTCGCGGCGAGCGCCAGGCGGTGCACGTGCTCTGCTATGGGCTCGCGCCCGCCGATCACGAGTGGCTGCAGGGCCACCACCATGACGTGGAGGCGTGCGCCGAGTACATGCACGAGCGCGGCATCGTGTGCGCGCTGGCGCATCCCTACTACACCGTCGCCGCGCCGCTGTTGCCCCGCCACCGCCGCCGCCTGGTGGAGATGTTCGCGATCTGGGAGGTGCGCAACGGCGCCCGCGCGCGCGAGCTCAACCGCCCGGCGGCCGTCTACATCGCCACGCACGACGGCATCGGGATCGGCGGCTCCGACGACCACGCGGGGGTGGACATCGGCCGGACCTTCACCGAAACACCGCGCGCGGGCTCGCCCGCCGAGCTGCTGGCCCACCTGCGCGCCGGGCGGGTGCGCGCGCGCGGTGAGCAGGGCAGCGCCGCGAAGTGGGCGCACGCCGCGATCGCGCTCGCCGCGCGCTCGCTGGGGGCCGGCGGAGCCGGCTCTGCGACGGGGCAGGGGCACGGGCAGGCCGGTGCGCAACCGATCGACCCGACCCGGGAGACGACCCCGAGCCGCAGGACCCCAGCCCGGGAGCAGGACACGGGCACGGACAGCGGGCCGGGAGAACAGGGCCCCGCCCGCCCCGACCCCCGCATGGTGATGCGCATGACGGAGCGCCTGCTGCGCGAAGGCGACGCCCGCCACGGGCCGACCGGCACGGATCTCACCCCCGCCGACGCCCGCCAACTGCTGCGCGCCTGGCTGGCCGCGGTGGACCTGCCCCAGGGCGAGCTGCTCGCGCACATGCAGGCCGATGGCTTCACCCACTCCGACCTCTACCGCCGCGCCTGCCGCGCGCACGAGCGCAAGCTGGGCACTGCGGTGGAGTCGGTGGCGCAGGCCGTGCAGGACGGCGGCGCGGTCGATCTCTCGGCCGCCGCCACCGCCGTGTTCGAGGGCTGTATCGCGGCGATCCCCTACGCGCCCGCCGCCGCCTTCCTCGGCGCCGAGAAGGCGAAGCTCGACTCGCGCGAGGGCGAGGTGCCGCGGGTGGCTGTGATGGCCGACGGGATCGCCTCGACGCACGGGGTGTCGCGCACGATCGAGGAGCTTCGCGCGCGCGGCGTACGCGGCTTTGAGATCGAGGTGATCGGCACCGATCCGGGCGTTGACCGGCGGCTGCCGGCGGTGGCGGAGCTCGACGTGCCGCTGTACCCGGGGCTGCGGATCGGCGTGCCGGGGCTGCCCGCCGCCGTGGAGACGCTGGCGGAGGGCGCGTTCGACGCGATCCACGTCTGCTCGCCCGGGCCGGTGGGCATCGCCGGCGCGCTCGTCGCGCGCGGGCTGGGGGTGCCGCTGATCGGCAGCTACCACACCGAGCTGACCGCCTACGCCGCGCTGCGCTCGGGCGACCCGCACCTCGCGCAGGCGATGGACCTCGCCGTGCGCACGCTGTACGGGGCGTGCGACCTGGTGCTCTCTCCCTCCCCCGCCTCCGACGGCGCGCTGGAGCAGCTTGGAATCTCCGCGTCGCGGATCGCCCGCTGGGATCGCGGGGTGGACTGCTCGCGCTTCGACCCCGCCTTACGCGGCGAGCGCCCGCTGCCGGGCGAGCTCAACGTCCTCTACAGCGGGCGCCTCACGCGCGAGAAGGGCGCCGACCTGCTCGCCGACGCCTTCCTGGAGGCGCGCGGCCGCGACCCGCGTCTGCACCTCGTGCTCGCCGGCGGCGGCCCGGAGGAGGCCTTTCTGCGCGAGCGCCTCGGCGCCCACGCCACCTTCCTCGGCTGGCAGGACGGCGCGGAGCTGGCGCGGGTGTATGCAAGCGCCGACATCTTCCTGTTCCCCTCTGCCACCGACACCTTCGGGCAGGTGATCCTCGAGGCGCACGCCTCCGGCCTGCCGGTCGTCGCGGTCGCCGCCGGGGGACCGCTCTCGCTGATCGAGCACCGCGTCAGCGGTCTGCTGTGCGAGCCCTCCGCCGACGCGCTGGCCGAGGGCGTGCTGGAGCTCGCCGGCTCGCCGCTGCTGCGCGGGCGGTTGGCGGCGGTGGCGCTCACCGGGGTGCGCGGGCGCACTTGGGAGGGTGCGCTTGCGCGTCTCGCCGAGGGCTACCGCCGCGTGCTGGATGAGAGGGAGAGGCCCGGCCGGCTGCGACCCCCCCTTGACAGCTCCCGTGGCGTCGCGGGCAGCCCGGGGGCGCGCCGTGCTGCCTGAGCGCACGATCGCCGTGGCGCTGCACGACGTCGAGCCGGCGACGTTCGAGCGCTGCGTGGAGATCCGGAAGTGGCTGGACGAGCACGGCGTGCACCGCGTGACGCTGCTGGTGATCCCCGCGCGCGACCTGCACCCGGTGGGCGAGCGCTCGCCGGCGCTGACCGACTGGCTGGCCGCCCGCCACCGCCTCGGCGACGCGATCGCCCAGCACGGCTTCCAGCACGAGCAGCTGCGCCGCCCCAGCCTGCCCCACCGCGTCTCGGCCCCGACGCGGGCCCGCCGCGCAGCGGAGTTCGCCGGGCTCGACGACGAGGAGACGCGCCGCGCCGTCGATGCCGGCTGGCGGCTGCTGAAGCTCGCGGGGATCGAGCCCGACGGCTTCGTCGCGCCCGCCTACGCCTACACGCCCGCGCTGCGTCGCGCGGTGAGCGCCCGCTTCCGCTGGTGGGCCGGCCTGCTGAGCCTGCATGGCGGGGCCGAGCCCGCGGGTGGCCGGTCGATTTCCGCCTGGGGCCGGCCGGCCCCTGCCCGGGGTGGGCTCGTCCCCGCCTGGGGCCCGGGTTCACGGCTCGTCCCCGCCTGGGGCCCGCGCTCGATCCGCGCCGGCGCGCTGCTGGCGGGGGACACCCTGCGCCTGGACCTCTCCCCCGCGCACCTCGAGCACCCCCACCAGCTGCGGGCACTGGAGCGGACGCTCGCCCGTGCGACCCGACGCCGGCTGGCGGTCACTTACGACGAGTTGGCAGGCGCCCCGCTCCAGGCCGAGAACACCGAGGCTTCCAGCGAGCTGAGGCCGCGCGTCGCGGCGTAGCCGAGCGGGGGGAGCCCGAAGAGGTTCTCGATCGTGCGCAGCAGCGAGAAGTCGTTGAAGGGTTCCTGGTCGAAGGTGGCGGGCTTGACGTAGGGCGAGATCAACAGCGCCCCCACCTGGCCGCCGCCCGCGGGCGGGAGGTTGATCGCGGGGGAGGTGCTCGCGGGTGTCGTGGTCGCCGGCGTGGTCGCGGTCGGCGTGGTGGTGCTCGGCGCGGTGGGACCCGCCGGAGTGGTCGGCGTCGTCGTAGTCGGCGTCGTCGTAGTCGGCGTCGTCGTGGTGGGTGTCGTCGCGGTCGGCGTGGTGGTGCTCGGCGCGGTGGGACCCGCCGGAGTGGTCGGCGTCGTCGCGGTCGGCGTGGTCGTGGTGGGTGCGGTCGTGGCGGGGCCGGCTGTGCTCGCCGGTGGCGTCGTCGCCGCGGCCGGAGCGGGGAAGCGCGGCTGCATGCAGCAGGAGCTGGAGTCGGCGTACTCCCCGGTGGTCGGCGCCTGATCGGTGGTGATGATCAGCAGCCCACCTTTGTGGTAAGCGGGGGAGGCAAGGATCTCGGAAACGACGCGGCGCAGGAACGTTTCGGCGGCGGGCAGCCCGCTCGGCGCGCCGGGCGCGCACGGGGTGGGGCGTCCGTCGTGGCAGAGGTCGGGCACGATGTAGGAGAGCGCGGGGGTGCTCTTGGCGCTCTTCAGATCGCCCGCCAGCCCTTCGATGCCGGCGTCGTGGCGGGCGCATTCGGGGGAGTGCAGCACGCCGTCGAAGTAGGCGAATGGGTCGCGGAAGGTCGCAAACGTGTCCCCCTGCGGCGCCTGTGACGTGGGGTCCGCAGCGCCGAATTCGGGGTGCCAGCAGGCGATCGCCTTGGGCGCGCCTGCCCCGGAGGATCCGCCTGCCCCCGACCCGGTCGCGCCCCCGGATACATCGCCGAGCCCTTCGGCGTACACCTTCCAGCCGAGCCCCTTCGCGGCGAGCTGTTCGCCGACCGTTTCGGCAGCTTTCGGGTAGATGCAGCCCTGTCCCGTGTACTGCCCCTTGCTGTTGGCCTGCCCCGGGACGATGTCGGTGAAGGTCGGGCAGTCGGCGGCCGTCTGCGGGGTCGGCCCGAGCCCGCTGATCAGCGCGACCTCGTCGGCGAGCTCTTCGTGGGCGACGCCGTAGAAACGCACCAACAGCTCGCCGCGGTGCTCGAGCGTGTGCGCGATGAAGGGCGCGGGCGATTCCGGCCCGAAGGCTTGGGCGTAGGCCTGGTCGGCGAGCACGATCAGGAAGACGTGCTTCACCGGCGGCAGCTTCGGCGCCGTGCTGCCGGGGCCGGAGCCCTTGGAGCCGCCCTTGCCCGCATGCTTGTGGCTTTCGCCCGAGGGTGAGCTCGATTCTTCCGAGGGCGATTCTTCAGCGGAGCCCGAAGGCGATGCTTCCGGCGTGGGCGCTTCTTCGGCTGCCGGCGGCGCGACGGCGAGCGGGGTGCTGACGGCGGGCGCGGGGATCAGCAGCGTGAGCGGCCCACGACGCAGCGCACTCAAAGCGGCGCCGGCGGGGTTGGAGGCGGCAGCGCCGGTGACCGTGCCGAAGCCGAGCATCGCGAGCGTCAGCACGGCGGCGGTGAGCGGACTCGGAAGCCCGCCGCGCGAGCGCCGTGCCGCCGGGGGTGGCGGCACCAACGCCGGCGCGCCGGCGCCGGAGCTCAGGCCCTCGAGGATCCGCTCCAGCGCGGGCGGCCGCGGCCCCTGGCGAGCGCCGCAGCTCAGGCAGTAACGCTGGTCGCCGGCCAGCGGCGAGCCGCACTCGGCACAGGCGGCGGGGGGTCGCGCGGGCACTGGGGGATCCCCATTCACGGGCGGCTCAGCCGACGGGAGTGCCGGGGGGCAGCACCAGCGTCTGCTCCTCAGCCCGTGCCTCGCCGGCGCCCGCCGCAGCCGACGCGCCCGCCGATCCGTCGCTCGCCGATCCATCGCCGGCCGGCTCGCTCGGCGACCCGCCGTTGGCGGCGGCGCTCGGGACGCGCTCCATCAGCACCTTGCCGCACTGCCAGCAGTACAGCGCGCCGCGGCCGTGCACCGCGGCGCAGTCGGGGCAGGTGCCGGTCTCGACGTGCTCGCGCAGGGAGAGCACGCGCTCTAGCTCGCCGAGCTCGGCGTCGCGCTCCTGCAGCTCGGCGGCGCGGCGGACCAGCACGTCGAGGCGGAAGTGGTCGCGAATCGCCATCTCGTAGGCGAGGCCGCCGAGGTCCCAATGCAGCTCCGCGACCTGTGCGAGCAGCTCGTCGCGGCGGCGTTCGAGGCTGGCACGCCCGTCGCCTGCGTCAGGGGAGCCGCCGGGCGAGGCGGGGGCCGGTCGAGAGGCGTTCGCGTCGGAGCGCCCGAGCAGCGGGTCGAAAATGCCCATCAGCCGCCCACCATGTCGAGGGCGCTCATCAGCAGGCTCATGCCACGTTGGGCAACCATCAGCCGGTCGTCACCACGTTGGGAATGTTGCGCGTTTTCTGCTCGGCGCTTTCGCTGCTGTTGCCCGACTTGGCCTTGCTCGAACCGCCGCCGCTCTTCGCGGATTCCCCCGCAGAGGAGCTTCCGGAGGACGATTTGGTGGAGGAAGGGGATTTCGACGACGACGAGCCTTTGTCGCCGGTGCCCGTGCTCGATTCCCCGCTGCCGCCTTTTTTAGTGCCAGTGGAGGAGGAAGAGGGGCTTTCCGCGGGCGTGGTGAGCCCCGGGGCCGCGCCGGTGCTCGTGCCCGGCGCCGCGGCGGCGGGGGAGTTGACAGAGATCACCTGCGCCGGCACAGTCGATGCTTTCCCAGCGCCGGCGCGGCCGATCAACACGCCGACACCCATCGCCAGCAGCAGCACCCCGACGCCCGCCACTGCGGTCGCGCCCGAGGAGCGCCCACCCGCCGCCGCGCCCGCGGCGCCGCCGCCCGACGGGGCGGGACCGGAGACCGTGGCGGGCGTGAAGCGGCTCAGAAACTGGCTGCGCGCCTGCGCCTGACGCCCCCCGCACTCCAAGCAGTAGCGCTGATCGTCGGCCAGCGAGGCGCCGCAGTAAGCGCAGGCTTGCATAGGCCCCGCATCATAAGGTTTCGCCACGCCCGGCAATGGTGACGATTCGGTGAACACATTTCCCGGACAGGAGGTGACGTGAGAGACTGGCCCGCACACCGTCCGGGTGTCGTTACAAGTTTTTCACAAACCTTTTACACAATCGGGCCATCAGGTGCACAGCTTTCTCGAGCCTCTCACGACTCCCAGCCCCGAACCTTCATTTCCCGGCTCGCAGCCGGACGGAGAGGGGCCGCGGGCACAAACCTTCGGCAACCTCGAGCTGCGCCCCGACGAGATGCAGGCGCTGGTGGCGGGCGCACGGGTGGGCCTCACGGTGCGCGAGTTCCAGGTGCTCGCCGCGCTGGCGGGCCGCGAGGATCGCGTGATGCGCCGCGCGGAGATCTATCGACAGGTGTGGGGCGGGGAGATGAAGCACCGCGACCGCGCGGTGGATGTGTTCGTGCGCAAGGTGCGCACCAAGCTCGCCGCGGTGGCGCCCAGCTGGACCTACATCCACACCCACTTCGGCATTGGCTACCGCTTCGCGCCCGAGCCGACCCCCCCGGCTGGGACGGAGGTAAGCGCGATATGAGGTGGTCCGCCGGCCACCGGGCAGCTGTGATCGGGGTGCTGCTGGCGAGCATCGCGCTGGCATTGGCAGGCGTCGCGCTGGTGCTGCCGCTTTCCTCTCAGGCGACCGCCAAATCCCCCAAAACGCCAAAACCGCCCAAGCTCAAGCCGCCGCACGCCGCCACCGAGCGAGCGGTGCACGCGGGCGAAACCACCGCTGAGCTCGACGGCACGGTCAACCCTCACGGCATGGAAACCTCCTGCTACTTCCAGTACGGCACCACCACCGCCTACGGCGCGCAGACACCCTCCGCCGTGGCGGGCAGCGGCACCACCGGGGTGAAGGTGAGCCAGGCGATCTCCGGGCTGCAGGGGGGCACGATCTACCACTTCCGCATCGTGGCCACCAGCTCGGCGGGCACCTCGGACGGTGTCGATCGCACCTTCACCACCAAACGGATTCCACTGAAGTTCGTGATCGTAAAGGCATCGAAGGCAAGCACGTTCGGGAGCCCGTTCTCGCTGACCGGCACCCTCTCAGGCGCCGGCGGGGCCGGCCACCAGGTGATACTCCAGGACAGTACGTTCCCCTACCTGACCGGTTTCAGCGACGTCGGCACACCGGTGAGCACCAACGCCGCCGGGAGTTTCACCCTCACCGTCCCCAATCTCACACAGACGACCGAGCTGCGCGTGCGCACACTCGACGCACCGCCCATATACAGCCAGATCGTCAAAGTGAAGATCGCGGTGCTCGTCACGCTCAACGCCCGCCCGGCCGGGAAAACCGGCTACGTGCGCCTCTCGGGCACCGTGGCGCCCGCGGAGGTCGGCACGCCGGTGGAGCTCCAGTGGGTCAAGCCCACGGGCAAGCCGGTGACCGTGGGGAGCACGGTGGTGAGACGGGGCACCACGCACACCTCGCGCTTCAGCGCCGTGGTGAGGATCCGCCACAGCGGCTACTACCGTGCGCTCGTGAGGGTGAGCAACGGCAAGCAGGTGTCGGGCTCCAGCCGCACCGTGATGCTGCGCGCGGCGCCGGTCGTGCACAAAAAGCATCGCGTGCACGCTCACCGTCACTGACACGGCCGCCGCAGGACCTTCACAGGTGGCCGTCGCAGGACCTTCACGGGGCGGCCGTCGCAGGACCTTCACGGGTGATGCCTGGAGATCGTCCGCGCGAGCGGGTTGCCTGACACGGTGGGTGGGCGTGGGCCTCCTACCCCACGACTGCGCGCGTGAGAGACCGCCCTCGCGACACCGGCCCCGGGGATTCCCCGGGGCCGGTGAATGCTGCACGCAGTGAGCGCCGCTCAGGTGTCGCTGCTGGCAGTGGTGATCGACAGGCTTTTCGAGTTGCTGGTCACGGAGTTGGACACCGAGGCGCCGAGCGGGTTGCCGCTGATCGCGCTTTTGACGATCGAGAACGACCCTGGGTGGTCCGCGGAGTTTTCATCCGAGGAGCCCTGGACTGCCCATTCGCTCATGCCCCTGATCGTGTCGCCGCTGCCGATCCCCTTGGGGCCATACAGCTGTTCCGCGTACTGGTACACGAGGATGCCAACTTTGCCGCCTTCGAGTTCGTCGTCGTTGACCGTCGCCCAGCCCTGGTCGAGCCCTACCGACGCGTAGCGGTCGTCGGTCAATTTGTTGCTCGAGATCGTCAGCTGCGAGGACGTCGGCTGAGGCGGCGGCGAGCCATCCAGGTAGTAGACACCGAAGTCGTTGTTGTCGATGATCGACTTGGTGATGCTGGATCCGGCCGCGGCCCCGTAGAAGAGCACGCCGGTCGCCTCGTAATCGGGGTTGTACTCGTTGCCGCTGATCGTGGACTCGGTGATTTTCGCCTGCGCGCCGTTGCTCACCTGGATCCCGTTCTGGGCTATCTGGGGGGTTTCGCCCGCGCCGGTGACAGTGGTGCTCGTAATCGTCGCTTTCGAACCGGCGCCGTCGACGGTGATGCCGTTCTTCTGGTAGCCGCTGATCGTGTCGTTGGTGAGCGTCGCCGTGCCGATTTCCACCGGATTGGTCCATGCCATCCCGATCTGGATGCCAACGCCGCCCTGGCAGCCATTGATCGGGTCCGCTCCCGCGCCGGAGATGGTCGAGTCGGTGAGTTTCAGGTCGGCTCCCCCGCCCACCAGGATTCCGTAGAGGCTGTCGTCGCACGTGCCGGCTGGCCAGTTGCCTTCGAACGTGAGACCAGTGATTGTGATGGTACCCGCACCGCAGATCGCCACCAAATCCTGGTTTGGCTGGTTGCCGTATTCGTGTTCTTCGAGCCCTTTCAACGATGCTTTGTCGCATTCCGTCGTCGAGTCGGCCGGCGTTGCGGGTAGTTGCACGGTGACCGAGCCGGCCGCAACGATGCTCAGGCCTTTGGTGATCTGCAGCTGTTCGACGTACGTGCCGGTGCAGACCTCGATCTTCGCCCCGGTCGTATCGGCGGTGATCGCTGCCTGAATGGTGTTATAGCCGGGGCTGGTGCAGCTTTTCCCCGAGCCTTTAGCGGTGGGCGCGTGCGCCACCCACAGCGACGTGGCGGACGCTGCGGCCGGCACGGCGGCCACTGCGGCCGCGGTGGCGGTAAGGACTGCCATTCCTTGCTTGAACCTCATCTCGCTCCTTGCTTGATCAATGACAAATTTGGGGCGACCCTATATGAAGGCCCAGACCACCGCCGTTACCGTGCCGTGAACAGTTTCAAAGAATTGTCAGCGACCGGCGCGCCGCGGCGCGAGCTTGACCGCGTAGGCGTGCGTCCTCGGGGGGTCCGGCACCAGGACGTGGATCGCGAGGATCGCGTGCAGATACCCATGGCCGGCGCGCAGGCGCGTGCGGGCGTCGCGGTCGAGCCGCAGCAGCACCGTTACGGCCCGACCATGGGGGATCGAGAAGCTGCCCTTTGCGAGCGTAACCGTGAGAGAGCGTCGCGCGGCGCGCGCCTGCGGTGCGAGCGTCAGCGTGAGGCGCCCACGGCAGGTGGTCGTGGCGGTGCAGCGCAGCCTGGCCCGCACGCGCCCGCTCGCGGTCGGTAGGCGTCGAGCGAGGAGCACCACGCCGCCGCCCGCGACCTGGTAGGCGGCCACGCCCTGTTTGGGAGTGGGATCGGCGCCCGAGGAGCCGCCGCCGGAGGCCTGCGTCGGCGTGCCCGAGGCGGTGTCTCCGCTCGATGGCGCCCCGGAGGACGGAGGTTCCGGCGGCGGGGGTTCGTTCCCAAACGCCCATACCGCGCCCGCCCAGTCGTCATCGCCGATGCCACCGACGAGCGCCGTGTCGCCAGCCCCAGAGAGCGCCACGCTCCAGCCAAATTCGCCCTTGCCGCTCTCTTCCGCGCCGCCCGTGAGCTTTTCGCCCTGCTGCGCCCAGCTCGCGCCCGCGCCGGAGCCGGTGCGGGCGAACAGCCACGCCGCGCCACGCTGTTCGTCGTCCCTGACGCCGCCGATCAGCGCGGTACCCCCGTCGGGGGTGAGCGCAACCGCGTCGCCGAAGTAGCCATGGCCGGCCTCGCCGGCCCCCGTGAGCTTGGCGCCCTGCTGCGCCCAGCTCGCGCCCGCGCCGGAGCCGGTGCGCGTGAAGACCCACGCCGCACCCGCATCTGAGTCGTCGTGGAAGCCGCCGATCAACGCGGTGTCGCCTGCGGCGGACAGCGCCACACCCTGACCGAACTCGCCTTCCCCGCTCTCTTCGCCGCCGGTGAGCTTCGCGCCCTGCTGCGTCCAGGTCGAGCCCGCGCCTGACCCGGCGCGCGTGAAGACCCACGCGGCGCCGATGCCTTCGTCGTCTTTGCGCCCACCGACCAGCGCGGTGTCGCCTTCGGCGGACAGCGCCACGCTCCAGCCAAACTCGCCTTCGCCTGACTCTTCATCGCCGCCGGTGAGCTTCGCGCCCTGCTGTTCCCAGGTGGAGCCCGAGCGCGCGAACACCCACGCCGCGCCGGTGTCGCTGTGGTCGACGTAGCCACCGACCAGCGCAGTCTGTCCATCGGCGGAGAGCGCCACGCTCTGGCCAAACCAGCCGCTGCCGCTCTCCCCGGCGCCCGTCAGCTTCGCCTGCTGCGTCCAGGTCGAGCCTGAGCGCGTGAACACCCACGCGGCGCCGCCACCCTCGTCGTTGGGCGCGCCGATCAGGGCGGTGTTGCCGTCGGCGGAGAGCGCCACGCTGCGCCCGAAGTGGCCGGCGCCCGACTCTTCGCCGCCGCCGAGGAGCTTCGCCTGCTGCGTCCAGGTCGAGCCGGCACGCGCGAACACCCACACAGCGCCGGCTTCGCTGCTGTCACGGGGACCGCCTACCAGGGCGGTATCGCCGTCGGCCGAGAGCGCCACGCTGCGCCCGAAGCGGCCTTCGCTCGACTCTTCGCCGCCGGTGAGCTTCGCGCCCTGCTGGAACAGCGGGGCCGAGCCGCTGGCCAGACCATCGGGGATCGCAGCGCCGAGCAGCAGCAGGGCGAGCAGCGCAGCCGCCGGCACGCCGCGCCGTAGAGCATTCGGTTTGGTTGGGAGCCGCGTGCGGTGAATCATCCAGGGCCTATTCCGGTTCACGCGAGACGGTCGTCCGTAGCCGCTCGCGCGCCGTGGTGCGTATCTAACTCCACCCGCCCGCCCGTACTCCAACGCTTCACTAGATCTTCACAGCCGGCAAGCACGATGACTAGCAGGCTGCTGCTTGCTCGCCGGCTCCTTTCCCACCCGGCTGGCATCACGGCTTGTCGACCAGTGCCAGCCCACCCACGCAGGATGCCGTCGGGGCCGCAAACGCTCATCCCCGCGTGCTGATGCTCGGGATGGGCTGGTTTCCCTCGACGGTGGGCGGGCTCGACCGCTACTACCGCTCGCTCTTCGAGCAGCTTCCCGAGGCGAGCGGCGTGGTGATCGGCCCGGCCGAGGGCGCGCCCTCGGCGATCGCCGCCGCGGCAAACCACGACCTTCCGCTCGCGCGCCGCCTCGGCGCGTTCTGGCTGGCCGCCCGGCGCGCCGCGCGCGGCGCCGAGGTGGTGGACGCGCACTTCGCGCTGTACGCAGCCGCGCCCCTCTTGCTCGGAGCGCAGCGGCGGCGCCCGACGGTGTTCCACTTCCATGGGCCGTGGGCGGACGAGAACGCCGCGGCGGGGGACGCGTCGCACGTGCAGCGCGCGCTGCGCAGAGCCCTGGAGCGTCGTGTGCTGCGGCACGCCGACGCCCATGTGGTGCTGTCCTCCGCCTTCCGCAGAGTGCTGGTCGAGCACCACCGCGTGGCGCCGTGGAAGATCAACGTGTGGGCCCCCGGGGTGGCGCTCGAGCAGTTCACACCCGGCGATCGGCTGCAGGCCCGCGCGCGTATGGCGATCGACCCCGCGGCGTTTGTCGTGGTGTGCGCTCGCCGCATGGTGGCGCGCATGGGGATCGACCTGCTGCTCGACGCGTGGAGCCAGATCGAGCACGAGCTGCCGCAGGGCTCGCTGCTGCTGCTGATCGGCGATGGGCCCCTGCGCGAGACGTTCGCGGCACGCGCCGTGCAACCACCCCTCGCGGGGCGGGTGCGCGTCATGGGCAGGCTCTCCGACGAGGAGCTGATCGAGGCCTACCGCAGCGCCGACGTGGCGGCGGTGCCGAGCCTCGCGGTCGAGGGCTTCGGCCTAGTCGTGCTGGAGGCGGCGGCGTGCGGCACGCCCAGCATCGTCAGCGACGTGGGCGGCCTGCCGGAGGCCGCGGCGGCGCTGGACCCCTCGCTGGTGGTCGCCGCCGGCGACACCAAGGCGCTCGGCGCGCGCCTGCAGGCGGCGGCGCGCGGAGCGCTGCCCACACGGGCCAGGACGCGCAGCTACGCCGAACGCTTCGCCTGGCCGGCGGTCGCCGAGCGCCACCGAGCCCTGCACCGCCGGCTGGTGGCAGGCAGCCGCGAGCAGCAGTTGCGGGTCGTGTATCTCGACCACGTCGCCCGGCTGTCGGGAGGTGAGATCGCGCTGCTGCGCCTGCTGCCGCATCTGCACCGCGTAAATGCTCACGTGATCCTCGGCGAGGAAGGTCCGCTCGAGGCCCAGTTGGCATTGGCAGGGGTCTCGGTCGAGGTGCTGCCGCTCGCCGCCGCGGCACGGGATACACGCAAGGACACGGTGCGTCTCGGCGGCACCTCGCCCGCTGCGCTGCTGAGCACACTCGCGTATGTCGCGCGGCTCACGCTGCGCCTGCGCCAGTTGCAACCCGATCTCGTGCACACCAACTCGCTGAAGGCCGGCGTGTATGGAGGCCTCGCCGCAAACGCCGCGGGCATTCCGGTGGTGTGGCATCTGCGCGACCGGATCGCCCCCGACTACCTACCGCGCCCCGCGGTGCGCCTCGTGCGCCAGCTCGTGTGGCGTATGGCGGACGGCGTGGTCGCCAACTCGGCCGCCACGTTGGCCACACTCGACACCCACGACACGTCGCGCACGCTCGCGGCCGGCGCTCACGATCGCAGATGGGGGCGCCGCGCGACTCCGACTCCCGACTCGGCGAAGCCCTCGGGCCATCCCCGCAGGCTCGCCACGGCCGCTGCCGGAGCGTGCGACCGGGACCGTGTGAACCGTGTGATCCCCGACTCGGTGGAGCCCTCCCCATACCCCCGCAAGCTCGACTCCTCCGCCACGACGTTCGGGGTCGTCGGGCGGATCGCCCCGTGGAAGGGACAGGACCTGTTCGTACGCGCCTTCGCCGCCGCCTTCCCCACCAGCAAGGAGCGAGCGGTGATCGTAGGAGCGCCGCTGTTCGGCGAGGAGGCGTACGAGCGCGACCTGCGCGAGCTGATCGCGCGCCTCGGGCTCGCCGAGCGGATCGAGCTGCGCGGCTTTCGCCAGGACGTGTGGAGCGAGCTCGCGCGGATCGACGTGTTGGTACATGCCTCGGTGATACCCGAGCCGTTCGGCCAGGTGGTGCTCGAGGGCATGGCCGCAGGCCTCCCGGTGATCGCGCCCGACGAGGGGGGCCCCGCCGAGGTGATCGCCGACGGGGAGACCGGCCGTCTCTTCGCGGCCCGCAGCGTGGACGGGCTCGCCGCCGCGATGCGCGCACTGAGCATCGACCCGCAGGCACGCGAGCGGCTGGGGAGCGCCGCGCGACACTCGATCGCGGCCTACCACCCCACACGCGTGGGGGAACAGCTGGAGGAGGTGTACGCGCAGGTGCTGCGGCGCCGCTCTGAAGCTGGCGTCCACCAACGCAGAAGGAGCTCGGCCTGCCGTGAGTGACGCTACGGCGTGCGGTGAGAGGGTAGCGCCGCTCACGCTTCGGCGAGGCCGGTAGGGTGCCCCCGTGTCGCCATCCCCCAAGACGCTCGCGCGGCGCCTGGTGCCGCATCC
>DASZIQ010000107.1:0-12572 GCA_035948945.1 Solirubrobacteraceae bacterium
GGCGATCGGCCGCGTGGACCTGCTCGAAGCCGGCCCCGCGATCGACCACTGGAAGGCCCGCGGGGTGGACCTCACCCACATCCTCACCCACGTCGAGATCCCCGAGGGAGAACCCCGCCGCCGCGTGCAGCCGCCCCCGCCCGTGCTGGAGGACGCGCTCGACTGGCAGCTGGTGGAGCGCGCCGGCCCCGCGATCGAACGGGGCGAGCGGGTCTCGGTGCAGCTGCCGATTCGCAACGTCAACCGCTGCGTGGGCGGGATTCTCTCCAGCCACATCGCGCGCGCGCACGGCGCCGAGGGGCTCCCGGCGGACTCGATCGTGGTCGACTTCGAAGGCTCCGCGGGCCAGAGCTTTGGCGGCTGGCTGGCGCCGGGGGTGGGGTTCACGCTGCGCGGGGACGCCAACGACTACGCCGGCAAGGGCCTTTCCGGCGGGGTGATCGCGGTGCGCCCGCGCGAGGGCATGAACGGGGAGTTCGTCGCCGAGCGCAACGTGATCGTGGGCAACACGGTGCTCTACGGGGCGACCGCCGGCAGGGCCTTCTTCCGCGGTCTCGCCGGCGAGCGCTTCGCGGTGCGCAACTCCGGCGCGTGGGCGGTGGTGGAGGGCGTGGGCGACCATGGCTGCGAGTACATGACCGGTGGCCGCGTGGTGGTGCTGGGTCCCACTGGGCGCAACTTCGCCGCCGGCATGAGCGGTGGGATCGCGTATGTGCTCGACGAGGAGGCCGCCTTCGCGAAGCGCTGCAACATAGGGATGGTCGACCTCGAAGCGCTCGCGCCTGCGGATGCCGCGGAGCTGCGCGCGATGGTCGCCGAGCACGAGCAGCGCACCGACTCTCCGGTGGCCCGGCGCGTGCTCGCCGAGTGGGAAGAGCTGCTCGCGCGGGGGGCGTTCGTGAAGGTGATGCCCCGCGACTACAAGCGGGTGATGGCGGAGCTCGCCGAAGAAGAGGAGCAGGCCGAGGGAGTCGCGGCGGCCTGATGGGCAGACGCGCAGCCCCCATGTCGAGGAGTGGTGGCCGTCTGGTGGTCGGCTACGGAACCCGCATGTCGCCTGGATCGGCCGTGGACTGATGGGCAAGCTCGGCGGCTTCCTGCAGATCGAGCGTCGCGGCGTGCCCTACCGCGACGCCCGCGAGCGCGCGCGCGACTACCGCGAGTTCATGGTCGTGCGCCCCGAGGTGGAGCTGCGCGAGCAGGGCGCCCGCTGCATGGACTGCGGGGTGCCCTTCTGCCACAACGGCTGCCCGCTGGGCAACCTGATCCCCGACTGGAACGACCTTGTGTACCGCGACCGCTGGCGCGAGGCGATCGCGCAGCTGCACGCGACCAACAACTTCCCCGACTTCACCGGGCGCCTCTGCCCCGCCCCGTGCGAGGCGGCGTGCGTGCTCGAGATCCGCGAGGGCGACGCGGTGACGATCAAACAGATCGAGCACGCGATCGTCGAGCGCGCCTTCGCGGAGGGCTGGATCAAGCCCGAGCCGCCCTCGCCGCGCCGCGAAACCGGCCAGTCCGTCGCCGTCGTCGGCAGCGGCCCGGCGGGGATGGCCGCCGCCCAGCAGCTGCGCCGCGCGGGACACACCGTGACGCTCTTCGAGCGCGACGAGGCCGCCGGCGGGCTGGTGCGCTTCGGGGTGCCGGACTTCAAGATCGAGAAGCGCATCGTGGAGCGTCGCGTGCAGCAGCTCGTGGCCGAGGGCGTGGAGCTGCGCTGCGGGGTGGACGTCGGGCGCGACCTCACCGTGCAGGAGCTGCGCGCGAGCTTCGACGCGGTCGTGCTCGCCACCGGCTCGCGCGTGCCGCGCGACCTGCCCGTCCCGGGGCGCGACCTCGAGGGGATCCACTTCGCGATGGACTACCTCTACCAGCGCAACCGCTTCATCGCGCGGGAGCTCGATGCCGCCGGTGGGGGAGGAGCCGCTGCAGATGGAGCAGTTCCGTCCTCCGCGACCGCCCCCCTCGCCGCCTCGACCGCCCCCCGCGCCGGCTCTGCCGCGGTTCACCAGGCGAACGGGGCGGAGCGCATCACTGCAGCCGGCAAGCACGTGGTGGTGATCGGCGGCGGCGACACCGGCGCGGATTGCGTCGGCAACGCGCTGCGCGAGGGCGCCGCCTCGATCGTGCAGCTGGAGCTGCTGCCCGAGCCCCCGGCGCACCGGCCCGACGATCGCACCCCGTGGCCGCAGTGGCCGCTGAAGTACCGTCTCAGCTACGCGATGGAGGAGGCGCGCGAGGAGGGGGTGGGGGAGCAGGACTACGCGGTGACGACCGCGCGCTTCAGCGGCGACGCGGGGGGCGGCGTGGCCGCTCTGCACGTCGCCCAGGCCGAGCCCGCGCCGCCGTTCGCCCCGGTCGAAGGCACCGAGCGCGAGCTGCCCGCGCAGCTGGTGCTGCTCGCGATGGGCTTCCTGCATCCCGAGCAGGAGCTGCTCGACCAGCTCGGCGTGGAGAAGGACCCGCGCGGGAACGTGAAGGCCGTCACGCCCTACACCACCTCCGTGGAGGGGGTCTTCGCCGCCGGCGACGCCCGCCGTGGGCAGTCGCTGATCGTGTGGGCGATCAACGAGGGCCGCCAGTGCGCGCGGATGGTGGACCGCTTCCTCGCGGGCAAGCGCAACGGCCACCCCGCCGGCGGGCCGGAGGGTGGCAGCTCGTCCCACGGCGGCCCGCTCCCCGAAGACGCCGGCATCCCCGGCCACGCCGACGCCGACGCCGGCCCCGAGGGCCCGCCGTCGCACGTCAGCGGTGGGGTCAGCGTCGAATGACCCAGGCTCCCCGCTCTAAGGGCTACGCTTAAGAGGATGGCAACGTTCGTCCGCGACCCCGAGCCCGTCGAGCTTCAGGAGCTGCGCGAATATCGCGAACGGCACGACCTCGACCACCGGGACGAGGTGTGGGATGGCGTGCTGCACATGAACCCGATACCCACCGGCGAACACCAGTACATCCTCCAGCAGCTCGCCGTACTGCTTGACCCGCTGGCGCGCCGCGCCGGTCTCGTGCTGCTCACCAACGAGTTCGGGATCGGGCGGCAGGGCAAAAGCAACTTCCGTGTACCCGATGGCGGCCTGCACCGCGCGATGCCTCGAGGCGTCTATCAGAGCACTGCCGCGCTCGTGATCGAGGTCGTCTCGCCGGGGGACGAGTCGTGGAAGAAGTTCGACTTCTACGCCGCCCATGACGTCGACGAGGTGTTGATCATCGATCACAAAGAGCAGCAGGTCCACTGGTTTGCGCTCCGGGACGGCGAGTACAAGCCGGTGGAGCGGAGCGCGCTGATCGAGCTCGGCCCCGCGGAGCTGGCTGAGCAGCTCACCTGGCCGTAGGACGCCGCGGAGGAGAGTGAAACCGCGGTGATACAGCCGGGTCCCAATGGGGGTCAGCCGGCGGGGAGCCAACCAAGGCTCCTCTCCACGCCCGCCCCACCCCGCGCGTGCATCATCGGCGCGGGCTCCTCGGGGATCACCGCGGCGAAGGCGCTCGCCGACCGCGGCATCCCCTTCGACTGCATTGAGGCGTCCGACAAGGTGGGCGGCAACTGGGTGTTCGGCAACCGCAACGGGATGAGCTCGTCGTACTCGACGCTGCACATCAACACCTCGCGAGAGCGGATGGAGTACGCCGACTACCCGATGCCCCCCGCCTATCCAGACTTCCCCCGCCACGACCAGATCGCGCGGTACTTCGACGACTACGTCGAGCACTTCGGGCTGCGCGAGCGGATCACGTTCAACACCTCCGTCGAGCGCGCCCGCCCGTGCGAGGACGGCGGGTGGGAGGTGACGATCGCGGGGGAGGGTGCGAGGGTCGGCGAGAGTAGGGCCGGGGGCAGTGGTGGGGGCGGAAGCGATGACAGGGGTGGAGGCGAGGGCGAAAGCGGCATCGGAGGAGGCAAAGGCGCCGCGGGTGCACATGAGGTCCGCCGCTACGACGCGCTGCTCGTCGCCAACGGTCACCACTGGAACCCCCGCTGGCCGGAACCGCCGATCCCCGGGAGCTTCGACGGGGAGCAGATCCACGCTCACGAATACAAGGAGCCCAGCCAGCTCGCCGGCCGGCGGGTGGTCGTCGTCGGGATGGGCAACTCCGCGATGGATATCGCCGTCGACGCCTCATACCACGCGCTCTCGACCACGCTCGTGGCCCGCCGCGGGGTGCACGTGGTGCCCAAGTACATCCTCGGCCGGCCGCTGGACGCGGGGGTGCGGCCCAGCCGCGTGCCGTTCCCGTGGCTGCTGCGCGGGATGCAGCTCGTCACACGCCTAACGGTGGGCCCAATGGATCGCTACGGCCTGCCGCGCCCCCAGCACCGCCTCGGGCAGGCGCACCCGACCGTGTCTTCGCGCATCCTCGACCGCCTCGCCCACGGCGCGATCGCGGTCAAGCCCGAGATCGCCGAGCTCGCCGGCGAGCGCGTGCGCTACACGGACGGCAGCGAGGAGCAGGCCGACCTGATCGTGTACTGCACCGGCTACAAGATCAGCTTCCCGTTCCTCGACGAGCAGCTGGTCGTCGCGCCCGAGAACCGCCTCGTGCTGTACAAGCGGGTCTTCTCGCCCGAGCACCAAGGGCTGTACTTCATCGGCTTCGTCCAGCCGTGGGGGGCGATCATGCCGATCGCGGAGCAGCAGAGCCGGCTGGTGGCGGAGCACCTGGCGGGCGACTACGCGCTGCCCTCGCCGGCGCAGATGCGGCGCGACATGGAGGCGATGATGCGCCGCCAGAGCCGCCGCTACCAGGCATCCAAGCGACACACGATCCAGGTGGACTCCTCCAACTACATGGTCGAACTGGACGACGAGCGGCGCGCGGGTCTCGCACGAGCGCGCGCAAAGAGCTTCGCACCGCCGCCGCTCGCGCGGGCAGCTGTGGCGTGAAGTTGGCTGGACAGTCCTAAACTGCCTGGTATGCCGAGGTTTTGCCGTCACAACCGTTTCGTCGAGCGCTGCCCGATCTGCCGCGAGACCGTATTGAACCCCGCCCACCCCGCGCCGGCCGAGGGGCAGGGGCGCCGCTCGCGTACGCGCACCGCCAAGGGGACCAAGGACGGTCGGGGGGGCACCGGGGCGGGCGGGGCGCGCCGCGCCTTGCCACACGGCCGCCGCCGCGGGGGGCTGCACGTCAGCCACGAACAGCGTGCCGAGGACGATGGCTACCGCACGCCGCTGGCGACCGGCCTGCGCGCCTCCGCGGACGCGGAGCGCCTGGCGCAGGAGATCGGGTTCGCCGAGGGGCGGCTGCTGGCGCTCAGAACAGCGCCGCCCGACATGTACGGCGAGATACGCGAACAGGAGGACACCGAGCAGGCGATGTGGATGTGCTTCCTGAGCGCCTACCTCTCACCGCTGGAGGGGGGTGGGCGGGATTCGGATCCCTTCGCCGGTATCAGGAAGGCGCTGCAGGCAGACTGGCGCGCCGGCGAGGTACCGGCGCTGGAGGAGATCCGGCTCGGCCCCCGCACCTCCCACGACCCCGCCAGAGGCGACGCCACGTTGCGCGCGTACCTGCAGTGGGCCGAGCACGCGGGCTCACAGGCGCAGGGATTCACCGGCGACCCCGCCTGGACTCCGGCGAGGCGCTTCGAGCGGATCTTCGAACGGCTCACGCTGCCGGGCCTGGGCAGGATGGGCCGCTACGAGCTGCTGGTAACGCTGGGACGCATCGGCCTGGCCGAGTTGCGCGCCGAGACCCTGTGCTTCACCAACGCCCCCGGCACCGCCCACGACGACCTCACCACGGTGGCGGCCAAGCGCGTGTTTGGGATCGGCGAGCAGATGCACCTGGAGCACCGTGCGCACGAGCTGGCGAAAGCGATGACGGTGCCGATGGAAGCGTTCGACCTGGCGCTCGCCAACTGGGGGGCGGGGGAGCGCGCGACGCTGGGCGTGGCGCCGGAGGTGCTCGACCAGCATTCGCTGGAGCGGGCGCGCGAGGCGTTGGGCCTCTGAGCCTCGTGGGCGAGCGCCCGGTAGCGCTCGGTCTGCGGGATCCAGCCCCACCTCAACCCCAGGGGTGCTCGGGGAATCAAAAAAGCCGTCCACACCGGCGCTTACAGTCTGCGCAATGCCGCTCTGTTTCATCGAGCCACAGGACGCGATCCGGGTGATCGCCGAGTCGATCGGCCGCGAGGCGCGCCGGCAGCTCGTCGGCGAGGTGGTGAGAGCGTGGGTCGACGACATCCCCGACCAGGAGCTGTCGGTGCACTACGCCAAAACGATCGCCGACCTCGACGACGAGGACCTGCAGCTGCTGGCGGCGTGGCACGCCTCGCTGGAGGTGGGGCAGCCGATCGCGAACACCACGTTCCTGCAGGGCGTGTTCCACAGCCTCGGCGAGAACCGCCGCGAGGCGCTGAAGATCGCGGCGGGCTTCCGCGGCGAGGAGGCCCTCCAGGAGGGCGTCGCCGAGGACCAGGCGCTGGACGCGGTGCTCCCCCGCCTCTCCCGCGCGCGCGCCGAGGAGCTCGCCAACGAGTGCATCCAGCTGTACATGTGGGACCGCTTAGGCTGCGACAACTAGAGCCCGACGCAGCGCAGTCCGTGTGGTATGGCCTTGGGATCGTCCGCGCGGCGGCGCGTCGCAACAGGCGCATGGGCGCTGGGCCTCCGTGCCCCGCGACCCGGCGGGGTGCTCCGCCGCGGCAGCAGGCGTGGATAAGCTCGCAGGCCATGCGCGCTCCCGTGGACACGATCCTCGCTCCCGCGTTCCTGACGCACCTGCGGTGGGTGAACGTGAAGTCGCTGCGCATGGGCGGCCAGCATGGAAAACCGGTGCTTATCGAGTTTTGGGACTGCTGCCGCCCCAACTCGATGCGAACTCGCCCATACGTAAACGCCTGGCACGAACGCTACGAGCCCGACGGGCTGGTCGTGGTGGGGATCCACTCCCCGGGCTTCGAGCCCGGGCGCGAGCGAAGCGCCGCGGAAGCGGCCGTGGAGCGCCTCGGGATCGCCCACCCGGTGCTGCTCGACCCCGACCTGGAGATGTGGCGGGAGTACGAGAACGAGGGGTGGCCGGCGCGGTACCTGTTCGACGGCAGGGGAGTGCTGTTCGACTACCACTACGGCGAGGGCGCCTACGAAGAGACCGAGCTCGCGATCCAGGAGCTGCTGGGGATCGAGCGCGAGCCGCTCGCGCAGCTGCGCCCCGAGGATGCGCCCGACGCGCGACTGGAGCCGCAGAGCGAGGATCGCGAGGGCGCGTACAGCGGCCCCTACGAGGCCGGCGGCGTGTGGGGGGTGTTGGACGGCGAGGGCACCGTGCGCGTGAATGGCAGAGAGCTGGCGGTCACACACCCGGGGGCGTACCCGCTGATCGAGCACGAGCGCCACACCGCCGGGATGCTGGAGTTCGAGGTTGGGCCCGGCGTGGAGTGCCTGGCGACCTGCTTCACGCCGGGGCTGGCACCCGAGTAGGACCGCTGCCCGGGCTGGCACCCAAGTGGACCGCCGCCCGGCCGCCTCACCCGGCGCGGGCGGTGCTCGCTGCGCGCCGCGGAACGCGCGTCAGGCCGGCGCCAGCTCCGCGTGCGTGCGCGACTTGAGCAGGCGCCGCAGCACGGGTGGGCCGTCGTCCTCGACCAGCACACAGCTGCCCGGCCAGTAGGGGCTCTCGCCGGGGGTGGGAGTGAGGAAGTAGGCGTCGTAGGTCCAGCAGCCGGTGTTGATCAGCCGCGCGCCGCCGGGGCCGCGCCACTCGGCGAGGCTGTCGCCGGGCAGCGGCCCCGCACGGTGGGTGTGGCCGAACACGACATGCGCGTTGCCCACACCGAGGCGCGCGGCCACCTCGCCCATCGCGCGCAGGCCGGCGCGGCGCAGCTCCCCGCTGGAGAGGTCGGAGTTGAAGGGGCCGAGCCCGGCGCGGTTGAGCGCCGCCACGCCGAGCGGGAAGGCGCCGGCAAGCGCACGGTTGCGCAGCGTGCGGCGGGCGTGCGAGCGCGAGCCGTTGCCCAGCGCGTGCCACGCGCGCACCGTCATGCCGCCGTTGAGCGCGTCCCCCGTGGGGGCCTGGCGGGCGACCGCGTCGATCCATGCGAACACGGGCACCGTCACCGCCTCGTAGTCGTCGGGCCCGATGAAGGCGCGCGTGGGGCGGCGCATGAGGCGGCCCATCGCGCCGATCCCGAGGCGCTCCAGGGTGGGGATCGTGAGGTGGCAGTCGAGGTAGTGGCCGTGGGTGGCGTATACGTCGGGGCGCACCCACAGGCCGGGGTAGGCCACCGTCAGCCGTGCGGGGGCCGACCACTCGGCGAGCAGCGCCATCATCGATGAGGCGGCGCCGGCCTCGATCCGCTGCTCGACGCCGAGCGGCGGCGGCGCCGGCAGTTCGCTGCGATGCTCCAGCCACGTCTCGATCAGGGCGTGGTCGTGGTTGCCGGCGACGGCGACGATCTCGCGGGCGGGTGGGGCGCCCATCACCCGGCCGAGCTCCTCGAAGAACGGGCGCGCCGCGGCCAGCGCCTCCCGACGGGGGCCGTGGCGCAGCTCCAGCAGGTCGCCGAGCAGCACCAGGCGGTCGACGCCTTCCAGGGCCTCCAGCAGCCGCGCGCGCAGCGCGGGGCGCCGCAGCAGGTCCACGCCCGCCGCGCTGCCGAGGTGGAGGTCGGAGACGATCAGCGTGCGCACTACGCCACGCCCTCCGGGCGTGCGCGGACGGTGGGACCGGGAGGGCGCGCGTCGATGCTGGATCGCCCGCGGGCCGGCTGGGTTAGGAGCGGCCGCCGGGTGAGGAGCGGCTGCTGTGGGTACTCCCGCTGCGCGGCGAGAGTCGCGCGGGGGAGGAGCAACGCCCTACGAGGCTCCGCCCGCCGCGACGGCGTCGCGGATCGGCTTGGGGAGCATGAAGCGGACGTCCTCGCGCACTACGTGGAACTCGGAGATGTCCTCGTCGCGCACCCCGCGGGCGCGGAACAGGTCGAGCAGATCCTGCACGAGCTCGTCGGGGGCGCTGGCGCCCGAGGAGACCCCGACCACGCGCCTGCCCTCCAGCCACTCCTCGCGCACTTCGCCGCGGTTGTCGATCAGGTGGGCATCGGTGCCGCAGTCGCGCGCGACCTCCACGAGGCGCACCGAGTTGGAGGAGTTGCGCGAGCCGATCACCAGCACCAGGTCGCACTCGCCGGCCATCTGCTTGACCGCCGCCTGGCGGTTGGTGGTCGCGTAGCAGATGTCATCGGTGCGGGGACCGGCGATGCTCGGGAAGCGCTCGCGCAGGCACCCCACGATCGCGGCGGTTTCGTCGATCGAGAGCGTGGTTTGGGTGATGTAGGCGACTCGCTCGGGATCCTCCACCTCGAGCTCCCGCACGTCGCGCTCGTTCTGCACGAGCACGATCCGCTCGGGCGCCTCGCCCATCGTGCCTTCGACCTCCTCGTGGCCGGCGTGGCCGACCAGCACGATCGTGTAGCCCTGCTCGGCGAAGCGCCGCGCCTCGACGTGCACCTTCGTCACCAGCGGGCAGGTGGCATCGATCGTCTGCAGGCGGCGCGCCTGGGCGTTGGCGCGGACGACGGGCGCCACGCCGTGCGCGGAGAAGACCGTGACGGCCCCCTCGGGCACCTCCAGCTCCTGCTCGACGAAGATCGCCCCCCGCGCGCGCAGCTGCGCCACGACGTGCTTGTTGTGCACGATCTCCTTGCGCACGTACACCGGCGGCCCGTGCAGCTCCAGGGCGCGTTCGACCGTCTGCACGGCGCGATCCACGCCCGCGCAGTACCCGCGCGGCGCCGCCAGCAGGATCTTTTCCACCGTGTTGGCCACCAGACTTATTGTAAGGGCGCGTTCGAAGTACCCTGGGCAGTCATGCCCCAGCGCCATCTCGACAGGCTCACCGCGGTGGACGCCTCCTTCCTGCACCAGGAGGGGCCGAGCTCGCACATGCACGTGGGCGGGCTGACGCTGCTGGAGGGGCCGCCGCCGCCGCTGGAGGAGTTCCTCGAACAGATTCGCAAGCGCCTGCACATGGTGCCGCGCTACCGCCACAAGCTGGCGCACACGCACACGGCGCTCGACTCCGGGCGCCCCGTGTGGGTGGACGACCCGAGCTTCAACCTGGAGTACCACGTGCGCCACACCGCGCTGCCGGCGCCGGGGGATTGGGAGCAGCTGTGCAACCTCACCGCGCGCATCTTCTCCCAGCAGCTCGATCGCTCCAAGCCGCTGTGGGAGATGTGGCTGATCGAGGGCCTGAAGGACGACCGATTCGCACTGATCTCCAAGACCCACCACTCGCTGATCGACGGGATCGCCGGGATCGACCTGGCGACCGTGCTGTTCGACCTCTCGCCCGAGCCGCCGCCGGTGCGCCACTCCGGCAAGGCGTGGCAGCCCCACCGCGAGCCGGGCGCGATCGAGCTGCTGGCGGCCGGTGCGAAGGGGGCGCTGCGCGCGGGGGTGGAGCTGGCGGCGGGCGCGGCCGACGCGCTGGCGCACCCCGATCGTGCGCTCGCCGCGGCGCGCGAGGCGGCGGAGGGCGTGGGGGAGATCGTGTGGGCCGTGCTCAACCCTGCGCCGGCGACGCCGCTGAACGTGGACATCGGGCCGCACCGGCGCTTCGCCGGGGTGGGCGCGGCGCTGGAGGACTTCAAGGTCGTCAAGAACGCGTTCGGATGCACCGTCAACGACGTCGTGCTGGCGGTGGTGGCGGGCGCGCTGCGCGACTTCATGATCGCGCGCGGGGTGCGCACCGAGGGCCTTGAGCTGCGGGCGCTGGTGCCGGTGTCGGTGCGCGCCGAAGACGAGCACCAGCAGCTGGGCAACCGCATCGTGGCGATGCGCGGGCCGCTGCCCGTCTACATCCCCGACCCGGTGCAGCGGCTGCTGTTCGTCAAACACGAGATGGACGGCCTGAAGGAGTCAAAGCAGGCGCTCGGCGCGGAGGTGATCGCAGGCGTGCAGAACTTCGCGCCGCCCACGATCCTCGCGCAGGCCTCGCGCCTGAACTTCTCCACGCGCCTGTTCAACCTGATCGTCACCAACGTCCCCGGCCCGCAGTTCCCGCTGTACGTGTTGGGCCGCAAGATGCTGGAGGCCTACCCCGTGGCGTTCCTGCCCCAGCACCACGCGCTGGCGATCGCGATCATGTCCTACAACGGCCAGATGAACTTCGGCCTGCTGGGCGACCTCGACGCGATGGACGACATCGACACCTTCGGAGAGAGCATCGCCTCGGAGCTAGCCACCCTGGTGGCGCTCGCGCGCAAGGTCACCGCGCTGCAGGCGGTGTGAGGCTGACAGAAAGGATTATCTCCTGCGTGGGGGGAGCGGGAGGTGGCGGTACAGGCTGATGGTGCAGATGACTATGCCGATGAGCACCGGCACCCACAGGGGGGCGCCCAGCAGCAGGACGCCCACCATGATCAGGCCGCCGATGATGGAAAGGGCGAGGTCGTAGCGATCAAAGTCGTCGTTCATGAACCAGTTCATGAAATCACCCTAGCGACGAACAGGACGAACGTCAACAGGCCGGCGGCCGTCCCGATGCGGAAGCCGAGGCCCAACCCCCGGTTGATCAGGTCAGCGCGCACGCGGGCAGGGGTGGTGTCCAGCGCGAACAGCGCTGCGGGCAGCCCCGAGCCGCAGGCCGTGAAGCCGCCCAGGACGGTCGCCCAAGCGAGCAGGCCGTTGACGACGGCGGTGCCCAGCGAGGGAGTGTCCTCGCAGAGGATGTGGAGGGCGGCAATGACCAGCACACCGATCACCGTACGCGGCGCTGGCGATGGAACGCTCGCTTCGACGCGCGGATTGCCCGTGTTACCGGGCTTCGTGTGGCAAAACCTGGCGCGAATCAGTCCTTGTCTCGGTACCAGCTCGGGGGCTGGAGGGGTCGTACAGGTCAAAAACCCAGGGCGAACTTCGCGTCCTCGCTCATCCGCTCGGGCGACCACGGTGGGACGAACACCATCTCGCACTCGACCGACGTGACGCCTTCGAGCTCGCCCACAAACTCCTCCATCTGTTCGGTCACCTGCGGGCCGATCGGGCAGGCGGGGGTCGTGAGCGTGAACGTGATGTGCACGTCCCCGGCGTTCACCTCCACGCCGTAGACCAGGCCCAGCTCGACGAAGTCGAGGCCGAGCTCGGGGTCGATCACGTTGGAGAGCGCGTCCATCACGTCCTCCATCTCGACGATGGGGGAGGCGCCGTTGTCGGGCACGGTGGTGGGAGCGATGGTCGGTTCCATGGTTGGAGCACCCGCGGCGGGGCCGGTGGCGGCGGGGCCGGTAGCGGCGGGTGGAACGGGGGAGTGGTCGGCGGCGGGCTCGGACATCGCGCGCCTCAGCCTATGGAGCCGACCATCTCCAGCTGAATCAGGCGGTTGAGCTCGACCGCGTACTCCATCGGCAGCTCCTTCGTCACCGGCTCGATGAAGCCGTTGACGATCATCGCCGCCGCCTCGTCCTCGGTGAAGCCGCGGGAGCCCATGTAGAAGAGCTGGTCGTCGGAGATGCGCCCGACGGTCGCCTCGTGGGCGACGGCGACGTGGGGGTTTTGGATCTGGATGTCCGGCCACGTGTCCGAGCGGGAGCGGCCGTCCATCATCAGCCCGTCGCACTGCACGCGCGCTTT